>CAWCXJ010000009.1:0-227983 GCA_963799485.1 uncultured Trueperaceae bacterium
AGACCTCCTGCGAAAGTCAGGTTTGGAGCTGAGCGTTGATGAGCCCGGCGATGAGGCGAAAACGTAAGGAGAAGCGCTTGCGGCGGTTGCGGTAGGGGTCTTTGAGGATGTGCCAGATTTTCAGTGAGCGGATAGTGTGTTCGACGGTGACGCGGAAGCGGGCGAGCGAGCGGTTGTGGGCTTTGTCTTCAGGTTTAGGTTCAGCTCCGCGCGGTTTGCGGATAGGTAGACAGCGCTGCCGATGGTCTTTGGCATAACCTTGATAACCGCCGTCGGCGACGACCCAGACGTGGGCTTGCAGCTTGGGGTCAGCCGTTCTCAGGAGGGTGAGGTCGTTCGTTGACCCCGGGGCGTGGGCGGTGGCGAGAAGCTTGTGGCTTCTCGCGTCGAGGACGACCTGACTTTTCAAGGTATGGCACTTTTTCTTGCCGCTGTAGTAGCGCCGCTGGTTTTTTTGGGGCGTTCGGTGCGCGTCTCGGTGGCGTCGACCAAGACCACCACCCAGTCATGCTCGGCGACTTCACGGCGTTGGGGCAAGCTGAACTGACCCGAGCTGACCAGCGCGTCTTCAGTCTGCCTGATGATGCGACAGGCGGTTGCTTCATGTACCCCGTAACTCGCCGCAATATGAAACTGCGTCCGGTACTCTCGCCAATACATCAGCGTCAACAACACCTTGTCTTCAAGAGAAAGCTTGCCCGGGCGGCCTGACTTCTTGTGCCTCTGCGCTTCTCGAAGCACCCCGATCATCTCCCCGAACACCACCGGTTTGACACCCGTCAGCCGTTTGAACGCTTTTGGACTTAAGTCTTTCACTGCTTCGTAACGCATCTGACCACCTTGCAACAGCTCGCCTTACTTCTGCAAGAGGTCTATTAGCTCAAAACGACGTTTGGCTGTGTCCTTGAAAAGATTTGCAAAGTCAGTTCGTTCCCGTTTACCCTTGCGCCCCGATTCGACGTCAACATAGGTTTTATAGATTGTCCATCTTTGCTCGGCACAAAGCACCTGAAGTTGTCGGAGTTAGTTTTCAGCCTCTTGATCCATCGTCGAGACGCGGAGATAGATTCCGACACGCTGCTTTTTGATCGCTACGGACGTGTCCTCAACCATATCAAAAAATCGTACGATTTTTGATAGTTCGTTTTAGCCGCGCTTTTATGCTTACTGCTCGCTTTTAGTCGAGGTGTTCGGAGTACCCTTTTCTGACAGGCGGTAAAGCGTCAATTAGAAATGAGGTTACTTATCCAAAGCGCTACAGGCTCAAGACTTTCTGCTAGCCAAGAACGAGCGGAGGGTAGATTTAGTAGGAACATCGCTCCTGAGAAGACGAGACCTACAACAACGACGGAGTTGACGAAGAAGAGAAGCCACCAAACCTGAGACTTTCGCGCATCAAGGTCAGAAAAAGCCGCTTTAAGGCTCTCAAAGAGTTCGGGAAGCTCCTTTTGATATCTCGTTTGGCGCGATGTGTATTCATCGCTAATTGCCCTCAAAGTTCGATATTGGTTTTTGGTCAAAACAAACATCAAAATCGCAAAGACGACAGCTCCAGCTAAGATAGATGAGTTTGCTAATAACCTAGAAAGATATTGGCTCGTTCCTTGTTCAGCCCCAACGAGCTTCATCTGGCCGCCAATGAGCACAAGAGAAATGGGGACGGCTAAGATTTGAGTTTGGATACTGCTGATTACGTTATTCAAGCTCACGATATACTCGCGCTTCCGCGCTTCCAGCTTTTCCTTTTCGTTCTCAAACGAAAACTCTGTTATGTACAGTTGGTAGTCGGCATGGAATTTCTGCCACACTAAATCCAATTTCGACAACAGCGCCCGGAACCGCTCTTGCGTAGGAATGTTCTGTAGTGTTTCTAGCAAAGCACTAGTTAGCAGAGTTTTTTTTACCTCATAGTGCAAGCCTTCGGAAAAGGCGTAGCTATATTTTTCGTACGATCTCGGTTCTTGGTTCATCTCATGCGAGCTGTAAACGATCTTCAAATCAAGCCGCCTCTTACCGCCAATGAATATAAAAGTTTCATTTGGCAGATCAACGTATTCGGCCAGGCTTCTAAGCAGGTTGATGAAGGTCAGTGTACGTCTATAAGCTTTTACTAGATGCGATTGAGATGCGTTCTCATCCGCGTTTGTATAGGCAACATCACTTATGAGATACGTTCGGGGCTCTTTGATTCTGAAATTAAAATGCTCTAATAAATCGTCGAAATCTTTAGCGACAAACGCCCATTGCGTTCTCACCGGATGAACTGAGAGTCGAAGCTTGCCACCCTCCTCAACGGTAGAAATAGCTGTTTCCAGGCTTAGAACTGAACCATCAAACTTTTCCAGTTCAATCTGTGTGTCACCGCCACTGTCAAGCGCTTGTAACAGCGAGACGGTACTTGCTGACTTGGTGAGAACACCTCTAAATGCCGCTTGTTCCCAGCGGACGTCCGAGCACTGCGCCAGTAGATCTCTAGTTTTCTGTACGATCTGTTTGGCGTCGGTCATAGATGTTCCTCGTTACCCTTCTAACCCAGTAGTCAGCTGTTGAACCAGACTTTCAGGTATACCCTTAATTTTTAAGGTATCATTTTCGGCATCGTACTGTACGCGCTCGCCTAACAAACTGGCATTGAAGGTAATCGACATCTCGTCGTTTCTTCCTGAGTATCTAACAAGTCTGCGAAGCCCACGTTTGTCAAGCAAAATTTCGTTATTGATTTGTTCGTCGCTTTTATTAACATGCTCAAGAAAGGCTTCTGAGTTAGCCTCATCAAGATAGCGCGAGAGCTCATTGAGATAGACGGGGGCGTTGTGTTCTAACCGATCTTCACAGTAGGAGTGAACACGGGATTTTAGTTCCTCCTCTTTTACAGTTCCTAGCTCATTCACCCGAGCAAATGACCTTACAATAGCGACAAGACCTGCTGTATCTTTCATTGAATCAGAGAATTCTTGAATTCCGACGAATCTTTTGAAATACTCCGTTACGACCGTGTTGTGCCGACCCTTGACAAAAGAGACATACTTTTGAGCATTTCCGAGCTGCCACCTCGTTATGTCAATACTCGCAGCTAGATGGAGGTTGTCAAGTTCAAGATGATTGACGTCAAGCACGTCGAGGTGGCTGTTAAATGAAACGCCTTCGGTATCTTTCAACATAACAACCATAAATCGACGTTGATTGAATTGCTCAAACGTCACGAAAAGCACGTAGCCACCGGTCGCTAGCTGAGCTTTGACGATCTCATCACTTAGAATATTCATGGCAGTTTGAGTAAACGAGACAAAGTGCGTTGCATCATCTAGGTAGCCCTTCAAAGGCGCACTAAAATGAGTAGGGCCGAAATTCCCATATGCTCGACCGGAACGTTTGCTGTAAAGGTCGGCGATTCGTACTATCAGTCTGCTAACTTTAGGCTCTACAAAGAGTTCATCCTCACGGAGCTGGACGGTAGCTGAGGTCTGATGTCGATCTTTTTGAAGTGAGTGGACGATAACGTTTTGGATGTTCACTTCAGGCCCGCAACCTTAAAATTAAAACAATGCATCTCACCTATTCTTCCTCAAACCCAGCACTCAAGAACTTCAGCGTTCGGCTATTTTCCGTGACCGTCCGCACAACGTTCTCAGGCGCTCCCGTATCGAAGCGAGCCCGAATCTCGAGCACTAACTCCACTTCAGCTCCGGCAAGCCCGTTCAGATGCTGCACTACCGCGTCCCCGATGCTGTTGGCGTCCCTGATAAAGCGTGTAGGGTCAAGTCTGGCAGAGCCGTAAAAACGCTTAAGCTGAACGTCTCGAGGTTGACTCGGGGGCGGCGTAGGCTCAGCTGCTCCATAGGTGGGTTCAGCAGCAGAAGTAGGGTTGACCGGAGTAGACTCAGCGATGACCCGCTCAGCTTCAAGCTGCTTCGTTGCCGCGTCCGGCTGAACCAGTAATCCTTTATTTAGATCAAGGGGCACATCACCTGTACGGAGGCCGATGTAACGTCCCTTCTCAGCGTCGTAACCATCCGCGTAGGCAAACGACTCGACCGACCAGGTAAGGAGCCTAAGTCCGTCTTTTACGGCCTCAAGTAATACCGTAGAGTCTCTAAGTCGGGGTAAATAGAGGTAGCTGGTAAAGTCTTCAGACAGCTGTTTGAGACCGACATGATCCCCACGCCAGAGCGGAATGGTGTCAAGCGCGCGTTTGAGGAGCGTACCGGCGAGCACAGTGATCAGATAGTCGTCGGCGCGCAGACGTTTGGCTGTGCGCACTACCAAACCCTCTTTAGCCGTCAGACGTACCTCCTCCCAGATAATCGGCCCTCGCGGGTCGGGTTGGCTGGGAATCAAGAGCCACTGATACGCTTCAGGAACACGTGAGACGAGCGTCTTCTCAGCGTCCGCTGCTTTAGTTTTCGCCTGATTGCGCTGGAAGGTATCGAGGTTGAGATTTTCCTGTTTCGCGTCGTCCTCAACCGAACGCCAAGCTAGAAACGCACGAACTGCACCCTCGAGATCTCCGTACCGAGCAGCGTCTACAGCGAGAAAGACCAAGGTGTTTTTATAGGTACGTGCCCCACTACCCCGCGTCTCGAGGATGCTGGCCGCTTCGTGATGTGCCGGGCTTTCTTTGGCTCTAGCTGAGTGCGATATACCCGGCCCGAGGATGACCAGCGCCGCCCCCGGTTCGTTGGGCACATCACTGCTCGAGTCGGGCATCACATGGACGCGGGCAAAATCTGCTCGCGCCTTCGCTTCGGTTTGCAGGCGTTCACGTATCTCTTCAAACACTGCATCTTCAGAGAGTTCTCCGGCACGGTCTTGGGCGAGCCTCGAGACGCTCGGCTGCGTCGCGTACCAGTAGCGTTCGTTGTTGATATAGAGGTGCGTCGCCTGGTCGCTCAACCGACGCAGTGCGTCGCCAAAAGTCGAGACGGTTTCGCCCGGTTGTACGCACCCTAGTTTGACCGTTTCAGACGTTACGCCCTTGTTTTCCAAACGCAGGGTCGGTGCAGAACCCAAGTAGAGCGTCCGCGCTACCCGCCGACACGCCGAGTAGCGGCCCAAGTTCGGATATTCGCCGTCGAGCTTGAGCGGCAGTGAATCGGGGCCGTCTACGTCTTTTTCGAGTACCGGCAGCCAGTTGTCTTCAAGGTAGCGTGTTAGTTCAGATTGAACAGGTGCCGCGTCGATGGGAACCGTTGCAGGCAAGATCAGTAAGCTCTTGTCCTCGCGCTTCCAGAGTTCATGGATTACGGCTGCCATGAGCCGCAAGACGCCGCGCGTCCGCTGAAACTTTTCGAGTGATGACCAATCGGTGTAGAGCCGCTCGAACAGCTCGGGGTGAATCGGATAAGCTGCCCGCATCCGCCTTTCGTACTCGGCTTCGCGGGTTCCCGCCGGAAACTCGCCCGCATTGTCGCGGTACATGCTCATGCACGCTTTGATCACCGCGTCGCGCTGTGGGTATTGGTCGGGGTTCATTTCTTGAAAAAGCCGCCGCCGGACGATCTCGAAACTCTCGTCGCTGCTCGCTGGCCGCCACGCCGACTCGAGCCGTCCTATCGCATTTTTGAGCCGCTCTAAGGCCAGCTGTCCGCGTTCGCCCCCGACCTCGATATACGAACCCGGTTGACCCTGCGTATTCGAGTCACTCGAGGGAATGCTGACGATCAGCAGTGTGTTGGGTGCCGCCTTCGCCGCTTCGGTGAGCGTCTGGGCAAAAGTGAAGTGCGTTTCAAAACTGCCACCGGGCAGGTCGCTCTCGGTGTGCAGCTGCCGCGCGTAGGCCACCCACTCGTCAATCAAAATCAGGCATGGGCCGTATTTGACAAAGAGTTGCCGGAGTGTGTCGCCGGGGTTCGTCGAGGTCTCGTCGGCTTCGCGGAGCATCTCAAAGCCTTCGCGCCGCCCAAGCTGATAGGCGATCTCACCCCAGAGCGTCCGCACGACCGTCCCGTCGGCTTTACGGCTCGGTTGCCCCGGTGAAATCTTGTTCCCGACCAACACGACCCGTTTGACGCCGCTCGGTTTTGCGCTGCCAACTTGTTCCAAGACCGGCTCGAGCCCCGGCAAATCGGTCAAGCTACGACCGGAAAACAGGTGATACAAGGCCAGCATCGAGTGCGTTTTACCGCCGCCGAAGTTCGTCTGCAACTCGACCACCGGGTCGCCGCCCCGCCCCGACAGCCGTTTGATGGCGTTCGTCAGGAGACCTTTGAGCCCGTCTGTCAGGTAGGTGCGGCGGAAAAACTCGGTCGGCTCCATGTACTCGCTCGACGCGCCCTCGCCGATAAAGACCTGCCACAAGTCGGCGGCAAATTCGGCCTGCCGAAAGGTGCCTTTCATCACGTCTTTGTGCGGGGTAATCAGCTCGCGCCACGGTTTTAGGGCGGTGTTGGGGGTGCCCTCGAGCGTGCTCACCCGGGCCACCTTGCGCGTCTCACGCCGCGCCTGCTCTTCGTAGACCGTCCGCCGCAGCTCTTGTTTGCTGCGCTCGACCTCGGTTGCTTGTTGACCGGCGCTGACCGCGTTCAAGAGCCGCACCATCGTGTCCAGACCTCGGTCGGTGTCGTCACTGCTAAACGTCTTCTGATGCGCCCAATCGTTACGCACGACCCGCAGTTCACTGACATAGGTGCGCTCCGTATGCCCGAGCGTTTTGCGAAACACCTCGTTCCACTGCCCCCACATCAAGACCAAGAGCGCGTGAACATCCATTTCGCTCTTGCCGTCCATAAACTCGTGCGTCTCGCGCAGCGTGCGGAGCGCCACCGTCGCCCACTCGTCGCCGTAAACCGCCCGCAACTCCCGCTCGACAAACGGCGTCAAGCCTTGTTTGAGGAGTTCTAACCCTTTGCCGATACGCTCAGCGTTCGAGACCGCCATTACTGACCTCCAAAAGCACTGGGCTGCGACACCGCCGAGGGTTGCGGCAAGTTCGCCGCCAGCTTGGTCAGTTCCGGCCACACGCTCACCAGCGCGTTATACGCCAAAGCCTCCTGCGCCCATTTCTTGCGTTCGCACAAGCTGTAAAGCCGGTACGCCAAATCACGTGCAATCTCCGCCGTGCTGCCCAAAGCTGCCAGCAGCGCCGCCGCCTTCTCCTCACCACCCTCTTCAAGCCGCTTGACGAGGTGCTGCGTCGCCTCCCAGATGTTCGTGTCGTCGTCTGTGAGCGGGTCCCAGTCGGCGGGGAGTTCGCTGCGCCTCAGGAGCCGCACCCGGCCCGAACGCGAGTGCAAAATCCCGGCCTCGACCATGCCCAAAACCGAAGTGTTTTTCGCCTTCGAGAGTGTTTCCGCGTCGCCATACGGCCCCTCACCCATGCTGTACTGCTCGAACCACGAGAGCGCCCAGCGCGTATCCGGCCCGAACTCGCCCTCTTGCTCCGCCAAGACTTCATCCAACATCCCATTGATGATGGCGAGCGCCGCGCGTACCGGCATCGGTTTCCCGTCGGACTCCAAGACCTTGGCGTAGCGGCTGAAGACCGCCATACCGGGGCCGATAGACGCTTGCGCCAGGTCTACCGGCGCGATGTTGCCCTGCTGAAGCTCGCGCAACGCTTGCGGCAGTTCGCGGCGCAGCGCGGTTAAGAATTCGCGGCGGGTGGCGGTGGGGGCGGTGTCGGGGCGGGGGCGGCAGACGAGGACGATGGAAGAGGCAAGCGCATTCGTTCCCCGTCCAATCATTCGCCCACTACTCTCTGTTCTCATAGGCCAGGTTCCAGTAATCTGAAATCCTGCTTCCATTAGCCCAGTAAGCATCGTTTCCCAACCTGTCGAGGCAACCGTAAGGCCGATGCCGCTGTCGTCTACCGCTTCAGATTCGGACTGTTTGAAGGCGTAGTAAACAGTCAGTGGAAAGTCCGAGTGCGCTGCTTCGCACATCCGCTCAAAAGCCTGACCTAAACCCTTCTCGAAAAAGTCTTGAGCTTTCTTTTTGCTGCCATCAAAACGGTACGGCGTAGCAACCAGCTCTTGCGTTTTAGGAACAAGAAGTGTACTGAAGATGTCTGGATAGAAACTGGAAAGTGAACGCCTCAACCAGACATAAAAGAAGTCAGATAAATCTGCGTAACCGATGTTGTCGTAATAAGGTGGGTCTGTCGAAATAACAACGTTCTGGACGCTGCCGCGTAACGCGGCAGCGTCCGCATTTTTTGCAATCCCTGCTTTTTGTGTGGGTAGAAATGTAATCGAATCTACTACTCGCTCGAGAAACATACTGATGTTGCCGCCGGATTCACTCAATGGGTTTGCTTCGGCATAATCCCAAACCATTGGAATTGCTTGCCTAGCAAATGTTTCGCGTAAAGCTCCCCGGTCACTCATCCAACTTGAGATAGATGACCAAAGATTGGCCCCTTTGCTTACCCCACACGCCAGATAAACCGCCACCGCATCCGCATACCCTCGAGCCTCATCTCCACCAGCCTCGAGCCCCTCGCCTTCGGGTAGGTTGGTCTCGAGGGCGTCTTTAAGCACTTTGTCTCTGGCTTCCTGCACCAAATCGCTAAAAGTCGTTAGCGCGACGAGTTGACGGGGCGTAAAAAGGTCGCCAAAGGTTCGCATTCCGTAATTCGGTGTTTTGAAGTCTCGAGGGTTACGGGGTAAATCGGCTTCGGGTTTCCAGACAGGTTTGGCCTCTGCCGCAATATCTGCCTGTTCTTGAGACGGTGCCACATAGGTGCGGCCTCGGTTTCCCTCTGCCACAACTGCCATAAGCTGGGCGCTCATCCGTCCAGCTTTACCTTCTGCGCGGATGTGGTCTAAGGTGACGGGCGACTCACACGCGACGCAGTGCGCCCCTTTTCGTCCTACGGTTCCTTCTGCTCTTGCACCTTCACCGCTCTTGATTTCAAAACTAATTTGTGGCGGCTTCTGACTGTTGTCTATGACCGGCTCGGCGTAGGCTTCCTTGCCCTTTTTAGTAGATAATGACCATTTGTTCGTCAATGGCATCTGGGCTCCACAAGCAGGGTTTGGACATGTCACAGTGCGTACCCAAAGCCACGCAATCACCGTTGCTTCACCGCCATCCGGCAGTTTGGCCTTGGGGTAGAGGTGCCCGATGCGCTTTTCTGCCTCGTCGCGCATCCACTTGCCGTAAAAGCGCACGTCTTCGGCTAAACCTTTTGCGCCCGTCCACTCGCCGGATTTTACGGCGCGGGAACGGTACTCCGGGTTGATGGGGGCGCGTCCGGCAAACTTGGGCGGAATCTCAATCAGGGCTTTGTTGATTAACACCGCCACCGGGTTCAGGTCGCTGGCGTGCGCTTCCAGACCAAGACGCTGCGCCTCTAGCGGGATGCTGCCGCCTCCGGCAAAGGGGTCGAGTACCGGCGGTGGGTTGCCGTCCGTCGAACGCATAATCTCAGCGCGGGCTTCGCCCAAGACCTTTTCATTCGTCGTGTTCTCCCACTTCACCAGTTCTTCAATGAGCCTGAATAGCCGCTGGCGTTCTTCGTCCTGCGTGGTTTCGTCCGGAAATCTGTCCGGGTGGCTGCTGGGGTCGTCTACCAGGCTGGCAAACAGCACGGCGCGGCAGGCGGCTAAGGGGCGGCGTGCCCACCACAGGTGCAGGGTGCTGGGGTGGCCGTGGCGGATGGACTTTTCGCGGGCAGAGGTTTGTTGATGGCCTCTAAGGGTAGCGCCACTTCGATGAGTTTGCGTTTGGGGGTGGGGTTTGGCGTCGTGGGGGTGGTCATAAGGCTCCTGATTGCGTCTGATTTGCGTTTGGGATTGCGTCTTTGGTACGCAATAATTCTCTTGAAAAAGCCGTTCTGGACGCAACTTTTGCTTTTATTGCGTCTGAACATTGCGTTTTATTGCGTTTTAGTCTGTGCGGGTGATAGCGCACTATGTACCCCGCTGCACATACCACTTTGCAGCTTTGGTACGTCCGTCTACCCGAATTTTATGCTCTGCTTTCAGCTCTCTCAGCAGACTTTGCAGCTGGTTGCGGGTAAGTTCCGGCAAGACTTGGGTAAACTCGTCGAATTTGCTACCTTGCTTGTCGTTGTCCCTAATATGCTTGAACAAAAGTGCTTTGTGTGTTTCTTTATCCAACCCACGCTTGCGGGTGTAGACGCCCTTCTGACCTACAAAGCCGTAAAGTGCCCGCGACAGGATGTAACGCACACCCCGCCCACGGCTTCCTACCTTTTCGATGACGCCGGTTTCTACCAACCTAGCCAAGCGGGGTCTAAACGCCTCCGGAACGGGTTGGTCTTTGGCTAAGGTGTCCAGTACCAAAAAGTCTTCGGTCGAAAAGGTCTCGAGGCGTTCCCGCCCTACTTTTTCCAGAAAGCGCAAAAACGCCTCGTTTTGAATTTCTCCGTGCAGCGTCAGTGAAACTTGATAGTCGTCGGTGTCCCGGAAGTCGGGTTGGGGCTTGCTTTCAGTGATGCACGCTTTGACCATCAAATCCATACCCTGCCCCGAACGCTCGATAAGGTTGCACTTACCGAGTGCGTCGGCGATGCGGCGGTTGCGCGGCTCTTGCCGCCACAAGATGTTGTCCAGCGTGATGCCGGTGGGTAGTCCGCCGGGGCTGACCACGACAAGCTTGCGCGGATACTGCCGCACAAAAACCGACCCTGCCCGCTGATAGTCGCGGTGGCCGATGGCGTTTAAGAGCGCTTCGCGCACGGCCCGCTCGTTAAAGGTCGGAATGTCATTGCGAAAGAGACCCGAATGGAACGACTGGATGTCGTTGCGCTTGTTGATAAGTTCCCATAGGGTGTCATGAACGCCTAAAAAACCTTCACGGAACTCGTGGCGTTCTTGAAAACCTATGGACGCTTCGCTCGAGCGGTACTCGAAGATGATTTCGGCCTGCGCGAGGTGCTTGCCGAGACCGCGGTGACTGCCTAGAAGCGCCAAGGCCGCGTAGGTGACGCTGCCGTCTCGGACGAGTTCGGCGTCCTCTAAAAGCTGCGCCGCTGACACCGTGAGTACGTCGGCCTTGCCGGTCTTTTCGTGCCAACGCTTACGGAACGCTTCGGTAGCGCGGGGCTCGAGGTCGTCGAGCGTAGCAGCTTCACAGATGGTTGCAGAAAAGTCGGGTACGGTTTCGGCAAAGATGCGCTTAAGCATGTCCTGGGTCATCGGTACGAGGCTTTCGCCTGCACGCATAAAGTAAGTGCCCTTGTAGGCTACAGGAACACCTAAAGGTCGTGCTGGAACATGAAAAACGACGACGCGCTTGTCTTCTACATCCAGCTCATCCGTTTCGATACGCAGGCCGAGCGTTTGTCCAACCTCGAGGTTTATTCGCTCGATGTTCCTGAACGCCTGACTCCCGACAATCTCTCGTGGGCGCTTGTCCTTAACGCCGAGAATGAACTTGCCACCCCCTTCGTTTGCTAGCGCCACACAGTATTGGATGAGTTTCTCTTTGCTGTAACTGTTTTGCGCTTCTTTGAACTCAAGCGTTTCGCCCTCTTTGGCCTCGAGCCAGATGTTGAGCTGCTCGAGCCGGTTTGGGGGCGGCGCTTGTTGGCTCATGCTGCTTCCGTCAGGGTGTGCTGCAAGATGGGAGTGCGCCAGGTGGCGAGACCGGAACCGAAAAAGTCGCGGTCTTCTGTCCAGATGCCGGTATCCAGGGCGAGAGCCAAAGCGACGCTGGGCCAATCGTTAGGGTCGGCCGGAATACGTGCGCGGGCGGTGGCTTCAAGCTCGGCGTAAGCTTCCGCCGGAATGATGGCGAGACACGTCTTGAGGGTTATGGTCGCACCCGAGAGCAATGCTGTTTGTTCAGCAGACGAGAAGCCGCGCCGCTCGGCGATAACGCCTACCCGTTTGCGGAGTTCATGTTCGGTTTCAGACCACGCGGCTTCAGCCATAGCAAGCTCAAGGCGTTCATCTCCGAAAAGAGCCAGACCGCGGGCGCGCAGCGCTTCAGCTACGGCGCTGCTGGCGTCTAGCACGAGCGGTAGCGGCGCGTCAGTCACGCCCTGCGTCTTCCCAGGCCGCCTCGAACTCGTCGCGGGTCATGCCGGTGCGCTCCAAAATGCTCGCAATTGTCGCCTCGAGCCTGTCGGCGGCTTCTCTTGCCTTTGCTCTATCTTTCTGGGCAAGAGGCAGATAGAACCCCACGGGTTTGCCGTGCTTTTCGATAATGAGGGGTTTCGCTTCGTTGATCAGGGCCGTTGCGCGCGCCTTGAACTCGCGGACCCCGACACGGCCTGCCGCCGTCTTTGTGTGGTTGCTCATGTAGTCACTTTATCACGGTGCCGCGCCGGGCGCTGCGGCCTGCTGCCACAGCTCGCGCAGGTTGTAGTTGACGCTCGCTGCGCCGAAATCCGGTTCGCGGACAAACGGCGTTTTTACATAACGCACGGTAGTTGCGTCCCCGTCAACCTCGACAAGTGCCAGGATAAACTGCTCGGGCTTGTTGAGCGCGGTCAAAATTTCGTTTTTGGTGACGGTTACGGTGTCTGCGCCCTTAACGCGGCCTTTGACCTCGATAAAGCGCAGCGAACCGTCCGCTGGGTTTCTAGACTCGACGTCATAACCGATTTTTTGTGCGTCCACATCAAAGGGTTCAAACCCTAACTCACGCTCGGCAGCCATCACCGCGTCCATCGCTAGGCGCTCGACGCGGACGGTGTCTCTCGCCCGCTGCCAGGTCTCGGCCTGTGAGCTGAGGAGGCCACCGGGGACGACCAACACCGACCCGACGATGACGGGCGGGCGTTGCGTCATGCGGGCCTCGTCGTCCAGGTCTTTCATCCGGGTCTCGAGGCGGATTTGCAGGTCGTCGGCACGCCGCTGGGCGAGCTGTGGGTTCATCCGGGGTTGTTTGCCCGCTTCCTCTTGTAGCTTGAGTTCGGCGGCGCGGTGATCCCAATAGGTGATCTCTTTGGTCAGGCGGTCTTTGACCGCCGCCCGCGTTTTGACGATAAGGCTCTCCTTACGAGCCTTGACCTCGGCAAAGTGTGCAGGCATCAGGTGCAGGACGGCGTGGTTCAGGGCTTCACGCTCGAGGGTTTCTTTCTCAAACGGGTGCGCTTCCAAAGCCGCTTCTACTTCGGCCTGTTCGTGAGGCTCGAGGGGGCGGTAGTCGAGGTAGGGCGCGTAGCCAGCACTCCGGGCTGCACCGTCAGCGGCGAGTTCAACAAAATGCAGCTGTTTGGAAAGCGTCAGCGGGTTGCCGTTACGGTCTTTGCGCCCGTCTTGGACGGTGTGTTCGAGGTAAAAAAGGGCGCGTAATTCGGTGCCGGGGTCGGTTTCGTCTACCAGCACTGCGCCTTGCGTCAAGAGATTTTTATGACGCTCGAGGGTTAGGTCGCTCACAGCATTGACCAGAGGATGACCCGGAACCAAAAACTCCGCAGACGGTTTGCCCCGGACGTTGACGAGTGATTTTTCAAAGGTGGCACGCTCGTAACGTGGCAGTACAGGGCTGCGGAGTCCCAACTGACGGTCACGGCGGACGATCACCGAAGGGATGTGCGTAATTTCAAAGCGTCCCGGCTCACGTTCAAAGAGGCTGCCACCAAGAGCGCGAAACGCCGTCAAGAAGTAAGAGGCGACAAAGTGCGGTTGTAAGCGGCGGGCTTCAGCTCGCTCCATCATCTCACGGATACCCTGCACTCGGTTGGCGTCCATCGTGTCCTGCGCCAGCGCATGGTCGCTCAAGAGGTCGGTGAGGTGCTCACGGTCAAGCGCTGAATCGACAACTTCATCGAGCCGTGCTCGAACGTCGGGTTGGTCGCCGTAGCGCACGGCTTCCAAGAGCAAATCACGGAGCGGTTTGTTAGCGAAGTTGAGTTTGCCGAGTACATCGAAAACCCGACCACCCAGCGCCTCACGTTCACGCTCGAGCTTTTCAAAGAGCTGCTGAAACACATCGCCTTCACGGGTCTCTTGCGCGACCAGATTCCAGAGGTGACACACTTCGGTCTGACCGATACGGTGAATCCGGCCAAAGCGCTGCTCGAGGCGGTTGGGGTTCCAAGGCAGGTCGTAGTTGACCATCAGGTGCGCGCGTTGCAGGTTGATGCCTTCCCCTGCGGCGTCGGTTGCCAACAGCACCAAGACGTCTTTGTCTTGGGTAAACGCAGCCTGGACTTTCTGTCTTTCCTCGCGTCCAATCCCGCCGTGAATGACCACGGCCGCCTCGGCGCGACCTAGCAGCCGGGTGATGCGCTCGTGAAGATAGCTGAGCGTATCGCGGTGTTCGGTGAAAATCACGAGTTTGCGCCGACCCCCCGCCTCGTCTACGATCTCGCGGTTTTCTTGCAACAGTTTGGAAAGCTCTTCCCACTTGCGGTCGGTACCGCTTATGCGGGCTTGGTAAGCCAATGCCTCGAGCCGTTTGAGGGTGGCGATCTCGGCCTCGAGTTCGGCAACCGTGCGTGCCGCCGACGCCTGATCAACTACCTTTTCTGCCGCAGCTTCGGCTTCGGCACCCGGCAATTCGTCGTCAAAGTCGTCCGGGTCAAAGAACAGGTCATCAAATTCGGTGACGGCTCCACCACGCTTCAGCAACTTTTCTTCTCTGACTCTGGTTTCTAGCCGGGCCCGCCGCCGCGCGAGGCTCTGATAGATAGCTTCGGGGCTCGAGGCCAACCGCCGCTGCAAGATGGTTAGGGCGAAACCGACGGTGCCTTTACGCCCGCCCTCGGCGAGGGCGTCCACCCGGTTGAACTCCTCGCGCACGTAATCAGTGACTTCGGCGTAAAGTTTGGCCTCGAGGTCACTTAGGGCGTAGGGGATGGTATGCGCTCTACGTTCGGGGAAGAGCGGTTTGCCGTCAAACTTAACGAGCTGCTCTTTGACGAGTCGCCGCATCAGGTCGGAGGTATCGACCTGGTGGACGCCATCACGAAACTTACCCTCAAAACGGTCGCCGTCTAAGAGCGCCATAAAGAGCTGAAAGTCGGCGTCTTTGCCGTTATGGGGCGTCGCGGTCATCAAGCAGAAGTGCCGGGTGATCCGGGAGAGAACCTGACCCAACTTGTAACGTTTGGTGTAGTTGACTTCGCCCCCAAAATATGAGGCGGACATCTTGTGGGCTTCGTCGCAGACGATCAAATCCCAATCGGTCAGCTCGAGCTTGGCGAGCAGGTCTTCATTACGCGAAAGCATATCCAGACGGGCAATCACCAGTGGCGCTTCGGCCAGCCAGTTGCCTGAGCGTGCTGTCTCGAGGCGGTCGTTGGTCATAATCTCAAACGGCAACCCAAACCGGCTGTCAAGCTCGTCTTGCCACTGCTCGACCAAACTGCCAGGACAGACGATCAGGCAGCGGCTTAAGTCCCCTCTTACGAGCAGCTCTTTGATAAACAACCCGGCCATGATGGTTTTGCCTGCGCCAGGGTCATCTGCGAGCAAAAAGCGGAGGGGTTGCCGCGGCAGCATGGCCTCATAGACGGCGGTGATCTGATGAGGAAGCGGCTCGACTTGCGAGGTGTGAACCGCTAAGTGTGGGTCAAAAAGGTGCGCCAGCCGGATACGGTGCGCCTCTGAAACGAGCCGAAGTAGCCCTCCGTCTGCGCTCAAGTTCCAGCTGAGTCCGGCTTGGGTCAGCTCGAGTTCAGCTTCACGGTCGCGGTAGAGCATTTCACTGCCCGTCTGACCCGCCACAGTTTTGTAGGTCAGTTCAACCGCAGCCGAGCCGTACCACTGGGTTGCGAGGACGGTAACGGTTTCTCCGGGGATGATGCCTTTGACATCTGCGCCAACGTTCAGCTCTTCAAGCTGCACAGGTGAGGTCTCCAAATCGTCGAGCACACGGCCTACGTTCCCCGGCGTTACGGTTCATGTGCTCTCATTAGTTCAGACCATGCTAAGGCATTTTTCTAAACCAACGCAAGAAGTTTTTTACGTCTCATCAAGGTGTAGTTTGAAGATGAAAAAATGTTCGTACCCTATTCGTACCCCAAAAGAAAAAACGGCCACCTTACAGAAGTGACCGTCTCCGCGTTTCTCGCGTCCCTGACGTGGTGCAAAGAGCAGGACTTGAACTCACACGTAAAGATGTAACTCTACTGAAGGTGGGATCAACCACCTGAAGCTTATCGAACGGCAGCTGTCTGGACGTAGGTCGTTTAGCCTGCTCCGCAAGCGCATTCTGCTAGCTCCTCGAAAGGCACTGCGTTGACAGGTGAACCAATTTCCTGTTGCTTTCTCCTGCTTTGTCGATATTTTGAGACAAGAATAGAGGGTCAGAAGCCTTCAAAACAACCACTCTACTTCGTGTCACGTCTGTGCTATTTCTGCTTCTGGACGATTCTGCGTGCTTGCCACGCCCTCCAAGCTTGCCAGCCGACGCTTATACCTACAACAGCTTCCCAACCGACCAACACTAAGCCAACTAAAAGTGCCAAGAGCGCGAGCAGCAAGTTGCCGATGGGTGCAAGAACAGTAGCGAGCAGCGCAATAGTCAGCACCGCGAAGATGACGCTAAACCACAAAAGCGGCTCGAGCCACAACCAGCGGTAAAAGCCGTAGAACATCACCGCTGCTAGAGCCGCGATAGGCCACGCCTCGAGCCAGCCCATACCAACAAGCGTTAGCGCCAAGCAGAAGAAGATCATCAGAAGCCGGCCTTCGTGCATCACGTCTCCTCGGGGTCGATATACCGCTTACGCGTTCTAGGCGGGAATTGATCAGGTTGTTCCCGCTTCGCCACGTTCTTATGCATATGTGCTCCCGTCATGTTCGTAGAGTTCTTTCTAGGTACTTTCTCGTCAGTAGGTACGAGTGCGGCGTCCGGTAGCTCGAGCCTCGCCAACAACGTCGGCGGCAACTGTGCCCTCTCCCGCAACACCTTGAGGTCGGGAAACCCCAACCGCTTACCTCGGATCGGCATCGCGTCCCGGCTCAGTACGATGACCTCATCGCGCCCAAGCATCCGCACCTCGTCGGGCGTTAGCAGCGGACGGGTTGTGTAACCCTGGGTGATCGTCTCCTGTGAGAACAAGCCAGGTGCCCGGCTCCGCCGCTCCTCGGAGACACTCTTCTGCCCCAGATTGCGGCTGATGTACTCGGCAGTCTTAAGCGACAGGGCACCGTGAAAGACCTTGTGGTGACAGTTTGATAAGATGGTCTCGCCGCCGTTTAGTCCATACGTGTCCCAGAGCTGGTCGAGCGCCTGCACATAAAGCGCCAGGCTGACGTTACGCCCGGCTAAGGTTGCGCTGTGGGCAGGCAAGTTGGGTACTCGCACCCGTCCGGCTTCATCTAATGCGAGGATGACGGGGCGATGTGGGGTGGTGGATGTTTTGTCGGTCTCTCTAGCTAGGGCCGTAATCAGCGCCGTCAGAATCAGGTTGAGCGGCCCGGAGAGGCTCTCGAGTTCGTGTTCAGGCCACATTAAGTACACGGTCGTCGTGCGGGTGAGGAGGTCTCGAGCCTGAAAATCTGCCTTAGAGGTAAGCGTCAGTACCCCCGGCAGCAGATACGGCTTCGTGCGTTTGACGAGGGCGTTCCAGACCGAGACGATATGACCGCGTGGCGCGTTGAAGTGCTCGTCGGTTGCCTCTTCGGGCGGCATTCCCAAGAACGTTTCTAAGAACAGACCTCCTGCGAAAGTCAGGTTTGGAGCTGAGCGTTGATGAGCCCGGCGATGAGGCGAAAACGTAAGGAGAAGCGCTTGCGGCGGTTGCGGTAGGGGTCTTTGAGGATGTGCCAGATTTTCAGTGAGCGGATAGTGTGTTCGACGGTGACGCGGAAGCGGGCGAGCGAGCGGTTGTGGGCTTTGTCTTCAGGTTTAGGTTCAGCTCCGCGCGGTTTGCGGATAGGTAGACAGCGCTGCCGATGGTCTTTGGCATAACCTTGATAACCGCCGTCGGCGACGACCCAGACGTGGGCTTGCAGCTTGGGGTCAGCCGTTCTCAGGAGGGTGAGGTCGTTCGTTGACCCCGGGGCGTGGGCGGTGGCGAGAAGCTTGTGGCTTCTCGCGTCGAGGACGACCTGACTTTTCAAGGTATGGCACTTTTTCTTGCCGCTGTAGTAGCGCCGCTGGTTTTTTTGGGGCGTTCGGTGCGCGTCTCGGTGGCGTCGACCAAGACCACCACCCAGTCATGCTCGGCGACTTCACGGCGTTGGGGCAAGCTGAACTGACCCGAGCTGACCAGCGCGTCTTCAGTCTGCCTGATGATGCGACAGGCGGTTGCTTCATGTACCCCGTAACTCGCCGCAATATGAAACTGCGTCCGGTACTCTCGCCAATACATCAGCGTCAACAACACCTTGTCTTCAAGAGAAAGCTTGCCCGGGCGGCCTGACTTCTTGTGCCTCTGCGCTTCTCGAAGCACCCCATCATCTCCCCGAACACCACCGGTTTGACACCCGTCAGCCGTTTGAACGCTTTTGGACTTAAGTCTTTCACTGCTTCGTAACGCATCTGACCACCTTGCAACAGCTCGCCTTACTTCTGCAAGAGGTCTATTAGCTCAAAACGACGTTTGGCTGTGTCCTTGAAAAGATTTGCAAAGTCAGTTCGTTCCCGTTTACCCTTGCGCCCCGATTCGACGTCAACATAGGTTTTATAGATTGTCCATCTTTGCTCGGCACAAAGCACCTGAAGTTGTCGGAGTTAGTTTTCAGCCTCTTGATCCATCGTCGAGACGCGGAGATAGATTCCGACACGCTGCTTTTTGATCGCTACGGACGTGTCCAACCATATCAAAAAATCGTACGATTTTTGATAGTTCGTTTTAGCCGCGCTTTTATGCTTACTGCTCGCTTTTAGTCGAGGTGTTCGGAGTACCCTTTTCTGACAGGCGGTAAAGCGTCAATTAGAAATGAGGTTACTTATCCAAAGCGCTACAGGCTCGAGACTTTCTGCTAGCCAAGAACGAGCGGAGGGTAGATTTAGTAGGAACATCGCTCCTGAGAAGACGAGACCTACAACAACGACGGAGTTGACGAAGAAGAGAAGCCACCAAACCTGAGACTTTCGCGCATCAAGGTCAGAAAAAGCCGCTTTAAGGCTCTCAAAGAGTTCGGGAAGCTCCTTTTGATATCTCGTTTGGCGCGATGTGTATTCATCGCTAATTGCCCTCAAAGTTCGATATTGGTTTTTGGTCAAAACAAACATCAAAATCGCAAAGACGACAGCTCCAGCTAAGATAGATGAGTTTGCTAATAACCTAGAAAGATATTGGCTCGTTCCTTGTTCAGCCCCAACGAGCTTCATCTGGCCGCCAATGAGCACAAGAGAAATGGGGACGGCTAAGATTTGAGTTTGGATACTGCTGATTACGTTATTCAAGCTCACGATATACTCGCGCTTCCGCGCTTCCAGCTTTTCCTTTTCGTTCTCAAACGAAAACTCTGTTATGTACAGTTGGTAGTCGGCATGGAATTTCTGCCACACTAAATCCAATTTCGACAACAGCGCCCGGAACCGCTCTTGCGTAGGAATGTTCTGTAGTGTTTCTAGCAAAGCACTAGTTAGCAGAGTTTTTTTTCACCTCATAGTGCAAGCCTTCGGAAAAGGCGTAGCTATATTTTTCGTACGATCTCGGTTCTTGGTTCATCTCATGCGAGCTGTAAACGATCTTCAAATCAAGCCGCCTCTTACCGCCAATGAATATAAAAGTTTCATTTGGCAGATCAACGTATTCGGCCAGGCTTCTAAGCAGGTTGATGAAGGTCAGTGTACGTCTATAAGCTTTTACTAGATGCGATTGAGATGCGTTCTCATCCGCGTTTGTATAGGCAACATCACTTATGAGATACGTTCGGGGCTCTTTGATTCTGAAATTAAAATGCTCTAATAAATCGTCGAAATCTTTAGCGACAAACGCCCATTGCGTTCTCACCGGATGAACTGAGAGTCGAAGCTTGCCACCCTCCTCAACGGTAGAAATAGCTGTTTCCAGGCTTAGAACTGAACCATCAAACTTTTCCAGTTCAATCTGTGTGTCACCGCCACTGTCAAGCGCTTGTAACAGCGAGACGGTACTTGCTGACTTGGTGAGAACACCTCTAAATGCCGCTTGTTCCCAGCGGACGTCCGAGCACTGCGCCAGTAGATCTCTAGTTTTCTGTACGATCTGTTTGGCGTCGGTCATAGATGTTCCTCGTTACCCTTCTAACCCAGTAGTCAGCTGTTGAACCAGACTTTCAGGTATACCCTTAATTTTTAAGGTATCATTTTCGGCATCGTACTGTACGCGCTCGCCTAACAAACTGGCATTGAAGGTAATCGACATCTCGTCGTTTCTTCCTGAGTATCTAACAAGTCTGCGAAGCCCACGTTTGTCAAGCAAAATTTCGTTATTGATTTGTTCGTCGCTTTTATTAACATGCTCAAGAAAGGCTTCTGAGTTAGCCTCATCAAGATAGCGCGAGAGCTCATTGAGATAGACGGGGGCGTTGTGTTCTAACCGATCTTCACAGTAGGAGTGAACACGGGATTTTAGTTCCTCCTCTTTTACAGTTCCTAGCTCATTCACCCGAGCAAATGACCTTACAATAGCGACAAGACCTGCTGTATCTTTCATTGAATCAGAGAATTCTTGAATTCCGACGAATCTTTTGAAATACTCCGTTACGACCGTGTTGTGCCGACCCTTGACAAAAGAGACATACTTTTGAGCATTTCCGAGCTGCCACCTCGTTATGTCAATACTCGCAGCTAGATGGAGGTTGTCAAGTTCAAGATGATTGACGTCAAGCACGTCGAGGTGGCTGTTAAATGAAACGCCTTCGGTATCTTTCAACATAACAACCATAAATCGACGTTGATTGAATTGCTCAAACGTCACGAAAAGCACGTAGCCACCGGTCGCTAGCTGAGCTTTGACGATCTCATCACTTAGAATATTCATGGCAGTTTGAGTAAACGAGACAAAGTGCGTTGCATCATCTAGGTAGCCCTTCAAAGGCGCACTAAAATGAGTAGGGCCGAAATTCCCATATGCTCGACCGGAACGTTTGCTGTAAAGGTCGGCGATTCGTACTATCAGTCTGCTAACTTTAGGCTCTACAAAGAGTTCATCCTCACGGAGCTGGACGGTAGCTGAGGTCTGATGTCGATCTTTTTGAAGTGAGTGGACGATAACGTTTTGGATGTTCACTTCAGGCCCGCAACCTTAAAATTAAAACAATGCATCTCACCTATTCTTCCTCAAACCCAGCACTCGAGAACTTCAGCGTTCGGCTATTTTCCGTGACCGTCCGCACAACGTTCTCAGGCGCTCCCGTATCGAAGCGAGCCCGAATCTTGAGCACTAACTCCACTTCAGCTCCGGCAAGCCCGTTCAGATGCTGCACTACCGCGTCCCCGATGCTGTTGGCGTCCCTGATAAAGCGTGTAGGGTCAAGTCTGGCAGAGCCGTAAAAACGCTTAAGCTGAACGTCTCGAGGTTGACTCGGGGGCGGCGTAGGCTCAGCTGCTCCATAGGTGGGTTCAGCAGCAGAAGTAGGGTTGACCGGAGTAGACTCAGCGATGACCCGCTCAGCTTCAAGCTGCTTCGTTGCCGCGTCCGGCTGAACCAGTAATCCTTTATTTAGATCAAGGGGCACATCACCTGTACGGAGGCCGATGTAACGTCCCTTCTCAGCGTCGTAACCATCCGCGTAGGCAAACGACTCGACCGACCAGGTAAGGAGCCTAAGTCCGTCTTTTACGGCCTCAAGTAATACCGTAGAGTCTCTAAGTCGGGGTAAATAGAGGTAGCTGGTAAAGTCTTCAGACAGCTGTTTGAGACCGACATGATCCCCACGCCAGAGCGGAATGGTGTCAAGCGCGCGTTTGAGGAGCGTACCGGCGAGCACAGTGATCAGATAGTCGTCGGCGCGCAGACGTTTGGCTGTGCGCACTACCAAACCCTCTTTAGCCGTCAGACGTACCTCCTCCCAGATAATCGGCCCTCGCGGGTCGGGTTGGCTGGGAATCAAGAGCCACTGATACGCTTCAGGAACACGTGAGACGAGCGTCTTCTCAGCGTCCGCTGCTTTAGTTTTCGCCTGATTGCGCTGGAAGGTATCGAGGTTGAGATTTTCCTGTTTCGCGTCGTCCTCAACCGAACGCCAAGCTAGAAACGCACGAACTGCACCCTCGAGATCTCCGTACCGAGCAGCGTCTACAGCGAGAAAGACCAAGGTGTTTTTATAGGTACGTGCCCCACTACCCCGCGTCTCGAGGATGCTGGCCGCTTCGTGATGTGCCGGGCTTTCTTTGGCTCTAGCTGAGTGCGATATACCCGGCCCGAGGATGACCAGCGCCGCCCCCGGTTCGTTGGGCACATCACTGCTCGAGTCGGGCATCACATGGACGCGGGCAAAATCTGCTCGCGCCTTCGCTTCGGTTTGCAGGCGTTCACGTATCTCTTCAAACACTGCATCTTCAGAGAGTTCTCCGGCACGGTCTTGGGCGAGCCTCGAGACGCTCGGCTGCGTCGCGTACCAGTAGCGTTCGTTGTTGATATAGAGGTGCGTCGCCTGGTCGCTCAACCGACGCAGTGCGTCGCCAAAAGTCGAGACGGTTTCGCCCGGTTGTACGCACCCTAGTTTGACCGTTTCAGACGTTACGCCCTTGTTTTCCAAACGCAGGGTCGGTGCAGAACCCAAGTAGAGCGTCCGCGCTACCCGCCGACACGCCGAGTAGCGGCCCAAGTTCGGATATTCGCCGTCGAGCTTGAGCGGCAGTGAATCGGGGCCGTCTACGTCTTTTTCGAGTACCGGCAACCAGTTGTCTTCAAGGTAGCGTGTTAGTTCAGATTGAACAGGTGCCGCGTCGATGGGAACCGTTGCAGGCAAGATCAGTAAGCTCTTGTCCTCGCGCTTCCAGAGTTCATGGATTACGGCTGCCATGAGCCGCAAGACGCCGCGCGTCCGCTGAAACTTTTCGAGTGATGACCAATCGGTGTAGAGCCGCTCGAACAGCTCGGGGTGAATCGGATAAGCTGCCCGCATCCGCCTTTCGTACTCGGCTTCGCGGGTTCCCGCCGGAAACTCGCCCGCATTGTCGCGGTACATGCTCATGCACGCTTTAATCACCGCGTCGCGCTGTGGGTATTGGTCGGGGTTCATTTCTTGAAAAAGCCGCCGCCGGACGATCTCGAAACTCTCGTCGCTGCTCGCTGGCCGCCACGCCGACTCGAGCCGTCCTATCGCATTTTTGAGCCGCTCTAAGGCCAGCTGTCCGCGTTCGCCGCCTACTTCGATATGTGAACCCGGTTGACCCTGCATATTTGAGTCACTCGAGGGAATGCTGACGATGAGCAGTGTGTTGGGTGCCGCCTTCGCCGCTTCGGTGAGCGTCTGGGCAAAAGTGAAGTGCGTTTCAAAACTGCCACCGGGCAGGTCGCTCTCGGTGTGCAGCTGCCGCGCGTAGGCCACCCACTCGTCAATCAGGATGAGGCATGGGCCGTATTTGACAAAGAGTTGCCGGAGTGTGTCGCCGGGGTTCGTCGAGGTCTCGTCGGCTTCGCGGAGCATCTCAAAGCCTTCGCGCCGCCCAAGCTGATAGGCGATCTCACCCCAGAGCGTCCGCACGACCGTCCCGTCGGCTTTACGGCTCGGTTGCCCCGGTGAAATCTTGTTCCCGACCAACACGACCCGTTTGACGCCGCTCGGTTTTGCGCTGCCGACTTGTTCCAAGACCGGCTCGAGCCCCGGCAAATCGGTCAAGCTACGACCGGAAAACAGGTGATACAAGGCCAGCATCGAGTGCGTTTTCCCGCCGCCGAAGTTCGTCTGCAACTCGACCACCGGGTCGCCGCCCCGCCCCGACAGCCGTTTGATGGCGTTCGTCAGGAGACCTTTGAGCCCGTCTGTCAGGTAGGTGCGGCGGAAAAACTCGGTCGGCTCCATGTACTCGCTCGACGCGCCCTCGCCGATAAAGACCTGCCACAAGTCGGCGGCAAATTCGGCCTGCCGAAAGGTGCCTTTCATCACGTCTTTGTGCGGGGTAATCAGCTCGCGCCACGGTTTTAGGGCGGTGTTGGGGGTGCCCTCGAGCGTGCTCACCCGGGCCACCTTGCGCGTCTCACGCCGCGCCTGCTCTTCGTAGACCGTCCGCCGCAGCTCTTGTTTGCTGCGCTCGACCTCGGTTGCTTGTTGACCGGCGCTGACCGCGTTCAAGAGCCGCACCATCGTGTCCAGACCTCGGTCGGTGTCGTCGCTGCTAAACGTCTTCTGATGCGCCCAATCGTTACGCACGACCCGCAGTTCACTGACATAGGTGCGCTCCGTATGCCCGAGCGTTTTGCGAAACACCTCGTTCCACTGCCCCCACATCAAGACCAAGAGCGCGTGAACATCCATTTCGCTCTTGCCGTCCATAAACTCGTGCGTCTCGCGCAGCGTGCGGAGCGCCACCGTCGCCCACTCGTCGCCGTAAACCGCCCGCAACTCCCGCTCGACAAACGGCGTCAAGCCTTGTTTGAGGAGTTCTAACCCTTTGCCGATACGCTCAGCGTTCGAGACCGCCATTACTGACCTCCAAAAGCACTGGGCTGCGACACCGCCGAGGGTTGCGGCAAGTTCGCCGCCAGCTTGGTCAGTTCCGGCCACACGCTCACCAGCGCGTTATACGCCAAAGCCTCCTGCGCCCATTTCTTGCGTTCGCACAAGCTGTAAAGCCGGTACGCCAAATCACGTGCAATCTCCGCCGTGCTGCCCAAAGCTGCCAGCAGCGCCGCCGCCTTCTCCTCACCGCCCTCTTCAAGCCGCTTGACGAGGTGCTGCGTCGCCTCCCAGATGTTCGTGTCGTCGTCTCTGCAGCGGGTCCCAGTCGGCGGGGAGTTCGCTGCGCCTCAGGAGCCGCACCCGGCCCGAACGCGAGTGCAAAATCCCGGCCTCGACCATGCCCGAAACCGAGGTGTTTTTCGCCTTCGAGAGCGTTTCCGCGTCGCCATACGGCCCCTCACCCATGCTGTACTGCTCGAACCACGAGAGCGCCCAGCGCGTATCCGGCCCGAACTCGCCCTCTTGCTCCGCCAGGACTTCATCCAACATCCCATTGATGATGGCGAGCGCCGCGCGTACCGGCATCGGTTTCCCGTCGGACTCCAAGACCTTGGCGTAGCGGCTGAAGACCGCCATACCGGGGCCGATAGACGCTTGCGCCAGGTCTACCGGGGCGATGTTGCCCTGCTGAAGCTCGCGCAACGCTTGCGGCAGTTCGCGGCGCAGCGCGGTTAAGAATTCGCGGCGGGTGGCGGTGGGGGCGGTGTCGGGGCGGGGGCGGCAGACGAGGACGATGGAAGAGGCAAGCGCATTCGTTCCCCGTCCAATCATTCGCTCAGCTACTCTCTGTTCTCATAGGCCACGTTCCGGTAATCTGAAATCCTGCGTCCATCAACCCAGTAAGCATCGTTTCCCAACCTGTCGAGGCAACCGTAAGGCCGATGCCGCTGTCGTCTACCGCTTCAGATTCGGACTGTTTGAAGGCGTAGTAAACAGTCAGTGGAAAGTCCGAGTGCGCTGCTTCGCACATCCGCTCAAAAGCCTGACCTAAACCCTTCTCGAAAAAGTCTTGAGCTTTCTTTTTGCTGCCATCAAAACGGTACGGCGTAGCAACCAGCTCTTGCGTTTTAGGAACAAGAAGTGTACTGAAGATGTCTTGGATAGAAACTGGAAAGTGAACGCCTCAACCAGACATAAAAGAAGTCAGATAAATCTGCGTAACCGATGTTGTCGTAATAAGGTGGGTCTGTCGAAATAACAACGTTCTGGACGCTGCCGCGTAACGCGGCAGCGTCCGCATTTTTTGCAATCCCTGCTTTTTGTGTGGGTAGAAATGTAATCGAATCTACTACTCGCTCGAGCAACATACTGATGTTGCCGCCGGATTCACTCAATGGGTTTGCTTCGGCATAATCCCAAACCATTGGAATTGCTTGCCTAGCAAATGTTTCGCGTAAAGCTCCCCGGTCACTGCATCCAACTTGAGATAGATGACCAAAGATTGGCCCCTTTGCTTACCCCACACGCCAGATAAACCGCCACCGCATCCGCATACCCTTCGAGCCTCATCTCCACCAGCCTCGAGCCCCTCGCCTTCGGGTAGGTTGGTCTCGAGGGCGTCTTTAAGCACTTTGTCTCTGGCTTCCTGCACCAAATCGCTAAAAGTCGTTAGCGCGACGAGTTGACGGGGCGTAAAAAGGTCGCCAAAGGTTCGCATTCCGTAATTCGGTGTTTTGAAGTCTCGAGGGTTACGGGGTAAATCGGCTTCGGGTTTCCAGACAGGTTTGGCCTCTGCCGCAATATCTGCCTGTTCTTGAGACGGTGCCACATAGGTGCGGCCTCGGTTTCCCTCTGCCACAACTGCCATAAGCTGGGCGCTCATCCGTCCAGCTTTACCTTCTGCGCGGATGTGGTCTAAGGTGACGGGCGACTCACACGCGACGCAGTGCGCCCCTTTTCGTCCTACGGTTCCTTCTGCTCTTGCACCTTCACCGCTCTTGATTTCAAAACTAATTTGTGGCGGCTTCTGACTGTTGTCTATGACCGGCTCGGCGTAGGCTTCCTTGCCCTTTTTCGTAGATAATGACCATTTGTTCGTCAATGGCATCTGGGCTCCACAAGCAGGGTTTGGACATGTCACAGTGCGTACCCAAAGCCACGCAATCACCGTTGCTTCACCGCCATCCGGCAGTTTGGCCTTGGGGTAGAGGTGCCCGATGCGCTTTTCTGCCTCGTCGCGCATCCACTTGCCGTAAAAGCGCACGTCTTCGGCTAAACCTTTTGCGCCCGTCCACTCGCCGGATTTTACGGCGCGGGAACGGTACTCCGGGTTGATGGGGGCGCGTCCGGCAAACTTGGGCGGAATCTCAATCAGGGCTTTGTTGATTAACACCGCCACCGGGTTCAGGTCGCTGGCGTGCGCTTCCAGACCAAGACGCTGCGCCTCTAGCGGGATGCTGCCACCACCGGCAAAGGGGTCGAGTACCGGCGGTGGGTTGCCGTCCGTCGAACGCATAATCTCAGCGCGGGCTTCGCCCAAGACCTTTTCGTTCGTCGTGTTCTCCCACTTCACCAGTTCTTCAATGAGCCTGAATAGCCGCTGGCGTTCTTCGTCCTGCGTGGTTTCGTCCGGAAATCTGTCCGGGTGGCTGCTGGGGTCGTCTACCAGGCTGGCAAACAGCACGGCGCGGCAGGCGGCTAAGGGGCGGCGTGCCCACCACAGGTGCAGGGTGCTGGGGTGGCCGTGGCGGATGGACTTTTCGCGGGCAGAGGCTTTGTTGATGGCCTCTAAGGGTAGCGCCACTTCGATGAGTTTGCGTTTGGGGGTGGGATTTGGCGTCGTGGGGGTGGTCATAAGGCTCCTGATTGCGTCTGATTTGCGTTTGGGATTGCGTCTTTGGTACGCAATAATTCTCTTGAAAAAGCCGTTCTGGACGCAACTTTTGCTTTTATTGCGTCTGAACATTGCGTTTTATTGCGTTTTAGTCTGTGCGGGTGATAGCGCACTATGTACCCCGCTGCACATACCACTTTGCAGCTTTGGTACGTCCGTCTACCCGAATTTTATGCTCTGCTTTCAGCTCTCTCAGCAGACTTTGCAGCTGGTTGCGGGTAAGTTCCGGCAAGACTTGGGTAAACTCGTCGAATTTGCTACCTTGCTTGTCGTTGTCCCTAATATGCTTGAACAAAAGTGCTTTGTGTGTTTCTTTATCCAACCCACGCTTGCGGGTGTAGACGCCCTTCTGACCTACAAAGCCGTAAAGTGCCCGCGACAGGATGTAACGCACACCCCGCCCACGGCTTCCTACCTTTTCGATGACGCCGGTTTCTACCAACCTAGCCAAGCGGGGTCTAAACGCCTCCGGAACGGGTTGGTCTTTGGCTAAGGTGTCCAGTACCAAAAAGTCTTCGGTCGAAAAGGTCTCGAGGCGTTCCCGCCCTACTTTTTCCAGAAAGCGCAAAAACGCCTCGTTTTGAATTTCTCCGTGCAGCGTCAGTGAAACTTGATAGTCGTCGGTGTCCCGGAAGTCGGGTTGGGGCTTGCTTTCAGTGATGCACGCTTTGACCATCAAATCCATACCCTGCCCCGAACGCTCGATAAGGTTGCACTTACCGAGTGCGTCGGCGATGCGGCGGTTGCGCGGCTCTTGCCGCCACAAGATGTTGTCCAGCGTGATGCCGGTGGGTAGTCCGCCGGGGCTGACCACGACAAGCTTGCGCGGATACTGCCGCACAAAAACCGACCCTGCCCGCTGATAGTCGCGGTGGCCGATGGCGTTTAAGAGCGCTTCGCGCACGGCCCGCTCGTTAAAGGTCGGAATGTCATTGCGAAAGAGACCCGAATGGAACGACTGGATGTCGTTGCGCTTGTTGATAAGTTCCCATAGGGTGTCATGAACGCCTAAAAAACCTTCACGGAACTCGTGGCGTTCTTGAAAACCTATGGACGCTTCGCTCGAGCGGTACTCGAAGATGATTTCGGCCTGCGCGAGGTGCTTGCCGAGACCGCGGTGACTGCCTAGAAGCGCCAAGGCCGCGTAGGTGACGCTGCCGTCTCGGACGAGTTCGGCGTCCTCTAAAAGCTGCGCCGCTGACACCGTGAGTACGTCGGCCTTGCCGGTCTTTTCGTGCCAACGCTTACGGAACGCTTCGGTAGCGCGGGGCTCGAGGTCGTCGAGCGTAGCAGCTTCACAGATGGTTGCAGAAAAGTCGGGTACGGTTTCGGCAAAGATGCGCTTAAGCATGTCCTGGGTCATCGGTACGAGGCTTTCGCCTGCACGCATAAAGTAAGTGCCCTTGTAGGCTACAGGAACACCTAAAGGTCGTGCTGGAACATGAAAAACGACGACGCGCTTGTCTTCTACATCCAGCTCATCCGTTTCGATACGCAGGCCGAGCGTTTGTCCAACCTCGAGGTTTATTCGCTCGATGTTCCTGAACGCCTGACTCCCGACAATCTCTCGTGGGCGCTTGTCCTTAACGCCGAGAATGAACTTGCCACCCCCTTCGTTTGCTAGCGCCACACAGTATTGGATGAGTTTCTCTTTGCTGTAACTGTTTTGCGCTTCTTTGAACTCAAGCGTTTCGCCCTCTTTGGCCTCGAGCCAGATGTTGAGCTGCTCGAGCCGGTTTGGGGGCGGCGCTTGTTGGCTCATGCTGCTTCCGTCAGGGTGTGCTGCAAGATGGGAGTGCGCCAGGTGGCGAGACCGGAACCGAAAAAGTCGCGGTCTTCTGTCCAGATGCCGGTATCCAGGGCGAGGGCCAAAGCGACGCTGGGCCAATCGTTAGGGTCGGCCGGAATACGTGCGCGGGCGGTGGCTTCAAGCTCGGCGTAAGCTTCCGCCGGAATGATGGCGAGACACGTCTTGAGGGTTATGGTCGCACCCGAGAGCAATGCTGTTTGTTCAGCAGACGAGAAGCCGCGCCGCTCGGCGATAACGCCTACCCGTTTGCGGAGTTCATGTTCGGTTTCAGACCACGCGGCTTCAGCCATAGCAAGCTCAAGGCGTTCATCTCCGAAAAGGGCCAGACCGCGGGCGCGCAGCGCTTCAGCTACGGCGCTGCTGGCGTCTAGCACGAGCGGTAGCGGCGCGTCAGTCACGCCCTGCGTCTTCCCAGGCCGCCTCGAACTCGTCGCGGGTCATGCCGGTGCGCTCCAAAATGCTCGCAATTGTCGCCTCGAGCCTGTCGGCGGCTTCTCTTGCCTTTGCTCTATCTTTCTGGGCAAGAGGCAGATAGAACCCCACGGGTTTGCCGTGCTTTTCGATAATGAGGGGTTTCGCTTCGTTGATCAGGGCCGTTGCGCGCGCCTTGAACTCGCGGACCCCGACACGGCCTGCCGCCGTCTTTGTGTGGTTGCTCATGTAGTCACTTTATCACGGTGCCGCGCCGGGCGCTGCGGCCTGCTGCCACAGCTCGCGCAGGTTGTAGTTGACGCTCGCTGCGCCGAAATCCGGTTCGCGGACAAACGGCGTTTTTACATAACGCACGGTAGTTGCGTCCCCGTCAACCTCGACAAGTGCCAGGATAAACTGCTCGGGCTTGTTGAGCGCGGTCAGGATTTCATTTTTGGTGACGGTTACGGTGTCTGCGCCCTTAACGCGGCCTTTGACCTCGATAAAGCGCAGCGAACCGTCCGCTGGGTTTCTAGACTCGACGTCATAACCGATTTTTTGTGCGCCCACGTCGCGGGGTTCAAACCCTAACTCACGCTCGGCAGCCATCACCGCGTCCATCGCCAGCCGCTCGACGCGGACGGTGTCTCTCGCCCGCTGCCAGGTCTCGGCCTGTGAGCTGAGGAGGCCACCGGGGACGACCAACACCGACCCGACGATGACGGGCGGGCGTTGCGTCATGCGGGCCTCGTCGTCCAGGTCTTTCATCCGGGTCTCGAGGCGGATTTGCAGGTCGTCGGCACGCCGCTGGGCGAGCTGTGGGTTCATCCGGGGTTGTTTGCCCGCTTCCTCTTGTAGCTTGAGTTCGGCGGCGCGGTGATCCCAATAGGTGATCTCTTTGGTCAGGCGGTCTTTGACCGCCGCCCGCGTTTTGACGATAAGGCTCTCCTTACGAGCCTTGACCTCGGCAAAGTGTGCAGGCATCAGGTGTAGGACGGCGTGGTTCAGGGCTTCACGCTCGAGGGTTTCTTTCTCAAACGGGTGCGCTTCCAAAGCCGCTTCTACTTCGGCCTGTTCGTGAGGCTCGAGGGGGCGGTAGTCGAGGTAGGGCGCGTAGCCAGCACTCCGGGCTGCACCGTCAGCGGCGAGTTCAACAAAATGCAGCTGTTTGGAAAGCGTCAGCGGGTTGCCGTTACGGTCTTTGCGCCCGTCTTGGACGGTGTGTTCGAGGTAAAAAAGGGCGCGTAATTCGGTGCCGGGGTCGGTTTCGTCTACCAGCACTGCGCCTTGCGTCAAGAGATTTTTATGACGCTCGAGGGTTAGGTCGCTCACAGCATTGACCAGAGGATGACCCGGAACCAAAAACTCCGCAGACGGTTTGCCCCGGACGTTGACGAGTGATTTTTCAAAGGTGGCACGCTCGTAACGTGGCAGTACAGGGCTGCGGAGTCCCAACTGACGGTCACGGCGGACGATCACCGAAGGGATGTGCGTAATTTCAAAGCGTCCCGGCTCACGTTCAAAGAGGCTGCCACCAAGAGCGCGAAACGCCGTCAAGAAGTAAGAGGCGACAAAGTGCGGTTGTAAGCGGCGGGCTTCAGCTCGCTCCATCATCTCACGGATACCCTGCACTCGGTTGGCGTCCATCGTGTCCTGCGCCAGCGCATGGTCGCTCAAGAGGTCGGTGAGGTGCTCACGGTCAAGCGCTGAATCGACAACTTCATCGAGCCGTGCTCGAACGTCGGGTTGGTCGCCGTAGCGCACGGCTTCCAAGAGCAAATCACGGAGCGGTTTGTTAGCGAAGTTGAGTTTGCCGAGTACATCGAAAACCCGACCACCCAGCGCCTCACGTTCACGCTCGAGCTTTTCAAAGAGCTGCTGAAACACATCGCCTTCACGGGTCTCTTGCGCGACCAGATTCCAGAGGTGACACACTTCGGTCTGACCGATACGGTGAATCCGGCCAAAGCGCTGCTCGAGGCGGTTGGGGTTCCAAGGCAGGTCGTAGTTGACCATCAGGTGCGCGCGTTGCAGGTTGATGCCTTCCCCTGCGGCGTCGGTTGCCAACAGCACCAAGACGTCTTTGTCTTGGGTAAACGCAGCCTGGACTTTCTGTCTTTCCTCGCGTCCAATCCCGCCGTGAATGACCACGACCGCCTCGGCGCGACCTAGCAGCCGGGTGATGCGCTCGTGAAGATAGCTGAGCGTATCGCGGTGTTCGGTGAAAATCACGAGTTTGCGCCGACCCCCCGCCTCGTCTACGATCTCGCGGTTTTCTTGCAACAGTTTGGAAAGCTCTTCCCACTTGCGGTCGGTACCGCTTATGCGGGCTTGGTAAGCCAATGCCTCGAGCCGTTTGAGGGTGGCGATCTCGGCCTCGAGTTCGGCAACCGTGCGTGCCGCCGACGCCTGATCAACTACCTTTTCTGCCGCAGCTTCGGCTTCGGCACCCGGCAATTCGTCGTCAAAGTCGTCCGGGTCAAAGAACAGGTCATCAAATTCGGTGACGGCTCCACCACGCTTCAGCAACTTTTCTTCTCTGACTCTGGTTTCTAGCCGGGCCCGCCGCCGCGCGAGGCTCTGATAGATAGCTTCGGGGCTCGAGGCCAACCGCCGCTGCAAGATGGTTAGGGCGAAACCGACGGTGCCTTTACGCCCGCCCTCGGCGAGGGCGTCCACCCGGTTGAACTCCTCGCGCACGTAATCAGTGACTTCGGCGTAAAGTTTGGCCTCGAGGTCACTTAGGGCGTAGGGGATGGTATGCGCTCTACGTTCGGGGAAGAGCGGTTTGCCGTCAAACTTAACGAGCTGCTCTTTGACGAGTCGCCGCATCAGGTCGGAGGTATCGACCTGGTGGACGCCATCACGAAACTTACCCTCAAAACGGTCGCCGTCTAAGAGCGCCATAAAGAGCTGAAAGTCGGCGTCTTTGCCGTTATGGGGCGTCGCGGTCATCAAGCAGAAGTGCCGGGTGATCCGGGAGAGAACCTGACCCAACTTGTAACGTTTGGTGTAGTTGACTTCGCCCCCAAAATATGAGGCGGACATCTTGTGGGCTTCGTCGCAGACGATCAAATCCCAATCGGTCAGCTCGAGCTTGGCGAGCAGGTCTTCATTACGCGAAAGCATATCCAGACGGGCAATCACCAGTGGCGCTTCGGCCAGCCAGTTGCCTGAGCGTGCTGTCTCGAGGCGGTCGTTGGTCATAATCTCAAACGGCAACCCAAACCGGCTGTCAAGTTCGTCTTGCCACTGCTCGACCAAACTGCCAGGACAGACGATCAGGCAGCGGCTTAAGTCCCCTCTTACGAGCAGCTCTTTGATAAACAACCCGGCCATGATGGTTTTGCCTGCGCCAGGGTCATCTGCGAGCAAAAAGCGGAGGGGTTGCCGCGGCAGCATGGCCTCATAGACGGCGGTGATCTGATGAGGAAGCGGCTCGACTTGCGAGGTGTGAACCGCTAAGTGTGGGTCAAAAAGGTGCGCCAGCCGGATACGGTGCGCCTCTGAAACGAGCCGAAGTAGCCCTCCGTCTGCGCTCAAGTTCCAGCTGAGTCCGGCTTGGGTCAGCTCGAGTTCAGCTTCACGGTCGCGGTAGAGCATTTCACTGCCCGTCTGACCCGCCACAGTTTTGTAGGTCAGTTCAACCGCAGCCGAGCCGTACCACTGGGTTGCGAGGACGGTAACGGTTTCTCCGGGGATGATGCCTTTGACATCTGCGCCAACGTTCAGCTCTTCAAGCTGCACAGGTGAGGTCTCCAAATCGTCGAGCACACGGCCTACGTTCCCCGGCGTTACGGTTCATGTGCTCTCATTAGTTCAGACCATGCTAAGGCATTTTTCTAAACCAACGCAAGAAGTTTTTTACGTCTCATCAAGGTGTAGTTTGAAGATGAAAAAATGTTCGTACCCTATTCGTACCCCAAAAGAAAAAACGGCCACCTTACAGAAGTGACCGTCTCCGCGTTTCTCGCGTCCCTGACGTGGTGCAAAGAGCAGGACTTGAACTCACACGTAAAGATGTAACTCTACTGAAGGTGGGATCAACCACCTGAAGCTTATCGAACGGCAGCTGTCTGGACGTAGGTCGTTTAGCCTGCTCCGCAAGCGCATTCTGCTAGCTCCTCGAAAGGCACTGCGTTGACAGGTGAACCAATTTCCTGTTGCTTTCTCCTGCTTTGTCGATATTTTGAGACAAGAATAGAGGGTCAGAAGCCTTCAAAACAACCACTCTACTTCGTGTCACGTCTGTGCTATTTCTGCTTCTGGACGATTCTGCGTGCTTGCCACGCCCTCCAAGCTTGCCAGCCGACGCTTATACCTACAACAGCTTCCCAACCGACCAACACTAAGCCAACTAAAAGTGCCAAGAGCGCGAGCAGCAAGTTGCCGATGGGTGCAAGAACAGTAGCGAGCAGCGCAATAGTCAGCACCGCGAAGATGACGCTAAACCACAAAAGCGGCTCGAGCCACAACCAGCGGTAAAAGCCGTAGAACATCACCGCTGCTAGAGCCGCGATAGGCCACGCCTCGAGCCAGCCCATACCAACAAGCGTTAGCGCCAAGCAGAAGAAGATCATCAGAAGCCGGCCTTCGTGCATCACGTCTCCTCGGGGTCGATATACCGCTTACGCGTTCTAGGCGGGAATTGATCAGGTTGTTCCCGCTTCGCCACGTTCTTATGCATATGTGCTCCCGTCATGTTCGTAGAGTTCTTTCTAGGTACTTTCTCGTCAGTAGGTACGAGTGCGGCGTCCGGTAGCTCGAGCCTCGCCAACAACGTCGGCGGCAACTGTGCCCTCTCCCGCAACACCTTGAGGTCGGGAAACCCCAACCGCTTACCTCGGATCGGCATCGCGTCCCGGCTCAGTACGATGACCTCATCGCGCCCAAGCATCCGCACCTCGTCGGGCGTTAGCAGCGGACGGGTTGTGTAACCCTGGGTGATCGTCTCCTGTGAGAACAAGCCAGGTGCCCGGCTCCGCCGCTCCTCGGAGACACTCTTCTGCCCCAGATTGCGGCTGATGTACTCGGCAGTCTTAAGCGACAGGGCACCGTGAAAGACCTTGTGGTGACAGTTTGATAAGATGGTCTCGCCGCCGTTTAGTCCATACGTGTCCCAGAGCTGGTCGAGCGCCTGCACATAAAGCGCCAGGCTGACGTTACGCCCGGCTAAGGTTGCGCTGTGGGCAGGCAAGTTGGGTACTCGCACCCGTCCGGCTTCATCTAATGCGAGGATGACGGGGCGATGTGGGGTGGTGGATGTTTTGTCGGTCTCTCTAGCTAGGGCCGTAATCAGCGCCGTCAGAATCAGGTTGAGCGGCCCGGAGAGGCTCTCGAGTTCGTGTTCAGGCCACATTAAGTACACGGTCGTCGTGCGGGTGAGGAGGTCTCGAGCCTGAAAATCTGCCTTAGAGGTAAGCGTCAGTACCCCCGGCAGCAGATACGGCTTCGTGCGTTTGACGAGGGCGTTCCAGACCGAGACGATATGACCGCGTGGCGCGTTGAAGTGCTCGTCGGTTGCCTCTTCGGGCGGCATTCCCAAGAACGTTTCTAAGAACTCGGCGGTGAGGTCGTCTGGCACGGTCGCTAACGCCTCGACAAAGGCGCGGCCTGATCCATGTGCCTGACGTAAGAGCTGCTGTAAGTAAACAAGAGAAGTGGACCCCTGAAAGCGGACAGACCCCTTAGTTGAAAGCACTAAGCTTTCAGAAGGGGGAAGAGATGAAAAAGCAGAGACGAAACCACTCAGCTGCATTCAAAGCCAAGGTTGCACTAGCGGCAGTCAAAGAGGAGAAAACACTCGCTGAGTTGTCGCAACAGTTTGGGGTTCACGTTCAGCAAATCTCGGCCTGGAAACGGCAGCTGCTCGAGCAAGCAAGCGATGTGTTCGAGAGCGGTAGCGACAAAAAGCGTAACTTCGAGGCCGAGGTCAAAGAGTTGCACGCCAAGATCGGCGAGCTAACGATGGAACGAGATTTTTTGTCCAACAAGTCAGGTCGTTGAGCCGCACCGAACGTAAAGCGATGGTCAATCCTAAGACGCAGTTGTCGGTGGTCAAGCAGTGTCGTTTACTTGGTGTGAGCCGTTCGTCGGTGTACGACCAGGGAGCGGTCGTGTCAGACGAGGAGCTCTCACTCATGCGTCAGCTTGACGAAATCCACCTTGCCCGACCCTTCCTGGGAAGCCGTCGGCTGGTTGACGAACTCAAAGACCGTGGTCTTACAGTCAACCGCAAACGGGTTCAGCGCTTGATGCCGATCGTGGGCATTACCGCCGGTTATCCCAAGCCGAGAACGTCCAAAGCCGCCAAGGGACACGACGTCTACCCCTACCTCCGACGCGGCCTCGATTTTGAGCGAGCCAACCAGGTATGGGTCGCCGATATTACCTACTTGCCTATGGCTGGAGGTTTCTGCTACCTCGTTGCGGTCATGGACTTGTACAGCCGCAAGATTCTCAGCTGGCAACTGTCGAACACGCTCGACCCACGCTTTTGCGTCACTGCCCTTGAAGAAGCGCTGCAACGCTACGGTTCACCTGAAATCTTCAATACCGACCAAGGTGCTCAGCTCACATCTCAAGTATTCACCAGGTTACTCGACCGGCATGGCGTCCAAATCAGCATGGACGGCAAAGGTAGGTGGATTGATAACGTCTTTATCGAACGCTTCTGGCGCAGTCTCAAGTACGAAGAGGTTTATCTTTTCGCCTATGGCGACCTGGCTGAAGCCCGAACTGGCCTAGATCGCCACATGCGCTACTACAACGGCAAACGGCGTCACAGCAGCTTGGGCAAGCAAACGCCTGATGAGGTGTACTATCAAGCGACGAGCAACCCTGCACGATCTGCTCTAAAGGTTCCAGGTCAGGCGTTGACGCCTGAACCTTGCTCGTGAATAAAGTTAGGAACTAATCGGGTGCTGTCCGGCGGATGGGGTTCACCTTTGTGAACACTGGAACGCCCACCTGTTAGCGACCAAACTCATCGAACTGGCGATTGTCACAACGGTATCAAGCGAGACTGTTCGAACCAGGCTAAAAAAAACAAACTCAAACCTTGGTTGAAAGAGCAATGGTGTATAGCTCCAAAGCAGAGTGCTGAGTTTGTTTGTGCGATGGAAGATGTGCTTGCGGTGTATCACCGACCCCATGACCCCAAACGTCCGCTGGTATGTTTCGACGAGGGCACAAAACAGTTGACCAAAGAAATGCGTTTAGCTTTACCGACTCGACCTGGCGAGATAGCTAAATACGACTATGAATACGAACGTAACGGGACGGGCAACCTGTTTATGTTTTTCGCGCCTTTAGCGGCTTGGCGGCACGTCAAAGTCACAGAAAGACGCACCATGATCGATTTTGCACGGTGTATGCGTGACTTAGTTGACATCCATTTTCCCAAAGCCGAGAAGATTATTCTGGTTATGGACAACCTCAACACCCACAAACTCGCGTCGCTTTACAAAGCTTTTGAAGCTGCTGAAGCAAGACGTATCATCGAAAAGTTAGAACTTCACCACACGCCTAAACACGGTTCCTGGCTCAATATGCGGGCAGGCCCGGAAGGTGCTGTTTTGCCCAAGACGGCAGAGATTGAACTCAGTGTGTTACAGCGGCAATGTCTCAAAGCGCGTATACCTCAGCAGCAGGCCTTGAACGACAGTCTCAATCTCTGGCAAACGGTTCGCAACACCTCCAAAGCTAAAGTGACCTGGCGCTTTACAACTGAGGACGCACGTATTAAGCTCCATAGTCTCTATCCGTCAATAGATGTTGGCTGAACTACTAGGTCTCCTTTGGTCAGCCTGACCATGTTTGCTGCAAGATGCTTTTGTGCTGTCTGGACGGGTAGGTTTTATCTGCCCAGGTGTTTCCGTGTGTCCGCATCCTTATATACTGCTTTATGCCATTCGGTAAATCTGCTTCCGGAGAAACCGTTTGAAGATCTCTGTCCTCTACCTCGCGCTCCTTTTCGGTCTGGTCGCTTGCACGCCGGCCTCAGCGCCAGACGCGCGTGGCGGTGCGGACTTTGTCCTTTGCCGCGCAGTGGAAACCGCGCCGAATCCGGTATGGCAGGGACTTGGGGGCTGGCTCTTCAACCGCGGCGATATGATCGCGCGTTTCGACCCCGGCGTACCCGTGCGTTCCGACCTGGCGCGGCTGGCCCAGGCTTTTAGGCTGCAAGGCGTGACGCTCGTTGCTGTGGTTTTGCCGACGCGCGCAAGCGTTTATGAGGGCCAGCTCGACCGCCGGAAACCTGTTTTTGCCGACTATTCGGCGGCGGCGGCGCGGCAGTCTTACCGAGACTTTTTGGCCGAACTTCGCGCGGCTGGAATACTCGCGCCCGACCTCACCTTGGAGATCGACCCCTTGCCGGTTACGACAGCACCAGCTGGTACAGCACCAAACACTACAGCACCAAACGCTACAGCACCAAACGCTACAGCACCAATCGGCATGGCCCAAATCGGTACCGCACCCGCCGACCGCACCGCCTTTTACTTTAAGTACGACCAGCACTGGACGAGTATCGGTGCGCGGCGCGCGGCAGCGGCGGTTGCAGCAACGCTCCGACCGTTACCTGCTTATCAGAAGCTCGAGAAAACCCGTTTCCGCACCCGCTCACAGGGCTGGGTGACGCAAAAGGGCTGGTTGCAAGAACGCGCTGAAAATCTTTGTCACATCACGCTCCCCGACGAAACGCTCGAGGTCTTTACCACTGCGCCGGTAGCCGACTCGAAACCCGGTCGGGCTACCGCAGCGGCGCTTTTCGCCGAGCCTGTCGCGCCGCCTGTGACCCTCGTCGGGACGAGCAACAGCAAACGGCTCCCGGACAAACCCGACCTCAACTTTTCCGGCTTTTTGCGGGAGTCTTTGGGGCTCGAGGTCTTTAACGCCGCGTTCGCCGGGGCCGGGGTTTACGGTTCGCTGCTGCCATACCTGCACTCGGACGAGTACCGCGCCGCTAAACCCAAGTTTATCGTGTGGGAGACGCTGATTTGGGACTGGCACAACCGTCTGGGTTTGCCCGACGAACACCGTCAGGTGATTCCAAGTGTTTACGGTGCGTGTACCCCGGCAGCGGGGCTATTACCGACCCTTACCGAGGCGGACGACCAAACGGATTTTACGGTGCTGCGTAACGGTGCAGCTTTACCCCTGCAGGGCCACGACTACTTTATCTACCTCGAGGTTGAAGACCGGGCGCTCGTCGATTTTTCGCTCGAGCTCCGCTACGCCGGGGGACAAGCGGAGAGCGTTCGGCTGGTTCACATGACGCGGGTTCCGAATCCGGGCCGGTTTTTTCTCGAGCTTTCAGATGAACTGCCCAACTTTCAAAGCGCCGCCATCAAAGCGCAGCGGGAGGTAACGGGCGTGGTGCGGGCGCGTATCTGCCGGGCTCCTTCAGCGCTGCCCTAAAGCGGTCTTGACCTCGGCGATTTCATCCCAGGGGAGGATTTCGTGGCGACGCTCGAGTGTCGTTTCATGCCCCTTACCGGCGAGCAGCACCAGGTCGCCGGGTTGGGCGAGTGCCAACGCCTGCCGAATCGCTTCGCGCCTATCGGGAACGACCGAAAACGTTTTGCCCTCTCTGCCGCCGCCCCCTCGCGCACCCGCCGCGAGCTGCGCCATAATACTTTCCGCGTCTTCCGAACGCGAATCTTCTTCGGTAAAAACTACAAAGTCGGCGTTGAGAACGGCACTTTCGCCCAGCGGCGCACGTTTGCCGGGGTCGCGTTCCCCGGCGGCTCCTACCACGACGATAAGTCGCCCCGAGACCTGAGGCCGCACCGCCTGCAGCGCCTTGGTCAGTGCCGGGGGCGTGTGGGCAAAATCCACCACGACGGTAAACGGCCCCTGCTGCACGACCTGCATTCGTCCGGGAACACCCGGAAACGTCGCCAGCCGCCGGAGCAGCGGGCCAATCGACACGCCCGCTTCGGATGCAGCTGCCAGCGCTGCTAGTGCGTTTAGGACGTTGTAACGACCGACCATCGGCAAGCTGGCCTCAAAGCGGGCACCGCGCAGCTCGAGAATCCACTCGAGGCTCCCGGTCAACTCGCGCACCCCGGTAGCGTGCCAGACGGCCCCTGCCGCCGTGCCGTAGCTTACGCTCCGCGCCGCGCGCCGGGCAAAAAAACGGTACTCCGGGTCATCGAAGTTGAGGACGCTGACGCGGGCACGGTCGATAAGTTGCAGTTTCGCCTCGCGGTAAGCCGCCATCGTCCTGTGAAAATCGAGGTGTTCGGGCGAGAGGTTTGTCCACACGCCCACGTCGTAGTCCACCTCGTCCAGGCGGCGCTGCGCGAACCCGTGCGAACTCGATTCGATGACCGCGTAGCGGCACCCGGCCCGGACAAACCGCGCCAAAAGTTCCTGAACGGCGGGCGCTTCGGGCGTCGTAAAGTGACCGGGCAGCGTCAGCGTTTCGTCCCGGACTTTAACCCCCGCCGTCGATAGCAGTCCCGTAGGCGACTCGCCAGAGAGCAGGTGGTGGAGCAAGTATGAGGTCGTGGTTTTGCCGTCGGTACCGGTCACGCCCAGCGTATAAAGTTTGCGCGACGGTTGACCGTAAAGCGTCGCCGCAAGTTTAGCGAGCGCACTTTTATCGTCGGGAACGTAAATGTAGGGGACAGCGTAAAACCACGGGAACGTCCTCTGCTCTTCGGGAAGCGCTGTCCCGACGATAGCGACCGCGCCCTGGGAGATGGCTCTTTCGGCAAAACGGTGCCCGTCCAACGCGCCGCCCCGCCGGGCGACGAAAATCGAGGGGACACCGGCCTCCAAGTCCCGGGTATCTTGCACGACGCGCACGACTTCGGCGTCGGGTAGCAGCGGGCGCACCCCGAGCGCGTCACGAACCAGTTTGGTAAGTTTCACGCCGCTAGAACCTTTTTGCCAAACCCGGCTCGGGGCGTCGTGCAACAAGGGTACAAACAATAGAAGTGCAAACAATAAAAGTGCAAACAAGGTTTTGCCCGTTTAGTAATGACTGCACCGCGTCACCTTCCACACCCAAACCCCCAAGCACTCGCCTGCCAAAAGAAAAATAACACAAAACGTCGTGCTGTGCGGCGTTAAGCTGAGCGTGACACGCCTGGAATTCTCGAGCCTGCAGCAGCGGAAGGCCGTTTCAGGGTGACAAAATCGGTTCGGTAAGGTAGGGGCGCAGCTGCTCGAGTACCGCTTCCAAAGCGGCGGTGTCATAGATAAAATCGAAAGAGTCGGCCTCTAAGACAACCTTCGGCGAAAGCTCATACGCCGTAAACCAGCGCTCGTAAAGTACGCCGAGCCGCAGCAGGTAATCGTCTGAAAGCGCCGCTTCAAACGCTCGCCCGCGCAGGGCAATGTGGCGGCGCAAGGTCGGCAGCGACGCCCGCAAGTAAATGAGCAGGTCGGGCGACTTTAGCGCGTCCCGGATAGCCTCATACATCGTGGTGTAAACCCCGAAATCGCGCGCGTCCAGCACACCCGTTTCAAAAAGGTTACGGGCAAAAATCCCGGCGTCTTCGTAAAGCGTCCGGTCTTGAATCACGCGCCGTCCCGGATTGACCTGTGAGACATGTTGCGCCAGACGCTTGGACAAGAAAAACATCTGCGAGTGAAACGCGTAACGCGGCATATCGGCGTAAAAGTCTGCCAGATAGGGGTTTTCATCGGCGGCTTCGTACACGGGCTCGAGCGCAAAGTTTTCCGCCAAGATTTTCGTCAGGCTCGACTTCCCGGCCCCAATATTGCCGGCTACAGCAACAAACATACGAATATCAAATCCACCTCAGGCAGCCCGGGCGCGGCTGAGGATGTCAGCGAGAAGTCTCTCTCGGTCGTCCGGGCATGCCACAAAGTCGTACTCGGCAGCCTCAATGACGTAGCGCGGCGCGTCGTAGCTTTCAAAAAAACGGTCGTAAGCGTCACCGAGACGCCGCAGATAATCAGCCTCAATGTCCTGCTCAAAAGGTCGTCCGCGCTCTGCGATACGCTCCAAAAGCAGTTCCGGCGACGCCCGCAGGTAAACCGTCAGGTCAGGGCGCGGCAGTTTCGGGCTCAACTGCGCGTAAAGCCCCTGATAAAGCCCCCACTCGTCGCCGCGCAGGTTTAAGGAGGCGAAGATAAAGTCTTTGTCGAACAGGTAGTCGGCAACAGTCGCGCCGTAAAAGAGCGAGCCCTGCGTCAACTCTTGCATCTGTTTGTAACGCGAAAGCAAAAAGAACGTCTGGGCGCTGAAGGCGTAGCGTTCGGGGTCGGTATAAAAGCGTGCCAGAAAGGGGTTCTCCTCGACGACCTCGAGCAAGAGCCGTGCCCCGAGTTCGTCCGCTAAAAGTCGGCTCAAACTGGTTTTTCCGGCTCCGATCGGCCCTTCGGTGACAATCAGCGGCATCCTGTACTCCCCAAAAAACAGACCCCTAAAAAACAATTGCGAACCGGCTACGCAGGCTTACGAGACCCCGCGCCCTTCCAGTATAGCCAACGGTTTTAGTTTTTCCCAGACGCAAAGCCGGTTTTTTGGACGGGTATTTGTAAGAACCTTGTAAGATTTTTCGCTTAGATGTCCCTCTTAAGGCTGAGTTAAGTTCAGCACGCTCTACTACACGAACCTCACCTTATAACTGAGGTTAGAAAGGCCGGTGGATGGTGACGAGGACGCACAGCGTACAGAAAAGCTGGTCGGTAAACGCCGCGCCCCAAGAGCGTAAACGCTCCCGGCTCGCCGCTGCTTTAGGTGTCGAGCGGCGCACCTTGGCGGATGTTTTGGCTCAGGCGCAGTACAACCTGGACAAGCTCCGCAGCCTGACGTTGACCGATTTACAGCTGCTACTCAGCGTCCGCGACGCCGAACGCGTGTTTTATCTGGTGCAGTGGGAGTATCTTCAGGCACACCTCGAGCTTTACGGGACGCTGCCCCAAGCAGACCTGGAGCCCCTATTAAAAACCCTTACGCCGATTTTCGAGCGGCATTTTAGCGGCAATACCCGCCTGAACGAAACGCTCTTGGCGCTCTACCGCGCCGAACTCACTGGACGCAGTGAAGACGTATGCCTAAACCTGACGTCACCCTCTTCAGCACATCGGTTATTGCGCTGGTTGGGGCTTTAGCCCGCATCAGCTACTGTTTTGGTTGACGTAGCCTCTTATTTTGGCTACCCTAGACGCATCATGCTAACCACCGCTTGACTCAAGCGATCCTAAACCTGTCTCAGCGCAGCACGACAATCGTCGTGATCGGGCCAATTTGCGCTGTAGACACCTCTTTCAGTTAGGTGGTAAGTTTTGCGTTCACGTCAGCTGTCTCCTTATGCTGTCTATCTCAGCTCGTCTGCTGCAACCGCTTTTTTCTTTACGGTTTTCGCTACCCTGTCGTCGGTTTACCGGATTCAAACGGCGGGCCTGAGCCCCCTGCAACTCGTTTTAATCGGGACGGTGCTCGAGCTGAGCGTTTTCATCTTCGAGGTACCGACGGGCGTCGTCGCCGACCTCACCAGCCGCCGCCGTTCGGTCATCATCGGGATGTTCTTGATTGGGGCAGGGTTTATGCTCGAGGGTCTTTTCCCGGTCTTCGCCACAATGCTTCTCGCACAGGTTATCTGGGGCGTCGGCGCAGCCTTCGAGAGCGGCGCAAAAGAAGCCTGGATCGCCGATGAACTAGGCGCACGGGTCGGCGCGGCTTTTCTCCGTGCTGTGCAAGTCGGGCAGCTCGCCTCACTCGCCGGGATTGCCGTAGCGGTCGCCCTCGGCAACGTTTACCTCGCCTTGCCGCTCGTCGTCGGTGGAGCCGGCTTTCTCGGGGTCGGAGTATTTTTGCTGCTCTTTATGCGTGAAGGCAGCTTTACGCCTGCGTCTAAAAGTGCTTACCCGCTCACTGCAATAGGGGAAACACTCCGCACCGGCCTGACCCTCGTTCGGCGCACACCCACGCTGCTTACCATTCTCGTGATTACCGGGATTTCGGGCGCGTCGTCCGAAACGTTCGACCGGCTTTGGGAGGTCCGTATCTTACAGCTCGGCCTGCCTGAGCTTGGCGCACTCCCCGACCTCGCCTGGTTCGGCCTCATCAGCGCCGGGGCGATGCTCTTGTCCGTACTTGCCACCGAAGGTGTGCGGCGCTACACGAGCCGGAGCCCACGTTTTACGGTAAAACTGCTTGCGGGTATCAGCACGCTGCTCATGCTGAGCGTCATCGGTTTTGGTCTAGCCGGTCGTTTTACGGTAGCGCTGGCTTTCTACTGGGCGTCGTACCTGCTGCGTACGGCTATTTGGAGCCCCAAACACGCGCCACTGTCTTTTCGCTCAACGCCCAAACCGACGCACTCGGGCAGATTGCCGGAGGGCCGCTGTTAGGTCTGCTGGCTAACGTGTCGCTGCGCGGCGCGTTCGGGGCGGCTGGACTTTTACTGCTGCCGGCGGTGTTTCTCTATCTGCGACTTTTACGGCAAAGGAGCGGTTAAGTGTTTTCGTACCGCCCTATATGCCTTGCTCTTTGCCGCAAATACTCCGGGTCTTCTCTAGCCTCTACATACTTCTCGTAAAAAATTGCTGCTGCTGCTGCTTTTACCGGATCTTCTTCGCGGGGCAAGCGCTCCCGCCCATGTGCGCCGCTCTGCCCTTTTTTATCTTCCGGGACCGGGCCGTCGTACTTTTTCCCGCCTTTATGGTTTGCGTAACGCCTAGAGCGTGTCCAGCCCATCTGTAAAAACTTGCGCGCCATATCCGCGCCCGGAAAATCTTCAGCATTTAGGTAAGCCCGAAACATTTCGTAGAGTTTGCTCGAGGACACCTCGGCAACCTCCGGGTTCTTGAAGCGCCAGTGGGGGAGAAGTTCGCTTTTGTACGGTTCGATGAGCAGCACGCCCTGCTCGCCTTTGCCGATACGGTAAAGTTCCGGGTGTTCCCGAAAATTCAGGGTCTTGAAGTCTAGGTTGTAGTCGAACTTTGCCACACCCGACTGTAGCGGATTCTCAAAATGAACACTTTGCCTCCGCGCATAATCGGTTGAGGAGGCGACACTTATGACCTACAACGTGACCGGTTCAGGGATTCCCGCGCCCGACGTGCCGATGCCGACCAACCCGCAAGGAGTGCCCGATGTACCCGGCGAAGCGCCGATGAACCCGCCCGGTGAGCAGCCCGACGCGCCGCTCGAGGTTCCCGAAACGCCGGGCCGCGACGCGCCTTTGGATTCTCCCGGACGTGAGCAGCCGTCTGAAAACGATGATTTGCCGGGAAGGGAAGAACCTGTCTAAACCGAGCGAGTCAAGAAGATTGTCAGGCAAATATGGCTGAGCGGACAATCATTCCAAATGCCGATGAAGCCGTTGTACCGCCGGAAAAGGTACGTGGTTATCTACTGTCTGTTTCACAGCCGGTAGGCAGATTCAAAGCCGTTTTCTTTCGCTCACTCGGTTACATAGCTGCCGACTGGGAAAGGCTCGAGGCTGACCTCCGTGCGCTTCTCGTTTTTGAAGCGGAGCTTGGAGAAAAAACCGAATACGGACAGAAATATGTGCTTAGAGGCCGGATTACGGGGCCGGCGGGCAGAAGCGTAGAGATTACGACGGTTTGGATTATACTCGAGGGTGAAAGCAGACCTCGGTTTGTTACCGCTTATCCGGGAGGCTACATATGAAAGTGTTGGATACTGTTGTTCTGAACAAGGATTTGCCGAACTTGGGTTTACGGCGTGGTGACATCGGCGCTGTTGTCGAGGTATATAAACCGGATGGCCTCGAGGTTGAGTTTGTCACCGGCTCGGGTCAGACGCAAGCTTTAGTTACGCTGAAAACAGCCGAAGTCAGGCCGCTCAGCGGTACGGATATTCTCGCTGTGCGCTCGCTCAACGCCGCTTAAAATGGTTCATGTATAGCCAAACCGCCCAATACTACGATTTAATTTACGGTTTCAAAGATTACGCTGCGGAAACTGAGAAGATTACAACTTTAATACAACAAGAGCTGCCGACTGCAAAGACGATTCTAGACGTAGCTTGCGGCACGGCTGAACACGCCAAACTGCTCAGCAAACAGTTTGAGGTTGACGGGATTGACCTCGAGCCCGCCTTTGTAAAAATAGCTAAAGGGAAGGTTCCTTCCGGCGAGTTTTGGCTCGCTGACATGAGCGATTTTAGTTTGCCTAAAACATACGATGTTGTGCTGTGCCTGTTTTCCTCTATCGGCTATCTGCCGACCAAAGAAAAAGTAGTCGCCGCTCTGGAAAGCTTCAAAAAACACCTGAACCCCGGAGGCGTCATCTTCGTTGAACCTTGGATCACACCTGAAAACTGGCAAGTTGGACATACGGTTATGGTCACAGCCGAATCGGACGACCTCAAAATCTGCCGGATGAACGTCTCCGAGCAAACCGATAACCGCTCTGTGCTCAACTTTCACTATCTCGTCGCTACAAAATACGGTGTCGAGCATTTGGAAGAAAAGCATGAACTCGTTCTTTATACAAAAGAAGAGATGTTTGGGTGTTTTGCAGAAGCGGGTCTCAAGGTTTCTTATGATGAAAGATTTTTTGGTCGGGGTTTGCATACTGCCCGCACGCCGTAAACCTTGACGTTGCGTTTGGCAAAAACAGAGTTGAGAGATAACTAAAAACGTACCCCGCTTCGATATGCAAGCGGGGTACGTTTTCGTCAAAGCCTACCCTATTTCTGCGGCCACTCGGGATTGGTCACAAAGTCGGTGGGGTCAAGCTCATAACGCCCGAAGTCACGCTCGTGCCTGGTAATCTTGCCGTAAATCCGCTGCACGTCGCCCTCGACCAGCCCGTAATCGAACGAGTCCCAGATGGCGGTCAGCTGCGTGCCGTCGTCTGCTTTGCTCGGGACGATGCGGCCTTTTTTGATGCCCTCCTCGAGCTTTTTCCGGCTCTCGATCCCCAGGTTGCGAAACACCACCTGCACCACGTCGCGGGCGTATTCACGGGGGCCGTAAATCCCGGCTTTGTAGACCGCGTAGTTGAACTTGTCCCAATCCGGCACGATGTTGTTCGCCGGCATCGTAAAGTGCGTGATCACGTCTTGGATGGCCTCTAAAGTGCGCTGCGGGTAGTAGTACAAGAAAAGTCTGACGCCTTCTAGAAAGAAGTTGTAGTGCGCGGCTTCGTCGGTGGCAATCGTCTGGGCCACACGCGCTAGCACCGGGTCGGCGTCGTTCTGGTGCTGCGGTTTGTCCGACTTGCCGTTGGCGATCTTGAGCAGGTTGAGGTAGTTGAGCTGGGTGGCGCGTTCTTGAAACACCGTGTAGACGAGGTTACGCAGCGCGTCGCCTTCCCATAAACTGCGGTGGACGCTGGCGCGCAGGTCTTCTTTATACGACTCGATAAAGCCGGGCGTGCGCTGCTGCGAGAACAAAAGCGAGTTCTCCCAGGTGTCGGCGTGTTTTTCTTCTTCGGAACCCCAGCGGAGCTGGAAGTGGCTGCGCCCGTGAGAGCGGCGTACCAGGTTCAGGATTTCGTCGACGTAGTCGGGGGTGTAGTACTCGACGGCAAAGAAGCCCTGCAAAATCTGCATCAGCGGTTCGGAGAAGTCTTTGCGCAGGTTGCGCCAGGCGAACGATTTGTCCGGGTTCCAGTTGCGCGTCTCCTGGCTGCGGGCGGTGTACCAGCGGTAAAGACCCAAAAAGCCGCGTTCGATCAGCCGGTCTTTTTCCTGGCGGCTCAGCATACCGGCGGGCGTGCGGCTGCGGAGGTCGTCTAGGATGCTCGCGGGGGGGATGGTCAGGCTCGACAAGGAGGGCTCCTTTTTGATAACGTCACATGTTGTCGACGGATAATAAAGCTAGTCTAGCAAGCTGCCAGCTAAAACCAGCGTAACAACCTTACAGTTTCGTTGGGTACAAGACTTCAACACCTCTATCTTGAGCTTTTTCTCACGCTTTTTACACCTGTCACCTGCGCGGGAGTTTACCGGTACGCACGCTCAACTCGCGGACTGAGCCGCACCAGAAGCTCGTAAGAGATGGTTCCGGCAGCTTGGCCCAGTGTTTCAGCCGTCGGACCTTGCGGCCCAAAGACCGTCACCCGGTCGCCGACCTGCACGTCTAGGTCACCGACATCGACCATAAGCTGATCCATACATACGCGCCCGACGATGGGGCGACACTGCCCGCGAAGCCGCACCTGCGCGGCGGGAGTCGTGCTCAAAACGCGCGGGTAGCCGTCGGCGTACCCAAAGCGCACGGTGGCGATAGTCGTATCTTCCGGGGCTGTCCAGAGCGCGCCGTAAGAGAGGCTTTGTCCTTCGCAAACGCGTTTAACGAACGTTACGGGGGCGCTGAGGGTCATTGCGGGGATGAGGTCAGAGGCGTAAGTGGCGCTGTGGGGGCTCGAGTGATACCCATACAGCGCAATCCCGGGCCGCACCATCTCGAAGTGCGATTCGGGATAAGCCAGCGTCGCGGCAGAGTTGGCGGTGTGTTTGAGCGGCGGCTGAATCCCGGCACGTTCCAAGGCTGAAACGGCTTCGTAAAACCTTTCGAGTTGCCCTTCGGTGTACGCCCGGTCAGGTTCGTCCGCACAGGCGAAGTGTGTCCACACCCCCTCGAGTTCCACCCCCGGCGTGCTGTCTAGCAGCTTAGCCGTCGCCAACGTCTCTTTCGTTCCACCGCCCAAACGCCCCATCCCGGTATCGACCTTGAGATGAACCCGCGCTTTGTGTCCGGTGGCGGCTTTTTTTACGGCGTCGGCGCTGCGGATATCTACGACGCTCAAGGTGACGTCTTGCTCGAGCAGTTCTTCTAAACCGTGATAGACCGGCGTAAAGATGAGGATGCGTCCCGTAACGCCGCCCGCACGTAGCTCTAACGCCTCGCCTGCTGTTGCCACCCCAAACCACGAGACGCCGAGCGCCTCTAAGTGCCGCGCCGTTCCAACTGCGCCGTGACCGTAGGCGTTCGCCTTGACCGGCGCTAACATCGCCGTTGCCGGGCGGAGTCGCGCACGCAGCACCTGAACATTGTGTGCTAGTGCAGCGAGTGAAACGGTTGCCAGGGGTGCGTCATAGTGTAGGTCATGGTGCAGAGCATACGTCATACTGCGTGCAGCATACCGTTTCCGGTGTTAGCCACGGTTGCGCACTTGTACCTGTATGCACTTGTACCTGGGGCCGGGCGTTTAAGATGAGCTGACAGGTGTCTGACGTAGTGCCCAAATTCGTTTCGCTCATCAGCCTGCTTGTTACGGCAGTTTTGTGGATTGCGCTGGACGCGTTCTTCTGGGGCGCGCCGTTTGCCGGACTCTTTTTGTGGTCGCTGACCCGCGAAACGCCGTACCGCCGGAAACGGTATCTGGCGCTCGCCGCGTCCCTTCTGTTGCTGTCGCTCGCGCCCATTGCGACCGACACGAGCCTGCGCGGGTTTTTGCTGCTCGGCAGCTTTTTTACCCTTGCACTGGTCGTCCCGACGCTGCTGCTAAAGGGTGAAGATTCACCCATAACCTTTGCTTTTTGGCCCAAACGACCCGAGTTGCTCGAGGTCTTCTACACGCTGCTCGCCGCGCCGCTGGCGTGGGGGGTACTGTGGCTTTATTTCGTCGTTCTCAGCCCCGAGGTGCCGTTTAACTGGACGCTGCCACCCGAACCCGACACCGGCGAGCTGCTGCGGCTTTTTATCGGTATCAACTTGGTCGGCGTATGGGACGAGCTGTTTTTTATCAACATCGGTTACGCGCTGCTGCGGCAGCTTTTCGGTCCGCGCACGGCGAACCTGGCGCAAGCCGTTATCTACACGACCGTCTTATGGACGATGGCGTTTCGCGGCGTCGGCCCGGTGTTCGTCTACCTTTTCGCGCTTACGCAAGGTGCGATGTATGAACGTTCACGGGTTCTCTTATGGGTGCTCTTGGTTCACCTCATCGTCGATTATTTTCTCTTTCAGCGGATCGTTTCGGCGTACTACCCCGACTTTTCGGTGTGGTGGCACCCCTGACACCGGGCTGTTGGACGTTACTTGGACGTTACAAGGTGTAAAAGACTTTACAGGACAGGTGCATGAATGACCCTTAGGCTGGATGGGTGCGCGGGTATCCGACCTGCAGCAACTCCCAAACGGGCGGCGTTTACGCGTCAGCTCGGCAGATTTACCCGGAGGTGAAGGCCATGCTGCGCCGTCCAGACCGCTTTATCATCGTTTTACTCACCTTAGGATACGCGGCGCTTTTTTTAAGTGCGTGTACGCAGGTCACAGCCCTGACCGAACCTTCGCTCGGTACGTTGGCGGCGAACGCGGTGAGGCTCGAGGTCGAAACCCTTCCTATCGCCGAGGTTTCCGGGGCGTCAACTGCCGTTGCCGACGACGCCGGCTGTAATGGTCGCAAATGCGCTTTTTTAGGAGCCAAAGCCCGTGGCCCCTATGTGACTTACCGCGCCCAAGTACCGTCGGCAGGACGTTACAGCGTGCAGGTACGGGTTAAGAAGTGGGACGGGCGCGGCACCTTTCAGCTGGCTACTGCGGAGCGTGCGTCGGGTAGGTTTACCAAGCTGGGCGGGCGCGTCAGCCTCTACGCGCCGTCGGCAAAGTTCGAGACGCTCACACTGGGCAGCGTCCGGTTTACCGAAGCGGGCAACAAGTTTTTTAAGTTTACGGTAACGGGCAAAGACGCGCGGAGTAAGGGCTACGTGCTGGCGCTCGATACGCTTACGCTCGTTCCGGCAGGTACGGCGGCCCCGTCCGATCTGCCGACGCGTCCGAGCGGTGACGGGTGGATATCCCTCTTCAACGGTCGAAATCTGGACGGCTGGACGACCTTTTTACCCTCGAAAGGACGGAACAACGACCCGCAAGGGGTCTTTAAGGTCGAAAACGGCATGCTGCACATTTTGGATATTCCCGACCGGGGTCAGCGGCAAGAGTTCGGTTACCTGGCGACGAACCGGAGCTACGGCGACTATCGTCTGCGGTTTCAGTACCGCTGGGGCGACAAGCGCTTTGCCCCCAGAAATAACGCCAAACGCGACAGCGGCGTGATGTATCACCTGAGCGGCGGCGACCGGGTATGGCCTAGAAGCGTCGAGTTGCAAGTGCAAGAGGGTAATACCGGCGACTTTTGGCTGATTGGCGGAACGACCCTGACGACGACGGTCGCGTCTACAAGCGGCAACCCAAAGCGTTACCGTGAGGGCGGGACACCCTACACCACCAGAGCGGGCTCGTTCGTCCAGGTGGCGAAAGACCGGACGAGGGACTCACGAAACGGCTGGAACACCGTCGAACTCATTGTGCAGGGTGATGAAGCGGTGCAAATCGTCAATGGTGAGGTCGTCAACCGGGGTAAAAACTTGCGCCGTGGTAACACTCCGCTGACCGAAGGACGTATCGCGTTTCAGGCCGAAGGTGCCGAGGTGTACTACCGCAACATCGAGATGAAACCCTTGGTGTCCGACTCGGGCGCGAGTGGTGGCAGTGGTGGCGGGCGCATCGTGCTCTTTGGCGGGGGCGGTACCGGCGAATGGACGCCCAAAAACCGGGGCGGCGCGCGTTGGCGGGTCAGAAACGGGGCGCTCGAGGTCAACCCCGGTACCCGCGTCGGCGCGAACGACCTGCAGACCAAACGAACCTTCGGCGACTTTAAGCTGCACGTGGAGTTTCAGGTTCCCGCGTCACCCGCCGGGACACCCGAACAGGGCCGGGGCAACTCCGGCGTGTACCTTCAGGGACGCTACGAAGTGCAGGTGCTCGACTCGTACCGCCAGAGTTTGAGCGGCAAAAACGACGCAGGCGCAGTTTACGGCGTCAAAGACGCGCGCCGCAACGCGAGCCGCCCTGCCGGAAGCTGGCAAAGCTACGACATCACCTTTCGCGCGGCCCGGTATTCCGGGCGGCGCAAAACCAGTCCGGCGCGAGTCAGCGTCGTCTGGAACGGGGTGCAGGTGCATAACGGCACGGTCATTCCGCGAAAAACCACGCTCGGCGACGCCGAAGGGCCGAGTGACGGGCCGATTCGCCTGCAAGACCATGGCAAACGGGTGCGTTACCGCAATATCTGGATTGAACCGCTGGATTGACGGAGCATATAGAAGACAGCAGGGAGAATGCCGAATGAGGGCCGGGCCGCTGGGCTTGGCCCGGTTTTTTTGGACTCGAGCCCGGGCAAGCCTTTCACATCTTCTGCGCTAAGTTAAACATCACACGTGGCCTGAACGGTCCCCGTCTCATAGCCTCACAAGGCGGGTTTGGTATAACGGAAAGCGACTGTCGGAGGAACCCACTGATGTACGCTCTTAGCCAAGCTTTACGTGCGATGCGAAAAAACTGGATCGCCAGCATCTCGACGCTGACGACGATGACGCTCTCCCTGACGATTTTAGCGGGCTTTAGTCTGCTGACGCTAAACGTCAACCTGAACCTGGGCGAGCTGCAAAACGAACTCGAGCTAGCCGCCTACCTAGCTCCTGACGCCGACCCGCAAAACGTGCTGGAACAAGTCAGCAGCTGGAACGGGGTGGTCAACGTTCAGCTCGTCTCACCCGACGAGGCGTTGCAGGATTTGGTCACGCAGCTGCCGTATATCGAGAGCGCGAGCCGCGAGGTCAACAACCCGCTGCCGTATTCGCTCTACCTGCGGCTCTCCGACCCCGCACAAACGGCCCGCGTCGCCGCCGCGTTGCGGGCGCTGCCGGGTGTTGCCGAGGTCGAAGACGGCGGTGAGGCCGTTGCGACCTTTTTAGCCATCAACGACGCGCTCAGGCTGATCGGTTCGGTGCTGATTGTGGTTTTGCTCTCGAGCGCGCTCTTTGCCATCGTCAACTCGATTCGCGCGGCGATTACCGCCCGGCGTGAAGAGATCGAGGTGATGCGGCTCGTCGGCGCGACGCGGGGTTTTATCCGCTCGCCGTTTCTTATCGAAGGCGTTTTTTTAGGACTCGTCAGCGCCCTCCTGACGCTGCTTTTGGTCGTACCGGGCTACAGCTTTGTCGCGCTGCGGCTCTCCGAAACGCTGCGTTTTTTGCCCCTTGTGCGTGACCCGCTCGCACTTATACAGCTTTCACTGCTGCTTATCGCGTTAGCGCTCGTCGTCGGACTTATCGGCAGCGCCCTGTCGGTCTCGCAGTATTTGCAAGAGGAGCTTTAGGTGAAACGCCTTTTCCTCATCGTTTTGCTCCTTTGGAGCGTAGGGCAGGCGCAGCAGCAAAAGGTGTTGGAGGAACAGATCGCGGCCTACCAGAAGGTACTCGAGGCCCGCGAAGCCGAACTCAGCGCGCTCGCCGCGCAACTTTCGGAAACAAACACCCGGCTCGACGCACAACTTGCCGAACGCGACCGGCTAAGTAGCAGGATTCTCGAGCTGAGCAGTAGTCAAACACGTATTCGCGCGCAAGCACAGCGGCTACAGGCGCAGCAGCAGGCGTCGGGAGCGCGAATCGCGCGACTTTCCGCGCAGGCCGACAGCCTCAAGGGGCAGTTGCGAGACCTTTTGACGAACCTCCACAAACGCCGCAGCGGGCGCTACGTCGGGGCGCTCGTGCAAACCGAATCGCTCTTCAAGCTGCGCGTCCGGAACTACTATCTGGGGCAGCTTACCAATCAAGACGTTGCCCTGCTCGAGACTTTCAATACAACGACCGCAGCGCTGCGCCAGGCCAGAGCCCGGCGCGCCCAGCAGGTGCAGGCGCTGACGCAGCGGAGTCGGGAACTTACCGCCAACGCCCAGGCGCTAGCAACGGCGCAAGCCAACCTTGAGAGTGTCATCGCCGAACTGAGTCAGTCGCGGGCGGGTCAACTCGCCCAGCGCGAAACCTTGTTGCAAGAGCAAAACCGTATCGAAGACCGGTTGACCGGCGCGCGCGGGTCGTTGGCCGCTGAACTCGAGCGTCTCCGCGAAGAGGCGGCGCGCCAAGCAGCTCTCGCCGAAGCCGAACCCGAACGACCTGAAGACGACACCTTTGCCGCCGAAGCCGACCGGCTCGAGCGCCTCATCCGCGGCCTCGACGCGCCTGCGCCGGAGGCGGAGCAAGGGTACGCAATGCCCTTTCCAGATGCGGTCGTCGCGCGTCCTTATGGTCAGGACGGCGCGACCGATGTATGGCTCCGCGCCCGAGAACCCGGCACGGCGGTGCGGGCGGTGCGTCCGGGCGTGGTGTACAGAGCCTCGAGGATTACTGCCAACAGCGGTTATACCGTCGCCGTCAGACACGCCGACCGGCTCGTTTCGGCCTATACCAACCTGCAACTTCCGGTCGTGCAGATCGGCGATCAGGTCGAGCAGGGGCAGATTTTGGGGTACTTGGGTGGCGGCATTACCGCAGCGGATATTTTGCAACTTCGTATCGGGCGCTCCGAAGGTTTCGACCTCGTATATAGAGACCCGGCCCCGCTATTGGGGTTGCAGTAGCTTGGCGCGGCCTAGAATCGTCTGTCTCGGCGGTTCGGCGCGGCTTTGGCAGCAGTTTCGGGCGTGTTACCTCGAGGAAACCTCGGCAGGTCGTATCGTCTTGTCTGTTGCTGCTACGCCCGGAGACGAAGCTCTGTTCGAGCAGCTTTCATCAGATGAGCGGGCAAATCTCCAGAATAAGCTGGCTGAACTGCACCGGCACAAAATCGACCTCGCTGACGAAGTGCTTATCCTCAACGTCGGCGGGTATATCGGCCCCGGGACAGCCCAAGAACGTGACTACGCAAGGCGTCAAGGTAAATGCGTCAGGTACTTAGAGCCCTACCAAACATGAAATGCAGATGAATGGTTTCTCTTCAGCGCCTTAAGAATGCCTTAAGTCGGGCCACGTATAATCTAAGGCAATGAGCCTTCGTTGTCCTAGTTGCGCCGCTGAAAATCCCGCTTCGATGCGGTTTTGCGGGATGTGCGGCGCACCTCTGAACGTAACCCCGGCGCGGCGCGAACGGCGGCGGGTGACAACCGTTTTTATCGATCTGACCGGTTTTAGTACGCTGACCAGGGACTTCGACCCCGAAAAACTCCGCGACCTGGCCGACGACGTGCTGAGCGTCGTTGCAGGCATTATCGAGGAGTACGACGGTTATATCGACGCGTTTCAGGGCGACGGGCTGATTGCGCTCTTCGGCGCGCCCAACGCGCACCCGAACGACCCCGAACGGGCGGTCTTGGCGGCTGCCGAGGGTTTGCGGGCGATTGAGGCGATAGGCCGGAGCAAGGGGTATCCGCTCAAAGGGCGAGCAGGTGTCAATACGGGGCTGGTGATTGCCGGAAACCTGGGTTCGGGCAAAATCAAGGACTATACGGTGATGGGGAGCGCGGTGAATCTAGCGGCGCGGCTCGAGGCCGCTGCCACCCCCGGTGAGGTCTGGGTCGGGCCGGAAACGTACCGCGCGACGCGGCACAGCTTGCGTTATCAGCCGAGCCCGGTGCTGAGTCTGGCTGGTTTTCCCGATATCACGCAGGCGCAGCGTTTTGTTCAGGAAACGCGTGTACGCGACCCCTACGCGCACCTTAGGTTCGTTGGGCGAGACGCTGAACTTATCGCGTTGTGGGGGGCGCTGGAGCGCGCCAAAACGCAGGTGATACCGGAGAAGACCGTGCGGGAATTCTGGATCGTCGGTGAGGCAGGCAGCGGCAAGACCCGGCTGGTGCGTGAGTTCGGGACGGCGGTTCAGGCGCAGGGGGCGGCGCGGGTAGTCTGGCTGGGGCCCGGTTACGCCGCCACTCCGGACGAATTCGAGGTGCCGAACGAACTCGGCACTAAAGCGCAGCCCCTTTTGCTGATTGTCGAACAGGGGCCGCACCGCCCCACACTGGAACCGCTTGTAAGGGCGCTTAAAGTGTCGTCTGTTCCCTATTTGCTCTTCCGGCTCTCGCGCAAACCTGTGCCTGCGGGTGCGGCGGGGTTGACGCTGGCTCCTCTCTCTAAAGATGCCTGCCTCGATATTTTGGGTCAACTTGTCGACCCGGCGCTCAAGCTCGTCACGACCTCGCTGGTCGGTGAGACCGGCGGCAACCCGGCCTATACCATCGAGCTGGGCCGCACCCTCAGTAACGCCCGGAGTGGGTCTTTTTCGGGTTCGCTGACGTCTTTGTTGCAGGCGCGTCTGGATATGCTGCCGCAGGCGCAGCGTTACCTGCTCGCGCAACTTGCCCTGGTCGGGGAGCGGTCGTGGTCGGGGTTGGCGGCGCACCTCGCGGATTCAAACCCTGCCGGTTCAAACCCTGCCGGTTCAAACCCTGCGGACTCGAGCGGTGCGAACGTCGATGTGCTGCTCGGTGAGGAATTTTTGCTGCGTGAGGCGTACTCGAGTCTTCCCGACGAGACCGAGTTTCGTTTTCGCAGCGAACTTCTGCGCCGCGCCGCGCTCCTGATGGTGCCCCTTAGCGAGCGCCCCAGCCTCCACGCCCGGATCGCCGAATGGCTTGCGCCACGTGTTCAAGGCGAGCTTCAGGGGCTTTTAGAGCATCACCACAGGCGAGTCGCGCCGAAACTACAGCGTTAAGGGACGTGTAAACGCCTCCTTGGCTTCGTTTTGCAGATGTTCCCGAACTTCGGCAGCCGTAAGCGTCCAACCGTGCGTTTCGCCTAGTTGTCCTGCCCTGAGCCATAAACTACTCTGTCTCCACAACAGATCGTCCAGGGGCTGCCTGGCCCTTGGGTAAACGAACGCCTCTAGTTCGTTCGTTGCGGGCGCGGCTCCTACTTTTTGCACCTGCGCCCACGCGCTCAGGTACTCGAGCTGCTGCGTGTCTTTAAGCTCTACCAGCGCTGCTTGATAGAGGTGCGCCGCTGCCACCTCGCGGAGCCACGGGCGCGGGGCGCGGCCCTGCTGGTTGCTCAGGAGGAGGGCGTGGGCCCACTCGAGCCCCAACAGCGCGTCGAGATACGCCGCAACGCCCCCCGGCGCACGCACGCCCTGCTGTCCTGCCCGGAGCCTTACTGTGTCCCAGCGGGCGATAAGCCGCGGTGGATAGCCCGCCGGGAGCAGCAAGCTCGTAACACCTTCAGCGCGCCGCGTGGCACCCCAGCCATACGGCGCGGAGAGCAGGCGTCGCCAGTCCGCCGCGGTCAGCACCACCAGCTCGAGGAGGTCGCCCGCGGTTTCAGAAGGGGTTTTTGCCGCCGCTGCCGCGCTCAAGGTTTTTAGGAAGCCCTGCACCTGCAGCGCCCGCACCCGCTTGCCGGTTGAAAACCGTACGCTCAGCACCGGGTCGGTTACGGCGTGCAGGTAGGTTTTACGGGAAAACGGGTCGGGCACGTTCTACTCTACCGCCCGGTTATCATTCTGAGAACCGACGACATCGCCGCTTCAGGGTTTGTGATAAAACGTGAATATCGTGCATACCGCCGCCCCACTGCCTTACATCCCGCTCGAGCAGCTTCAGGCCGCATATGCGCGTTTACGGCCCTACCTGAAGCCGTCGCCGCTCGTCCCGGCGGACGCGTACCGGGCGCGGCTCGGTTGTGCGCTGAGTTTGAAGCTCGAGCTGCTCCAACCCACGCACGCCTTTAAGGTACGCGGCGCACTCAACGCGCTCCTGACGATGCCTAAAGCAGCGTTAGAAGTCGGCGTGGTAACGGCTTCGGGTGGCAACCACGGTCTCGGTTTGGCCTACGCTGCGCGGCTTTTAGGCGTGCGGGCAGTAGTTGCCTTGCCGACGACGACGCCGGCACTACGCGTTCAGACAATCCGCGAGCTCGGCGGCGAGGTTGTCGTTTACGGCGACGACTGGAACGCCGCCGACGAGCTTGCGCGCGAACTTGTCGGCGAACACGGCTACACCTACCTGAGCCCGTTCGACGACCCGCAGGTGATGGCGGGCCAGGGGACGATTGCGCTAGAGATTTTAGAGCAAGCCCCCGACACCGAGGTCATCGTCTGTTCGGTCGGCGGCGGCGGGCTTATCTCAGGTATCGTTTCGGCAGTTAAGCAGCTCCGGCCCGAGGTGCGCGTCGTCGGAGTTGAAACGTTGGGCGCGGACTGTATGGCGCAGTCGCTCGCGCGCGGCGAACTCGTGACGCTGCCCCGCTTTACCTCGGTAGCTGAAAGCCTCGGTACCCGGCGCAGCAGCGAACGTCCCTTTGCTATCGTCCAAGCGGGTGTCGAGCGGGTCGTTACGGTCTCCGACGCGCGGGCTGTTGCTGAACTGCTGTTTACCTTGGAGCGTGAAAAGCTCCTCGTCGAACCTGCGGCGAGTTGCACGCTGGCTGCTCTGGCCGACGGGCTCATCCCCGATATTGCGGGCCGCCGGGTCGTCGGCGTGATGTGCGGGGGCAATACGACTTTGGCACAGGTAAACCTGTGGCGTGAGCGGTTCGCGGAGGCTGCCAAGACGCACCATGAAGAAAATCGTGAAAGCTTCAGCGCCGAAGTCGGCAAACTGAGATAGAACTGAGATAGGCTCCGGGGTGTTCGCGCCCCGCGCTGGTAAGCGTTCGCTCTTGGTAACGATGAGATTCAGAATGGGGGGGGCTTCAGACGGGTACGTTGTGGCGGCGTAATGTATTTTTACAGCTGCTGGTAACGTTTTTAGTGGGTGCGCTGTTGCTGTAGGGCTACACCCGCGTTCGGGGTAGCGAAATGCTGAAGTCAAGGCGCTTAGGGCCAAGCTCGAGACCAAAACAAACGAGTTTACGGCGTACAAGCAAGACGTGCCGGAGCATTTTCCGGGTACGACCGAGGCCATCGACGCGCTGACGCAGAGTTACCGGGGCGTGTTCGAGCCGCGCGAGCAAGGCGCGAACCGTCGGGTCGGTGAAACGCGTTTTCGCGGTGCGCTCAAAGACCGGGCTGCTTCGGAGCAGGGCGTTACGGCGGTCGCCGTTATCGACGAGACTTTGCCGGAAAAGACTCGAGACGCCGCAACTCTCGCGTTCGCCTTGACTAGGCCAAGCCCAGACGCGTAAAAAGCGGCTCCCCGGCGACGAACACCTCACGTACCGATTCCTCACGTGCCAGCGTAAAGAGCGCGCCCAGACTCGCCTCCGCCGATGGACTCTGTGCCAATACGTCGGCAAGGGTGCCGCCTTCGGGTGGGCGAACGAGCATGAAGTCGGCCTGACGTCCGGGGCTGAGGTCGCCTACCTCGTCTAAACCCAGCGCCAGCGCCCCCGCCCGCGTGGCCAGATAGAGCAGGTGCGCGGGGCTGAGCGGAAACCCTTCCGGGTGCAGCATCTGCCCCTGATAGCTCATCAAGCCTTCCTTAAACAGACTGAAGCCGGTGCCGCCGCCTACGTCACTGCCGAGACCTAACCGGACGCCGTGCGCGAGATGACGCCGCATAGCGAACAGGCCGCTGCCGATAAACATGTTGCTGCTCGGGCAGTGCGCGACACACGCGTGCGCCGCGCCCAAACGCCCTAGTTCACTCTCTGAGACGTGGACGTTGTGGGCAAAGACCGAACGCTTTGTAACCAGACCGAAGCGCTCGTAAGTCTCGAGATAATCGTGCGCCCACGGAAAAAGCTCGGCAACCTGCGCGATTTCGGCGGGCGACTCGTTGATGTGCGTTTGAACATAGATGTCCGGGTAGCGCTCCGCGAGTGCGCCCGCCGCCGCTAAAACCCCTTCGCTGCACGAGAGCGCAAACCGTGGTGTCACGGCGTAGCGGAGCCTGCCGTGCTTGTGCCACGCGTTTAGCAGCGCTTCGCTGTCGCTGTAACAGGTTTCCGGGGGAGCCTCGAGTTCCGGCCTCAAAAGCCTATCACCCAACACGAGCCCGCTGGTAATTCGCAACCCCGACGCGTCCGCCGCCTCGAAGAAAGCTTCTTGCGCCGGCCTCTGGTGCGCGCCGAAAACGAGCGCCGTGGTCGTGCCGTTACGGGCGAGCCCCCGTAAAAACGTTTCGGCAACCCCCCGTGCGTAGGTCGTATCCGTGAGCCGCGCCTCTTCAGGCAGTGTGCGGGTTTGGAGCCACTCCAGCAGCGTCACACCCATCGTCCCGATGACGCTTACCTGCGGATAATGAACGTGGGTGTCGACAAATCCCGGCAAGATGTAATCGTGACCGTCGCCGAGTACAGGCGCGTCGGGATACGCGGTTTGCACCTCGCTCAAGCTGCCGAGTGCGCCGATACGTCCGTCTGACAGGGCTAGAGCGCCCTCATGAACCTCGAGTGCGTCTGCTACCTCAAACGGATTTTGCGGCGTATGAAAGAGGCGGGCGCGCAAGATGACCGTCATACGGCCCCTGTCACCACTACGAGTGTCACCGTCATAAAGCCAAGCATACCGGACGGAACTGCAAAACGCTTCCGGGCTGTGTATACCCCGAGAACGTGCGCCTCTCAGCAAACTTGCAAAAGCCGCGTGCTAGACTTTGACGTTGTGACTCACTCTACTCGTTGGCGTCTTTTACTCAGTTTGCTCGCAAGTATCACCGTACAGACCGCGCTGGCCCAACGTTGTACCGATTTCGTCGCCGTCGATGGGGCGCTTTTGGGGGGAGGCGACGCGGCAGCGTGCTATTTCGGACCTGTCGAGGGTGCCGCAAACGCCTACGTTCGTACCGACCTGGTGACGGCGGCGCTCGGGCTCGAGTCCGCCTACTTGCCGGAGACCGGTCAACTCCAGTTTGAGAAGGGTGGCGAACGTGTCGCGCTACTCGCCACCGAAGATGTAGCGGCGGCGCTGTCTAAGCGGCCGGACGCGCTCGTCGTCGGGGGCGAGGCCGAAGCGGGGCGCAGCGCCATTCTAGCCGGAAGCAGCTACTTGCCGCTGACCGAAATTGTCGAGGCGTTCGGCGGGACGGTTTCGTGGAACGACGCGGCGCGCCTCGCCCTCGTGGATTTTAGTACGCCTGTTCCTTTAGCAGCGGCGCCTGCAGTCGTGCGCGACCCGGCACCGCCGACCGGCGCGCCTTACCCGGACATGCCCGAGCTGGACGCGCCCCGTTACGCGGCTTACCCCGAGGAGGGGTACACCCGCGTCGCCGTCGATGTTCCGGCAGGCGTGAGCTATCAGCTCGCGGTCGACGGCGACAACTTTATCGTTCTCTTTGACGGTGCTCGCGCCGCGCCCTTTGAGGTCACACCGAACGGGGCGCAGCTCGTCAGCCTCGGCTACCGCACTATCGGTGAAGGTGGGGCCGGTAACGGCGGCGTGCTGGCGCTGATTGCCGGAACCGGCTACCCACTTACTGCTGCGGGCCAAGGGTTTCAAGTTGGCGCTCTGGACGGCGACGGAAGTCAAACACTTTATATCGACTTCGCGCCGGGGCTTAAAGGCGAAAAGGTCGCAGAACTCGCCGACCTCGCAGCGCGTAACCTCGCGGCGGTTCAGCGCCCACAGAGTGTTCAAAAAACGGTCGTGATCGACCCCGGACACGGCGGTAAAGACCCCGGCACGCTGAGTGGTTATGTTGTCGAAAAAGACCTGGTGTTGGGGGTCGGGCTGCTGCTTAAAAGCAAGCTCGAGGCGCGCGGCATCGGGGTCGAGATGACCCGTGACGACGATACTTTCGTACCGCTCGAGGACCGCGCCGCCTTTCCGGTTCCGTCCGAGTACAACCTGTTCGTGTCGCTGCACACCAACGCGACCGGTCGCGGCGACGCCGAAGGCATCGAAACCTGGGTGTTCGGGGAACCGCAAGACGACTCGCTTATCGACCTCGCCGTACAAGAGAACGGTGGGGGTGAGGTCGGGCTCGCGCGCACCGCACGCGCGCAGGAGGCGGCGGCGAGTATCGACGGCGACCTCTTGCGGGAGGAGAATCTACGCTACAGCACGGGGCTCGCCGACAGTGTACAAGAAAACCTCATAGGCGTAACCGGAGGTTACAACCGGGGGATCAAGAAAAACTATTTCGTGGTGATCCGTGACGCCCGGGTGCCGGCGGTACTCGTCGAACTCGGTTTCGTCGACAACCCCGAAGAAGGCCCCAAGCTGGCCGAAGAGAGTTATCAGGAAATGCTCGCCGAGGCGCTCGCCAAAGGCATCGAGGCGTTTTTAGCGCAGGGCGGCGCGGTGGCGTCGCTCGAGTTATCAGGTGACCAGCCGTAAACCGGATTTTGTCGTAAACGGATTTTATTGAAGCAGGCAGCGCTGAAAACGCCGCGTCTGCGACGCCCAAGGTATCAAGTAAAGTCGCAGGTTGATACGAGCCGGTTTTGGTGGTGGAAAACGCACTTTTCCGGATGTACTTTTTTGGATGTACTTTGCCGAGCGTCGGGCTTGCGTCCTGCTTGACCGGAGCCGGGCGAAACTTACGACAAACTACAAAGATGTGCGCGGTGGGTTGGTCAGGGTGATAGCATAGCAAGATGAGGGGTCGGCACCGTGCCAGGTAACGCACAAGCTGCAGGTAATGCACACGCTCATAGGCGAGCCGCTGAAGTCGAGGGGGCCGGCGGCGTCGTGTTTCGCGCCGACGGGCTGGTCTTGCTGCTTCGGCATCTCGAGGGTACCTGGGTCTTCCCCAAAGGTCATATCGACCCCGGCGAGGACGCGCTCGCAGCAGCTATCCGTGAGGTCGAGGAGGAGGCGGGTGTGCGGGCGACGTGTCCCGACCCGGCGTTCTCGGCCACGACCCGTTACGAAAACGCCCGGGGCACGGCCCGCATCATCACCTGGTTTTTGCTCCTAAGTGACGCAGAAGAGCCGGTGCTACGCGAGCTTCTCTTTCCCGAAGGCGGCTTTTTTGCCCCGCCGGAGGTGCGGACTCGCCTCAGTTTTTCCGAAGACAGGCGGCTTCTGGATGTGATGCTGGGGCATCTGAACGCGCTCAAGCGGGCCGGGCTGTGACCTCAGCGCTGCCGGCCCGTGGTGCGCTGGGAAGTTTGAGCGTGCAAGCATTTTTAGCGCTGTTGGCTTCTCAAAAAACGTCGGGTACGCTCTACTTGAGTCACGCGAAAACAGGTGTGCTCATGACGCTTCACGAGGGTCAACCGCATGCGTGGACAGACTTTGGGATCGCCGACGGTGCGGCTTTCGACCTTAGCGAGACCGGCGTGCAGTTTAGTTTGTGGCCCGCGGCGCGCTCTCTCCAACCGACTTTGCCTAGCCGTTACCCCCACCTCGCGGGGCCGCTGTGGGCGCTGCCTGCACTTGCTGAACACGCGCTCCTGAGTACGGCCGAAACCGAGCTTCGGGGACTCGTCGCCCGGCTTGCTGCGGACGCGTTTAACGGCGCGCTGGTGCTCGCGGCTCCTGAAAGCCGTCACCCTGACGCGCCCGGCTATGGCCTGCTCCTCTTTCAAGCGGGACGGCTCGGCGGCGCAGTGTACACGGCGGGGACGAAGGTCCTGGGGGGAAGCGCGGCCCTCCATGTGCTCGCTCAGCTGGAGGCGGCGCTCACGCTTCACGCGCTGCCCGAACCCGTGGTCGCCGGTTTTTTAGGCTGGCTTTTGGGGTTGCAGCTTAGCAGTACCCCGGACGGGCGCGGCGTTCCGGGGGGGTTTAGCGGCCTCGAGCTGACCTCTGAGGGGGCGCGCTACTACCGCGCCGGCAACGCCTACTTGCAACTGCCGTACCCCGCTGGAGTATCTGCCGACCCCATGGCGCTCGGTTTGTTTGCTGCTTGTCAACGTGCGCCGAGCCTTGCGTTGCCGGACGAATCTCACGGCTGGGAAGTGCGGCGTTACGGGCTGACCCTGCGCGGGCGCGACGCGCTCAACTTGCTGACCGAACTCTCCATGCGTTTTCGCAGCGATTTCGGTCCCACCGGGAGGCGCGTCCTCGAGGTTTTTCGCCGTGAACGCAGCGTAAAAGCGGCAGCTGAAACGCTGGGCCTCGAGCCGGGCGCGCTAAAAGATATGGTCGAGCGGCTCGCGCAAGAGGGGTTTATCCGCATCATCGGGGAGCCCGTGCGCGGCGCGTCACCGACACTTCACCTCCAGCCGCGTTAGGCTGCTCTAAGAGGACGTTATGCCCGAGACCAGCTTGTCAGTGAAAGTTTGAGATGCCTAGAGGTTTAAGCTCATGATGCCTAGTACACCTGCCCCCGACGACTTCGACCGGAGTAGCGAGGTCTCGCTCCGTGACCTCTATCTCGTGTTGCTACGGGGTCTGCCCTTTATTTTGCTTTTGGCGCTCCTGGCAGGGGGCGTCGCGTACTTTCTCAACGCACAGCGCAAACCTGTTTTTGCCGCCGAAAGCACCGTCCTCGTAACCCCGCCGCCGATTCAGATTCAAGGCGACGAAAACATCTCGTTTAGCCCCATCAACGAAGTTTCGTTTCAGACGTACGAAACCCTGGCGCGGAGCCAGACGGTTTTACGGGACGCGGTCTCGCGCGTTGAAGATGTGCAGATTTCCCCCGCCCAACTTTCGGCCTTGGGTACGCTGCGTCAGCTTTTCGGCCCGCTCCGCGTCGGTGACGTTGCGCCCCTGTCGGTTATCCACCGTGTCCGCAATGCCGACCCTGAACGGGCCGCGCTCCTTGCCGACGCGTGGGCGCAGAGCACGCTTAAAGCGGTACGCGAGTCGCTCTTCTCGAGCCTCCGCCCGGTCGACGAGACGACCACGCGGGAGGTCGCGCGGCTGCAAAACGACGTCGAAGCGGTCGAGGCGCAGGTGCAGCGGTTTGCCGCGCAAGACAACGGTCCACTTTTGGAGGCCGAACTCGAGGGTTTGACCCGCCAGATTACCGACGGGCGCGAACGGCAGGGCGAGTTGACGCGCGAAATTGCCGCAACCCAAGCGCGTATTCGCGCCCTGGAGCAGCAGATAGGTTCGGCAGGCGCAGCAAACGCTCCGGGCGCAGCAGGGAATAGTGCAACAGGGGACAGTGCGGTGCTGAGCCCGGCTTTTCTGGCTGTGCTGGGCGCGCAGGGCGCGGTCGAGGGCGCGGACGGGCTGCGCGCGCGGCCCCGGTTTATCCCCAGCGCGCAGCTCAGCCGCACCTTCGAGGCGGCGCTTGCCGAATCGGACATCCTTTCAAACCTTTTGAGGGGTAACGAAGAAGAGTTCGTCAACCTCGTCCGGGCGCTCTATACGGAGGCCGTCCGGACGCTCGCGGGCGCGCTCGCCGAAGAGCAGCGGGTGACGCAGCGCGCTACCCAAACCCAGGCGCAGGAGGCGCTCGAGCTGGCCCTGCTCGGTTACGCCAGCGCCCAGACACAAACCCAGCAGTCCCGGACGCCGCCTCAAACACAGCAGTCTCAGACCCAACCGGCTACACCTGCGCCGCAAAGCCAGGGAACTGCCGGAACAAGCGAGAACACCGACGCGTTGTCCCTGCTGAGCCGCGCCGAACTCCGCCGCGCGCGGGTCGCGCTTGCGGGGATGCGCGCCGAACGCGCCGACCTCGAGGGTGAACTCGCGAGCTATACCGAGAGCGCCGCCGCCATTCAAAAACAGCTCGCAACGCTCGACCAGCGCCGCGACCGGCTAGACCGCGAACTCGAGAACGTCCTGGCGTCTTACAACACCGTTGCCGGACTGCAGTCGAGTATCTCGTACCTGACCGAACTCGCGCCGACGAACGCGCGTATCTTGAGTCAGGCGTCGGTGCCGACCTCACCCGTCGGCCCGCGCCGCGCCTTTAACACCACCCTGGTGGCTGTCATGGGCGCACTCGTCGGTCTCGTCTTGGTCTTCTTACGTGCGGCGATCCGCCGTCCTCCCACACTGCCGTCTGTTACACCCACCCGAAAGGTAGATGCATGAATGTTACGATTATTGGAACCGGTTACGTCGGCCTGACGACCGGCGTCGCCCTCGCTTATGTCGGTCATCAGGTGACCTGCGTCGATAAAAACCCGCGTATCGTCGAAACGCTCGCCCAGGGTCACGCCACGATTCACGAACCCGGTTTAGAAGAGCTTTTGGGCCGCGCCAAAACGCACCTCAAATTTCAGACCGATATCCCTGCACTTTCCGGCAATGGCGTTGTCTTTATCGCCGTCGGTACGCCGACCAAGGCCAACGGCGACGCCGATTTGCAGTACGTCGACGCCGCCGCCAAAGAGGTCGCCGAGCAGATTCAGGCCGGGGCCAAGCTCGTCGTCGTCAATAAGTCAACAGTGCCTATTGGCAGCGCCAAACACGTTTCAGGCATCGTTCACCGGGCGCTCTCTGCCAGAGAGGTAGACGCGGACGTATGGGTCGCCTCGAATCCCGAGTTTCTAGCCGAAGGCAAGGCGGTACACGACACGCTCTATCCCGACCGCGTGGTTATCGGCGCGGACGACCCGACCGCCGTCGGCTTGTTGCGTAACCTTTACGCACCCTTTTTAGAACAGACCTTCCCCGACCCCGTAGAGACGCCGCGCCCGGAACGCTACACCTTGCCTGCCCTAATCACCACGACCCCGACGAGCGCCGAGTTGACCAAATACGCCGCCAACTCATTTCTGGCGACGAAAATCAGCTTTATCAACGAGTTTTCCCGGCTTGCCGAACACGTCGGCGCGGACATCACCGAAGTGGCGCGGGCCATCGGGCTCGACAGCCGTATCGGGGGCAAGTTTTTACAAGCCGGCATCGGTTGGGGCGGTTCGTGTTTCGGGAAAGATACCCGCGCGATTCTAGCCGCTGCCAAAAGTTACGACTACCAGATGCCGATTGTCGAATCGGCGATTCAAGTCAATCAGCGGCAACGCCTCCACGTCATCGACAAGTTGCAACGCCACCTCAAGGTTCTGCGCGGTACCACGGTAGGTTTACTCGGACTCGCCTTTAAGGGCAATACCGACGACCTGCGCGACGCGCCTGCCCTGACCTTGATCGAGCACCTGCACGAACGCGGCGCGGTGATCCGGGTTCACGACCCGGTAGCGGTAGAAAACGCCCAGCGTCTCTACCCCGACCTGCCGGTCGAATACTGCAAAGATGCCAAAGCGCTGGCGACCGGGGCCGACGCGCTGATTATCGTGACCGACTGGCCTGAATATACGCGTTTACCCCTTGCGGATATCCAAGCAGTGATGCGCGGCGACCTGATTCTAGACGCGCGCAATCTGCTCGAGCCCGAGACGGTCAGTGAAGCCGGTCTGACCTACGTCGGTGTGGGTCGCTGAACCTGTGTGTTTAAGATAGCGGGTTGCTAAACGGGTGGACGCGCCGGTTGTTTTTATCGTTATCTTGAACTGGAACGGCCTGCGTGACACGCACGCTTGCCTGGGTTCGCTAGCCGGACTTGATTATCCGAATTATGAAGTCGTCGTTGTCGATAACGCTTCTACCGACGGGTCTGAAAGGGAGCTAAAAAAGCGTTATCCGAAGCTGACGCTTTTGCAAAGCGGGGCCAACTTGGGTTTTGCTGGGGGTAACAACGTCGGACTCCGCCACGCTTTGGCGCACGGGGCCGAATACGTCTGGCTGCTCAACAACGACACGCTGGTCGAACCCGACGCTTTAACCGAGCTTGTAAAGAAGATGCGGCGCGAGCCTGATTTGGGGTTATGCGGTTCGACCCTTCTTTATGAAAGCCAACGGGGCACTGTGCAGGCGCTCGGCGGGGCGCGTTACAACCGCTGGCTCGGCACCGTGCAGCACGTTGGGCAGCATGAAAGCTGGCCGCAGAAGGTCGACGAAAGGGAGGTCGAAGGGCAGCTCGACTACCTGATCGGCGCGTCGATGCTCGCCTCGAGACCGTTTCTCGAGCAGGTCGGTCTACTTCAAGAAGATTATTTTCTCTACTTTGAAGAACTCGACTGGGCGGCGCGGGCGCGTGGAGCGTTTCGGCTCGGCTACGCCGCAAAAAGTATCGTGTATCACAAGGAGGGCTCGAGTATCGGCGGCAGTAACCGGGCCAAAGCGGGCAAAAGTTACACTGCCGACCTCTACGCCCTTAAAAACCGGGTGCGTTTTACCCGCCGCTTTTACCCTTACGCGCTCCCTACCGTATACTTGGGGCTACTCGCTGCGCTCGCCAACCGGGTGCGGCGGCGGCAGTGGCGACGCGTCGCGCTCGTCGTTCGGGTGATGCTGCGCGGCGGCAACGTCGGCATATAAGTAGGCATATCAAGTGTTAGGAGCACAGGGTGGCGAAGGTTTACCCGTTTCGCGTGGTTCGTTGGAGTAGTCTGCCCGGACAATTTTTAAGCTTGTTACGGACGCCGCCGCTGCTTGCCGTGACGGTTTACGCGTCGGCGCTACTCTACTCGTTCCCGTGGCTCCGCATCCCTGAAGTTGCCGGCGTCGCGTTGCCGTTTCAGCGGGTTTTGGGTTGGGCCGGGTTTGGTCTGGTACTTTTGGCGCTCTGCCTGCGGGGGCGCTTTCGGGCAAACGCGGCGGTACGCTTTTACCTTGCGGTGGTGCTGCTCTTTTTTGCCGTTTTAGGTATTACGACCGCCACCAACGTCGTAAACGCCGACGTTTTCGCCTGGCTCCGCTACGTCAGTGAGTTGTCCAAATACGTCGCCGTTTTTGCGGTGGCGTTTACCGTTTACTACGCGCTCGCCGAAGGACTCGTGAAGCTCAAGTGGCTCGAGCTGCTGCTGGTCGTCAGCGCCGCCGCTTCTATCGTTATCGCCTATATCTTTCTCTTTCTCTACTGGAGCGGGTTTCGCAGCACCAACGAGGTTTTGGCGCATTCGTTCGGCGGTTCTCTGGGTGTTTGGCCGACGGGTTCGTTTTTACCCCGGCTTGCCGGGACGACCGCCGAACCGCAGCAGTTTTCGGTTGCTTTTTTGACCGGCCTGATGCTGATGTTGAGCCGCCGCTATGTGCGTTTTTGCTGGCCTTTTGCGCTTTTGGGTGTGCTCGCGCTGGTACTCTCACAATCCAAATTTGCGCTGATCTCACTTTTCGCGGTCGCCTTTTACGTCGACAGCATCTACAAACAGCACCGGCTTATCTTCGGCGCGCTGCTCGTTCTGATGATTCCGCCCGGCGCAGCCTTTATCAGCACCTTGCCGGTTTTTCGCAATACCTTGAACCGGGGCTTAGAGTCCCAGGCTTTTACCGACCGCCTGGACAACTTAAGCATCATGCTCAGCATTATCAGAGACGAACCGCTCGACGGGATCGGCGTCGGACAGTACGGCACTTACCGGGGTATACTCGTTTTTAACAATCCTTACGAAAACCCCAACTACACTGCCGGAAACGATATCGTGTCGGTTTTTGCCGAAACGGGCGTATTCGGTTTTCTACTTGTCGCGCTGCTTTTTGGCGTATTATTTAGCAAGTTTATCGGGGTGCTGCCGCGCTTAAACAAACTCGAGCGTGAACACTATCTGCCCTTTTTGATCGGAGCGCTGACGATTTTCCTCAATATGTTTATCGGTTACGAGTTTTTGCACGCCTTCTTTTGGGTAAACCTGGGCGTGCTTTTATACCTTTACCGCGTCTGGGGTTTTCGTACCCCAAAAGCCACGTGACACAAGCCGTAAAGCCTAAACCGCTCGTCGTCAACGCCCGGTTTTTAACGCAAAACATCGTCGGGGTACAGCGTTACGCTGTAGAAGTCTCCAAACGCCTCAAGGTTTTGCGTCCGGACACGCGGTTCTTGACGCCCAGGGGTGTTGTGCACGAAGACCTTGCCGAAAGGTTGGGGGCCGAAATTTGCGGACGGCTGACGGGTCACGCGTGGGAACAGCTCGAGCTTTCCGTCCTTGCCCGTGGCGCGGCGCTCCTGAGCCTTAGCAATACCGGGCCGATCTTTCACCCCCGGCAGGTGGTCACGCTGCACGACGCCGCGCCGTTTGCGGTACCTGAAGCGTACTCGCGGGCGTTTAGAAGCTGGTACGGGATTTTGTTCAGAGGTCTGGGACGGAGTGCGCGGGGTATCCTGACGGATTCGGAGTTTTCACGGCGCGAGCTGGTGCGTTACGCAGCCATCCCCAAAGACAAGCTGAACGTCGTTTATCTGGGTAAAGAGCACGTCCTGGAGATGCAGAGCGAACCCGGCATCTTGGAACAGCATGGTCTACACGAACGACCCTTTTTGCTGGCCGTCGGCAGCAGCAGCCCGCACAAAAACTTCTCGAGGTTGGTGCGCGCGCTCGAGACGCTGGGCGAGACCCCCTTTAGCGTCGTGATTGCAGGCGGTAGCAACCCGAAAGTTCACGCGGCGACCGGTGACCTGCCGGCGAGCGTCAAACACGTCGGTTACGTTTCGGACGGCGAACTTCGCGCCCTGTACGAACACGCGGCGGGCTTTATCCATCCGGCCTATTACGAGGGCTTCGGGATTCCGCCCCTTGAGGCGATGACGCTTTATTGCCCGGTACTCTGCTCGCACGCCGCGTCACTCCCGGAAGTCTGCGGCGACGCCGCGCTCTACTTCGACCCTTTTGATGAAGCCGATATCTCTGCTAAGATTCAAAGGTTGATGCAGGACAAACCCCTGCAAACCCGGTTGTGCGCTCTGGGGACTGCACAAGCCGAACGCTTCAGCTGGGACGCTACGACGGCTGCGGTGCTCGAGTTTACCGAGCGCACACTAGGTCTCGACAAACCGGTCCGCTAGAGGCGTTTTACAAGGAGAACCACCCGTTATGAGTACAACCCTATGAGTCACACAAACAAAACCGCGCTGATTACCGGCATTACCGGACAAGACGGAGCGTACTTGGCCGAACTGCTCCTGGGCAAGGGCTACACCGTTGTCGGGGCCGAACGCCGCGCGAGTACCCGCAACCGGATGCGAACGAACGAACTCGGTATAACGGACGATATCGTCTTCGCCGACTTCGATTTGGCCGACCAGGGCAATATGATGCGCGTTTTAGACAAGCATCAGCCCGACGAGGTTTACAACCTGGCGGCGCAGAGTTTCGTCGCGCTCTCCTTCGAGCAGCCCATCATGACCGGCGACGTCACGGGTATCGGGGTGGCGCGGCTGCTAGAGGCCATCCGCACCGTCAACCCGCTGATCCGCTTTTATCAGGCCTCGACGAGCGAGATGTTCGGCAAGGTGCAGGCGGTACCGCAAACCGAAGACACCCCCTTTTATCCGCGGAGTCCTTACGGCGTGGCCAAGCTTTACGCGCACTGGTTGACCGTAAACTACCGTGAGTCCTACGACATGTACGCCTGCTCGGGTATCTTGTTCAACCACGAGAGCCCTTTGCGCGGGCCTGAGTTCGTTACGCGCAAGATTACGCTGGCGGTCGCCCGTATCAAGAAGGGTTTGCAAAAAGAGTTGCGGCTCGGCAACCTAGACGCCAAACGCGATTGGGGTTTCGCTAAAGAGTACGTCGAGGGGATGCACCTGATGTTGCAGCAAGACGTACCCGAGGATTTTGTGCTGGCAACCGGCGAGACCCGCACCGTCGAAGAGTTTGTCGAGGCGGCGTTTTCAGCGGCGGGGCTACAGTGGCGCGACTATGTGGTGCTCGACCCGGCGTTCGTCCGACCGGCGGAGGTCGATCTGCTCTTGGGCGACCCGACCAAGGCCGGGGAAAAGCTCGGTTGGAAGCCGCGCACGACCTTTGCCGAACTCGTCGCGCTGATGGTCGAAGCGGATTTAGCGCGTCTCAGCGTGGGCGCTCGGCCTCATCTCAGCCAACCGCGTTACGCTTAAACGTCCCCGAATATTTAGGGTAGTCGTGTCGTAGCTGTGTTGTAAGTGCGGAGTAAATGCGGAGTAAATACTGTGACAAGTACTGCAAGTGCTGTGAAAGGTACCGAAATAGCTGCCGAGGCTCGAGGTGGCGTGCTGATTACCGGGGGGAGCGGCTTCGTCGGCGGCTATCTGCGGGCGCACCTCGAGAACCTCGGCGAGCATGTCTGGAGCGGGGTCTTGGGTGGCGCTGCCGAAGACGACCGGCGCGTCAAGCTCGATGTGCGCGACGACGCGGCGGTGCGCGCGGTCTTTCGGGCGCTTCAGCCCCGTGAGGTCTACCACCTGGCGGGCGTAACGCACCCCGCGCTGGGCCAGCTCTCGGACTTTTACGAGGTCAATGTGCGGGGAACGCTCAACATCATGGAAGCTGCGGCGGAGGTCGGGGCGGCGGTGCTCGTGGTCAGCAGCGCCTACGTTTACGGCGCGCAGCCCGGGCTGCTGGACGAAACCGCGCCGCTAAAACCCGTAAACCATTACGGCTCCTCGAAAGCTGCCGCCGAGTTCGCCACGTTGCCCTATGCGCTTGCCGGGGCGCAGGTCATGCGTGTTCGCCCCTTCAACCACGTGGGGCCGGGGCAAGCGCCCGACTTTTTGCTGCCGACTCTGGTGCAACAGCTTGCCCGTATCGAAGCGGGTCAGTCCGAGCCCACCTTGAAACTCGGTAACCTGAGTTCGGTGCGCGACTTTACCGATGTCCGCGACGTCGTGCGGGCGTACCCCAAACTTTTGCGAAAAGGGGAGAGCGGCGAAGTTTACAACCTGGCTTCGGGACGCGGCGTCAGCGTGCAAGAACTGGTAGACAAGGTGTTGGCGCGCGCACGGCGCGAAGTCAAGCTGATGAGCGAACCGGCGCGTGTGCGCGCTACCGATATCCCCGAACTCGTCGGCGACGCGGGCAAGGCGCGCGCAGCGGTCGACTGGACGCCCGACATCCCGCTCGACAGAACGCTCGAGGAGATGTTGGCGTTTGAACGAGCGAAGTATGCTTGAGGGAATGCCCGAAACAGGTACAGCCGCCCTGCCTACCTCGTACACAAACGCCAGGGTCGCTATCGTTCACGACTGGCTGACCGTTTACGCCGGGGCGGAAAAGGTTTTAGAAGAGCTGCTAAACATCTTGCCACAAGCCGACCTCTTTAGCCTGGTCGACTTTTTGCCGTCCGAGCAGCGCGACTTTATCCAGCACAAGCCTGTTACCACCACGTTTATTCAGCATTTACCGTTTGCCAAAACGAAGTACCGGCAATATCTGCCGCTGATGCCGCTCGCCATCGAGCAGCTGGACTTGTCGAGCTACGATCTGGTGCTTTCAAATACCCACGCCGTCGCCAAAGGCGTCCTGACCGGCCCCGACCAGTTACACCTCAGCTATTGTCACTCACCGATGCGCTATGCCTGGGACTTGCAGGGGCAGTACCTCAAAGAGTCGGGCCTAGACCGAGGGGTCAAGGGCGCACTAGCGCGCTACCTGCTTCACCGTATCCGCTTGTGGGATTCCCGCACGCCCAACGGCGTCGACGATTTTGTCGCCAACTCCGAGTTTATTGCCCGGCGTATCTACAAGGTCTACCGCCGCCCTTCGACGATTATCTACCCGCCCGTCGATACGGACGGTTTCGAGCTGCGTACCGACAAAGAGGACTTTTACCTCACCGCCTCACGGATGGTGCCGTACAAAAAGTTCGACCTGATCGCCCAAGCATTTTCTGAAATGCCGGGCAAAAGGCTCATCATCATCGGTACCGGCCCCGATTTCGAAAAGGTCAAAGCCAAAGCGGGGCCGAACGTCGAACTTTTGGGTTATCAACCGTTTTCGGTGCTTAAAGACTATATGCAGCGCGCCCGCGCGTTCGTCTTTGCCGCCGAGGAGGATTTCGGCATCGTACCTTTGGAGGCCCAAGCGTGCGGTACGCCGGTTGTCGCGTTCGGTAAAGGGGGGAGCCTCGAGACAGTTCGCGGTTTGGGCCACAGACCCGACCCGACCGGCGTTTTTTTCGGCGCGCAGACGACCGCCAGCCTCAAAGAAGCCGTCGCGCGTTTTGAAGGGCTGACGTTCGACCCTGCTACCGTCCGCGCTCACGCGGAAACCTTTTCGGTTCCGCGTTTTAGAGCCGAGTTCGGCCGGTTTATCGACGAGCGTTACAGCGCCTTTACGGGTTCTCTCGTCGGGAGTCGCCGCTGAACAGCTTCGCGCCCTACTTGCGCCGCGCCGCGCCGCTGGGCCTGCTCTGGCTCGCGGCGTCCGCGCCGCTGCTGCTTTATATGGCCTTGTTTCGGGATTCGGTTCCGGCACTTTTGGGCTTTGTCGGACAGCTTTTGCTGGCGTGCCTCGTCGCCCTTTTGCCGCTAAAGCGCGTTACCCTGAGCTGGCTTCTCTTCGGCGTTTTGCTGCTGCTGCTCGGCGGCGGCGTTTTGGAACGTGAGCTTTCCCGGTACGACTGGCAAGTTTCGGATAAAGCGGGGTTGTGGAGCGCCTTAGGCCGGGGCGACGAGGTTTCGGGCTACGGGTTTCGCAGCTGGGACGCTTCGGGTGAAAGCGCGGCGACCCTCAAGCTAGACGTTCGGCTCGTTTCCGGAAAACCCGCCTGGGACTGGTTCCGTTCCGACTCGGAGTTCGTCCTTACACCTCAACCCGGCGCGGACTACCCGCACACCCGTGTGCAGGTGCCTGCGGCGCGCCCCAGCGGCGGGCCGCCTTACCTCATGCGTACCTTCGACCTCGGCGAACCGCTCGGCGGCTACATCTTCCGGGTACTGCTCGACCTCAGGCGTGCAGGCGAGGAGCCGCAAGGGGACGACAGCGCGCCCGCTGAGATCACGCGCGGCACGCCCATCGGGGGCCGTCAGTGTAGCGGAGTGCTGCTGCAGACGTGGGGCTACCGGGGCGGTGGGCGCTGTTTGCCGATCACGCTTTCTGACACCTGGACGCGTTACAGCCTCTCGTGGCGCGTTCCGGAGGCGGTAGACGCGTCGGTCGTAAGGGTTTTGCTCAGCGGTTTTGCGGGCGAAACGTTCGAGGTGAGAAGGGTCAGGCTTTTTACCGCAAAAAAGGAACTGGGGCCGCTTTTGCCGCAAGGTGGCGCGCTCAACTTTACCTGGGGTGGACGCCCGGAGGCGCAGTCGGGCCGTTCGTTTATGCCGACCCGTGAGTGGCAGCGGCTCGAGTTTAGCACCGAGCGCAGTACCGGCAGCACGGTAACGGCGCACCTTACGAGCGCGCCCGGACTTACGCTCGAGACCCGCAACGTGAGCGTAAGCGCAGACGGGCGGAGGTTGCCGGAAGCAGTCTCGAGCAACCGGCAGACCATCATCTTCGGCGATCCCAACCTGGCGGGTCACACCCTCGGGACGCTCGGTCTGGCGCTCGTCACGCTCTCGCCGCCCCTTTCGGGTGTGCTCGCCGCCGCGCTGACGCTCTTTGGACTCGTTTTGACCGGGAGCCGCGCCGCTCTTATCGGGGTCGTCGGGGGTCTTCTGGCGCTCTTTTGGTTGCGTTTGCCGAAGGGGAGACGGCGCTTTGGGCTGGCGGTGCTGGGGCTCGCCGTGTTCGGAGCTCTCGGCGTGGCGTGGCCCAAACTCTCAGCGCTGCGGCTTTTTAGTCTGGGTGAGGTCACGGCGCGAAGTGATATCTGGCGGGGCGCGTGGACGGCGTTTGCGGCGCACCCCTGGCGCGGCCTCGGAGCGGGCGGGTTTCCCCCTTACTGGGCCGCAACGCACGGCGGCGAGGCGGTGCAGCACGCCCACAATGTGTGGCTCGAGTTCGCTGCCAGTTACGGCGTTTTGGGGCTTCTTTCGGTGACGGCGTTGACGCTCGGGGTGAGCGTGCTGGCGTGGCGCAGGGGGGGGGGCGGGGCGCTCGCGTTTGTCGGCGGCGTGTTGCTGATGAACGTTTTCGATACCACCCTTTTTTACGCGGGTGTTTTGTTCCCGCTTTTTCTTACCCTGGGCGCACAGCTTCCCGGGTTAGACCCTGCCGGCGCGCCTGTTCATAATCCCGTAAGACCGGACGAGCATAATATAAGGGTGGCAGCCAGGCAGGTACCCCCGGAATGACCCTCCCCACCGCCGTGACCAGAGGCTTGACCTTTATACTCGGGCTTAGTTTTGCGTTTTTGCCTGCTTACGGCCCGTTTATCGGCCTGTTGACGCTGGTGCTGGGGCGCTGGGCGCTGCGCCGCTCCGACCTGCTCTGGTGGGGCGCGGCGCTCCTGCTGGCGCTGCCGCTCGGGGTTCACCAGGGGTTGCGCGGTTTCGTCTTCGGTACCTTGCAAATCCTCGCACCGTGGCTGCTCTACCGGGCGTTCGCCAAACTGCACGCCTCACGGGTGAGGCTCGCGTCGTCGTGGATTGGTATCGGGCTCTTGACGGGCCTGGGCCTTATCGTCGCGTTGGGTCTTTACCGCGCTCTGGGCGGTTTTATCGACCCCCTGTTCTGGCGCGAACCGTTCTGGCGTGAACCCCTGCACGCGCAGCCGCAGGGCAGCCTGTTCGGTCATATGGTGCTGACCTTGGGAGCCCTGGTCGCGGTTTTACTCCCCCGCCTGCGCTGGCAACTCCTCAGCCTGACGCTCTCGGCGCTCGGCGTACTTATTTCAGGCAGCCGTGAGGCGGCGCTTGCCTGGATTGTCGTCGCGGCAGCCTTGACGGTCGTCGGGCAAGCAAGAACCCCGCACGCTCCCCGGGTGCCCCGCAGACGCCTTGTGACGGGTGCGTCTGTCGTTACGATTCTGATCGGGGTCGCGCTTTTGGGGCCGCTTTTCGGTTGGGGTAACGCGGGCTTTTTGATCGACGTGGCGCCGGCCCCTGCCGAAGACAAAAACCTTCTGCAAGGTACCGAGGTCGTCCCCGGCGATTGGTGGAACGCGGTCGGGGTTGCTGTTCAAGACCGTCAGCTGAGTTTTAGCGACGACTCTCTAACGGGGTACCTTATTCGTAAAACAAAACCCGAGGCTACCGCCCGTTTACAGCAAGTCGTCTCCTTGACGCGCGGCGAACCCTACACGGTCAGTCTCTGGTTGTGGGCGGACAACCAGCGACTCGAGCCCGGTGTCCTAATTCGCGCACAGACACCGAACGGCGGTGAAACTTTTTTTATGCAGGGTGCGCTGATTCCGGCGTCTGGCGTACCGAGCAGGGTACCGGGAAACGCTTCGACCGACTGGCAGGCGGTTGCGACAGGGCCGGGGCGGGTACTCGATGCGGGCATTTTAGCGACCAAGGGCCTCTGGAACCGTGTTTACGTGACGTTCGTTTACGAGGGTAACGCGCCCGAACTAGGCGGTTGGCTCGGGTTTGCGCCCGACCAGCGCCCGCAAGCGGATTCAGAAGCGGCGTTCGCCGGGTTACAACTCGAGCAGGGTCTGACCCCGACGCCCTACACGCCGGGGGCCGTCGCGCAGGGTCTCAGCTTGCAGCGTACCCGCATTACCCTCTGGCAGACCGCCTGGGCGGGTTTTATCGCCTCGCCGCTATGGGGTCAAGCAGACGACTTCGCCACCTTTTTTCAGGCACGCTGGCCCGACGGTGAAGCACCCTCGCACGCGCACTCGTTGCCGCTGCAAGTTTTGTTCGAGCGGGGGCTTTTCGGCTTTGCCGGGCTGCTCCTCTTTCTGGTGGCGCTCGGTTACGTCGCGGTGCAAAAGGGTGACGCGGCCTTCGTCGCCGTGCTGAGCGCCCTGCTAGCCGCCAACATGTTCGACGTGACGCTCTTCTCCGGACAGATTCTCTATCCACTGGCAGCCGTCGCGGGCTGGCGGGCCGCCGCCTACCGCGATACCCGCGCGGGCGAACGCGACAGCGCGATGCGGCAGCTCGGCGTCCGGGTCGCCTTGATGCTGACCGACTTCGTAATGGTGCTGCTGGCTTTTAACCTGGCGATTTTGCTGCGGCAGTGGGGGACAGGCTGGTTCGGTCTAAACCCGATCAACCCGCAATCTGCGCCCCTCGAGCTGACCCGTTACGCGCTGCTCCTCTGGCCCGCACTGGCCTGGCGCGAAGGGCTCTATCCCGGTTACGGCCTTACCGAACCTCAAGAACTCCGCAAGCAGATCGTCAGCGCTGCCTACGCCGGATTTATCTTGATCGTCGGTACTGTACTTTTTAACCGTGAACTGACGATTCCCCGGTCGATCTTGCTCCTCACTATCTTTTTGAGCATGGTTTTTACCCCTATCGGTCGCGCCGTGATGAAACGGCTTTTACACCGGATGCACCTGTGGGGGCGCGCGGTCGTGATCTTGGGCGCAGGGCAGGCGGGGGCGCGGGTGGCGCGGGCGCTAAGCAAAAGCCCCCTGGACGGCCTCCACCCGGTCGCTTTTTTCGATGATGACTCCGAAAAACAGGGCCGGGTGCTAGAAGGTTTGAGAGTACGCGGCAAACTCGCCGACGCCGACCTTTACGCTATGCGGCGCGGTGTGCAGCACGCCATCGTGGCAATCCCGACCGCGACGCCGCAACTTTTGGGTGGCCTTATCAACACGCGGGGCCGCATCTTCCGGCGCGTGCAGTTTATCCCCGATCTGGTCAACCTGCCCTCGCAAGGCGTTTTTGCCAGCGACTTGGACGGGATGCTCGCGCTCGAGGTCAGGCTTGGTCTCTACTCACGCGTCAACCAAAACGTCAAACGGGCGGTCGATTTGCTCGGCGGCGTAGTCGGTGGCCTCTTGATCTCACCGGTTTTGCTCGCGCTCGCCCTCTGGGTGCGCTTCGACAGCCCCGGTTCGTCGTTCTACTGGAGCACCCGCATCGGGCAAAAAGGCAAGCCGTTTAAGTGCCTCAAGTTTCGCAGCATGTACATTGACGCCGACGAACGTTTGCAAAAGATGATGCGCGACGACCCGGCGGTGCGGCTCGAGTACGAACGCTTTCACAAGCTCGCGAACGACCCCCGCATCACCCGCGCAGGCGCGTTTATCCGCAACTACAGTCTTGACGAACTCACACAGCTTTTCAACGTCGTCAAAGGCGAGATGAGTCTCGTCGGGCCGCGCCCGTATCTGGTACAAGAACTCCCCGACATGCGCGGCCTTCAAGACGTGATTTTAGAAGCCAAACCGGGGATGACCGGGTTTTGGCAGGTCACGGGCCGCAGCGACGTGACTTTTAGTGAACGGCTCGAGATGGAATCGCAGTATGTTCGCAACTGGTCTTTATGGTGGGACATCGTTTTGCTGGTTAAAACCGTTACCGTTGTTTTGGCGCGGCGCGGCGCGCGTTAAGTACGACCTCGGATGATAAGGTGAACCTATGAAAGGCATTATCCTGGCAGGGGGCTCAGGGACGCGCCTCTACCCCGCGACGCGGGGCGTCAGCAAACAGCTCATCCCGATCTTCGACAAACCGATGGTGTACTACCCGATTTCGGTTTTGCTGCTCGCCGACATCCGCGAGATTTTGGTGATCACCACGCCTTTCGACTTGCCGAGTTTTCAGCGACTTCTGGGCGACGGCTCACAGTGGGGTGTGACGTTTTCCTACGCTGAACAAGCCGAACCCAGGGGGCTGGCGCAGGCGCTTACCCTCGGGCGTGAATTCGTCGGTGATGAGGCCGTTTGTCTCGTTTTAGGCGACAATATCTTTTTCGGACAGAGCTTTTCACAGCAGCTTCAGCGGGCTGCCGGGCGGGTCGAGACGGCGGGCGGCGCGACGGTGTTTGGTTATTACGTGCGTGACCCGGAGCGCTACGGCGTCGTCGAGTTAGACCCTCACGGGCAAGCGGTCAGCTTGGAGGAAAAACCCAGCCAACCCAAATCCAATTACGCGCTGACCGGGCTTTACTTTTACGACAACCGGGCGCTAGCTATCGCTGCCGGGCTTTCCCCCTCGTCACGCGGTGAGTTGGAAATCACCGACGTCAATAACGTCTACCTAAAGCGCGGTGAACTGCGCGTCGAGCTTTTAGGGCGCGGCATGGCGTGGCTCGATACCGGTACACACGAATCGCTTTTGCAGGCTTGCAATTTCGTCGAAACCATCGAAGCGCGGCAGGGGCTCAAAGTCGCGTGTTTAGAAGAGATTGCCTATCGTAAAGGCTGGATTAGCGCCGACGAGGTTGCAGAACTTGCCGAGCCGATGGCAAAAACGGGCTACGGGCAGTATTTGCTCGAGCTTGTCCAGCGTCGTCCGGGTGAGCGCCCGTGATTTTGCTAACCGGCGGTAGCGGACGCTTGGGTACGGAGTTGCAAGGCCTGCTCCCGGACGTTGTTGCGCCGCCGAGCGACGAACTCGATTTGACCCAACCCGAAAGTATCGCAGCGACGCTGGAAAAATATCGCCCGCGCACTGTTGTTCACGCCGCCGCCTATACCGACGTAAAAGGAGCCGAAACCGACCGGGTACGCTGCTGGGCCGTGAATGTCGGCGGTACGCGCAATCTGGTCAAGGCGTTGGGGGCTACGCCGCTCATCCATATCTCGACCGATTACGTTTTTTACGGCGATACCGGTGGTTACACCGAAGACGACCCTGTAGGCCCGGTTAGAAACTACTACGCTCTGTCCAAACTCGTTGCCGAAGAGGTCGCGCGGGTTGCGCCGCGTCACCTCGTCATCCGCACGAGTTTCCGGCCCCGCGAATGGCCCTACAAGGCGGCGTTTGAAGACGTGTATACGAGTCAGGATTACGTAGACGTGATTGCGCCTGAGGTCGCTCTAGCCGTTCGCCACCTGGACGCGGTTCCCTTCGATACGCTGCACATCGCCACCGAGCGCAAGAGCGTGTATGAACTGGCGCGTAGGCGGAAGGGCTCGGTCGAACCGGGTTCAAAAACCGCTGCAGGTGTCGATTTACCCGATGATATCAGCCTTGATACGCAGCGGTGGCGCGACATCCGGCTGCAACTCGCCGCAAAGGACTCCTTATGACCCACAGGACTTTTTTATGACTAAGTTGTCAGACGCCGCTACGCGCGCGCTCACCTTTCAAGACTATCCGCCCGCTCCTGCGGTAGAGGGGATATGGCTTCACAAACTCCAAAAGCGGCGCAGCGACAACGGCTTTTTTATGGAATACGCCCGCGTCACCGGGGGCAGCGCCGAAAACCTGCCTGCTGCTTTCGACCTGCGGCAGCTGAGCGTGTCACGGGCTGAGCCGGGCCGTATCAACGCCTTTCACATCCACCCGAACGAACCGCAAAACGAACTCTGGACAGTGATAGACGGGCAGCTTAAAGTCTGGCTCATCGACCTCCGCGCCGGTTCCCAAACCGAGGGCAACCGGCGCGCGGTAGTGCTTTCCGGCGAGGAGCCCGCGCAGCTCTACATCCCGGCGGGCGTCGCGCACGGCTATCGGGCGGGGCCGAACGGGGCGCTGCTACTTTACGCGATGACTCAGCAGTTCAATCTGGAAAATCCCAACGAAGGGCGTTTGCCGTGGGACTTTTTCGGTGCGGACTTGTGGGCGGAGGACAAGGGATGAACAAACTTTTAGTGACCGGTGGGCTTGGTTTTATCGGCTCGAGCTACATCCGCCTGCTTTTGACCGAACATGCAGACCTCAGCGTTGTCAACCTAGACCTGATGACCTATGCGGCCAACCCCGCAACCCTAAAAGACTTTGAAAACGATCCGCGCTACAGCTTCGTGAGGGGTGATATTGCCGACCCCGACGCGGTAGCCCAGGCACTCATGGGTTGTGACGCCGTGGTCAACTTCGCTGCTGAAACACACGTCGACCGTTCGATTCAAAACGCCGCGCCGTTTATCCGCTCGAACGTCGAAGGCGTAAGAGTGCTTTTGGAAGCAGCCCGCGAACATAACATCCGTCTGCTTCACGTCTCCACCGATGAAGTTTACGGCGAAGTGCAGACGGGTTTTAGCCGTGAAGACGACGCCTTTCGCCCGCGCAGTCCCTACAGCGCTTCAAAGGCGGGCGGCGACCTGCTCGTGCAGGCGTACAACACGACTTACGGCGTGGACACGGTGATTACGCGCGGCAGCAACAACTACGGCACGCACCAGTTTCCCGAGAAAATCATCCCGCTCTTTATCACCAACGCGCTCGACGACCTGCCGCTCCCTGTTTACGGGTCGGGTCGGGCTATCCGCGACTATATTTTCGTCACCGACCACGCGCGCGGTATTCACGCGGCGCTCCTTAACGGCAAAAGCGGTGAGGCGTACAACTTGGGCGGGCAAAACCAGACGGACGGGCTTACCGTCGCCCGAGTCGTCCTCAGCGCGCTCGGCAAACCCGAAACACTGATAACCCACGTTAGAGACCGCCCCGGACACGATTACCGCTACGCCCTCGAGATTGCCAAAGCGCAACGTGAGCTGGGCTGGAGTCCGAAAGTTACCTTTGCAGAGGGTATTGCCAAGGCCATAAGCTGGTACGAAGCGAACCGCGCCTGGTGGCAGCGCAGCAAGGCGGAGCAGGCGGCGTACTTTACGGCGCAGTATGTGGGGCGGGGTAAGGGTTAAATGACGGCTGGACGGTGAGCGTTACGTGGTAGAGATTAGCTTATGAAGTCGGTACCGGGCCAAGCAACGACGCAAAAAGACAAACGCAGTAGACTGGAACGTGTGACGCCGCCTGTTTCTTCCGTTCAGCGTGTTATGGGCGTCTGGCACAAGCTGACCGGACCACTTTACTGGCTTTATGAAGGAAGGCTCGAGCGCAGCGTTCGGCGCGGCCCCTTACCCAAACACATCGGTCTGATTATGGACGGCAACCGCCGTTTTGCCAAAAGTATCGGTTTGGATATCGCAACCGGGCACGACTACGGCGCGGGCAAGGCGCGGGAAGTGCTCGAGTGGTGCTTCGACCTAGGAATTCGTCATGTGACCCTTTGGGGATTTAGCAGCGACAACCGGGGCCGCGCCGTAACCGAGGTGTCGCACCTGCACAGCCTGTTCGCGCGGCAGGCCCGGATGATGGTCGAAGACCCGAAAATCCATAAAAACCGGGTGCGGGTGCGGGTTATCGGCGACACCTCCGACTTTCCGGGCGATGTGAAAGCAGCTTTGCAAGAAGTCGAGGTAGCAACGGCACACTACAACGAGCGGCAGCTTAACGTCGCAATTGGTTACGGCGGGCGTGAGGAGATCGTCGTAGCGGTGCAAAACCTCTTGCGTGAACAAGCCCTCGGGGTTAAAAGCATCGCCGAACTCGCGCAAAAGATTACTGCCGACGAAATCGAGCGGCACCTCTACACTGCAGGTTCGCCCGACCCGGACTTTATCGTCCGCACCTCCGGCGAAGTTCGTTTGTCGGGTTTTTTGCTGTGGCAAGCCGCGTACAGCGAGTACTATTTTTGTGACGCCTTCTGGCCGAGTTTCCGGCGTGTCGATTTTTTGCGGGCCTTGAGGAGTTTTCAGGCGCGTGAACGGCGTTTCGGCCGCTAACATCTGCAAAAGTTAAACGCCAATTAAAGGGGTATCAGATGATGAAATACGCTGAGATCGTCAGTTTCGAAAAGTTTGACACCTTGCGGGAATCGCTGGGCCGGATCGTCTGCACCTCGGGAGGCTTCGACCCGCTCCATCCCGGACACGCAAGCTGCCTGATCGAGTCGAAACAGTACGGCGACACGCTCGTCGTCGTCGTCAACGGCGACGCCTTCCTCAAGGCCAAAAAAGGCCGCCCGTTCATGGACTTGGCGACGCGTTCGGCGGTCGTCTCGTGTATCCGCGAGGTCGATTACGTCGTGCCGTTTGAAATCGAAAACGATTCGACCGTCCGCGAAGCGCTCCGGCAGCTTAAACCACACGTGTTTACCAAAGGCGGCGACCGCGTAGACCATACCAACATCCCCGAGTGGGACGTGTGCGAAAAGCTCGGGATCGAGGTCGTTTCGGGCGTGGGGCTTGACAAAGCGTGGAGCAGCTCGAACTTTCTCAAAGAGTGGTCGAACTACTCGGTGAGAAGCGCACTGACCTCTTACCTTGGAGAATAAAGGTTTTGATTTTGTAGTCCCTGTATTCAAAAACTACGACGCTACCTCGAGAATGTGCGTTTTGACCAGCTTTGCTGTTGGAAAGACACAACCGACCAGACGATAGCCGCCAGGTAACATTTGCAAACAGGGCGTGCTTATACTTAAGGTCATGACCGACCTTACGGCGCTTACGCTTACGCAGCTTGCCCACGCGTACCGAGCCGGCGAGCTGCGCCCCGGCAGGGTTACCGAGGCGTATCTGGCGAAAATAAAGCCCGGCCCTGTCTACCGCCTCGTCACCGCTGAAAGGGCGCGGGCGCAGGCGGCGAGGGCCGACGCACTGTTTGCCGCAGGCACCGATCTAGGCCCGCTGCAAGGCGTGCCGCTGGCCCTTAAAGACCTGATGGACACAGCCGGTGACGTAACGGCAGCCGGGGCCGAGGTGTTCTTGTCCAATCCGCCTGCCGCACAAGATTGCCCGGCTGCCGCTCGCCTCGACGCGGCGGGCGCAGTGTTCTTGGGCAAAACCAACATGACCGAGCTGGCCTTTTCGGGACTCGGCCTAAACCCGCACTTCGGCACGCCGGAAAACCCTCTGGACAAGACGCGAGTTCCCGGGGGTTCGTCGTCGGGGGCCGGGGTTGCGGTGGCGTCGGGGTTGGCGTGCGCGGCGGTCGGTTCGGATACAGGTGGGTCGGTGCGAATTCCGGCGGCGTTTTGTGGTGTGATCGGGCTTAAAACGACCGACAAGCTCGTCCCGACCGAGGGCTGTGTGGCGCTCTCGACGACGCTCGATACGCTCGGGCCGCTGACCCGCACTGCTGAAGATGCGTGGCACCTGCTGCGGGCGCTTTTGGGTGTGTCGCCCGCGCCTTTCGTCCCCACCGCGGTGGCAGGGCTGCGGATACTCGCGCCGACGACGGTGTTACAAGAAAACCTAGACGACGAGGTGGCGACGGCTTTTTCGCAAGTATGTACGCGGCTTACTAAACTTGGTGTCAGGCTCGAGACCCGGCCTCTATCCGTATTAGACGAACTGAACAGCCTTTATACACGTTTTGGCAGTTTTGCGGCGCTCGAGTCCCTGGCCATGCACGAAGACCTGCTCGAGCGCCGTAAACGTGCGTTTGACCCGCGCGTCGCGTCGCGCATCTTGCAGGGTCGGAGCCGCAGTGCGACCGACTATATCCGTTTGGGGTTTGAACGAACCCGGTTGCAACGGGCGTTTTGGGAAGCGTGCGCCGAATTCGACGTGGTGTTGTCGCCGACCGTGGCTGCGCTGCCCCCGAAGTTGACCGACCTGGAAACTGACGACGCGTACTTCGCCGCCAACCGTCAGGTGCTGCGCAACACCACGGTGTTCAACCTTTTGGGTGTTCCGGCAGCGAGCGTGCCGTGTGCGCCGCTGGTCGGCGTATCGGTCGCTGCCAGGGCGGGGCAAGAGGAGCTGGTGCTGTCGGTCGCGGCGGCGCTTGAAGTCGGGCGTTAGTAAACTGCCGTACTGTCGAAAATTTGCGGCACCTGACCGGGTGGCGTGATAAAAAACTGGAGCGCGATCTCAAAGCGGGGCCCCTGAAAATACTCGAGCGTCAGCGGATACTCGCCCGCGTCCAGATAGACGCTTCCCTTTTTAAGCAGCGAGTCGTGCTGAAAATCGTTGTCGATAACGAGTTGTGAGCCGATGTAGAGCCTGGAGCCGTCGTCCGAGTTGAGCCCGAAAGTATAGCTTCCGGCGGTTTGAACCCGCAAGGTACCCTTGTACTGCAGGCCAAACCACTCGAGCCGGTCGGCGACCTCCGGAAACCCCTCTGTAAAGTCGCGCGGCGCAATATCTAAACTCGTCGTATAGATCGTTCCGACCGGGCTGAGCTCGGTAAAATCGGGAAGTTGCGCCGTATTTTCGGGTAAAAGATAGAGTTGACCGACCAACGCGCTGTCGATCACTTCAGGCGTACCAAAATTCTCGTCTTCGGCCGCGCAGGCCGTTAAGCCTACGAGAAAAACCAGACCCGGTAGCAGTAGATTTCGTTTCACCCAACCTCCTCTAACGTGCTTTGCCTGAACAGCTTGGCTGAGGCGACTGTCGGTATGTCCAGCCCAAGTAACCATAATGTCAGCTTGCCTCATATACCGGCCCTGACGTGTGGCTTATGTTGCATGTGGCGGTGTTCGGTCTTAAACGCTGTGGGCCGCGTTTACAAGGGTTCAGCGGCTGTGGTCGAACCCTCGACCCAGCTTTGACCTTCGGGGGTGGCCTCGAGCTTCCATATCGGCAAAAGCTCTTTAAGCCGGTCGATGGCTACGTGCGCCGCTAACAGCGCCTCTTTACGGTGCTGTGAGGAAACCACGATAACAATCGACGCTTCCCCCGGCGTAAGCTTGCCGAGGCGGTGCCCGAAGACGATTCGGCCTAAACCGAACTGTGCGCGCAACTCGGCGGCGGCGCGCCGCATCTGCTCGAGGATCATCGCTTCATACCCTTGATAGTCGATATAAGCGACGTTTCGACCTTGATTGGGTGAACGCACCGTCCCGAGAAAGCTGCTTACTGCGCCGTATTCGGGAGCACTTGCCCGCAGGACGCACGCCCCGAGGTCGAGAACGTCTTCGGTAACGAAGAAATGGTCACTCGGCTCCGAGCCGCCGGCGACCGGGGGGAAAAAGGCCAGCACGTCGCCTTCTTGCAGCGTCTCGTCCGGCGTGGCGTAGACCTCGTTCCGGGCGGCGAGCGCACCTTTAAGCTTGAGGTCGGGGTAGGCGGCTTCCAAGGCAGTAGCGGCGTCTCTTACGCTCGCGCCGTCCGAAAGCTCGAGTCTCAAAGCTTTCTGCCCGACCTGCTCGCGGTAGCTTGCAAAAAATAGAACCTCTAACGTCATCTTAAAAGCGTATCAGTTCAGCTCGCTCGTCGTCAGGGTGAGCGTTTCAGTTACGCCGCGCGCGATCATCAGGGTTTCGGGGTAACGCATCCGCACCGGCCCGAGCAAAAGGAGTCCGGCGCGGCCCCCACCGAACTCGAGCTGCGCGGACACGAGCGCCAACGACTCCTCGACGATCAGCGCGAGCGCCTCGGCGGCGGTCGCCGGGGTTTCGACGCGCTCCAAAACTCGCCGGATAAAGGTCGGGTCGGCAGATTCGGGTTCGCTGAAGAGGTGTTTGAGGCCCCCCGAAAAGACCTTTGGGGCGCGGAGCTGAGGCCACGCGTCGGCGAGCGCCAGGTAGGTGCGCGCGACCTCACCGTCGGCGCGTCCGGCGATATCCGAAAGCGCCTGTGGTACCTCACGCACGGGCAGGGTCAGGCGGCGGAGGCTGCTCTCGGCCGCGAGCAAATCGCCGTCTGAGGGTGTCGGCGAAAGCTCCAAAGCGAGTTGACGAACCAGGCCGTTCTCGAGTACTACGACCGCCAGGGTGCGGCGGCTCGAGAGCGCCGAGAGGTGAATCTCCAGAATTTGCAGTTCGTCGTCGGTCGGCAATGACACCACGACCGCGTAGCCTGAGAGTTCGGCGGTGATACTCGCGACGCGTTCCAAAAGCCCTTCGCCGTGCGCACCGCGAAAACTTTGCAAGAGCAGCGTGCGCTGCGCGTCGGGGAGCGCCCTTGGGGGTAAAAACCGGCGCGCGTAACGGTGGTAGCCGCGCTCGCTCGGTACACGCCCCGCCGAGGTGTGCGGTTGCCGCAGGTACCCGGCCTCCTCGAGCGCCGAGAACTCGTTACGAACCGTGGCGCTGCTGACCCGCAACTGTTCGGCAATCATCGCCGACGAGACGGGTTTTGCCGAGGTGATGTGGCGCTCGGCAACCAGTCCCAAAATCTGCTCGGTTCGTGCGTTCACCTTTAACAGTTTAGCATCTAGGGTTTCAGGTAGCCGTTTATGTGAAGAACGTAAAGTTTTTCGGCTGCTTAGATGGCCCCCAAAAAGTCCAGCACGCCTAATGTCAAGGTCTCGACCGCCACACCCAAACTCCGCTCGTCGAGGTCGAAACGCGGGTGATGGTGCGGTTTGTCCGCACCCAACGCCTCGTTACGCCCACCGACGAAAAAGTAACACCCCGGAGCCTGCAAGAGCCAGCACGCCATATCGTCGCCGCCCATCGTTTGGGTGCTCGCCAGCACGTTTTCTGCGCCGACGACCCCGGCAGCAACACGCCTGACCCGTTCGGTCATCGCGGCGTCGTTGATGACCGCCGGCGAGGTATCGACCCAAGTGAAGGTAGCCGCTGCGCGGGCGACTTCGGCTTCGCTGCGGCAGAGGGCCTCAATCCGGTCCTTCAGGTAAACCCGCGTTTCGGGTGAAAACGTGCGCAGTGTTCCCTTGAGTTCCGCCGCTTCAGGGATGATGTTGTACGCGGTGCCGCTGTGAAAACTCGTGATGCTTACCACCGCGCTGTCCTGCGGGTCGGTTTCACGGGCAACCAGCGTTTGCAGCGTCCCGACAAGCCGCGCGGCGATGACGATGGGGTCGATACAGTGGTGGGGTTTTGCGGCGTGTCCACCTGAACCCTGCACGGCGACCCTAAACGAATCGGTCGCCGCCATCGACGGCCCCGCGCGCAGCGCTACCGTCCCGACCGGATAGTCCGACGAGAGGTGCAGGCCGATGGTGGCGTCTGGTGTGATACCAGAAAGCGCGCCGTTTTTAAGCATAACTTCTGCGCCGCCGACGGTTTCTTCAGCGGGCTGAAAGATAAACACGACGCGGCCTGAGAGCTCACCCCGGCGTTCACTCAGGATTTTGGCGACGGATAAAAGCACCGCTGCGTGCCCGTCGTGACCACACGCGTGCATCTTGCCTGCAACTTGTGAGCGGTACGGCACGTCTTTTTCGTCTTGGATGGGCAAGGCGTCGATGTCGGCCCGGGCCAGCACCGTGCGGCCCGGTTTCGCACCTTCTAAAACCGCCACGACGCCCGTGTGAGCGACGCCGCGCCGAACATTTAAGCCGAGCGCCGCCAGCCGCGCAGCGATAATGCCCGCCGTTCGCACCTCTTCGAAGGCAACTTCAGGGTGCATGTGAAAATCGCGGCGCTGCGCGACGGTTTCGTTAAAAACAGCTTGGGCGGCTTCGTGAATGGTCGCTACTACGCTCATATTTCCTCCAAGTGTCCCAAACGTACGATAACTTGGAATTCTTTTTCGGTCAGCGGCATGACGCTCAGGCGGTTGCCTTTTCGTAAAAGCCTCGAGCCTTGCAGGTCGGGGGCGGCTTTTAGCTCGCTCAGCGGGACGAACCGGGGCAACGCCGCGATTCCCCGAACCGTTACCGCGTCCCAGCGCGGCGCGTCCGGGGCGGCTTTGGGGTCAAAATAGGGACTTTGCTCGTCGAACTGCGTGGGGTCGGGGTGGGCTTCACGCGCGACCACGGCAACTCCGGCGACGCCTAACGGTTGGGTGCTCGAGTGATACACCAACACCGGGTCGCCTGAGCGCATCGCCCGCAAAAAATTACGCGCCTGATAGTTGCGCACGCCGTCCCAGAGCGTCTTCTGCACGGGCGCGGCGAGCAGGTCGGCAAAGCTGAAGACGTCCGGTTCGGTTTTGAGCAGCCACGGCACCGTTTGCGTTAATCGCCGGATGCGGCGGGTACGGCGGCGACAGGTTTATGCTCATAGTGAAACAGCCACAAAAAAAACTGCATCACCGGGCCGATAAGGACGGCAAACAGCACCGTTCCGACCCCGACCGAACCACCCAAAAGAAATCCTAGAACGAGTACCGTAAACTCGAGCACCCCCCGCGTCAGCCGGATGCTCGAGCCGAACTTTTGGGCGCTGCCGAGCACCAGGTCGTCGCGCGGCCCCGCCCCGAACTGCGCGGTGATATAGAGACCGATTGCCAGACCCGTCAGGACGACCCCTGCTACAAAGGTAATAACGCCCAGAATCCAGTCTCCTGCCGGAATACTCGGCAACCACCGCTGCGCCTCGAAAAAGTCGATCCAGGGACCGACCAGGAGCATATTGAGCGCGGTGCCGAAACCCGGACGCTGGTGCAGCACGAAAAAGCTAAAAACGATGATAAGTAAGCCGACAAGTTGGGTGACGCGCCCGAAAGGTAAACCGGTGCGCACACTCAGCCCTTCGTGAAGGGCCGACCAGGGGTCGAGGCCGATGTGGGCGCGGAGCATCAGCGAAATGGACAAACCGAAAACCATCAGGCCGAGGTTGAGCTGAACGAGTCTGCGCCAGAACGAGGCGGTGGCAAGTGGAGTAGCAAGACGGGACACGCCGGTCAGTCTAAGGCGGCGTTCGGGTTTTGCGGGTTGCAACGGTAACGTCCCTGGCGTTTTGCGAGCGTTAAGTATCTCCGTACTAAGAATGAAGGATGGCTTTAGCGCCGAGGAGGGTAATGGCTCAAGCACGAATGATGAGTCTACGCTCAAGATTGTAGCAGTGCAGAAAAAGGTGAAGACAGATGAGGTGCACTAGAACGGGCAACCTTCGGCCAGCCCTCATGGGCCTAGCTCTCTCATCGGACTTGGAGAAGGACAAAGTTTTACGGACGAAACGGGCCAAGCGTTGCCGGATGGTGTTGTTGCAGCGCTCAACGTGAGCCGTAAGTCCTGAGTCTTTGCCAACTGCTTGATGGTGTTCGGTGCAGTCTCGCTTTGCTCGGAATAGGAATGACGGTTTGATAGGCTTCCCAGAAGTCGGTGAAGCAGATACCCTGCTTGAACGCATCAGGGATAGATTTCCAGAGCTGACGACAAGTGGCGACACCTCTGCCACCAACCACGCAAGCTACAACCTGCCGCGTATGCTTGCATAGTGCTAAGCACAGGTTAAGCGCATAGCGCATTGCATCTGCGATGCTCACCTGTATCCAGCGTTTACGGTTTCTCTGACGTACAAACGACCAAAGTACCCCAAACGAAGTGGCAGGGTACATTTCATCGAGTTCTAAATGGATAGTTTCTGAACTGCTGGGCTTAATGAGTGTGCTTGTCAGTGAAGGAAGCGTCTTGGCTTTTTTTAAGCCATTTAGTCAAGGTGTTTCGAGAGACGCCGAAAGTTCGCGCTATCCCGCGCATACTTGAACGCTCTTGATAAGCCCTGATGATTTCTTTACGCGCTTCGCTGTAGCCGAAGTTCGGATTCTCTCTGCTCGCCTTTCCACACCCACGACACTGGTATTTCTGTTTTCCATTGGGCGCTCTTGACAAGCTGTTCGCTACCACAGTAGTAGCACGCGACGTTGACCATACCCCTAGCTTATCAGTTCGATTTGAACCATTACCGAGGAAATGACGATTGCTAGGTATGAGAAACCTGAAGTGGTGCGGGAAGTCATTGTCAGAAAGCGTTGAGCCGTTAAAGAACAGGCTCGAGTGCAGCGGCGCGGATTCGGGAACGGTTGGGGCTAAAGCGAAAACAGCGGCGACCTCATTAGCTCGGCGTGGTGATAGGAGACCCAAGTTGGCAGGACGGAATGCGCCGCTCGCGCTGTGGTGGTACGGCTAAAACGCGTGTTCAGAACGTTGCTGTCGCTGCGGGCATCAACGTCCAAAGGCTCGCTGCCCGGGTCGAGGGTAAGCAAGAGCAAAAACGCGGATACCACGCTTCAAACTTCAAGCTTGAATTGGCAACGGTAGCGGCTATCATACAGAGCGCGTAGCCGCGAACTCCGCCGAGGCGAAAAAATCGGCGACGAGTCGGGCCAAGAACAAAGCTGTAGCCTCATAAAGCGAGCATATGCTGGAAGCGTCTACGGGAGAAAGGTCGTATCTTCAGCATGAGAATCGAAAGGTGTTTTCCAGGTCTGGCAGTGTTGACCGCCGCTGTACTCTTTATGCAGCCGGCGAAAGCGCACAGTTTCGGGGTGGCGCTGGTGACCCAAGCCGCGGTGGTGTCAGAAGCTCCCGACCAAGAGATTCGGCGCGGCTTCATGCTCGCTACACGAGAGCGGGACGGCCACGCCAATGAGACTTCCGACGGGCACCTCGGCGGGCTCGACGTTTACGTTTACCCGGTCGCCCTCAAAAACGACGCGGTCGCCGAGGTCGAAGCGCTTTTAGCGCGGGAAGCAGTCGCTGTCGTCGTGGCGGTCGGAGCGGATAGCTGGCTGTCGACGTTACGGTCCGTCGTCGCCAATCGGCAGGCAGTTTTGCTCGAGCTGAACCCCGACACCTTTTTCGCGCAGCTGCGCGGTGACGACCAAGCGCCCGTAAAGCGCCTGGTAGACACCTTTTACCAAACGTACGGCGGTTCCTCGAGCTACGCAGCGCTCGGCTACAGCGCGGCGAGGCAGCTCGACGCCGCCGTCCGCACGCTGGGGGGTGTCTCGGATAAACCGGCGCTGCAGCGAGCGCTGGCAGCGGGCAAAAATTTTGACTAGGTCACTTTTGACTAGGTCACGGCGCTACCGCCGTAAGAGTCGCTCCGCTTTCAACCTGCCTCGCGGTCGACGCTGAAGTGGCACGCCCGCTTGCCGTCGCGTTGACAAAACAGGCGTTCGGCCGGCAACCCGGTGGTGAGGGTGATGATGCGCGGCGTCACGTCGCAAACCGCCTCGAACTTGCAGCCCACAGCGTGATAAAAGCAGTTGAATGCGCGCAGTTCCCAGCCTCCTTCGATTTCCTCCAACGTGCTCAACATCCCCCCGTAGTCGAGGTGTTCTACGAGCGCCTTGAAGCGCGCTTCGCCTTTCAAACCCCTCAAGGTCGGGCTCAGTTGTCTTTGAAGCTGCTGCGCGACGCCCTCGAGCAGCGGCTCGAGGAGGTCTTCGGCCTCGGCTTGACCGAGCACTAGCTCGAGCAGTTCGTCGTAATGCTTGGGAAACATGCCTTCGGCCTTGTGCGTCAAGCTGTAGCGTTTCGCGGGCCGCCCGACGCCGTCGCGCGCGACCGCCGTTTCGACAAGGCCGTCGCGCTCGAAAGAGCCCAGGTGGTGACGCACGGTGTTCTCGCTCACCGCCAGCGCCTCGCTGAACTCCCGCACCGAGCTGGGAGCGTGACGCTTCAAATGCCGCAGTAACTGTTGCCGGGTGTCCACACAGACCTCATTTCCACCATTTCTACCATTGATTTTATCACGAAGGGTCGGTAGTTTGAGACGAAAGCCTTGCTGCGAACAAGAAGCGGTGTCGGCGGAGGGGGTGAAAGCCGTGACGTAAGTGAGCGGCAGCGCGAGCATATAAGCCAGACGCCGACAACCACCCACAGCATCTAACGAAAGGAAATCATTGTGTCCAAACCACTCAAACCACTCGCTACCGGGGTTCTTTTAGCAGCCAGCCTTTTTGTAAGCGCAGGTTTCGCCCAGATGGGTGCCGACGGAACCCGGACCCATGTCGACGCCCAAATCCACTTTGCCGATACGCCCGACCAGCTCGCCCACCACTACTGTATGGGCGTGGCGAACGGTGTCAACGAGTGCCTTATTTATCTGAGCGATGATACCGACGCGCCGCTCGTGGCGGTCGAGGACGTCATCGACGCCGCCACCTTCGAGAGCCTCAGCGCCGACGAGCAAAGCTTCTGGCACTCCAACGACGAAGAGGCCGCCAACGGCTCCGAGCCGGTTTTGCCCGACGCCGGCGAAGAACAAGTGCAGGCCTTCAAGCAGAGCATGGGCGGCACCTACGGCAAACTCGTGCGTCTGTGGAATCTTCAAGACGGGCTTCCGCTAGGCCAACCCGAGGTCATCTATCCGGCAGGCACCGGCCAGCAAGCGCAGTAACGCATTTTTAAGCGACTACGGAAGCTGCTCCCCTACCTAGCGGGAGCAGTCACCTTTTCACACCGTGAATTTACACCGTGAAGGAGACCCCTATGCACAAGCGTTTTACAACCCTACTCTTTCTCAGCGCCGTTTTGGCGCTAGGTTCGGCCTTCGCTCAGAGCGAGCCGCAACCTCTGAGCGTCAAAGCCGTCATGTCACCGCAAGACCAGATTCGCTACGACTTTCCCACCGACGCCCCGCGCTTCGTGTTGCTCGTGCAGCGTACGGGCACGCTCTCGGGCACTGATCTCTTCGACGGCGCAGCGGCCACCGAATACGGTATGCACGACATCGCGCCCGGGGACGAAGGGATAGCGCGCGGCTACGTGATTGTCGAGATAGAGGGCGGTCAAGCCTTTATCCAGTACGAACTGCAAGCGACTTTCGTGCCGGGAGCGGATGGGCCGGTCAACCTCGACAACGGCTTCTGGCGCTTTACCGGCGGCACGGGCTCGCTCGCAGGTATAGAGGGCGCGGGCACCATGCACATCGAACCGACTTCGGAAACCGACCGCGAGTTCTCGTTCGAAGGCGAGTACGTTCTGCCCAACAGTGGCGGCTGACGGAACATTTTTACAGTTCTTCATATAGTGAGGTTTGGACAGCCCTGCTGCAACCTTTGTGCCAACATTCTGGCGCTCGGCTCGAGCCTGACGGTTCATACGGTAGCTAGCGCCCCGAGGGAAACGGGATGAGGTTTGGTGGCTCCTGGACGCTGCTACGAATCGCTGCTTGGCATTGTCGTCATCCGGCTAGGGAAGTCGTCGCTTCGGCGCTGGCGCTTATTACGGTGCCGCTTCGGGCGTTCGCTCGCGGCGCGCCCTTCAACCCTCGTCCTCTCTCGCAAGCTTGAAAGGAAAAAGATGCCACGAAACCTTGTGACTCTGTTTATCGCTCTCGCTTCATTCGTCCTTGGTTCATTCGGCCTGGCGCAACCCCTCACCGCGCAACCCATCGCTCCCTTGCTGGCGACACCCCTCGAGATGTCAGACATTACCCCGCAGTCCGCGACGCTTGAGCTCACCACCAGCGCGGCGCTCGCCTGCGTGGTGGTCTACGGCACCGACGAAGGCTTCGGTCAGCTCGCGCTCGACCAGTCTATGGGCGCGAGCGCCCACCAGGACCACCTGGTGAATTTGCGCGGCCTGTCACCCGACACCGAGTACTTTTACCGCGTGCAGGGCAGCGACCCGCAGGGCACCTTTTACGCCAGCGACACCCTGAGTTTCCGCACACCGCCCGCCGACGAGACGGCGAGTTTGGGCGTCAACGTGGCGACGCTGGCAAAGGGCGCGTCCGTCGCCGGGGTGAGCAGCGAATTCAGCAGCAGCTTCGCCGCCCGAAACGCCATCGACGGCGACCCGGCGACCGAGTGGTCCTCGCAGGGCGACGGGAACGAGGCGTCTATCACCGTCGCCTTGGCTGAACCTACCGAAGTGACAGGTTTCGGCCTGTGGACGCGCACGATGGGCACGTCCGCCCAGATCGGCCGTTTCGAGGTCGAGAACGAGGCGGGCGAAACCTTCGGGCCCTTCGAGATTCCCGACGCGGGCGGTCTCTACACGTTTCCTGCCGAGGCGCAGGGACAGACCTTCACCTTTCGGGTGGTGGACAGTAGCGGGGGCAATACGGGCGTGGTGGCGGTGGAGGTTTACGCCGCCGAAGCGGCGCGGTAAGGCGGCGCGGCGGCTGCCTGGATACCGGCTCACCCCGAAGCTCTTCCGGGCAGTTTGGGGTGAGCCGGCAGCGGTCTCTGCGCCTACTCGCTGCTGGCGACCGTCACGTCACCGACCATCGGCGGATGCACCACGCAGATGTAGGTCGCGACGCGGTCGGCGAGCGCCTGGGTGAGGGTAAACGCGACCGTCGTGCCGTCGTCCACGAAGTTGATGTCGGCGTCTTGTGCCAGCGCCCCCTCGGTCGAGCCCTGCGCCAGCAGGTAGTTGTCGGCGGCGTCGCGCAGGGCGAAGGGGTGAACCTGCGCTTGCGGGTTGCTGAACGTGTAGCGCCTGCCGACCTCGAGCTGCAGGGTGGGGTTTTGCGCGTCGAGTTCGGTCAGGTTCTGTGCGCCGCTGACTTCGGTCACGAGCCAGGCGCTGGCACCGACATAATCCAAACTCACGCTCACCGCCTCGGCAACGTCGCCGGCTTGCGCGGCAGCGGGCGCTGCACTCGCCTGGGGATTCTCTTGCGACGGGGTCGCCGTTGCTGCCTGGGGCGAGTTGACTTGCTGGTTGCCGCCGTTGTTGGGCGCGCAAGCGGCCAGCAGTCCCAAAACGAGTACGGCGGTGAGGTGCGTGAACTTAGGCATATCGGTCACTCTCTTTCTCTGCGAGGTTGCAGGGGTAGTATCGGTTCGACCTTAGCAGGGTCATGTGAATGTTCCATTAGGTGGCAGCGCATAGCGGCGCACTCACGCTTCGGTTCGGGGGGCGGTTCGGCGCTGGGACTCGACCCTGACCAGCTTCAGGTAGGCCGCCATTTGCAAGCCGACGAGGCCCAGGGTGAGCGCTAGAAACGGCCAGCGAAACCAGTTGGGGTCGGCGGGTACGTTGCGGTGGAACGAAGCGGTGTAGTGCATGAAGAGAAAGTAAGCGGTGTGCAGCGCGACAAGGTAAAACACGGTGTAGCTGCTCAACTGCAAAAACTTCCAACCTCTGCCCCCGAGCTTGCGCGTGGCCCAGTCGGTCGAGGTCGCCATCAAGAGCAGCGTAATGATCATGGCCACCAAGCCCCAGCAGGTTCGACAGACCGAAGCCGGGCTCGAGCCTGACCCAACGATCCAACTGAGGGACGAAGTCGTAGCCCAGAAAGCGTAAAACGCTCCAGCGTGCCCAGCCGTTTAGAACCAGCACAGTGTGGAGCAGCGCCAAGATTCCGAACCACACGCCGAGTTCACGGCGGTAAGGTAGTAAGCGCTGCACCGCCTGCGGCCACAGTTTGGAGACCGGGCCGAGGGTGAGAGCGAGAAACAGCAGAATAAGACTGCCGTCGCCCACGGCGCGCCAGAAACGCATTTCCGGGTCCCATTGCGGCCGCGACAGCCAAAAAACAAGGCTGAGCAGCAAGCCCAGCGCGGCGACCGGCAGGTTTTTCCGGAAGCGCACCATAGCCCCAACATAAACCCCGTCTGTAAAGACACGATAAAGAGACCCACGACTTTATGTGCACTTTACAAACCTGCCGTAACTTGGAACTTCGTGGGCGGGTGCAGTTCTCACGCAGACAGTTTCTCAAGGTTAAGCGTATTACCCTTGGTGAGGAGATCATCGCAAGAGCAGGCGGCGAACCTGTCGCCAAACTCAGTCCGCCGGCACGGCACCTAAGCGCGTACGACAAAGGGGTAAGGGTTACAGACGGCTTCTTCGATCCTCTACCTCCTGCGATTCCGAACGCCTTCGAGTAGATTGCCGAATACCTCTTTGAAGATAGCGCGCCGTGCCCCTGCTTGGAGAGCGAAGGTGGCCTGATAAACGCGTTTTTTCGTGAGGGTGGCAAAAAAGCTTTCGATGTTAAACAGACAGGCTAACGCGGACCGTGTTCCCAGCCTGAGCGCCAACCTCCGGGACACCGAACTCCAAGGTACCGCCGTGCGCCCTCACCACCGACCGGATCACCCGCAAGCCCAGACCGTCCACCGCGTTTTCCGGCAGGCCCGCACCGGAATCTTCGACCTCGAGGTACACCTGCTCTTGTGAGATTCCACACCGAAGCTTAATCTTTCCCTTCGGCGTGTGCCTGATGGCGTTGACCAGGAGGTTATTGAGCGCCTGCTCGAGCAGGCGCGGGTCCGCCCTGACCGGCGCTGCTTCGGTTTCCAGCACCAGCTCGTGTGCGGTCTCTAGGGCCAGGGGCTGAAAGCGGTCATAAGCCGCACTCACCAGCTCAGCAAGGTCTAAAGCTTCAGCCCGTACCTCGTTGGACTCGGCGCGGGAGAGGGCTAGGAGGTTTTGCGCAAAGGTCTCCAGCCGGAGCGCCTCGCGGTGAAGCTGCGCGAACCGCCCCGCTGAGGCGCGACGCTCCGGCCCCGGCCCCACGGGCATCTCCTGTTGCCTCGCCAACTCCAGACTCGCGCGCAGCGCTGAGATAGGGGTGCGCAGCTCATGCGCTGCGTAGGCAAAAAACCGCCGCTCGCGCTCCTGGTCGATTTTAAGTCGGTTCAGGAGCACGGCGAAACTCCGGGCAAGCGTCGCTGCCTCGTCATTTCCGCTGAGCTCGAGCGGCTCGCGAGTAGTGCTAAAGTCGCGGATGGCTTGAGCTAAGTGCTCGAGCGGACGAAGCGCCGCACCCACCACAAACCAGGCTAAAGCACCGGCAAAAAACGTTAGCGCCACACTCAGGGCGGCGGCTATAAAGATGTATGGGCGCAGGGTCGCATGTAGCGCCGTAAGCCGGCGGCCCACCTGAACCGTGATGCCGTCACGGGCCAAGGTATTGACGCGCCACGACCCCACCGTGCGCGTGCCGCTACCTACAAGCAGCCCCTCAGGGTCGAGCAGCTCGGGCGTGTTAAGCAGCGCTCCCTCCCAGACCAGCTGCCCCTGGGTATAGACCTGCGCCGCACTGATCCCACTGCTACGTATCAGGTAGCTCTCGACCACTGGCGGCACCTCGCGCTGTGGAGCTGTCAGCGTCGCCTCGGCAATTACCTGAGTCAGCAGCTTGTTGTCTTCATCGATACCAGTTAGGCGAAAACGCACGAGCGCCCAGTAGGTAAGGCTAAAGCCGAGCACAAGCCCGAACAGGGTCAACCCTGCGGCGATGAGCACCATTTTGGTACGCAAGTTCACGGTTCTTTGCGTTTTAGCCTGGTCTTTTTGCACCTATTTGCACCCTGGCAGTTTAGCCGGGAAAGCGGTAGCCAAGGCCGCGCACCGTTTCTACTACCCCGCTCGCTACCTTGGCGCGCAGATTCTTGACGTACACGTCTACCAAGTTCGAAGCGGCGTCAAAGCCGGCACCCCAGATCCGCTCGAGCACTTCATCTCTGGAAAATACCCGTCCGGGGTTGAGCATAAACAGCTCTAACACCTCGTACTCCTTGGCGGTAAGCCGCAGCAGCGCCCCCTCTAAACGCACCTCGCGGCTTTCGCTCTGCAGCTCGACGCCCCTCCAACTCACCGTACGCGCACGCATCTCGCCGCGACGGTAGAGCGCTTTAAGTCGGGCGATAACTTCAGCGAGGGCAAACGGCTTGGAGAGGAAGTCGTCGCCGAACTCGAGCCCCCGAACGCGGTCGGGGAGCGCCTCACGGGCGGTCAGAAAGAGAATCGGCTGGCGGAAACTGACCTCACGTAGCTCCTGGGCCAGCTTGTAACCGGCCTCCTCACCCTCGGGCAAGCTTACATCGAGCAAGATCAGATCGAACGGCTGTTCCCACAACACAGCCCAGGCTGCCTCTGCCGAAGGTGCTATAACCGGACTAAAACCGTTGGTGCCGAGGCTTTCGCAGAGTGTTTGAGCAATCGAAACCTCGTCTTCAATGATGAGAAGGCGCATCTCGCCCAGTATAACGCCATGCTCATCCAGCGTAGGTGCAGATGAGTTCTGATGCTGCTCGTCGGGCCTACACCGACGTGAAGGATACCTGTCCACGAGAGAGAGTATGCCGACAAAGTAAACCGAATATGAAAGGTGGCTAGAGGATTTCACCCTTTGTGAGTACCAGCTCACTACGGGGACAAAAGTTCGCGACAGGCGCTTGGGGAAAGTTCAGCTGATGAACTTGAGTCGTGCCGCTTGACCCTCGGTTTGCGCGTTACTCCAGAGCTCCAAAGCCGAGCGCACTGCTTTATAGTCTTGCTCTAAGTACACGACAATTTACAAAAAGGAGTTCTCCCTGAAGAATGTTTAGTGCGTAGGCAAACAAAGGAGAACTCAGATGAAGCATAACGGCTTAGCCAAAGCGTTGAAAGAGGTCGGCATCAACTTACCTAGGTCGAGACTAAACTTTCTAAGTATGCTGCTCATGGGCATTGTCGAAGCCGGGACGGTCAATCTCGAGACAGTAGTAGAAACCATGCAAAGCCGGGCTCAACAGGCTTCTGTGTATAGACGGGCACAGCGGTTCTTCGCCGAGCTAGCGCTTGACGAAACGTTGTTTACGAGTTTGGTAGCTCTTAAAACCCGGTTCACTCAGCAGCTCGATGTCGTCGCGGTAACGGAAGGTGGTCGCCGGCGTCCCCCGAGGGTTCAGACACAAGACTGCCCGGAACGTGTTCCAACACCCAAAAGTCCGAATTTACGTTGTTGCCTTCGACCTGATGGGCGGTGGTAGCGGTTCCCCAGCGGAAACCTTCGGGGAAGGCGAGGGTTTTAGAGATAGCGACTCCTTTTGGTCAAGCGTACTTGTTGGTCAGGTGTACCCGAGTTCCGCACGGCTCTACGGGGCCACCTGCGGGCGGACAAGGGCTGAATACCGATTTGCAACCGCCGACCTCGTAGGGTGCTCTAGGGTGTTTGAAATTTGCGGTAAAGAGGCGCAACCAACAGACCAATGGGTCACCAGCGTGGCGCGCCCTGATGCTCACGTTTCCCGGCGGGGTAAAGGGCTAGACTTTGGAGCGCGTGGACGGTTTCCGGCGCGCTTCGGGCGGGGCCGCGCCGCACGCCACCTGAGACAATTTTGCCAGGGTGAAGGCGTTTTACGAGGACCGACCACGGCTCAGGAGGTTTTACGGTGGCTCTAAGGGTGATCGGGGCCGGTTTCGGTCGCACGGGTACGGCGTCGTTAAAGGGTGCGCTCGAGGAACTCGGCTTTAGTAAGTGCTATCACATGCAAGAGGTCTTCCGTAACCCCGGACACGCTCCTATCTGGCAAGCTGCTGCTGAAGGTAAAGCAGTCGATTGGGGCGCGCTCTTTGCGGACTACGAGGCAACTGTCGACTGGCCGGGTTGCACGTTTTACAAAGAGCTTACGGAACGCTATCCCGACGCCAAGGTGCTCTTAAACGTCCGCGACCCCGAGGCGTGGTACAAGAGCGCGTCAGATACTATCTACCGCGTGAGTCGCCCCGGTTTTCCCAAGTCGCTTGTGCCGGTATTCGTTCCGCCTCTGAGACGTTTTGTCCGGATGACTAAAACCTTGATTTGGCAAAACACTTTCGACAACCGCTTCGAGGATAAAGCCTACGCCCTAAAAGTTTTCAACGACCATATCGCCGAGGTCAAGGCGGTCGTGCCCGCAGAGAAACTCTTGGTTTACGAGGTCAAAGAGGGCTGGGAACCGCTCTGCGCATTTTTAGAGGTGCCGGTGCCGGACAAACCTTTTCCGAGACTCAACGACTCGGCTGCGTTTAACCGTCAGGTCGGGCCGGGGATTTTCAGACGGCGGCGTCCGTGACTTTCTGCGTGAAACCAAGTCAACCCGCCTCTGCGTGAAACCAAGTCAACCCGCCAAAGTAGACAAACCCAGCGCAAATGTGATACACCTACAGTCGTGAAACCCATGACCACCAGCTTTTATACTGTCTTTTACGCTGTGGGGTATTGGCTCGGATAAACCCGGGAGGACGCCACGTGTTTAAGATTGGCTGCGCCCGGAACCACCGGGCGCATTTTTTTGGCCTGTTCGCGTAAAAGTTGGTATCAGGGTCTAAAGGAGAATTATGAAGCGCGTCGAAAACCTTAACGTTTCCCGAATTGAACCGCTGAGCCCGCCGGAGGTGCTCAAAAAGGCGCTGCCTGCGTCCGAACGGGTCAACCAAACCGTGTCTGAAGGGCGCGCCGCGATTCGCCGGGTGCTGCACAAAGAAGACTCCCGGCTACTGGTGATTGCGGGGCCGTGTTCGGTGCATGATGCGGGGCTGGCACTCGAGTACGCCCGCCGCCTTGTTACGCTGCAAGAGCGCTATAAAGACCGGCTTTTGATCGCTATGCGCGTCTACTTCGACAAACCGCGCACGACGGTCGGCTGGCGCGGCTTTATGAACGACCCGGAAATCGACGGGTCGAACAGCCTCGAGCTGGGGCTTAAAAAGACCCGCGAACTGCTCCTAAAGGTCAACGAACTCGGGCTGGCGGTGGCAACCGAAATCCTAGACCCGTTTATTCCGCAGTACCTCTCAGACTTGCTCGCTTGGGGCGCAATCGGCGCGCGCACGACCGAATCGCAAACACACCGGGCAATGGTCAGTGGGCTTTCGGTTCCGGTCGGGTTCAAAAACAGCACCGAGGGCAACATTCAGCTTGCCGTCGACGCGGTGGCCTCTTCGGGGCAACCGCACACCTTTCTAGGCATCGACCAGTCGGGGCAAGCCGCCGTCGTCTACACCAAAGGCAATCCCGACTGTCACATGATTTTGCGCGGTGGGCGCGCCGGCCCGAACTACGCGGCTCCCTTTGCTGCCGAAGCGGGCGAACGACTCCGCAAAGCAGGGCTCAACCCGGCTTTAATCGTAGACTGTAGCCACCACAACTCCGGCTACGACTTCCGCGAGCAGGGGGCAGTGTGGGAGAGTGTATTGGCGCAGCGCGCCGCGGGGAACGGCGACTTGGTGGGGATGATGCTCGAGAGCAACCTCGCCGAAGGCAAACAGGCAATTCCAGCAGACCTGAAAGATTTGCAGTACGGTGTTTCGCTCACCGATTCGTGTGTCGGCTGGGAAGCGACCGCAGAGCTTTTAGCGGAAGCCTACAACACGCGCCAACGTTCCGGCGAAACGGTTTTGTCCGGACGCTAAACAGTCTAGTAAGTGCGGGGTTTTTATATCGGGCTAAAGCTTGTCCCAGCACCTCTGAAGCAAGTTCTGATTACACGTCCACCGCAGAATTTAAGCGTTGTGGATGTACGCTTTGACAACGCGAGGCACATTCGCTTTACACCGGTTTTCAGGGTAGCCTGAAGGTCTGAGCTTATGACCAAAGCTAATCCCAACTTTTCGCAATTCCGCCTGGGTACACCCTTGAACCTGCCTAGCGGCGGACAGGTTTCTTATACCGAACTCAAAGAGAGCGGTTTGCAAGAGCATTACCTCCGCATCGTGCACGACCTGGCGGGCCGGGACAAGCTGAGCCGTGAACAAATCAGCAGCTTTATAACGCGTGCAGCCTCGAGCGATAGGCGTGAGCAGCAGGCGGTGAGAAATGAACTCGAGTCCCTGCGTACCCCGCCCGCCAAGGTCGTCACGCTCCCACCGCCCAAACCCACTACGCGCGGCGGACAGAACAGTCGCCGCAAAGCTGAGAAGATGTTCGAGCTGGTCTCTTCGGGCGACCACAAGCAGGCCGTAAAACTCGCCCAAAGTTACGGTTTGCGTCCTGTTAGCGTACCGGAGCAGGCGCTGCGTCCGGGGCAATCGCCCGAGGCGCACAGGGTGCGGGCGCTAGGGGCGGTAGCGAGTAAGCTGATTACGAGTGGGCTGTGGAAGACGGTCAAGTAGTCAATGTCAGCTACGCAGTAACTCAAGGGTTGTGAGTTGCTAAGCTTCAAGAAAGGCGCTATGGTTAGCAGGTACTTTCTGTAACCGGCTTAGTGATTTTGGCTTATACCTTTGTTCTAACCGGGACAACCATCTTTCCTCTCAGCAGCGCGTTCTTTACAATAATGAGTTTATGATGATGAGAGGATGGAAAACCATTAAAAAAAGTTTTAGAAGCAAATTGGTTTACATCGTTACTCCAGCTTGCAACACTTATTCTGACTGCTGGAAATATGGTTGTTACAGACTCAGGAGTTAGCGTCGGCTCTTGGTTTTTTTATTAGAAAGCCCTCTGCGTTTGGAGAATAGTTGCTTCGCAAGCGCCTAGGTGTTTACCCGGTCACTGCGCCCCTAATCGCCTCGCCTCCGCCGCAAAAAACCGGTAGGTGGTGTTGTCGGGCTCGAGCTCCAACGCCTTCTCATACGCCGCTGCCGCCTCCCCGTAACGCCCGCCTTCAAACGCCAAGCGCCCGAGCCAGCCCCACGCGTCGGCGTAGTTGGGGGCTTCGTTCGTCGCAGTCTCGAAAGCCTGCTGCGCGGCCTCTGGGTCGGCTTGCTGATACGCCCGGACGCCTTCGTCGAAAGCCTGCACCGCACCCTCACCGATGGCCTGCTGCGCGCGGGCGGTCTCGAGGAAATACTTGGCTCCGGCGTCGTCCGGGTTGAGCGCCACGACGCGTTCCCAGTATGGTACGGCCCGCGCCGCCTGTCCCGACTCTTGCAGACTCCGCGCCGCCCAGCTCGCGGCTGCCGGGTACTCCGGGTTGGCCTTGCTCGCCGCAACGAAACGCTCCGCTGCGGCCCGCACCTCGCCCCGGTTGTAGAGGTCTTGTCCGGCGTAAAATGCGCGTCCTGCCGCCGTACCCCACTGCTCTTGCGCTTCGGTCAGCGTCAGATAGTAGGCTGCCGATTGAGCTTCCGGATTGCGTTCTAAAAGCGCTTGCCAAAACCGTTTGGCGACGCGCGGACGGCCCAGCTCGAGCGCCACCCGTCCGGCCCAACTTGCCGCCTCGTCAAAGTTGGGGTTGGCGTCTGCAGCGCGGGTAAACGCGTCCAGCGCAGCGGCCTTTCGGCCTGCGTTGTAGGCAGCCAGACCCTCGTTAAAAGCCCCGGTCGAATCTGCGCCGAAAGTAAGCTGCTGCTGACTCTGCGCCAGGTAGTAGCGGGCGGTTTTGTCGCCGGGCTTAAGCGTCAAGACGCGTTGCCAGTAGCTTTCGGCTTTTTGGGATTCACCTCGCTCGAGCGCGATACGGCCCAGCCACGTGATGGCCTCGAGGTTTTCCGGGTCGAGTTCTACCAGCCGCTCAAAAACAGTTGCCGCCGTGTCCAGGTCTCCGGCAGTGTAGCGGGCGTAACCGAGTTCGCGTCCTGCCTCATTTAGAGCACCCAACGCCGCGTCGTCAAGCGCCCCGCCCGCTGTCAGATATGCGTTCCAGAGCTGCCACGCGCGCGCGTCCCACGACAAGGTGCTGTAGGTTTCGGCTAAAAAGCGCAGCACCGTCAGGTTTTCCGGGTCTGCGACCCTGGCCTCCTCACCGAGGTCGACGGCTTCTCGCCACCTGGGTTGGTCGGGTGTAGGGAGTGCGCCGCTCGTGCGCGCCTCCGCCGCTGCCGCTTGCGCCTGCGCCAGCAGAGAAGCCTGCGGCTGCGTCACGGGTACCGAGGTCGGTGAGACCGGGGTAACGACGACCTGCGCCGACACCACGCCCCAGCCCAAACTCAAAACGATTACCCAACCCTTCACAAAACCAGTTTACCGCCCGCGCCTTAGCACCGGGTTAATAAAAGCACCGGTTGATACACTTGCCAACGCGGCTTCCGCGCCGGGGCTGCTACACTTGACACTATGTTCGAGAGTCTGGGAGACAGATTACAAGGGGTGTTCGACGGTTTGCGCGGGCGCGGACGCCTGACCGAAGCCGAAGTCAAGGTGGCGCTGCGCGAGGTGCGGGTCGCACTGTTAGAAGCTGACGTAAACCTCGAGGTCGCTAGAGAGTTCACCAAGCGCGTACAGGAAAAAGCGATCGGTTCCGATACGCTTCTGTCGCTGCAACCCGATCAGCGCGTCATTTCTATCGTCCACGACGAGCTTGTAGAAATTTTGGGCGGCAAGGCCGCGCAGCCGAGCCTCAAAAACGAGGCGAACGTCTGGCTGCTTTTAGGGCTTCAGGGCGCGGGAAAAACGACCACGGCGGGCAAACTCGCCTACAAATACAAGGCGCAGGGAAGACGCCCGCTACTCGTCGCCGCCGACACCCAGCGCCCCGCCGCCCGTGAACAGCTCCGGGTTTTGGGCAATCAAATAGGCGTTCCGGTGTTAGAGGTTGAAGACAACGAAACCCCGGCCCGCACGAAGGCACGGTTGCAGGAATATCTGAAGGCGAACTACCGCGATTTGGTGATTGTCGATACGGCTGGACGTCTGCAAATCGACGAAGCCCTGATGGACGCCGTAGCCGACCTCAAAGCCGCCGTGGAACCGAACGAGACGATGCTGGTCATCGACTCGATGACCGGTCAGCAATCGTTGCCGGTCGCGCAAGCCTTCGACGCCCGCGTCGGGGTCTCAGGCCTGATTATGACCAAGCTCGACGGTGACGCGCGCGGGGGCGCAGCCCTGTCCGCCAAACACGTGACGGGCAAACCAATTTATTTTGCCGGGATGAGCGAGAAGATCGACGGCTTGGAACCCTTTTATCCCGACCGTGTCGCAGGCCGCATCCTCGGCATGGGCGACGTGATGACGCTTATCGAAAAAGCCAAGGTTCTCGAGGGCGACGACGATGACGCCCCCACCAGCCTCAAAGACTTTTCACTGCAAGACATGCTCACGCAGATGCGCAGAATCAAAAAGATGGGGTCGTTCGGCGACATCTTGAAGATGGTTCCGGGTGCGAGCAAAATGCTGCCGCCGGGCGCTGAAATCGACGAGGGCGAAATCGGGCGGATCGAGGCCATTATCTCTTCGATGACCGACAAGGAGCGCCGTCAACCCAAACTCTTAAACGCCAACCGCCGTAAACGCATCGCCGCCGGGTCGGGAACTTCTGTTCAAGACGTAAACCGATTGATGAAAAACTACGAACAGATGAAAAAAATGATGAAACAGTTCGGTCGCCGCCCGCCGAAGCTACCGGGGCGGAGTCTAGGACGGTAGCGGGGTTTTAACTCGGCGTTTTGGAGTAGCTAAGCAAATCATCTTCGGCTCATTGGGTTCGACCGGCGTGTCTCTAGGAGGCGACAGCGTCATGACTCTCGAGCCATTTGGTCACGGTGTTACGTGACGCCAGCGCCGCGGCTTTGCCGTCCAGCAAACGTGCGTGCCAGACCCCGCAGACTCGAGCGTTCTGCGTAAGCTCTAAGTATCTCTTATACGCCTCGCTGTAGCCGAAGTCTGGGTTTGCTAATCGCCTTACCGCACGCTCGATACCGACACTTCTGCCGTTAGGCGCTCTGCCGTTCCCGACAGGCTGTTCGCGCCCGCAGCGGACAGGCCCGGGAGGTGCCGTTTTGTCCAAGACAGCGGTGACATTCGGCCTCGACCATCCCTGAGCTTATCGGCTTGACCTGAACCATTCCCCTTTACTACCGACTCGAAGTCGGTAGTAATTGAGTACAACTTTAACGAGGGCAAAATTGTGCATTACACTGCTACGCGGGACTTTCAGTGTATAAAACCTGTTGCCGGTCAACCCAACCTACTCATCCGGAGCAGGACGCACAGGGAGCGCCTTACGGAGCGCCGCAATCTCTTCACGTAACAGCGTCAACTCGTACGCGCCGGCAATCTCGCCCTCCCCGTCGGCGTCGCGTCCGACAAAAAAGCTCGCCAGCACCGCCGTGACATAGCCGAAAATACCGAACGCGTAGAGCGACAAAAGGATGCAGAGAATGCGACCCTCGGCGGTCTGCGGCCAGTATTCCGAACCGAGCGTAAGCATAATCATCGCTGTCCACCAGAGCGCCGAACCGTAAGAGGTAAGCCCTCCCACTACATCTTGCTCGAAGGCGTACATTCCCGCAGACCCGGCGAAGGTCACAATCAGCGTCAGCAAGGCGATGTAACCGGCCCCGCGGCGGCCCATCGTCGCCGACAACGCGCGCATCCCCCGGTTTAAGGAAGTCACCACGCGCACCAGTCTAAGCCCGCGCGCAGTCCGCGCCAAACGCAGCACCCGCACCGCGCGCGCAAGCCGAAAGACGCGCAGTGCCGGAATAAAAAGTGCCACGAGCGTCAGCAGATTACGCCGCAAATAGCGGCGCTTGCGCGGAGCCAGCGTCAGCTTGAGGACGAAGTCGAGGATAAACACAATCCAGATGAGCGTGCCCAACGTTTCAAATAGCGAACTCGAGCCCCACACGAACTCGGCGATTAAGAGCGTCAGCCAGACGAAGCCGAGAACAACCATCGGCGTCTCGAGCCAATCTTCGACGCGGGCGAGCAGCTCGAGCCGCTCAGTCTCGAGGACTTCTACTTCTGCTACAGTCACAGGTTTTTCTTTCATAAGTAATCTCCCCAAACGCCTGTTTTACGTCTATCCTAACGTCAGGCTTGGTCGGGGTCGCCCTAGCGTCCTGCTACCTTGACGCGCCGTTGCCTAACTCTCAAGTTGCCTAACCCTCAAGCTGTCGCGGATGCACATACCCGTCGTCCGCGCAAACTCTCGCCTGAGGTTGTTCGCGCTCCCGTCGGTTTCACACAACTTCACGGGTCGTTAAAGGTGTCAAAGAAGCAAAAAGGAAGCCCCGCACGCGTCGGGGCTCTTCTCGTGTATGTGGTTTGTAGTGATTTCGACCAGAACGCCGAGCGAATCGGCAAGTCCTCGTAACCGTGGACGCATTAAGCGGGCAAATAGTACTCGGTCGGTGACCGGAGACGCCGGTCAAAAAAAGCGGGCCGCAAGGCCCGTTGCTGATCGGCTTGGGGTCTACTTGCCGCTTTGCAAGTGCGCCTCGAGGAAGTAGAGCGCTTCGTCGATTTCGCGCGAGAGCTCGGTAAAAAGGTCTTCAGTCGACGGCTCGCCGAGTTCTTGGCAGCGGCGGATGGCGGCGCGGGTCGAGGCGGCGTAAGCAGCCCAGCGTTCGACCATCACATCGACAACTTCGCGCCCTTCTACCGTGGCGACCGGGTATTCGGGCAGGGTCGAGTTTTGCGCGGCCATACGGACGGTACCGAGCGCCATCCCGCCCATCGCGGTTGCGCGTTCGGCGATCATGTCAGACTGCTTGCGGGGGATTTTGGCGAGGGTATCGAACAATTCGTGCAACTGGAAAAAATCCAGGCCCTTGACGTTCCAGTGCGACTGTTTGGTCTGGGTAAAAAGGTCGGTCGCGTCGGCGAGTTGCTGGTTCAGTACGTCGATTAGCTCGTTGCGAACATCGGCTTCGATATCGATGCGGGTATCAAAGGTCATCACTTTTGCGTTGGTTTTTGCATTGGTAGTCACGTTAAAACCTCCAAACAACAGTCTAACGCCCTTACCCGACCACATTTAGTTTTAGCTTACATATTCGGAATGATTCCGATTTAGTTCAACCATCCAGCTCTACGCCGCGCCCTTTGGCCTTACGAATTGCGTAGACCATCCCGACGAGCTGAAGCTGAATCGCCTCGGACATGTGCGTCAATTCCTCGGTAGAGTAAACCTGCACGAGCTGATGCTCCAGGCGTTTGACCTCGCCGGCAGCGTAGTAATAAGGAGCCGTACCGCAAAGCTCGCGGTATGACGGCAGCAGGCCGCGCAGCTGCTCGAGCGCCTGCACCGCTACACGCTGTTCGGTTTGCTCCCGGTCAGGGCTATCTTTTCGGTTACAAACGCACTCCAAATTGTTTGCGCGGTTACCGGTACTCATAGCTCATAGTAGCGGAAAAAATCGATGAGAAGCTAGGCGCAGATATATGCGGGGGTGCGTATGTCTGTACTGTGTTTACCTGACAAAAATCATCTAGACGCCCTTCTTGTCCGCGCGTTTTGGTAGTGCATTTTTGCATCCGTTTGTTGCAAAAACGAGCTTGACCGAGAGCGGCTCCTAAACACCGACGCCTAGCAGGTTCTGCTCGAGCCAGTCGGCAACGCCGTTTTCTTCGGGTTCGGCGATATGTTCATCCGACGCGGTCAGCACCTCCGGGTGCGCGCGCCCGACTGCTACCGCCCGGCCCGCCCACTTCATCATCTCGACGTCGTTTACGCCGTCGCCAAACGCAATCGTATCGGCTTGCGGGACGCCCAGCTCGAGGCTGATACGTGCGAGCGCCGTGCCCTTGTCGGCCCCTTCGCCGGTAATCTCGAAAAACCCGTCGGACCAGTAATAAGTCATCAGCTTCGGATAGTCGCGGCCCAGTTCCGCGACCATCTGCGGGCCTTGGTCGTCCGCGCCGAAGACCACCTTGTCGGCGTCGGTGACCGCTTCGGAATCGAAGGTCAAGACGTTGCGGTTGAGGGTGTGCGCCCAACCCCAGCGCGGGTCGTGCGGGTCGTGAACGAAAATATCGTCGTCCAGCATAAAGGCGTACTCGAGGCCGCGCCCTATCCCATACGTCTCGATCAGCCCCAGCGCGTCGGCAGCAGGAATGAGCGAGCGGCTTAAAAGTTCGCCGTCCGCGCCGATAACGACCGCGCCGTGGTTGACCGCGTAGGGGCCGCTAACGCCGAGCTGCTCGACGAACGGGAGCGCCGAGGCGTTGGGGCGACCCGTCAGTACCGCAACGAAGTGCCCGGCAGCTTTCGCCGCTGTGATTGCCGTTAAGATGCGGGGCGGAACCTCGTTACCCCGCGTCACTACTGTATTGTCTAGATCAAAAGCCAGTAACATGCTCTTAGCCTACTCTGTGAACGTCAGGAAATGTGTGCCGACGGTGTTTACGGCAAAAAGCGTATGACAAGAGCAGGCCGGGCGTTTTACGGGTCAGGGTGTAGGTATATCGAGCTTGATCTCCTCTACCTTGCCGAAGTCGGAGAGCGGCCGGTCAAACTGCGTTTCGTCGCCGACAACCATCAGCAGCATGTCTTCGGGCCGGAAGTCTCGGCGGGCGACCGCCTGCACCTTCGCCGGCGTCATCGCCCGGACATCTTGAATATAGCGTTCAAAGTAGTCGGCAGGCAGGTCTAGAATCTCGACGGCGCGCGCGGTGCGCTGCACGATGGCGTCCGGTGAGGTGAAGCGGAACACCGCGCCGTTTAGGATGTTGCTCTTTTGCACCTCGAGTTCAGCCTTGCTGACCGGCTCAGCCGCCATCTGTTGCATCTCTTGTTTGAGGAGCGCAATCACCTGACCGGTCGCGTCGGTGCGGGTAATGGCGAACGCTAAAAACGTACCGGGAAACATAAACCCCTGGTTGAGCTGGCTGCCCGTCGAGTACGCCAGACCGCGTTTGGTGCGGATTTCGGTAAACAGCCGGCTGCTAAACCCGCCGCCGCCCAGTACCGCGTTCGCCACGTCTAACGCGTTGTATTCGGGCGTGTAGGCGTAGACGCTCGGATGGCCCATGATGACGATGCTCTGCCCGACGTCTTTTTGGGCGTGATAAATCTGCGGGGCCGGGTCGGGGTTGTAGGGCGGCAGTTTGGGATAGTTTACCGGGGCGCGTTGCCAGGAGCCGAGAGTCTGCTCGAGCGTCCTCAGCATTTCAGCCCGGTTGAAGTCGCCGCTGACGGCTAAGACCGTTTCGTTGGGTTTGAAATAGCGCTGGTGAAACGCTACCATGTCGGCGCGCGACACGGCGTTTACGGTCTCGGCAGTCGGTACATAACCCGCCGGATGACCTTGTGCGAGGCGTTTGTAAAACTCGCGCACCGCAATCCCGACCGGGTCGTCGTTTTGCCGGCGGATGGCCTCGAGCGCCTGTCCCTTGGCGAGCTGAATGCGCGCCGGTGCAAACGTGGGTTTTTCCAGAACCCCGGCAAAGATACCCAAGACTTCCTGAACGTTTTCGGTGAGCGCCGAAAAACTCGCCGTCGTGTAGAGGTCGGCAGCCGAGACTTCAACCGAGGCGGCAAGGTTTTCCAGGCGTTCGTCGATCTCGTCTGCCGTGCGCCCCGCCGAACCGCCCGAACGCATCAGCTCGGCGGTCAGTGAGGCAAGTGACACTTTGGCCTTGGGGTCGTAGAGACTCCCGGTTTTGACGAACGCAGCTCCGTTGACCAGCGGCAGCGAATGGTCTTCCAAAAGGTACACGACCAGCCCGTTGGAAAGCACGGCGCGCTCCGGTTTGGGGGTGTTGAAGGTTACGGGGTCGAACCTGAGCTTAGCCGGGTCGGGCCAGCTTTCGGGGACGCCGGTGTTGGGGTCGAGTTTGGGTTGAGCCGCAGTTTGGGGGGCAGGTCTTTGCGCTGTCGGCGTCGTTTCCTGCGCCGACGTAGCGGCAAGCAGGAGCAAGGCTAAGAGCGTAAACGTAAAGCGCCGAATCAAAGCCATTATTGTCCCCCCGATGAGGTTGTCTGACCCGCTTGCGTTGGGTCGGAGTTTGCGGCAGCCTTGGTAACGAGCGTCGCTACCGTGCGGTTTTCCTTGGTAAAGGTGCGCTCGGCGGCGTCCTTGATTTCAGCCGCCGTTACGGTGTCGTAGGTGTCCAAGTCGTCGAAAAGTTTTTGCCAGCCGCCGGCGAAGAGTTCGTTGTAGGCCAGGTTCGCTGCCAGACTCTGCCCCGAAGCGAAACTCCGCACCACGTCGGCGCGCAGGAGCGTTTTGGCACGTTTTAACTCGGCGTCGGTCACACCCGACTCGGCAACTTTGGCGAGTTCGGCGTAGAGGGCAGTCTCGAGGTCTTCTGTCGTATTCGGCGCTCTGGGCGTAAGGTCTACCGTAAACAGGTTGGGGTAACGCGTACCGGGCGTGGTGGCGCTCGTTCCGACGTTTACGGCGAGCCGCTGCTTTGTTACGAGTTCGCGGTAGAGTCTGCCGGTGCGCCCGCGCCCCAGAACGTAGTCGAGTACGTCTAACACGTAGGCGTCGCGGTTCGGGTAGGTCGGTTTGTGATAGCCCACGATGAGCTGCGGTTCGGCGGCGTAAGGAACGGAAATGCGGCGCTCAGAAGTTTGTTCGGGTTCGGCGGGCAGCTCGGCGCGCACGACCGGTCCTTTGGGTACGAAGTCGAAATACTTGCGGATAACCTTGATATCGCGCTCGGGCGCGAGGTCGCCGACCAGCACCAGTACGGCCCGGTTCGGATAGTAAAAAACGTCGAAGATGCTTTTGGCAGCGGTGGCGGTGTAGTTGGCAATCTCTTCGGCAGACCCGATGAGCGGGCGACCGTAAAGGCTTTTTTGAAACGCCTCGGCGAGAAACGCTTCGGTGAGTACCCCGTCGGGCGAATCTTCCGAGCGGGTGCGGCGCTCCTCACGCACCACGTCGCGCTCTTCGTAAAAAGACCGGAACACAGGGTTGGTCAAGACGTCGGCGTAAACGCGGGCGTAGAGCTCGAGCCGGTTCGCCGGCAGCGACACCACATACGAGGTGCGGTCATACGCGGTCGAGGCGTTGAGTCCTTGCGCGCCGTTGTCGGTAAAAAGCGCGTCGAGCGCGTTTGGGCTGGCGAGGGCTTGCGCCGCCGCCTGCGCCTCGGCGAAGTCCTGCTCAAAACTCGCCAGCGCTTCCCCGGTTGCGCCCGCGTCACGGGCGACGACGAGGGCGTTGGCAGCCAGCTCGAGCTTGTCCAGCGCCGCCTGTTCAGCGTCAACATCATAAGAGCCTATCGAACGCGTTCCCTTAAATGCCATATGTTCGACCATGTGCGCGACGCCGCCGAGACCGGGCGGTTCGTCGACGCCGCCGACGTTAAAGGTCAAATTAAAGTCGATAACCGGCGCAAAACCCTGCACCACCATAATGACGCGCATTCCGTTGGAGAGCGTGTATTTGCGAACGTTTTGAATCAGCTCGCTTTGGGCGTGCGCCAGACTCAAACTCAGCAGCGCAGCAAAAAATAGAGGTCGGTAATAGGCTTTCATCCGTCTACCTGAAATGTTCTTGTCATAGCGTCTATTCTAGCTTTGGCAAGTAGGTGGGCATGTGAGTATTCAGGGCGTTTTGCAGGTCTTTTCAGCTCGAGCAATCCTACCGCCGTGCCGCAGACTATAACGGCGTGCCGCGAGCTCCAGTTTGGTAGTACAGGTAGCTGACGCTTGGGAGCGCCAAGACTACACGTCCAGCAATTCACGGAGCGCAAGGATAGCCTTGCTGCGGTCGTTGATCCCAATTTTTGCATAGATGCTGCTGGTATAGTTTTTAACTGTTCCCACCGACAAAGCGGTTTTGTCACCGATTTCTCGAGCGTCCAGACCCAGGGCAATATACCGCGCGACCTCCCTCTCTCGTTCCGTAAACCCCAAAAGCGGCTGATGCGGCAAGGGGCGCTGATTCGTCTGCCGGATACTACTCGCCAACTTTGCGGCGACACGCCCGGTCAACAGCAAGTTGCCGGAAAGTGCTTCGTAGACCGCTTCGATAAGCCGTTTGCTGCCGATGTCTTTCAGGAGATATCCCGACGCACCGAAATAGAGCGCGTCGATGATAAAGTCATCGTCGTCGAAAGTCGTGAGGATGAGGATAGTCAATTGTGGGAAGAGCGCTTTAAGCTGCCGGGTGGCCTGAACACCCCCCATACCGGGCATACGAATATCCATCAGCACGACATCGGGAAAGGCTGGTAAGGCAGCCTCTGCGTTTGCCGTGGCCTCCTGCTGCGCTGCAAGGAGTTTTACGGCGGCTTCACCGGAGTCGGCGGTCAAAACGACGGAGAAGTCCTCATGGGTACTGAGCAGCGCCTTTAATCCCGCAATCATGGCGGGTTGGTCGTCAACCAGCATGAGTTTAATCATCGTCCGCCTTCTCCTGCGTCGCTTTGGAATGCGTTCACCTATTGCCCCAACATCAGGGGCAGCACAACGTCAATCTGAAAGCCTCCTTGCACGTGCGTCTCTACCATCAGGGTTCCGCCAAGGGCACTGACTTTCTGCTTCAGATGGATGAGTCCAAAACCGGGCACAGGCGCAGGTGTACCCACACCGTTATCGCACACGGTCAAGGCGATACATTGCTGTGCTGTTTCCTCCAGGGTGATCTGGATGTGGGTCGCCCGGGCGTGTTTGAGCGCGTTCGTAATGCCTTCCCGGACAACGCTGTACAGCACATAGGCTTGAATAGGCAGTAGCTCCGCCGTAAACCGCTGCTGCAGCTCGAGGTTCACGGGCGTTTGTCTACGCACCCGTTCCACCAACTGCACCAAGCTCTCCTGCAAGGTCGTGTCATCAGCGAGCGTGTCGGTACGGAGCGTGCGAACGGTCTGCCGGATGTCGCCGAGCCCGGTTTGAAGTTGCCCACGAACCGTGTCTAAAAGAGCAGCAGCTTCCGTCGGCCTGTGGTGCAGTAAAACCGTCGCCCCTTCCAGCGAGACGATAGACGCAGTTAATGTGTGACCGACTGTATCGTGTACCGCTTCAGCGAGGCTGTTGCGTTCGCGCAACCGGGTCATTTCGGTTGCTAGGGCAGCTTGGGACTCTAGGCGTGCGTTGAGAGTCATGATCTGCTGACGTTGCCTGATAAGCAAGCGAATGCCGAAGAGAGAAAGGGGAACAACCGAAAAATTGATGAAGCTGAGAAGATAGGTGCTCACTCCGAACGCTTGATTGTCTATAAACATCAGGTAATGAAGATAGCCTATGAAGACAAAGGGAAAGGCAAAATAAGCAGGATAGTTCAGCATCACGGTAGCGGTGTAGATCAAAAATAAAGTAGATGACCCTTCGCTGCCCACGCTGCAACTCAGTACCATCAAAAGAAAAAACTCTACCAGCAAAAAGAGATAAGAGAGATACGTAGCCCACTTCGCTCGAGCGGGCACCCTTTGACCGCTGATTTGGCTACTGAAACGTAGAGCAATTAGAGCTGCAGATAAGGCCGCCACCGTAACCGACAAGCCAAGCCTGAACGAGAGGCTGAGTAACGCTACACCGTAGATGATATTGAGCCACTGATTGACGGTGACCGTAGATGCGCCCGTCAACGTCAGGGGACGCATCCATTTCGTCTTGAAGCTATAGCTGTTCACAACGACCCAAGCCCAGGGGTTCGCAAACCTCGAGCACATTATGTTTTGGCGTGTCGTGTCTCATAGCCCCAACTCTATTCCAAAAAGCTGAAGGGACGATTGATTCTTGTCTCTTGCAGCGTCCGGTTACACGACGCGGTTAGACAGTAAGGTTACGGCAAAGAAACAACGGAAAACTGCGCACGTAAAGCTGTTTCTAGCTGATCTTCTATGGACGTGTTTCTCGGAGAACTTCTGACGGCCACCTGAACGACGTTTTCACCGATTGCCGAAAATGAAACACCGAGTTTTTGCTCAGGTGAAGAGGCGTCGCCGAGAGCATCCAAAAGGGCGATGCCAGCGGTCACTTCCGCACTACACGAAACGAAGTTGTCTCCGATGGTGTCAACGCTCAGAAAATTGTAGTTTGCTGGCGCTATAGCAGGACAAGCGGCGACTGCAGCGTTCACCATGGCCTGGGTCGCCCCCAGCATTTGAACCGCAGGACGACCCGCCGCTGGCGCACAGGCTGCTAAAGTGACCAGAACAACCAACCCAATGGGTTTTTTCATGAGTTTTCCCTTTTGCCCAGCTCTCTCCACGCGAACCACAAAATGGCGACCATATAGACAATTTCGGCGGTTGCGAAAAAGATGTAAGAATAGGTCGCGCTGCCCCCGCCTATGACAAACAGGGTCGTCAGAACTACGGCAAAAGTGTTGAGCCAGCGGCTGGTTTTATCGGACAAGACGAGGCACAGGAATATCATCACTATGGGAATCTCGAGAAACACAGAAAAGACGAGCAGCAGCGCGGGCGTAACCGGAAAGCCGAAAGAACCTGCGATAATCTGCTCCAGCACACCGGGGTGGATAAACCCCACGATGTCGGCAAACGCGATGTTAAACATAACAACCGCCCACAACGCCGAAAGTTTAAGTCTTGTCATGTCCATGCAAATTGACCTTTCAAATCAGATGAAGTATTTGGTGCCGGAAATTAGACTGGTTTGACCTCGAGCTGCCGGGGCGTCACAAGCCACTGCGCCAGCAGCAGGTTCGGCACCCACGATGTCCAGGCGACCATCATGTAGGCGACTTCAAAACCGAACGCTGCGCTCAGCAGGGGCAGCTCGAGGCGCAGCATGACGCCCGCAAACGTCAGGGCGAAGTTACGCACCGTCCAGCGGCGATGCTCAGCGACGTTGCCGTCACGGATGCGAACATAAGCCATCAGCCCGGTAGCGAGCCAGAGCAGCGCCAGGGTGGCAAAGCCGTTGCGGGCGATTTCGCCGGTATAAGCGTAGGTGGACATGTAGAGTCCGGCAAGACCGCCGCACAAAACACCCAGCAGATAGACGCGGCCCAACCAGCGATGAACCGCGGGCCATCTCGCGCGTAGCCCGTTCAAAAATAAAAACGGCCCCAACGCCAAGGCGACCATACTACTAACGATGTGAAGGAGCAGCGCGGTCAAGTGGGCAGTATAGACGGCCCGCTGTTCGGGAAAAAAGACATCGGAATTGAGAGACAAATACCGACCGGCGAGCAAAACGACGGACAAAGAGAGAAGGACGACAAGGCTCCAGCCAAGGTTGTTACGCACGTTTACGCTACGTTTTTGCTGCATGTTTACATTTCACACTTTCTTGAACAGGTTTAGGGGAAAAGACGTCGAGCAATTTGCTATATCTGAGTTCGGCCTTTTCGGGCCGTTTCTACCTCCGGCAAGGGTTTGAACGTAATCGTCCAACAGAAGCGTCTGGAACGACATGACCGAGCGTACAGCCCGCTGCAGTCATATGATAAGTGACGGTCGTAACGAGGCAGTAGAAGGATTTGCTCCGGTTGCTCGAGCGTATGCGTAGCTAGAGACTAGAGTTTCGTCGCCCTGCAAGCTCAAAATGGTGTAAGGTGTCTCTGGTATTTACAGGACGCGACATCAGCGCGGAGGTTAGCTGTGAGAACAGAGGATAGCGCAAACGAAACCACCTTGCAGACCAGGTAACAACTGAGTAACAATTTCAGGTAACATTGAGTGACAATTTCAGGTAACAAGGTTTCGGGCGAGTTTAGATAATCGGCACAGTTTTTAGATGCCAGTGTGCAGCTTGACCTTCCCAAACCAACCGAACAACGTAAAACCCCTGCGGTGGCGACAAAAGCGCAGAACTCGAGCAGACCGACCGGCGACACTACTACGCCAGGCTGGGTTTCAGCGTGTGACCCGCCTGTATAAAAAACAGCGCTAAAGCCGGGTTGCTCAAAACCTATAGACCCTAAAAACTTAGCTGCGAACGTCGGTTTCGGCGTTCCCGTAAAAACTGAGGTTTGGGACTTTACGCTGACTCGCTCCCAAACCCGTGGAGGAAAGTTTTGAATCGAGGCAGAAAATTTTTGTCTTATTACAAACCCTATCGCGGCTTGCTCGTGGCAGATTTGGCGTGCGCTTTTGTGGTCGCCGCCGTCACGCTGACCCTGCCCTTGGGCGCACGCTACATCACCAAAACCTTTACAGAGGGGAACAGTCATAACGCACTGAATCAAATCTACACGGTCGGCGCAGGAATGGTCGCTCTCATCGTCATTCACGCGCTCTGCTTGATGTTCGTCGATTATCAGGGGCACGCGATGGGCGCGAAGATGGAACGCGATATGCGGCAGGAACTTTTTGAGCACTACCAAAAGTTGTCGTTCAGCTTTTTTGACGAGCGAAAAACGGGTCAACTCATGAACCGGCTGACCAATGACACCTTCTGGCTCGGCGAGCTGTACCATCACGGCCCCGAGGATATCGTTATCGCGTCCTTGAAGTTTTTCGGCACTTTCGTAATTCTGTTGAGCATCAACGTTCCCTTAACGCTGATTGTCTTTCTCTTCTTACCCGTCATGGCGGGCTACGCGTTTTTCTTCAACAAACGGATGAACCGGGTGCTGCGGACAACCAAAGACCGCATCGGCGACATCAACGCACAAGCCGAAGACACGCTCGCAGGTATGAGAGTCGTCAAATCGTTGACCAACGAAGATATTGAGACAGAGAAATTTGCAGCTGCCAACGACCGCTTTTTGGAGAGCCGTAAGGACGGCTACAAAAGCGAGGCGTACCTTTTCGCCGGGTTGATTGCCTTTACGCAGCTCCTCACCGTCGCGGTCATCGTTTTCGGCGGCGCGGGCATCGTGCAGGGTTCGCTGGATTTGGCCGACCTCGTGACCTACTTGCTTTATGTCGGCCTGCTGATCGAGCCGATTCGCACCGCGCTTAATTTTACGGTGCTGTACCAAGAAGGCGTGACCGGGTTCGACCGGCTGGTGGAGATGCTCGAGCTAAACCCCGATGTTCAAGACGCACCAGGCGTAACCGAACTCACCCACGTGCGAGGAGATGTGGCGTTCAAAAGGGTCAGTTTCAGCTATAGGGAGGGGTCGGGGCACGTCCTCAAAGACCTCTCTTTGCAGGTCGAGGCGGGTGAATACGTCGCGCTGGTCGGGCCTTCCGGCGTGGGCAAGACTACGCTCTGCTCACTTATCCCACGTTTTTACGAGGTGGACGAAGGTGCAATTCTACTCGATGGTCACGACATCAAGAACGTCAGCTTGAAATCCTTGAGAAGCAACATCGGCGTCGTGCAGCAAGATGTTTATCTATTCGCTGGAACGGTCGCGGACAACATCCTTTACGGCAAGTTGGACGCAACGCAAGCCGAAATCATCAGCGCCGCGAAACAAGCCAATGCCCACGACTTTATTACGGCGCTGCCAGACGGTTACGGCACCGACATCGGGCAACGCGGCGTCAAGCTTTCGGGTGGACAAAAGCAGCGCTTAAGTATCGCCAGAGTCTTTTTGAAAAATCCGCCTGTTCTCATCTTCGACGAGGCGACGAGTTCCTTGGACAACGAGAGCGAACGGGCGGTTCAGGAGGCGCTCGAGACCCTTACCCACAAGCGCACGACCATTGTGATTGCCCACCGCTTGTCAACTGTCAGGAACGCAGACCGGATTATCGTTTTGACCGAATCGGGCGTTGCAGAACAGGGGAACCATCAGGCGCTGATGGCGGCAGGTGGCGTCTATGCGAACCTGCACGAGCTGCAGTTACGACTCTGAGGTTGAACCGTTATTAGGTATAGTCGAAGCGCCGACTTTCTGAACGTCGCCTGAGCGCTGCGAGATGCTCAGAGGGGTGGCTCGAGCCACTCAAAACACACCTCAAAAAGTCGCTGAAACCTGCTTTCGCTTACCAGGTGTTTTGGGGCCGCATGATAGACTTTATTAGAGAGAAATCTGCGGTTTCAGCCTTGTCACACACGGCTCAGACTACGTTAGCGGAGGTTTTTTATGTACCGAGGAAGAGAAGGGCAGTGGGCGTTCGTGCTTCACCGCCTCTCCGGGGTGGCGTTGGCACTCTACTTGATGCTCCACGTGCTCGACATCAGCCTGGTGATGTACGGCCCCGACGGGCCTTTTAACGCCTTTTTAGCGTTTTACCACCAGTGGCCCTTTCGTATCGGCCTGATTTTGATTATGGCGGCGGTCGTCTATCACGCGTTCAATGGGCTCCGCATCATCCTGATGGATTTTACGAGTTGGGGCACGAAGTATCACCGGCAGCTCTGGTACGGCGTTTTGGGCGCGACTACGATTATCGGCATTCCGGTTCTGCTCAAAATTGTCCCGGAAATTTTCGGGGCCGGACGTGGTGGTTAAGTATGGCGGTTAAACCACGCACCCTCCGCGAAGCCAAGGTGACCTACAATACCAACGGCGAACTCGCGTGGTGGGTCTTTATGCGCGTTTCGGGTCTGGTGCTGATATTTTTGGTTTTTGGTCACGTGTTTTTCAACAACATCGCTTTCAACGCCGGTCAGATCGATTACACCTACGTCGCCAACCGCTTTTCGCAGTCTTGGGTCAAGGTTTACGACTCGTTTTTGCTGGGTTTTGCGATGCTTCACGGCGTCAACGGCCTGCGTTACAGCGTTGAGGATTATATCCGGCGTCCGGGACGGCGGTTTTGGACGAAGATTCTGCTCTACTCCGTCGCCGGGGTCATGCTCGTCCTCGGGGTGATGACCTTGTGGGCCTTTTCATACGAAGAGATGGGCGACGCGGTTCGTGCGCTCTAGCAAAAGGAGTTTTGATGTCGCAGCTTCATAAATTTGACGTACTCGTCGTCGGTGCGGGTGGCGCTGGCCTGATGGCGGCCCGCTACGCGGCGCAGCAGCCGGGCGTTTCGGTCGCAGTAGTCAGCAAACTCTACCCGACGCGTTCGCACACCGGGGCGGCGCAAGGGGGCGTCGGCGCGGCGCTCGGTAACGTCTCCGAAGATCATCCGGAGTGGCACGCCTTCGACACGATTAAAGGCGGCGACTACCTTACCGACCAGGATGTGGCGGAGATGTTCGCGCACGAGGTCGTCGAAGCGGTGTATGAACTCGAGCACATGGGTCTGCCCTTTTCCCGCACGCCCGAAGGCAAAATCGCCCAGCGCAAGTTCGGCGGTCACACCAGAGAGTTCGGCAAGTCGGCTGTCGAACGCGCTTGTTACGCCGCCGACCGCACCGGACACATGATTTTGCAGACCTTGTACCAGCAGTCGATCAAAAATAACGTGACGTTTTTTAACGAGTTTCACGTTTTAGACATCTTGATCGAAGACGGTGAATGCCGTGGTGTCGTCGCGTATGAACTCGCCACCGGCGAACTGCACACCTTTCAGGCGAAGTCTACGATTTTGGCTTCGGGCGGCAACGGGCGGATGTTCAAGGTCACCTCAAACGCGCACGCGCTGACCGGCGACCTGATGAGCGTGGTGTACCGGCGCGGCGTCCCATTAGAAGACCCCGAGTTCTACCAGTTTCATCCGACCGGGCTCTATAAAATCGGAGTATTGCTGACTGAAGGGGCAAGGGGCGAGGGCGCAATCTTGCGCAACCAGGACGGCGAGCGTTTTATGGAACGTTACGCCCCATCGATTAAAGACCTGGCCCCGCGCGATATGGTCTCGAGGGCCATGTACTTGGAGATGCGCGAAGGACGCGGCGTCGGCCCCGACAAAGATTACATCAACCTAGACCTGACCCACATCGACGCCGAGATTATCGAAAAACGGTTGCCGGACATCACTGAGTTCGCGCGCATTTACCTGGGCGTCGACCCCATCAGCGAACCCGTCCCGGTGCAACCGACCGCGCACTACGCGATGGGCGGCATTCCCACGACGATTCACACCGAAGTCATCGGCGCAGCTGATAACAGCGTCATTCCCGGTCTTTACGCTGCCGGTGAAGTGGCGTGTGCGTCGCTGCACGGGGCCAACCGCCTCGGTACGAACAGCCTGGGCGACCTGATTGTGTTCGGTCGGCGTGCCGGCATCTACGCGGCGAAATATGCGGCTCAAGCGTCGTTTAATAAGCTTCCGGAGCAGCCGCAAGACTTTACCCGCAACTTGCTCGATAAAGCCTTAAACGGCCCCGGTAAGGAGCGCGTTTCGCATATCCGTAAAGATATGCAGGAAACGATGCAAGACAACGCCTCGGTTTTCCGCACCGATGAAACGCTCTCGAAGCAGATTGAAATCGTCAAAGAGCTTAAAGGCCGGTACAAAGACATCGGCGTCGAAGACCAGGGCAAGCAGTACAACACCGAACTGATGGAGGCGCTCGAGCTAGGCTTTTTGCTCGACAACGCCGAAGCCCTCGTGTACGCGGCGCACAACCGCAAAGAGTCGCGCGGCGCGCACTCCCGCGAAGACTATAAAGAGCGCGACGACGGCGAATGGCTCAAACACACCCTCGTTCATAAAGACGGTGACGGCGTGTGCATTGACTACAAACCCGTCACACTCGGTAAATACGAACCGAAACCGAGGGTCTATTAAGTGAAAAGCAACGAGCAATGAGTAGAAGCTTGTCACTCACTGCTCGTTGCTCGGCGCTCATTACTAAAAAAAGGAACTCATGCCTGAACCCGCCATGCAAGAAAAACAAATCACTGTTAAGATCAAGCGCTTCAACCCTGAAAAGGACAAACGCCCGTACTGGGCCGAGTACAAACTCAAAGCGCGCGGCACCGACCGCGTTTTAGACGTCCTCAACCAAATCAAATGGGAAACCGACGGTACTTTGTCATATCGCCGTTCGTGCGCCCACGGCATCTGCGGCTCCGACGCCATGCTGATTAACGGTGTCAACCGGCTCGCGTGTAAGATTTTAGTACGCGACTTGGGCGATACCATCAAAGTCGAACCGATTCGCGGCCTGACGGTCGTCAAAGACATGATCGTCGATATGGAGCCGTTTTTCGATTCATACAAGGCTGTCTTGCCTTACTTTATCAACGACGAACCCGCCCCTACCGGCGAACGGCTCCAAAGCCCCGAAGACCGCGAAATCTTCGATGCGACGACCAAGTGCATCCTCTGCGCCGCCTGCACGACCTCATGTCCGGTGTTCTGGACGAACGGTTCGTACTTAGGGCCAGCGGCAATCGTCAATGCACACCGCTTTATTTTCGACTCGAGAGACGAAGGTACGCCTGACCGCTTGCAAGTTTTAGGGCAAGCGAACGGTCTCTGGCGTTGCCGCACGGCGTATAACTGCACTGAAGCGTGCCCCAGGGGGATTCCAATCACGCAGGCGATTGAAGATGTGAAAAAAGAGTTGCTCTGGCGTCGGGCTTGATACTGAAGATAGAGTAAAGAAGAGGCGTTGCAACGCCTCTTCTTTCAAAGGCTACAAAGCTGCTCGCTACGAACCTTTGTAGGTAATGGCTCAATCACGAATGACAGCCCTACGTTCAAAGCTGTAACGGTGTAAAAAGAGGTGCAGGCAGATGAGGTGCACTAGAGCGGGCAACCTTCGGTCGGCCCTCATGGGCCTAGTTATCTCGTCGGATTTGGAGAAGGAAAAGGTCTTACGGACAAACCGCGCAGGCCGCTGCCTGATAGTGTTGTAAAACCGCTCGGTGTGAGCGGTGAGACAGCGTCTTTGCCAACAGCCTGGTGGTGTTCATCAGGGATGACGGCTTGGTAAGCGTCCCGAAGTCGGTAAAGCAGCTGCCTTGCTTGGAAACCTCAGGAATAGCTTGCCATAAGTAACGACAGGTTGCGACGCCTCTACCTCCAACAACACAGACAACTACTTGCCGGGTGTGCTTGCAGAGCGCCAACCAAATCCAGCGTTTGTTGCTCTTGCAGCGTACAAACGACCAGAGTGCCCCAAACGAAGTGGCAAGGTACATTTCGGCTAGTTCCAGGCAGACCGTCTTCGGCTCATTGGGTTGCGTGTCTTTAGGAGGCGGCAGCGTCATGACTCTCGAGCCATTTGGTCACGGTGTTACGTGACGCCAGCGCCGCGGCTTTGCCGTCCAGCAAACGTGCGTGCCAGACCCCGCAGACTCGAGCGCTTCTGGTAAGCTCTAGGTATCTCTTACACGCCTCGCTGTAGCCGAAGTCTGGGTTTGCTAATCGCCTTACCGCACGCTCGATACCGACACTTCTGCCGTTAGGCGCTCTGCCGTTCCCGACAAGCTGTTCGCGCCCGCAGCGGACAGGCCCGGGAGGTGCCGTTTTGTTCAAGACAGGGATAGCACTTAACGCTAACTATCCCTTAGCTTATCGGCTTGACGTGAACCATTCCCCTTTTGCAAGATGTCTATACAAAACCGCCCAAAAACCACAGCAGAAACCGGGGTTGGCCTTCCCCGGGTTTTTATGCTGTTGTGTTCGGGGTGGTCATCGTTTATGTACGCCCCAGTTGTTTGGCGGCTTCGACGAGTGATGAGGGTGCCTGAGCCGGTTCCGTCACGATGCGGTGGATGGTCTGCAGGGTACCCCCCAGAAAACTCCGTCCATCGTCGAAAAAGCTGTTTTTGTCTAGATAGCTGCCGGGGCCGTCGTGATCCACCGGCCCCATCGGGATAACGCTGATTTTGCCCCGCCGTTTTGCCTGATTCCAGTACGAATTGGCGACAACGGGCCAGCGCCCCGGAAAAACAACTGCACCCAGGGTCTGAACACGATCCTTGCTGCCTGCAAGGTGATAGAGATGTGTAAGGGTTTCAAGACCCCGGTCTGAGGCCATCACCCCGCCGAGTGAAATCATGGTGATCGGCGCGCCCAGAGCGCGGCTCAGATAAGGTGCAGCCCCGAGTGAAATCTGAGCCCCGCCGCTATAACCGATCAACGTGACGGGGACGCCGCTACCGGGTCTGTAACTGTTTTTCAGAAGGCTGTTGAGGATGACTTGCGCTTCCCCCTGGTTGTAGACGGGGCCGTAACGTTTGTCGGCTGAGACCAAGACCTGCAAGAGGTTGCGGATATTGATAGTAAAGCCGACGAGTGGACGTTTGCCCTCGACTTTGAGCTTGAACGCGCGCCGCCAAAAGCGTGACAAGAGCCTGCCTTCGGTCAGGTCGGTATTGGTCACCGAATAGGGCATGATGTCGCCCAGGACTACGGCGTCCGGTAAGGCGTCGCTGAGCCGGTCGAGCAGATCTTGAACGTCGCCGTAATTGACCGCGCCGACTTTGGCGATCCCATCAAGAAATATGAGGTAGTGCTGTTTGACGGGAGTCGGTCGGGTACCGGCGGCCTGATAAGGCACCGGACTGTGCGCAGCCGGGGCGTGCAAGCATTCGTCGTACCGACCTGCCCACCACTCGAGCGACTCGAGTGGTGCGAGCAGCAGCGCGACGACAATTCCTGCAAAAACGACACCCAAAAACAGATAAAGGCTATCTATCACCGTACCCGCCCTCCTCGCATTCTCCCTGTGCGGACGCAGAACCGAGGCGAATATCTCGGCCCGTAGCGGCGTCGGCGTCCGGGTTTTTGTCCATGAGCGCCTCGAGGCTGCGCCAGTCCGTTACGACCTCAGCGCCCGCCGCGCGCCGTCTGAGCCAGCGGGCTACGCCGACTACCGGGCGTCCTACGGTTCGCTCCAAAAACTGCAACATCAGCCACCCCAGCGCGCTGCATAATAGCGCCTGCCACTCGGTTATACCGAGGACGCTGCTCACCCCGGTCAGAATAGCCAGCAGGCTCCAGAGGCTGAGCAGTACAAAGACCGGGACGCCGAAAAACGGCATAAAGACGAGCAAGCCGAAGACCCGGGGTGCGTAGCCGAGGCCGACGGCGGTCGCAACACTGCGCCAGACGGCGTCGCTATGAAAAACGTAGCGCACGATTAAAAAGATGCTCGTCGTCCAAAACAAGTAGGTAAAGGCGAAGATAACGGCGGCGATAGCGAGACTCGCCGCAAAACGCCCCAACTTTATCCGGTTGATAAAAAGCACCGCGCTCTGACCCAGCGCCGTTGAAAAACCTGTGAGTAGCACCACCAAAAGGGCGATTCTCAGCCCGGTCGGTAACGCGTCAGCTTGCCCAAAAACCTGGGCCTCGAGCCGCAGCGCTCCGTTTAACAGATTCCAGAACGTCGCTTCGGGCATGATTTTGGCAGTGTACCCCGACTCGAGGTCACGTAGGTTTGGCAGTGCGGGTTTTGGCTTCGTCCAGGTTTTGCTGACAGCGGACGTCTGAGAAACGCTTTTGACCTTACGGCAAAAGAGCGAAGCCCGTACTTAACTGTTTTTTACGTCCAACCCGGGAAAAAGTCGCTGAAAGTTTGCCCCGAACAAGTTGCCGTAACAACAGAACTAGCGCGGCCCTGCTCGCCGAACGGTATCGGACACGCTGCTATACTGTTCGAAATTGGCCTTGAACATCGCCGCGAGTTTTTGTGCCTGGGCGTCGTAAGCGTCCGGATTGCGCCAGGTGGCCCTGGGGGTGAGGAGTTCAGCCGGGACGCCGGGACAAGTGCGCGGCACCGCAAGGTTGAACACGGGATGATTGGCAAACGCAGCGCCGCTCAGCTCGCCGGAAAGCGCGGCGTGAACCATGGCGCGGGTGTGTGTTAGCGAAATCCGCTCGCCGACGCCGTAAGGCCCACCGCTCCAGCCGGTATTGACGAGCCAGACGTCGGCGCTGTGGGTACGCAGCCGTTCGCCCAGCATTTGCGCGTAAACGTTCGGGCTTCGGGGCATAAAAGGTGCGCCGAAACAGGTGCTAAAGGTCGCGCTCGGCTCGGTCACGCCGCGTTCGGTTCCGGCGATTTTTGCGGTGTAGCCGCTTAAAAAGTGGTACATCGCGCCCTCGGGAGCGAGTTTGGCGATAGGGGGCAAGACGCCGAAGGCGTCGGCGGTGAGGAAAATGACTGTGCTCGGATGCCCTGCGCGTCCGCTTTCGCTGGCGTTGGGGATAAAGTCTAAAGGATACGACGCACGCGTGTTTTGTGTTTTACGGGTATCGGCGAAGTCGACGACGCGGGTGTGCTCGTCGAAGACGACATTTTCTAAGATAGTTCCGAAACGCGCCGTCGTCCCGTAGATTTCAGGTTCGGCTTCCGCCGTCAGGTTGACGACCTTGGCGTAGCAGCCCCCCTCGAAGTTAAAAATCCCGTCCGCCGACCAGCCGTGTTCGTCGTCACCGATAAGGGTACGCTCCGGGTCGGCGGAGAGGGTCGTTTTGCCGGTACCGGAAAGGCCGAAAAAGAGTGCGCTTTGGCCGTCCGCGCCGACGTTTGCCGAACAGTGCATTGGCAGTATGCCCGCGTCCGGGAGGGTAAAGTTCAAAACTGAAAAGATGGACTTTTTAATCTCCCCGGCGTATTCGGTGCCGCCGATAAGGACCAGTTTCTCGCTAAACGACAAGGCGATCACCGTTTCGCTGTGGCTTCCGTGTCGTTCGGGAACGGCCTTAAAGCTCGGCAAACAGAGGACGGTAAAGTCGGGTTCGTGCGCCTCGTCGGTTTTATTACGGACAAACATGTTTTGGGCAAACAGACTGTGCCACGCATATTCGGTTATGACCCGAACGTTGAGGCGGTGCGCGGGGTCGGTCCCGGCGTAAAGGTCTTGGGTAAAGCCTGCGCCTTCGGCAGCGGCGAACATGTCACGTTTCAGGGTGCTGAAGTGCGCCTCTGTCATCGGCTGATTGACTGTGCCCCACGCTACTGCGTCCTCTGTCAATATGTCCCGGACGATAAACCTGTCTTTCGGCGAGCGCCCGGTAAAGCGCCCGGTGTCGGCGGCGAGCGCACCCCCCGCGACCAGAAACCCCTCACCGCGTGTGAGTGCCTGCTCGACGAGCGCAGCGCGGGAGGGGTTCGGCTTCGTCTGTTTGGTTTGTGAAATGGATGTGCGGGACACGGTATCGGCCATAAGTCACCTGCTTTTGGTTAAACGTAAGTTTAGTTGAGTTCATAGCAAGAATCACTATGCACATATACGGCTAAGGCATACAGCATAACAGAGGCGGCGCACCGGCACATGCAGACCGTCACGCGCTCCCCGGCATAACCCAGTACAAAGCGCGGCTTGACCGGTCGGTAGGAGCGCGCAGCACTGCTCGAGCTTCGCTCTTTACGGCGCAGCACCAACGTCGCCGGTCAAACCCTTACCAGGTAAAACTAACCCCGAAACCGATGCTGGTATCCCGGCCCCCGGTACTCGCCGCGGTACTAGCAGTCGTATCGAGCGACGCGTCGAGGCTGATAAGGGGGGTGACGGCGTAGGAAAGCCCTAAAGAAAAGTCCGTGACCGCCGATAAAACGCTCTGTCCGTCTAAAAAGTTGACGCCCCCTGAGAAGTTGAGTTCTAAAGGTGCGGCGGTGTAGCGCAGCAAAAACTCGTTCGACAGGGCGTAGGCTTGTTCGGGATCATCAAAGCGTCCGACCTGCACGCTGGCGAAGAGGTTGTCGCTCAGATACCCTCCGACCTTGACCGACACCCCGAAGTTTTGCTGGCTGCCTTCGGCACCTAAAATGCTCGAGAAGGCGCTTGTGCGAATTTCCAACAGGTCGGCCCCGATCACGTCGTTGAGCGCTTTTTGCAGTTCGGAGACGAGCAGCAGGTCGACCGCCGTATCAAGCGCACTTTCGGCGACGGTTCCGGCGAGGCTGTCGGCGCCGACTACCGTCGTCCCGAGCTGAAGTCGCCCGAGGGTCAAGAGCGAGACGAGTTCGGCTTCGGTGAGCGCGCGCGGGCTGCTGCCGTTTTCCTGCACGAGCGCGTTACTCGAGAGTGTCGGGGAGAGGTCGAGTGCGCGCTGGCCCGCCACATCCTCGTCGAACCCACCGGTCACCTGAAGCTGCACCTCGAAGCTCGGCCCGGGGGGTTCGACGACCTCGATCGTTTGCGCGTTGCCGCGCGCCCGCGACTTGTCGAAGCTCGCTGCGGCGTCGAGCGCGAGCGTCGGAAAAGCCCCGCGCGTCGGGTCGAAGGTCGCGACTGCCTGCACCAGCGAGAAATCTTGTCCGGAAAAACGGATCGATCCGTCCAGCGTCCGCGCCTGACCGTCTAGGCGCGGTTGTGCGGCGGTACCTGAAAGCGTCAAGTCGAGGCTTAGCTCGGCGTTTCCAAAAGCCTCGTTGAAGCGCACCTCGCGGGGAGCCTGCAAGGTCAAACTGTCGAAGCGGATACGGGCGAGTACCGGATTGGTCGGCTGGTTTACGGCGCTGCTGACCGAAACAGCCGGGTCTGCGGTACCTGAGCTTGGCGTATACAAGTTTGGCGTACCGGGGTTTGCCGCATCGAAGCCTACGCCCAGGTCGAGCGCGTCCGCCCCGGTGCTTTCCGGATTCGGGGTAGCTACTGTAGTCAGCGACGCATCCGGGACGACCGGACTCGAGGCGGGCTCGGGGTCTTGTTGCTGTTCAGGTGTCTGCGCCGATGTTTGAGCGGTTTGGGTGGCGGCTTGAGTGGCGTTTGCCGGAGTCGTCTCCCGGTTCGGCGACAGCTCTGCCTGACGTACAAACGCGCCGCCGGAAAGGGTAAACACGCCGTTTCTGGCGCTCAGCGCGAGGTCGACGTCGGTGCTGCTCGAGGCGACGAAAAGCGGCCGCGCCTGAATATCGAGCGCTTCCCCGGTGATGTCAAGCTCGAGGGGTGCGAGGCTGCCCGACACCTGAAACGGTTGTCCGAGCGTTCCGCTGCTGTCGAGCCGCCAGCCCGCGTCCGAGGGATAAATACGGCCCTGAATCGCCGACACGCGGCCGAGCGTCGGGACGGTTGCCGCGCCGTTAAAACGCAGGGCGAGCCCGGAGGTCGCAAAGGGCGTGAGGCTGACCTGACCGCTGCCGGTCAGCTCGAGCTGTCCAGAGATAGGTGAAACGCCCAAGAGTGCCCCCTCGAGGCCGAAAGCGCCCCCGGACAGCGAGGCTTTCGTGTCTACCACGCGGTAACGCGTCCCGGCGACGCCGAGCTCTAGGCGGGGGCTGCGGAGCGTAACGTCGGGGGCCGACGCGCTCCCCGCAGCCTGCAGGTCGAGCGACCCCTGCGCGCCGACGTTGAGCGCGGCGAGCGGCGGAACGAGGCGCAGCAGCGGCGTAAAGTCGGCGTTTTGCGCCTCCAAGGTAAAGTTCAAGTTTTCAGGCGTCAAAACTCCCGCGGCCTGCCAGAAACCGTCGCCCCGGAACTCGGCACGTTCGACGTACAAGCTGCCGTTTTCAAACCGCAAGGCCACCTCGCCCTGGGTTTCCTTACCGGTACTGTCCGGGTCGGTACTCTGCAACGTCAGCCGTTCGGTCGCCAGCCGCACATAACCGGCCACAGGGCGGCGGAGCGGCAGATCAAAACGTGCCGCGCCCGTAACGGTCGCTTCGACCTGGGACGCGCCGACGACCGCTTCGGGCAGAGCTTGCAGGGGAAAGCCTTCTAGAGTAACGAGTCCGGCAAGCTTCGGCCCCGTTTCGGTGCGGCTGTAACGGACGTTTACGCGGCTGTCGCCGACGGTGGCGCGGGCCTCGAGCGCCGCCAGAGAACCGTTAAATTCGACCTGGGTGGAGAGGGTGGTTGAAAGCACCGCGAGCTCCGGGGCGATGAGCTGACCGACGATCTGCGTATCTGTCACCGTTGCTACGCCGCTGACCGGGGCGCTCAGGTACGGCAGGCGTGCGGCGATTTGCGGCAACGCGCCGAGGTCGAAACGGCTGAGCCGGAGTTGCGCCCCGAGCGCCTCGGTTCCTGTCGGGGTAAAACGCGCCACTGGTTCCGGGAGCAGCCGGAACCAGCCCACTGAACCGTTGACGCTCAGTTGACCGCCTGAAAGGGTAAGCGTCCCGTCCCCGGAAATACCCGTTTTGCCCAGCGCCAGCTGACTCGTCAGGGTAGCGACGCCGTTGCCGACGCTGAAAATCGGCAGCGAGTCGGTCGTCAACGTACCTGCCGGCCCCTCGGCGCGCGTATAACGCATCTCAGCCGAGAGTTGACCTTGCCCGAGTGTCAGCTCGCTCTGCAGCGCAAAACGGTCTGCTGCTGCGCCGTATTGCGCGCGAAGTCGACCGAACTTGCTGTTTACGGCGAGGCGTCCGTCCGCTGCTTGTACGCGAAACGGCGCGGCGGTGCGCAACCACGGAACGGGCGCAGCGGACGTTCCCGCCCAGCGTCCCGTCAGGTCGGCGCGCAAACCCTCAGCCCACGCACCCGTACCCGAAAGCGTAAGGCTGCCCGCAGCCGTGCGCCACTGCAGCGCCTGGGCGCTCAGCTGTGGGGTGGGCCGCGCCCTGAGGGTGAGGCTGCCGCTCGTCTGCTCCACGCCCCAGAAGGTTACGCCGTCCGGCAGCGCCGCGTACTCGCTCAGCGCAGCCGGCAAGGTCGTGCGAAATACCAACCCCGGCGCGGCGGGAGCGCTCAGTTGCAAGACCAGTCTGCGGCCCCCGTCGCCCCCGGCGCGCAGCACCAACCTCGCCGGGCCGACCGAAAGCGCCAGCGTGCCTGAAGGCTCGAGCCGCCCCCCCGTAAACGCCAAACTCAGCGCGTTCCGGTTTGTATCCGCTCCCGGCGCAGCAAGTCGCAGGTCGAGGGGCCAGCCACTTCCGGTTACAGTCAAAGGCGTACCAAGCTGTGGGCTCGTCACCCGGGCGTCGAGTGCGAGCGTATCTCGGCCCACCTGAAAGCTCCCCTGCACGCTGCCTGCGCTCCGCGTCAGCTCGAGGTCGCCCGTCAGGGTCGGCGCAGCCAGTTCGCCCGCCAGGTCTCCCGATAAGATCTGTTCTTGTTCTTCGGTAAGCTTGACTTGCCCGCGCCAGCGGTCTCGGTAACGCGCCTGCACCTCGAGTTCGCCCACGGGCAGCATACCCTGAGCCGTAAGTTCCAGCCCTTCAGGCGCGTAACGCGCGGTGAGCGGCAGCTCGGTGCCCGCCGCCGCCAGCCGTCCCGTAACCCGGCCCTGCGTCCGCGTTCCCTGACCCGACACCGTAAGCGTGCTGCTGCCCGGGCCGGTCAGTCTCAGTTTGGTGAGCGTCCAGGGGAGTGTCCCCGAAAGACCGATTTGTGCGTTCAGCGCGTCGCCGCGAAGCGCGAGCCCGTCCGCGCCCCGTTCAACTACCACGTCTCCCAGGCTCACCGGCCCAAAGGCGACGCCGGTCAGCGTCCCGCTCACCGCGCCCAGATTTGCAGCGCCCGCGAGTTCCAGGGCTCCCGTCAGTTGCGGGTTGAGGCTCCCCAGCGGCCCCGCAAGTAAAAACCGCGCCGGGCCGTAGACGCCGCGCCAGCCCGCCAGCTTGCCCCCACCGCGCAGCTGAACCTCGCCTTCCCGCGTCTCCAGTCCGGCGCGAAAGTCGCCGTAACGGAGCGTTCCGGCGGCGCTCACGCGCGCTTGTGTGCGGGTCACGGTGAAGTCGGTTTCAGCGCCGAGCAGCGCGAGCGTACTGGTCAGCTCGAGCCGTCCTAGGCGCGGCGCAGCGGTTGCCTGCAGGGTGCCGTCCGCACTTCCCCGGCCCCGCAAGGCCAGTTCAAAAACAGGGTTGGCGAGGTTTCCGGAAAGCTCGAGTTCACCGCCGAGCCGCCAGTCTGCCGCCTTGGGCCCGAGCCCGCGCAGGGTCAGCGCGCCGGCGAGGAGCGCGCCGGGACTGGCAAACACCGAGCCCTGGACGCGGCCCTGCCAGCCGGAAACGAAGTCGCCCAGGCGGGTGTCTAGCTCGAGCGACCCCGCTAGTCCTTTTTGAAACCGCAGTTGCCCCGTGACGCGGCTCTGAGCGCTCTCAAACCGAATGTCCGAGAGCTGCGCTTCGGGCGCGCCGCCCCAACGCCCCGTAGCGCGGAGGGCAGCGCTCAAGGTCGGTTGCAGGGGCTGAGGTAAAAGTCCCCCAAGGTTCAAATTCGTAAAGTTAAAGGTCGTGCGGTAGCCCTCGGCGTCAACCGCTGCGCCCCCGCGGAGGCCGTCGCCGGAAAGTGAAAGGTTCGCGCCTTGGCGGTCAGCCTGCAGGGTGCCGTCTGCGGTGAGCGCGCCCCGAAGCTGCACCGGCCCCTGCAGCTCCGGCGCGGTGAGGGTACCTGAAAGCGCGAGGGAGCCGCCCAAGGTGAGCGGGTCGCCGGGCCACACCGGGCTGAGCCGACCTAAGGGGGCCGACACCTCGAGGGTTCCCTCAACACGCCGGTCACGCCACGGCTCGGCGCTCAGGTTTGCCGCTAAGTCGGCAACTTGCACGCCCCGGTAGCTCGCCCTGCCCTGAAGCTGCAGCTGTTCTTGTCCGCGCAGGGTCAGCGCTACTGCTGCGCCGCCCGCTTCCAGCGCCGCGTCGGCGCGGCCCGAAAACCCCGCGCCCTGCTGCCACACGAGGTTACTCTCGAGCCCCAACGTAGGTCGTGCCAGCGTTCCAATGAGCCGGACGCGTTCGGGTCTGAAGTTCGGCTTCAGCACACTTCGCAAGACCAGCTCGTTTTGGGTAAAGGAAACCAGGTAGCCGGTCTCGAGGGCTTTTAGCCGAAGCGCAACCGGGTCGCCTGCCGCCGGAACCCTGAGCGCACCCGTAAGCGCAGCTTGGGGGTCGCCGCGACCGGGCACCATGCCTGAAAGCGACAAGGTGTTCTCACCGAGCCGAGCGTTTAGCGCCGAGATTTGTATCATCTGTTCGTTCTGCGCCGCGCTTAACGAAGCTGAAAAGGAACCGAGGCCCAAGAACCCCGTCGGCGCGTCCAGAGTAACGTCTACAGTACGGCCCGTTTGCGTCTCTGCGACGTCTGCGTTTAGCACCGCGTCTCCCAAGCCCACGCGCAGCTTGCCGCTGCCCCGGTTCGGTGTGTACGCGCCGCTTAAAGCGAGCGTTTCGCCTCTCCAACCGCCTTCGCCGCTTAGCGTCAGGGTTTCGCCGAGCTCGAGCGTGGCGCTCAGCTCGAGCGGACTTTCGCTGTTGGCGACGCGCACCGTAAGCGCCGCGAGCGGCAGGGAGCCGGTAGCGCTTACGTTTGCCCCGGCGACGGTGCCGCTCAGCGCGAGCGCACGCCGGTCGGCGCTGAGGGTGAGGTCGAAAGGTCTTCCGGCGGCCTGACCTTGCGCGTTTAAGTCGGCAAAATAGCGCAGCCCGTCCACCGTGGTAAGGCGCGCGCTACCGGACAAAGTGCCTGCTACCGGGGCAAAAGCGCTCAGGTCAACCGACTCGAACTCAGCCCCGGCCTGTACGCGGCTCGCCTCGCCGGACACCGTAAAAGGCACTGCCTGCCCCGCGACGTTTAGGGTGGCAGAGCCGTCATAGCGTGCGCCGCGCCCGCTGACCCCGCCCGTAAAGGTCGCCGGGAGGTCCCGGTAGGGGAGGGTTGCGTTGCCCGTTATCCCGACACGCCAGCTCAGGTCGGGCGAAGCCGAAACCGTCGCCTGAATTTCAGCGTCCGGCAGTGCGCCGAGGTCGGGGGTGAGCGTCAGGTCGCCGGCTAGTCCGTTCCGGCTCAGCGTCAGCGGCCCCTGCACGGTTTCGCCTTCTACGGCAGCGTTTAGAACGGGTGTGGTCAGCTCGCCCTGCAACGTCCCGCTGAGGCGATGCGGCGCACCGCGCAGGGCAAAAGGCAGCGACACCGCACCGTCCCACGACCCGTTTTGTAGCTGTGCGTCGATGCTGTTGCCTGTCAGCGAGACGGTAAGACCGTCCACGAGGGACGCCCTCAGCTCGACCTGCTGTGCGGGTAAAGAAAATTGTCCACTGCCCAAAGTTTGCTCGGCAGTCTGCACACGTCCGCTCAGTTGCGGTTGGCTCAAACTACCTTGCACAACGCCTTGAAACGTCGCTGCGTCGCCTGCTTCAGCTTGCAAGGTGACGTTTGGCTTGGGAAGAAGCGTCCCGGTTGCGTTTGCCGTAAACGTGCCACGCTGAAAATCCGTGGTCAAGCTCAGGCGTTTGCCCTGTCCGCCGAGCTGCGCGGTCAGCTCTCCCGCCGTAAAACGCAGTTGCCCCCGGTATCCCTCGGGACTCGAGCCCAGCGTCCCATCAAGCCGAGCGTCCAGGTTTTGCAACACCGTAACCGGCAGCCGCTGAAGCGCAAAACTGTCCGCCTGAACCGTCCACTCCGGCGTCTCGGCGGTGGTACCTAGGCGGGCTTCTAGACCTTCGCCCGTAACGGTCGCAGTGACTTCGGCGCGTGTTCCGGTCGCCTTTAAGCTAAGCGCTTCAGTCCCGCTCTGTCGCCAGCTCGAGCGCACCTCGTAAGCCTGTGTCAAAGCGTCCAGCTGAGCGGCGAGCTGCAGCCGTCCCAGCAGACCGGGTTGCAACGTGTCGGCAGGGACGGTGCCCGTTAACCTGAGGTTACGCAGCGTTCCGGCGAGCTCGAGCGGTGCGCCGCCTACCGAGAGGCTGCCGCGCACCCGTCCGTCCGGGTTTTGCGGGCTCCGGGTGAGGTCGGCGGAGAGCTCGACGGGTTCTCCGCGCAGGGTGGCCTCTTGCCCCAGTTGCGCGTCAAGCGTCCAGCCGTTTTCGCCCTGCTGCGCCGTGATTTGAGACTGGCCGACGCGGAGTTCGGCCTGGCCCGGTGTTAGCTTTCCGCGCAGTTGCCACGGTTGGGAGGGCAGCTCGAGGCCCGCCTGCGACACCGCCGGGAGTACGCCCCGACCCGTTTAGCGTCAGATTGGGATACCGGCCCCTGACCTGCACCGCGCCGAGGTCGCCGAGCTGCAAGGTCGCGTCGGTTGCCGGGAGCGCCGTACCCGAAAGGGTGAGGGGCTGCTCGAGCAGACTTGACAATGCGTCAGACGACGCGTTGAAGGCGAGCCTGTCCCCTTGCGCGGTGGCCTGGGCCCCGAACGGCAACCCGAACGCCGTTCCCTGCGCCGTCGCCTGCCCTGAAAATTCAGTGCCCTGACGGGCGAGCGTCGTTTTTAGCGTGCCGCGCAGCGGCAGGCCGAGCGCTTGACCCAACTCGCCCAGCGACAGCGTCCCGTCCGTCGCCCACGACTTCAGCGAGTCGAAACGGGCCGTGAAATCCTGTCCACCGCCCGCGAGTTTCGCCTGCGTGCGAATTTGCCCCGACACGCCCGGTTTTGCCGAGACCGATACGTCGACGCCGCCGAGCGTCCCCGAAAGCTCGGCGCGCTGCTTGGTGAGCGACGCGTTGCCGGACAACGCCGCGCCGCCGAGTCTCCGCCCTGCGATCTTCGCACCCTTTTCGCTCTGCACTGAAACTTTCGTGTTTTGTGCGTCGCCTGACGCTTCAATCGTCGTGCCGGGGCCGTCGCCAGTCGTTTGAGCGCGCACCTCGAGCTTGAGACTTTCGGCGAGCTGCGCGGTTTGGCCCGCTACCGTACCGTTTGCCGCGAACGTCTCGCCGAGTGCGCCGATACGGGTGCCGTCTAAGGTTCCGGTCAACGCACCATTTTGCAGGTTTACGGCGACGCCCGCGCTTTTGTCCGTTACTGAAGCGGTGAGTCCGTTGTCCCGGGTCTGGGACAGCGCGACGGTTGCGTTCAGGTCGGGAAGCGTGACGCCTGCGCCGCGTAAATTCTGGGTTGTAAGCTGCGCCGTTGCCGACAGCTGCTTTTGCCGCAAGAGTTGCCCTTGCAGTGCGACGCTACCCTGGGCTCGCCCGCTCAGCGCGGTGGGGGCGAGGGTATAGCGCAGGTCGCTTAGGGTTCCGGAGACCTCGAGCGGGCCGAAATCGCCGTTTAGCCCGGTCAGGGTGCCGTTTTGCAGTGTTGCCGCCAACTGCCCGGAAAAGTCGGCTTCAGCCCGGACCCCGCCCGCGACCGGCTGCACACCCTGCGGCCCCGCAATTCGCAGCGTCAGCGGCAGGTTGCCTAGCGGGCCGTCGGCCTGCGCCGTGAGCGTTACCGGGTCGGTCAGGCCGGGCAGGGTAAGCTGCCGCACCCGGGCGGTTGCGTCCACAACGTCGCCGTTTAGTGCGAGCTCGCCCGTCAGGTTTGCGCCGCGTTCGTCACTGCCGGACAAATCGACTTGCCAGCTGCGCCCGTTCGTCCGTGCGTCGGCCTTTAACGTGGCGCTGCGCCCGAGCAGTTGACCGTCCAGTGTGAGGTCGGTCGTGCCGGTGAGGCTGCCCTGTTGGGACTCGAGCGCAACGTTCAAATCGCCGGAAAAGCTGCGCAAAGGCAGATCCTGACCGTTCGCCGTAATCGTAAAACCCTCGCCTTGTGGCGTCAGCGCAAAACGAAACGGTTCGCCGCCCAAGGTCGCGGTGGCCTCTACCTTCGTGCCGACCGCCGACCTAAAACCAAAGCCGACGTCCAGGTTGCGGAGCGGTTCGCCGAGCAGCCTACCCTGTCCGGTCGCCCGGCCTGAAAGCGTAAAACTCTGCCAACCGCCAACCCGTAAACTCACCTCGGCGTTGCCGGAGGGCTCTAGAACGTTCTCGACCACGTTTACGGGGAGCCGTCCCTGACTAGCCCATACGAGCGCGTCGGTCAGTGCGGCGTTACCCGTCACCTCGGCCTGCCAGTTTTGCGCCGCCAAATCCACCGTGGCGCTGCCCCGAAGCGGCCCGCCGAGTGCCTGCCCGGTCAGTTCGGTCGTAAGTTTCTGGTTCCGCACCGTCACCGGCCCCGAGACCTCGGTCAGCTCGAGCCCTACAAGCTCGGCCCGGCCCCCATTAAGCTCGAGGTCTGCGGTAACTCCCCCCGCGTCCGCCTGCACGCTGCCGCTGAGCGCGCCCCCCTTGAGCCCGTCAAAAAAGCTCTGAGCGAGCGCAACGTCGGCTTGCTGCACGGTGGCGTCGAGTGTAAACGGCTCGAGCGCCACCGTGCCGGACGCTTTTAGAACCGCGTCCTGCACAGCGAGCGCGGTGTTAAAGGTAAAGTCGCCGTTTTGCTGGGCCTCGAGCCGGGTCAGTGTCACGTTCGGAATGTCAAATGGTGTGCCGGAAATGCTAAGCGCAACGTCTGACACCTCGGCCTGCGCGAGCACCGGACGAAACCACAGTTGCGGCTGCGCCGTGGGTGCGTTCGGGGTTGCCGGAACAGACTGCGCGGCTTTCTCTATATTGAGCGCGCCGCGTACCCCCGTAATTTCGGTACGCAGCGGCAAAGTGCCGGTCAGCAGCGCCGGCAAGGTGTAGCCGAGCTGCAAGGTGTCAACCTCGAGGTTGGTGCCCGGCCCCTTAACGCTCAGGTTCTCGAGGCGTAGGCTATAAAAAAGGTTGCCGCCGCTCTTATCGTAAGAAACCGTGTACCCGGCGCGCGCCGCAAACGACGTACCCCAGCGCAGAAGCGCGTTTCGCACGGGCGGCAATCCCGGCAAGATAAACAGCGACAGCACCCCGAGGGTGATCAAAAGACGCCTCATCTAGAAAAATCCGGCGGTCAGAAGCTTAGATTGAGAAGGTTTGGAAGCGCAGAGGCGACGCAGGGAACAAGACATGCTAATAACAGAAGAATACCATCCGCCGGGGGCCGATCCCTTGTGCATTCTTACCTTTTTTGCCGGGGCGGCTTTAGGCTTTATTCATTTGAATCTCAGTTTCGTGTCAGGGTTTTGCGTTCGGGTTTAGGGCCCGGATTAGGTATCCGCGCAGCGCAAGCTGTGTACAGGTGTTACGGGCCGGGTTGCGTTAGCATAACGGAATGTCTCAAACCGACGATCTCGTCCGCCTGACCGCGCTCGTTTCCGGGAGGGTGCAAGGCGTCAATTTTCGCAACTTCGTCCGCCGCCTGGCCCGTGACGCGGGGCTCGCGGGCTACGCCGAAAACCTGAGCGACGGTCGGGTCGAGGTCGTCGCCGAGGGGCCGAAAGTCGAGCTGACGGCGCTCTTGCATCAACTGCAGCGTGGCCCTACCTACGCCGACGTCAGCGCAGTCGAGGTGACCTGGGGGGAGGTGAGCGGGCTTGAAGGCTTTCACACCTACTAGAGCGCTGCCCGCGCCGCTAAGCGCAGCCGAAGCTGCGGCGGTACCGGGAACACTGGGCCGCATCACCGCCGAGCGGGTTGCGGCTTATAAAGACGTGCAGCTGAGCGACGTTGCCGACCCACCCGTCCGCCCGAGCTTTGCAGCGGCGCTGCGGGTACCCGGTTTACAGGTTATCGCCGAGGTCAAACGCCGGAGCCCGTCGCGGGGCGCGATTGCCGAACTAGACCCGGGTGAGGCGGCGACTGCCTACGCCGCCGGGGGCGCGGCAGCGCTGAGTATCCTTACCGAACCCGGGCACTTCGGGGGTGAGCTGGCGCATCTCGAGCAGGTCGCTGCTACCGTAAACTTGCCGCTTTTACGCAAAGACTTTACCGTACACCCGGCGCAGCTTTTGGAGGCTAGGGCGTCCGGGGCGAGCGCCGTGCTCCTTATCGTCGCGGTTCTGGGTCGGCATACTGCCCGTTACCGCGAGCTGGCGCGCGAACTCGGTCTCGACGCGCTCGTTGAGGTTCACGACGAGGCTGAACTAAGGATTGCCCTGGAGAGTGGCGCAGACCTCATCGGCGTCAACAACCGCAACCTCAAAACCTTGAAGATCGACCTCGAGACCGCACCCCGCCTGCTGGGCACGGCCCGTAACACAGGTTTTTCCGGCTTACTGGTCGCCGAATCGGGGTACACCGAGGCGGCTGAACTCAGGCACGTTTACGGCTTAGCAGACGCCGTGCTGGTCGGCAGCAGCTTGGCGGGCAGCGGCGACCTGAAGGCGGCAGTGCGGCAGCTTAAAACGGGACTCGAGACTCTGGAAAAAAACCATGCTGCGCGCTAAACACGTTCTCATCACCGGGGCAAGTAGCGGTATCGGGCGGGCGCTGACGCTTGAACTCGCTCACGCCGAGGCGAATTTGCACCTTGTCGGACGAGACGCGGCGGCGCTCGCCGAACTTGCGCGGCAGGCCCGGAGTTGGGGCGCACAGGCGCAGACGTACACCCTCGAGTTGACCGACGACGCAGCTGTCAAAACGTTTTCTAAAGCGTTCAGTGCGCCCCTCGACGTGCTTGTTCACAGCGCCGGTACGGTCTCGTTGGGGGCGCTTAAAGATGCGTCTATTGTAGACTTCGACGCGCAGTACCGCCTCAACGTACGCGTCCCTTATCTGCTGACGCAGCTCTTTTTGGAAAAGTTGGCGCGCACGAAAGGTCAGATCGTTTTTATAAACTCCGGGGCGGGTCTTTCGGCCAGGGCCGGATGGGGACAGTACGCCGCCAGTAAACACGCCCTAAAAGCGGTTTCCGACAGCCTCCGCGCCGAGCTTACCGGGTCGGGTGTGCGGGTCATGAGTATCTATCCGGGACGCACGGCGAGCCCGATGCAAAAGAAAGTTCGCGCGTACGAGGGCAAACCTTACGACCCCAAAAAATTTGTACAACCCGAAGACGTGGCAGCGGTAATTTTGGGTGCGCTTACGTTACCCCGAACGGCAGAAGTCACCGACGTGTCGGTAAGACCACCGGGTTAGCTACCGAAAAAAAGCAGTGACGCGATAACGAGATTCCGGGGCACTGCAAGGTAAAAGCCGGGATATACCCGGCTCGCTGCAAGAAGTTGATTCAGCAGGTCGCCGACCAAGGCAATCGTCATTGGTTCGCTACAACTGCTTTTTTGCTGCTCTGGACGGGGCAATTTGAAACTCCCAGCGGCCTCTGCTGCTTTTAAGTAGTATGGCCAGCACATAGACAACCGTGAATAACTCGCTTAGCGTATGCTCCTCTAGCAGATAGCGGGACTTAGATATCTTGCTATCTTCGCTTTTTTCTATCCCCCAGCAGTCGAGGTATCTCTATTCGGCAGTTCCGCGGTAAACCCGGCAAGTACGTGGACGCGCAGATCGCAACTTGTGAGCAGTATGTTTATGTGCCTGTAGATGTCAACACATCAGACGCCGAAACCTTACAGCTTCCGGGGGTCACCGACGAGGTGGTGACTACCCTTTTCGGTGCACGTCCCTTTGCCGCGAGCGTAACTTTGCGTTTGAACTCGAGATTCGCCCCAATGCGGGCGCCAGTGACGTGGTGTGGGCAGCGCTTAAAGGCGCGAGCCCGCTGCGGGCCCCCGGTATTTTGGCGTTTGCGGGCGTGATTGCTTGGCTAGCGAGCTACTATCATCCGGCGCTGCAGGGCGCATCACCCGCTGAGGTTCGCCGCAAGCAGCAAACGACCGAGGGAGAACAGCTCGAGCGATTGACGCCCCCCCTACAGACTCGAGCCGACTGCGGTGCCCACAATAGCTGCAGGAGGCGAAATGGTGGACGACTATAGACCCGTTGAGGAACCGTTCGGCCCGGATGAACCCGACTTCGAGGAATCGGAAAGCCGGGACACCGAAGGCCGAAATACTGAAGACCGGGAAGACGCCGAAGATGAGCGAGTTTAAGAGAAAAGATGGCAGCAAGCTGTATAGGCCGGGAAAACGTCGAGCAGCAGGAAGACGGCACGGCTGAGGTTAAGCTTCTGAGTCCGAGATTGACCGCGCGAAGCTTGTCTGGCTGTAGACAGCATGGCAAGAGCCCGAGGGCGTCCGCATTTACTGGTACACCGACGTTAAAAACCGATAGGCTTTCCCGTCGGCAATGCGAGCGACTTTGAGAAGATGGAAAATAGCACCACGCTCTTCGTAAGCCCGCAAGCTCTCTTTTCTACGTCCCTCCGGGTAGCTGTTTGGACTGGGTTGCGTACGGCTCTGCTTGCTACAGTCTTTTCTGCTTGCCACTGGGCGCTTGCCATTCTTGACGATATTCTCGCTTCTACAGTGATAGCAACAGAACTTCTCGGTAACCATCCCTTGATTTGGCATTCGAGATGAAACCACTACCCTTTCGGTTTTCTACTTCTCGCCCAAGCAGTTTAGGTTCTGGACAACCGGTGGGCTGAAGTTATGGCTGACTTTGGACACATTGCACCCTCTTTTACGCGTGGTTCGCAGCTAACGTGTAAAGGTTTGCAAGCTACAGTTCGGATCCCAACAAAAAACCGCAGAACTTTTGTACTCTACGTTTTTTTGTTGGTCCGTTAAACAGCTACTCGACCGTGACGCTCTTGGCCAGATTACGCGGCTGGTCAACATCGCGCCCGAGCCGCGCAGCGGTTTCGTAAGCCAAAAGCTGGAGCGCCACCACGTTGACAATCGGTGAGACGAGCTCGAGGGTTGCCGGGACATAGATCACAGCGTCGGCGTGCGCGGCGATGCGGGTGTCGCCTTCGCTGGCCAGAGCAATCACGATGCCGTCCCTGGCCCGCACCTCTTGCAAGTTCGAGATGGTTTTGTCATACAAGGCCGAGGCGGTAGCGACCGCTACGACCGGCATGTCCGAATCGATGAGCGCAATCGGGCCGTGTTTCATCTCGCCGGTGGCGTAGGCTTCGGCGTGGATGTACGAGATTTCTTTGAGTTTGAGCGCACCCTCCAAAGCCGTTGGATAGTTCGCACCCCGGCCCAGAAAGAGGTAGTCACGCTTGTCTTTGTAGGTCTCGGCAATCCGGGCGACTTCGGCGCGGGTTTGCAGCGTCTCTTCGACCAAAACCGGCAGCTGCCGCAAGGCGCTGATGAGTTCGGCGGCGCGTTCACCGCTGAGCGCACCCTTGGCGCGGCCTAAAAAGATGGCCAACAGTTCAAACGCCGCGACCATCGCGGTATAGGCTTTGGTGCTGGCGACGCCGATTTCCGGGCCGGCGTGGATGTAAAGAACGTCGTCGGCCTCGCGGCTGATGGATGAGCCTTTCGAGTTCAGGATGGCGAGTGTTTTTGCGCCCTGGGTTTTGGCTTCGCGGAGGGCCTCGAGCGTATCGATCGTCTCGCCCGACTGCGACACCACCACGCAGAGCGTGCGGTCATTCAAGACCGGCTCGCGGTAACGAAACTCGCTGGCAATCTCGACGTCTACGGGGATACGCGCGAGCTTTTCGATCAGATACTCGCCGACCATGCCCGAGTAGTAGGCGGTGCCGCACGCGCTCACGACCACCCGGTCGATGTCGTTCGGATCGAGCTTCAGCCCCAGCTGCACGTCCGCCCCGTTAGCAGCAAAGCGCCCGCCGAGCGTGTTTTGCAACACCGTGGGCTGCTCGTAGATTTCCTTGAGCATAAAGTGCTCGAAGCCGGCCTTTTCCGCCGCTTCCGCGTCCCAATCGATGGTAGTGCTGCTGCGCGCCAACACGTTGCCGCCGAAGTCGGTAATCGTCACGCCGTCCCGGGTCAACAGCGCCATATCACCGTCGTGCAGGAACACGACCTCGCGGGTATACGGCAAGAGCGCCGGTACGTCGCTGGCGACGAAGGTCTCGCCGTCGCCGAGACCCAGAACCATCGGGCTGGTGGCTCTGGCGGCGACAATCAGGTCGTGGTCTTTGTGCGACACCACGAGCGCGTACGCGCCCGTTACCTCGCGCAGGGCGCTCCGCACCGCCGCGACCAGATCGCCCTGATAGTGCGCTTCGATGAGGTGAACTATGACCTCGGTGTCGGTCTCGGAAGCGAAGACGTGACCTGCTGTTTGCAACCGCGACTTGAGCGGCAGGTAGTTTTCGATGATGCCGTTATGAATCACCGCGAGCTTGCCGTCTTCGGACAGATGCGGATGCGCGTTGACGTCGTTGGGTTTGCCGTGCGTCGCCCAGCGTGTATGACCGAGGCCGAGCGTGCCGGCGAGCGGTTTGGTTTGCAGCGCGGCGGCTAGAACCTTGAGCTTTCCGGCCCTTTTGGTCACCTGAAGCGCGTCTTCGTTTTTGCCTGAAATCACGACCCCGGCGGAGTCGTAGCCCCGGTACTCGAGCCTTTTGAGCCCGTCTAGAATTACCTCCGCCGCCTGGCGGTGTCCTACATAACCCACGATGCCACACATAAAAGTCTCCTATATCAACATCTGCTATCAACAACAAGGTCTGCGCGTGTTTAGACGCAGCCACACAATACCTACAGGCCGCTGACCTCACAGGCACGCCTTCAGGTTTTTCTACCGGTTTTCGTAACGACTTTTTGCGCCGGTTGGGATTCCGGCAGGACTCGAGCATCAAAAGACGGGAGGGGCCCGCAGACAGCTTCGCATTTTCGGTACGGTTCGGGATGATAGCGCCGTCAACCGTTACCTTATCTTTTACCACCCGAACGCAATATATATGCGTGTCCGGGGGTAAAAGCCCTCCACCTCGTCACCTGACTTGCAGCCAGCACTCGTGGCGCTAACGGTATCGGCTTATAAAACCGGCTTGGAACGCATAACCTCTAGAGGTGTAGCGCTTATAACCGGCTCACTAGATAAGCTAAAACCTGCCGCAAATCAGGGCTTGCGCTTTCCCGAGAGTCTTCCCTCGCCCTCCTCCCACGGCTGCCCGACAACGAACATCGTGTGCAGCGCGTTTAAGACGCCCCGGTTCGCGGGGGCAATCTCACCGCTCTGCTCGAGCAGCGGATGAGCCAAGGTAGCCGACTAATGTGAACGGAACATGAAGCGCGTCAGGTCTCCGCCCGCGACATCCTCGGGTCCGGGCAGCGTAGCGCCCTGTGAAGGTCCGTGCAGAGGGAGAGCGGCAGTGTCAGCGCCGCACCTTAGTATTCACCCAAGAGCAAGAGAAGGTTTCATTTTCGGTTCACCTTTTTCGTTTAAGTTTTCAGTGTTTTATAACGACCTCCAAAAATACTAGTTGGAGGTTCCTTTCGGAAGCGACGAAGTTTGTTCCCTATGTGGGCGCTTGGAGCAGATGGAGCTGGTAGCGCACCCGGCCGAAGCCGAAAGGACGTTGAGGTGAAGTGTTTCAAGTGGGTACCGTCGTTTTTGTTGTTTTTACAGTTCGCAAAGGAGATGGTTTAGATGAGCCGCCGTTCATCTCTCGCCCCCCCCCACAGCTCAGCGCCCGAAACCGTGCCCGTCAGCCTTTTTCTGGGCGCACGCGTACTGCTACCGCTGCTACTTCTCTTGGGTATTGCCGCTTGTAGTACTGCGCCTACCCCTGCTACGGTGACCGTCCAGGGAACCGATCCCGCGCTGATTGAAGATGTACAGCCACCTACTTTGCCCATCGAACCGGCAACCGACCCCCTGCCGCGGATCCCCGGAAACGTACCGGTCGAGCCTACGCTCAACGCTTCTGCTGCACTCTCGAGTAAGGTGCAGATGCGCCTGTTGCTGATCAGCCCAACCGCTGATGACCCGGGTCTAGAAGCGCTCAAAGCGCTCTGCGATCAGGTGGGTGCATTGTGCGACACCTTCATTTCGTCGACGACGCCGTTGACCCGCAACGTGCTCGAGGATACGAGCAAAAGCGAAGGGAAATACCAGGGAATCTTTTTGACCGATAACCAGCTCGCCTATAACAGCGGTGGAAGCTGGGCCGTGTCTTTTGATGCCGACGAGTGGAACACGCTCTGGGAGTACGAGCGCGATTACAGCGTACGCCAGGTTTCGCTCTTCACCTATCCCGGCTCCTATCCCGAACCCCAGGGCTTGACCTATGAAGGGAACGCGCCCGGAACTGCGCCGAGCACCGGCAAAGCCTATTACAACGCCTCGCTAACCGCCGATGGTCAGGATGTTTTTTCGTCGCTCAAGGCGAACGCGCCCATACCTATCCACTTTGCGTACACCTATCTGGCTAAGTTGGACCCCACCATTTCTTCAGCCAAGCCGCTCCTTCAGGACAGCTCCGGAAATGTGCTGGCCGCCACCTCGACCTCCCCTGATGGGCGGGAGCGCTTGGCGCTGAGTATGGCGCAGGCTCCGTTCCTGCTGCATAGCCAGCTGCTGACCTACGACCTGATGCGTTGGGTGACCAAAGGCGTCTTTATCGGTCAGCGGCAATTCTATCTGGGGATTGACCAGGACGACTTTTTTGTGCCGACCGATAAGTGGGACGCGACCGTAGGCGGCATTAACGGTCAGTACCGGCTGACTGCCCAGGATGTTGCGGGTCTCGTTGCCCAGCAGAATAAGCTCCGGAGCGCCTACCCCTTTGCCAAAGACTTCGCCTGGACCATAGCGTTTAACGGTTCCTACGCCAACGAAAGTGCACCGAGCGACTGCAGCGCCGCCCCAGGTGGCCCTGACCCGCTGACTAGTGCGGCCCTGTGCTACAAGGGTGAGTTCTTTTGGCTTAACCATACCTGGACGCACGCGTTCATGGACAAAACGAACTACGCTACGTCGTTCAGCGAAATCGACCTTAATACAAAACTTGCCCAGCGCCTTGGCCTCACTACAAGTAAGTACGGCTTCAATAGCCTAGTTACGGGTGATATATCCGGATTGGGTTGGTACGCCCCTAATGGGCCTGACACCGGCCCCAAAGTCGACTTCGGCTTAAATGCGTCAAACCCTGAGTTCTTGAAAGCTGCCGCAGATGCCGGCGTCCGCTATCTCGCCTCGAACATGTCTGTGACGTCACAGGAGCCGGTGAACTGTTGGGGTTGCGGTATCACGCACCCGCTTAATTCAGACATCTTCTTGATTCCGCGTTGGCCAACCAACCTGTTTTTTTCCCCGACCACACCCGTCGATATGATGGACGCCTACAACCGCGTCTACGGTCCAAGTGGCAGCTCCCCCTATTTCGACAAAAATCTCACCTATGACGAGTACCTTGACGTCGAGGCTGAAATTTCCCTTTTCCACGTCATCTCCGGTTCGCCTTATCAGCACTATCAGCACGTCGGCAACCTGCGCGAGTACGCTTCAGGCCGCAGCTTGGCCTACGACTGGGTAGAACGACTTCTCTCACAGTACAGCCGCTACTACAACAAACCGCTTAAAACGCTCGACTGGAAAACACTGAGCGAAACCGTTGCCAAACGCACTTCATTTAGAAAAGCAGGTCTTAGCGGCGTCTTGGATATGGCGGCCAAAACGGTTACTATCACCTCCGCCAACGGTGGAACACTCTACTTTACGCACGGCTCGAGCGCCACCATCGTTACGGACAGCCTTGGCGTAGGTCAAAGCAAGACCTTTAACGTCTCCTATGACTATTCTGCTCCTAAAAACGCTCAAGAAATCACCTTCACCTCGGCGGCCCCGACCAACGCCACGGTAGGTGGCAGCTACACCGTCAGCGCCACGGCCAGCTCCGGCTTGGCGGTCAGCTTTGCCTCTACTACTACTGACGTCTGCACCGTTTCGGGCAGCACCGTCAACTTCGTTGCTGCTGGGGCATGTACGGTCGATGCGTCGCAGGCCGGGAACGAAACCTACAACCCCGCACCTAACGTCAATCAGACGTTTGCCATTACGGCAGCTCCGGTTGTCAAGCAAAACCAGACCATCACCTTCACCTCGTCGGCCCCGACCAACGCCACGGTAGGTGGCAGCTACACCGTCAGCGCCACGGCCAGCTCCGGCTTGGCGGTCAGCTTTGCCTCTACTACTACTGACGTCTGCACCGTTTCGGGCAGTACCGTCAACTTCGTTGCTGCTGGGGCATGTACGGTCGATGCGTCGCAGGCCGGGAATGAAACCTACAACCCCGCACCTAACGTCAATCAGACGTTTGCCGTTGCGGCAGCTCCGGTTGTCAAGCAAAACCAGACCATCACCTTCACCTCGTCGGCCCCGACCAGCGCCACGGTGGGTGGCAGCTACACCGTCAGCGCCACAGCCAGCTCCGGCTTGGCGGTCAGCTTCCGCACAGCTAATCCCAACAGATGCACGGTTTCGGGTAGCACCGTCAACTTCATTGCCAGGGGCAGGTGCACTATTCGCGCCTTACAAGCAGGCGACGCCAGCTACAATGCGGCTCCCACGGTTTCGCAGTCTTTCGCGATCCAGGCAGTGGTCAAGCAAAACCAGACCGTCACCTTCACCTCGTCGGCCCCGACCAACGCCACGGTGGGTGGCAGCTACACCGTCAGCGCCACAGCCAGCTCCGGCTTGGCGGTCAGCTTCCGCACAGCTAATCCCAACAGATGTACGGTTTCGGGTAGCACCGTCAACTTCATTGCCAGGGGTAGGTGCACCATTCGCGCCTTACAAGCAGGCGACGCCAGCTACAAAGCTGCGCCCAGGGTTTCGCAGTCTTTCACCGTGCGCCGTTGAGGAAACCTTTTTACGAGCCTTACAAGCCCTATGCAGCTTCAACTGAAGCTGCATAGGGCGGAAAACACTATAGTTTTGGTTCTTACCCATCCAAGCTACCGAATGCAAAGGCGACGCACCTGAAGGCCAAACATGCACGTTACAACAAAAAGTATCGATTCCGTTTCAAAGGTGGACGGCGTTCGCCAAGCTGCTCGAGGTACCATAGTGGTTCGCCTATTTGACCAGATCTGCGGTGCCGCTCGCCCTTTGTAACGGGGTTTGGCTTCGCCGTCAACTCTCGCAGTGTCCCACGTTTACGTGAGTGTTTACCCTCGGCGGCGCGCTCGAGATTGGGGAGACGCGTCGCCTTTTGTTTTTGCGCCTTTTGTTCTCAAACAGTAACCTTGCGGCTCAAAGTAACCTTGACTTCTACAGGCTAACAGTTGCCCTTAGACGCTGGTTTCGTGAACGGGCACGCTACCTTTTGCCTCATGGCGTTTTTGGAATGACTCAAGAAGCCTTGGGGTAGAACCAATCGCCACTACTATTTCGGGGAGGTTTACATGCGAGAAGTGCTTATGGGCATCTTTTTCACTCTCTTCTTGACCAGCTGCACCCAAGCTTTACTAAACCGTGAAAGTCAGGCTATACGCTGGCGTCCGAAACCCGGTACCTCGTGGCAGTGGCAGTTACAGGGAAAACTCGATACTTCATTCAAAGTCGACGCTTACGACCTTGACCTCTTCGATACGTCGGCGGCAACAATTGCCAAACTGCATAACCGGGGTACGAAAGTCATCTGCTATTTTTCGGCGGGCTCGTATGAGGCGTGGCGCCCCGACGCAGCAAAAATACCCAAAGCGGCGCGCGGCAAAAAGCTGCAAGGGTGGGATGAGTCGTGGCTCGATGTGCGCTCTAAGGGGGTAAAGGCTGTGATGCGCGCGCGGCTAGCCCTAGCCAGCAAAAAGGGGTGCGACGCTGTTGAGCCTGATAATGTAGACGGCTACAGTCATAAGACGGGTTTTGCGCTCACCGCAAGTGATTCGCTACGTTACAGCATGTTTCTGGCACGTGAGGCGCACGCACGTGGTCTGAGCGTCGCGCTGAAGAACAATCTGGAACAGGTCAAGGTGCTCGAGCCTTACTTCGATTTTGCCATCAACGAAGAATGCCACGCTTGGCGCGAATGCGCCAAGCTTCAGCCCTTTATAAAGGCGCGCAAGGCTGTACTGGGGGTTGAGTACAACCTCAATCCTAAAAAATTTTGTCAAAGAGCAAATGCAGCCGATATGGACTTTCTGAAAAAGCGTCCAAGCTTGGACGCTTACCGCGTTGCGTGCAGACCGTGACACCTGCAAGTCTGGTCGGTACTGCAAGAACCGCCGCACACTACCCTGCTGCTTCGGTGTGGATTTCACCTGTCTTTTATGCAATCGGCGTACAGACGATTGGTAGCCTTGATGAGCCGCTGGGCCGATGCTATGGCTTGCCGCAACCCCGAAGTTTACTGGCGCAGCGAGTACAAGGCGGCAATACACGTAGCGTAACATGAAGTTTCTCCGTAAATCGACGCAACCTTTTTATTATGATGGTTTCAGGACGAAGAAAGGAACCCGGAAAACCTTGAAATACAACCCCCACATCGTGCTCCTACCAACGACATCCATAAGCTCGTTGTGCCTGCTTCTCTCGCTGTTTCTGGGGGCCACCAGTTGGGCCAGCGCCGAAAACGTAAGTGTGGCAGCCTTTCTTGGGTTGCTGCAGAACAGCCCAGAGCTTCAGGCCACGCGCGCTTCAGTCGCGGCTGCTGAGGCGGCCCTTAACCAGGCGCGCAAACCCGTTGCGCTCGATCTCAACGTAGCAGCGCAAACTCGCTCGGACCCGCTGGCCCCGGCTACCCCTGTCGCCAACCTGGGAACGGGTGTGACCGCCTATCCGTTTAACTACGGGCCCCAGGGTCAGACCGTCCGAACGCGCGAGTTGGAGCTCGCCCAGGCTCGGCTGAACTACCGTCAGGCGCTGGTGCGGCTAGAGATCAAGGCCTTAAGAAGCACCTTCGAGCTCGAGTTGAACCGCCAAGCACTGGCGTTAGCACAGCGCGGCACCGTGGCGGCTGAGCAGATTCGTGAAACTACACAGCTACGCTATACCCAAGGCGTGGCGACAATTGTAGACGTGCGTAACGCAGAAGCCGAGGAGCAGCGGAAGAAAAATCTGGTATCGACCTTTGCGGCTAACTTGGAGCTAGCTGAAGCGACCCTCACGGAGCTGGTGGGGCAGGCGCGTTTAGCCCGGTTGCCCGACCTGAGGACGCCGGAAGGAACACCCGCAAATCTTCGTTACAGCGATATCACCGTGCAGTTGGCGCGCATCGGTGCGTCGGGAGCTGTGCGCGACTTTTATCCTGTGGCTGAGGTGACCTACAACCTCGATCTGTCGGAACAAAGCCGGGTATCTGCGTCACTCAGCTCTAGGGATCTGGCTCCGCGGGTAGGCTACACCTACGCGAGTAACGGGTGGGACGATGGCGTTAGACTTTCTGTTCGCCTCTCCACGACGATTTCGCCCGAGCAGTTCCAAAACGTCACCCGCCTTGAACAGCTGCAAGTTGCTGCTGAAGAGAATCAACGTGCAGCGGAGCGCGACGCCACCACGCAGGAAAGGCAGCTGTTAAACCGAATAGCGGAGACGGCGCGTAACAAAGAACTTGCGAGCTTTATCTTCAAAAATGCTGAGCGCTCACTTCGTGAGGTGCAGCAGCGGCAGTTGCTGGGTGTCGCCACGCCTCTCGACACCCAGCAGGCCGTTGTTGCCTTGGCGAACGCCGGCGCGTCGTTGTGGGATTCGCTGTACGACGCCCGGCGTCAGCATATGCTGGCGCTCCTTGACCTTTACGAATTTTACGGTCTACCTGTCCTGGAGCTGCTCCCATGAAGCTGACAACGATTGCTTTAACGCTGCTGATTCACGGAATGCTAACCATCGGCTACGGCCTATCTCTCGACGCCGCGCTCCAAAGCGTCCAGGAGCAGCCAGCAGTCGTGACGGCAGAGGAAGCGGTGAATGCCGCGCGGAGCGACCTGACCAGAACCAGAGCCGATCCATACGCGCTAACACGCGAAGTGTTTCTGGCAGAGCAGCAGCTGGCACTGGGCCAAGCGCAAGCCCGGCAGGCTTACTACAACGCGGTAAATGATATTGGCAACGCGTACTCTGCGGTGCTGCTGGCTGAGCTTGAGGCGCAGCTTGCAGAAGCTAACGAAGAGCTTAACCGGACGTACACCGAGACGACTCGGGCGCAGGAGCTAAACGGCGAGGCGACGGCCCTCGAGGTGCGCAACCTCGAGGCAGCACTGGGTACAGCTGTAGCGAATCGGCGGAGCGCCGCGGAAACCGTAGCGGTAAGGCGCGGCGCACTGCGTAGATTGCTCTCAGCTAAAGTGGTGGGTGAGCGCCTGGAACCTATTCCCGATACGCGCCTCAACCAACCTCCACCCCCGCCGTACGAGCTTATCGGTAAAGCCAACGCACATATCGACCTTGTCTACGCTCGTCAAGCGGTAGCGCTGGCGCAGCTTGAGGTCGACTTGCTGGACCCAAGCTACAGCACTGCGCGAAACGTAAAGGCGGCAGAAACCCAGCTGGCAGCAGCGAAAACAACGTTGGCTACGGTGACCCGCTTACGCTACGACCAGATCTACCTCCTCTACGCGCAAGTCGAAGCTGCGCAGCGCGCCTACCGTGCTCAAGAGGAGACGTCGGCAGTAGCTCAAAAACAACTTGCGTCACAGCGCAACCAGTTTCTTTACGGCGCTATCTCGGAAACCGAGCTGCAACAGGCTAGGTACGCAGCGATTGCTGCTCAGCTCGAACAGCGGCGCGCCAAGCACAATCTTCTTACCTCGCTTCTCTCTCTGCAAACTTTAGCTGCAACTGACCTGCTGGCACCCAACTAGTAGGGTAACAAGGGAGGTTGACGAAGTGAGGCCGAGTGATTGACGAAAAAGTGATGCGTCGCGGCAGCCCTGACTTTAGTACGAACCGCTAAGGTCGGCCCCGCCCAGACCTAAACTCGAGCAAAAAGGGAGAGTTACGGAATCGTCTCCCTTTTCCCCAACGGTTTAGACTAAATGCCGGGCATAACACGGCTCACAACTCTACAGCGCTGAACGCAAAATGACTTAGGTGTCAGGTCGCCTCCAGCCCCTTATCCGGAGTCCAGATATCTACGGCTCGCCAGCAAAGAAGGGAAACGTCATAAAACAGATTTCAATCGTCTTCTTTCTCTTTATCTTTACGGGTTATACTCACGCCCCGATTTCAGATGATACGGATAAAGCCCTGCAAAACCAGACCTTTTCCTCGCAATACCGGCCCAGCTACGAAAACATCGCTAACCCCGAACGCGGCTTCTATCTCCATCCAGGTGACTGCGACAAGGTTCCCTTTAAGGCAGAGAAGCTTGCAGCTGAACGCAGGGGCGAACAAAAGATCAGCTTGGTGCTATGTATCTTCTATCTCGAGGATTTTAAGGACAAGCCCATCAGCGCGGCCAAGCTGGCCTTTTTTCAGCAACAAATTGAGGCGGTGCGAGCAGCAGGACTGAAGGTGATCCTGCGGTTTGCCTATACCTACTACGACCCCCCGGGTGATAAGCAGCTGCCCCCGGGTGACGACGCCCCACTGTTCCGGGTAAGGGAGCATTTAAGCCAGCTCGAGCCCTACCTCCGGCGAAACAGAGATGTGATCGCGCTTGTAGAATCCGGATTCGTGGGTACCTGGGGTGAGGGTTACTACAGCCAAAACTTCGGCAATGCCGGTGCCGAGGATTGGGAAAAGCGCAAAGCCGTTGTCGACGAACTTTTGCGTATTTTACCCGGGCGCATGGTGCTCGTTCGGCGACCCAAGATGAAAATGGAGATGTACTTTCCCAGCCCCGGGAAAGCGGTTCCCGTAGCTGCGGGCAGCGCCTACGGTGACGCCCCGATTGCGCGAGTCGGATACCATAACGACTGCTTCCTGGCCAGCCCGGACGACAACGGCACGTATGAGGCTATAGCTGTGGAGAAGGCGTACCTAGCCGAGGACACGAAGTACGTCCCTATGGGGGGTGAGACGTGCGTGCCGAACCCGCCGCGCTCGCTCTGTGGTGGTGGGTTGGGTGAGCCGGGGAAACCGGGAGACGCGCTTAAAGAGTTGGAAAGGTTTCACTACAGCTACCTCAATGGGCGGCGCTCGCGTGAAGTCCTTGATAGCTGGGCTGATGGCGGCTGTATAGAAAAGGTGACCCAAAGCCTTGGCTACCGCTTTTCTCTGGTATCGTCCGTCTTTCCACCTTCCGTAAGAGCTGGCTCGAGGCTCCCGGTCAAGGTAGGCGTCCGCAACACCGGGTGGGCAGCCCCGTTTAATTCGCGTCCGGTATATCTCGTGCTGCGCCACAGCAAGACCAAAGCGCTCTACTCCTTTAAGCTTGCTGCCAACGCCAGGGGGTGGCAAGCACAAACGCGCAGTCTAATCGACGAAAAAGTGCAGATTCCACCCACGATGCCTGCCGGAACCTATCAACTGCTCTTGTGGCTCCCGGAGCCGTCGGTCGCCGCGCCAGGTCAACCCGAACCATCGTGGTCTTTACATAAAAGGCCAGAGTACGCTATCCGGATGGCGAACCTCGGAGTTTGGGATATGCAGGCAGGAAAGGAAACAGGCTTTAACCTTTTATCGAACACCTTGTGGACGAAGGCAGCGAAAAAACTTGTGCTGAATACGATCGAGGTAACGCCGTAGCCAGCGGTTTCTTAACGCTGCGACCGACCTTGCTCTTCTAGCAGCTGAGGCACTAGCAGGAGGTTCGAAGTTTATCGCGCGAAACACCTGTAGCGAGCTCGGACGCAACCTCGCGCGTGGCGACTATGTCGGTGGGAGATTTTAAGAGGTCCGTGGCAGGGGGTTGAGGCGTCGGCTTCAGGGCGTGCCCCAAGCGGACGAAGTTCGGATGTGGAGGCTTCATATTCCATTCACTCTTCTTTATTAAGGTTGGGCAGCAGTGCAGATGGACCTCGCGGCGCTTAAAACCGGAGGTTCCTGTGGGAAGCGTTGAAGTCTGTTCCTTATGTGGGCGCTTGGAACAGGTGGAGCTAGTAGCGCACCCGGCCGAAGCCGAAAGGAAGTAAACGTGAAGCGTGGTAAAAGCACAGATTTGTTGATAGCGGCTACAGCGCTCGAGTCACTCACAACTAAGATAAGCTGCCGTAACGCCCTCGCCTTCTTTTTGACGGCTCCACTGCCCGCGCTGAGCGTTGCTGGTCGTAATATCGGTTTTATACCTATAAGCTCACCGTATCAGCACGTTGATAAGCTACGCGCGCCTGCTTCAAGTCACAGTCTTGCCTGCAGTTGGGTAAAACGACTGCTCTCGCACTACAGCCGCTACTACCGCAAACCGCTTAAAACTCTTTACGCCGACGTGGTAGGCGCGACCTTCTGCAACACGAACCTTGGTGTTTGGAATACTGCCAGCAGCGTGAGTTTTTTTGCTCGCAGTAACGAGAGGCGCTTCGTCACCGGCGTAGGTAGCGTTTTCTTAAAGCGGACGAGCGCTGCTGGAGAAACCAAAACATTCAGCTAGGAACTTTCAAAAGGCAGAGCGCAGGATGCACTCCGCCTCTATGGTGCAGTCTTTAAGTCGTTGACGACAATCAAAGCTGCTGCGGAAGGTGTAGGATAGATGCGTATTCTCTTTACAACCGAAGGAACCTATCCCTACGTGATGGGTGGCGTCAGTACGTGGTGCAACCAGCTTGTCGGTGGGCTGATTCAGACCGAGTTCCAGCTGTTGGCTGTCACGGGGCCGCAGCAGGTCGCACTAGGCTACACGCTCCCCAGCAACGTCGTTGGGCTGAAGGCGGCGCGGCTGTGGCGGCCCCGTGACGGTGTACGGCGCGCGCCACCTGCGGTGCGGCTCAGGTTCGACCACAACTTTTCTAGATTGCTAAAGTTTGTTGACGGTGATCTCGAGGAATTTTCGGACAGTCTTTTAGCCTTGGCAGAGCTGGGAAATACCTACAACCTCTGGCCTTTGTTTCAGCAGCAAGCCGTCTGGGTCAAGCTAAACGGTGCCCTGACGGACATCCTGGGTCGTCAGCCGATCTTGGCCGAAACGACGCTGGCGCTGAATTGGCTGCGCTCGACGCTGGTGCCGCTGCTATTTATCCCTGAACGGGCGGATATTGCTCACACAGTGGCAAATGGACTCTGCGCCGTGCCCGCCTGGGTGGCGGCTCAAGTCCACAGGATTCCCCTGATCTTGACCGAGCACGGCGTCTACTTGCGCGAACGTTATCTCGGCTTTAGCAACGAAAATGATTTGCCGGGCGTACGGCTACTGCGCGCTCGCTTCCACCGCGCGCTGGCGCAACTTGTCTACCGTGACGCCGACCGGCTGCTGTCGGTCAGCGAGTTTAACCGCTGCTGGCAGATTAAACTCGGCGGCCCGGTCGAGCGTACGCAGGTCGTTTACAACGGGGTAGACCCGGAGGCTCTGCCGCTCGCTGACGGCGCGGACCAGGAGGTTCCGACAGTCTCGTGGGTGGGGCGCGTGGATCCGCTTAAGGACTTAGAGACGCTAATCCTTTCGTTCGTGGAGGTCAAGAAGGCAGTTCCGAACGCGCTGCTCCGCCTTTTCGGGCCGGTGCCTAAGGGCAACGAAGCCTACTACGAACGGCTCAAGTCGATCATTGCCGAACACAGTCTCGGTAATAACGTCTGTTTTGAGGGTCCAATCAGCCCGGTCTACAAGGCTTACCACGCTGCTGACGTAGTGGTGCTCTCGAGCATCTCTGAAGGATTTCCCTATACGCCAATCGAGGCCATGATGTGTAGCAAGCCGGTGGTAGCCACCCGTGTCGGCGGGGTTGCCGAGGCGATCGGAGACTTGGGTCGTTTAGTCGAACCGCGTGAGCCGCTACAGCTGGGTGCGGCTTTGACTGAGCTGCTGCTTGACGCACCGCTGCGCCGGCAGCTGGGTGCGGCGGCGCGTGAGCGGGCCCTCGAGCACTTTACGCTTATCGATATGAACAGCGCTTACGAACGGCTCTACCATGAGGTAGTAGCCGAGAAACGTGGCGAACACCCTAGAGTTGTCGCAAACGTAGCGGCGACTACTGAAGAAATGCAGGTCGCAGTATGAGTGCATATGGCGGCGTCGAGCCTCCCGTCTTTCACGTTTACGACCACGAGGCCGCCCACGCCGAGCGGCGCAGCAATACTTCGATCAACCAGCTTGCGCGGGCGCATAACCAGCTCTGTCTCGAGGCGTCTGATGCCTATGAGATTGCCGCGCATCTAGAGTCCCTCGGTTACAACAAGGCGAGCGTTGCGACCGAATACGGCGTCGCTGACCACTTTGAACTGGCGTGGATGCTTTTTCATCAGACCCCCCGGCGGCTCAAATTGCGCCTGCCCTCGAAGGTGGTGCGCGCCTCCTACGCGCGGCAAGCGATCATGGTGTTGACGCTACTCGTCACTTCTGGTATTGGGCTTATGAGCGAGGTGGGTGCCTGGGGGCCGGTAATTTGGTTGCTCGTCTGGTCACAGCTGGGAGGCGCTCTCCTCAACCGCGCCAAAAGCGAGTTGGCGACCCCGGATCACGCCCGTGTACTCTCGCTGCTGCTCAAACTGGGACTGATAGGGATGGTCGGGGTTTGGATTGTCACGCCGTTCGCGCTGGCGACCTGGACAGTTAGCGTGCTCTGGTTGGGTGTTGCCGCCCTACTCTGGGATGAGCGCTTGCGCGCCGCTTACGTCTTGCCCGCCGTCGCGGGTGGTTCGCTGGCGCTTACCCTGTGGTTGAACTTACCGGGAACGGTCATGCTGGTGGTGTGCGGACTAGCAACGCTGGTTGCGTTACGGCCGCTTTTGGTCTGGTCTTCCCCGACGACGTGGCTGTGGGCGCTGACCCAGTGGCGGCACCTGGCACCGTTTATCCTTTATGGCCTCGGGCAGAGCGCACTGCTTCTTGCGCTACTCTTTGGCGCTGGTAATGAGGCGCTGCCGGGGGTTGCGCTTTTCGCAGTCGTGCTGCTGATTGCCGAGCCACAGCTGTTATGGTTGCGGGGGCAGCTCAACCGCTACCTCTGGAAAGGGCAGGACGCTGCCAGTTACGCCTTCTTCGCGCGTCATATCATCGTCCGCTACACCAGTGTCTACCTGCTCCCTTTTCTGCCAGCAGTGCTCGTCTTCTTCTATCCCACCCTGTTTAACCCGCAGTGGTTTTTTCACCTTGCCGGGTTTGCGCTTTTTGGCATGATCTTGGCGTTGGCGCTGGTGTCGCTGGCGTTGGGAGATAGCCTCATGCCGGCGCTGGTTTTTGCTGTCGGCGGAGCGCTGGTGGTGCTCGGCTTACCTTTTTTCTGGGTAGCTGGTACCATGGCGCTGGCAGAATTTGCGATTCTCTTCAAGCGCAGCGCGCAGCTAGGCAGCTACGGTGTCTTCCTCCTCTAGCCGTATGCCACTAGCGGTGTTTTACGGTCACGGCGAAGTGGCTACGTTGCAACGCTTTCAGCGAGTGGTACTTCAAGCGCCCCACTACTCGAACGAAGACGTATGCGCGCTTAAAACTGCCAAAACCTCCCCCCTTGCCTACTTGAGCCTCGGCGAAGACGTTGGAGAGGACGCTCCCTGGCACCGCTCCGAACGCAACCCGGCCTGGTACGGACACTATATTCAGGCGGCGCACCCTGGCTGGTCAGCGCAGGTCCTAAAAACGGCCCAGATGCTTTTAGCGAGGGGCTTTGAAGGGTTTTTACTCGATACGCTAGACACGGTCGATCTGTTCCCCGAAGACCGCGACGCCTATCTGCAGTTGGTTGCAGACCTTAGGCGTTTAGCGCCTCGAGGATATCTGCTGGCGAACCGGGGATTCTCGTTGCTGCCGGAGCTAGCTGAATATCTTGATGGGGTTTTGTTTGAAGCGTTTTCAAGTACTTGGCAAACCGACGGAACGACCGGGGCGCTTCCAGAGGGTGATCTCAAGATAAATGCAGACCGGGTAAGCAAGCTCAAAACGCTTGGTTTGGACCTCTACGCGCTTGATTATGTCGACACGCCTGCACTCGAGGCGATCACTCGTGACCGCGCCCAAGCGAATGGTCTAGTGCCGCTGATAAGTAACCGTAACCTTACTAAGCTTTGTTTTTAAGAGAGCTTGTTTCTTGCTCGAGCTCAGTATGTAAAGTTACGAGTCGAATAGGGTATGTGGACACCAAACGCCCAAGAACCAGTCTAAGAACTCCTTTCAGGTGCATAAGCTACCAGAGCAGTAACACCCGCAAGCAGATAAGAATAGCCGAGACGGTGGCGTAAGCGAGGTAGTGTGCTGCTTTTCGTTCGTAACGGACGACTAAACCACGGCAGTTATCCTGCCAAGCGTTGACCCGCTCCACTTGCCAGCGCCTTTGACTGGCCGGGTACAACTTCGGCTTCGGTCCCTTGCGGCGACGCTTGCCGCTTCTCTTTCTTTCGGGTACGGCAGCGCGGATGCCCCGAGCCCGCAACGACCGCCGGCGGTCACGGCTGTCATAGGCTTTGTCCATAGCGACTTCTAAAAGACGGGTTTTGGGACGACCCCGCCCCGCTTTAGGAACCCGTATCTTTGCAAGCACAGCGAGAGCCAAACTCGATTCGGCGGTGCTGGCGCTTGCCAGGGACAAAGCAACCGGAATGCCGCGGGCTTCACTTGCAACCATCAACGTAGAGCCTTTTCCTTTGTACCCGTGGTCGATGTTGTCGCCCCCTTTTTGCCGACACAAAGCTCCCGTCTAATGTGCCCTCGTCGAGACTGAGTTTCCCCTTTTGGTAATGACCACCCACTTACTGATAAGCTAAGAGACGATCATTGATTCAAAAACGTATAGCTGCACTGCTTGCAGCAGTGAAAACATCGTAAGAAATGGCAAGAATCGCTACGGTAAGCAGCAGTTCAAGTGCAAGGATTGCAGCAAACAAGGGGGGCTTGAGCCGAACGTCAAGGATAGCGAGGCACGAAAGCAAGAGATTCTCGCGGCTTACCGAGAGCGTCCGAGTATGCGTGGGATCAGGCGTATCTATGGCGTCAGCCAACCCACCTTGGCGAAGTGGCTCGAAAAAAGCCCGGAGTTGTAAGCTCAGCGAGACTGTGAGTGAAGCTCGACCAGATGACGTGCTCGAACTCGATGAAGTCTGGTTATTTGTCCACGACAAAAAGCAGAAATGCCGGTTATGGACAGCCATGTGTCGCCGCACACGGCAGCTTGTTGCCTTTGTCATAGGTGATCACAGCGCCAGAACCTGTACCCGGCTATGGGCGAAACTTCCCGCCACCTACAAACGTTGTCACAGCTTTAGTGACTTATGGGTTGCGAAGCCCTCCGATAGGAGACGTTTACACTAAAGTCTTTTCTCAAGAAACCCATTGCAGCGTTGCTAAAGGCGCAGGTGAAACCAACCATATGGAACGTTGGCGCAGCACGCTTAGGCAGTGGACAGGTCCGGAAGGCTGGAACTTCGCACCCTTGTGGTGTGCCGCTTTGTCCAAGACAACGCCTAGCCCGTTATGTTCGTAAAACCCTCTCGTTCTCCAAGTCCGACGCCATGCATCATACTGTTACCAAGTGGTTCATCGCTGAGTACAACTTAGGCTGTATCAGCTAGCGTTTAATCATTACCTGCGTTTCTTGGGACGACTTTTCCGGCTGTCCCGCTTTGAGTTTCTCCAGCAGCGCTTTGTACTGCGCTCTGTCTGCGTATTATGTCGAATTCGAGAAGATAGTGGCTCTTACGAAAGTTTTGTGGTAGATGTAGATGCATCGGGACTTGAAACCTAGCGGTGCAGCTAGCAGCATAGAGGATGCTTGACATCCTTTTCCCAGGTTGCATCGTTGAAATGTTCGAAATCCACGAGCAAGGCTTGGTGCTCACGGCTCGGTCAAACAAAACGGCGGCGAGGTGCCCAGTATGTGGGGTGACGTCAGCGAAGGTAAGCGGCTACTACCGACGGCATCCTCACGATTTGCCCCTGGCTGGTCACCTGACCAAGTTTTGCCTGAAAGTTAAACGGTTCTACTGTTTGAACCATAGCTGTACGAGAACGACGTTTGCGGAATCTTTCGACCCCTGGTTAGCACGTTACGCCCACAGGAGCGGACGCCTGAGCGATACCCAAAGCTACGTCGCTGTGATGCTGAGTGCCAAAGCCAGTGAAGACCTGCTCGAGAAGTTGGCGATACCCGTGAGCCACGACACAGCCCTCAATCTCGTTTGTAAAAGAACCGCAGTGCCACAAGGTACGCCACGGGTGCTAGGCGTCGATGATTTCGCTCTCCGAAAAAGGGAAACCTATGGCACCTTACTGCTGGACTTAGAGACACACAAGGTGGTGGACGTTTTACCCGACAGAACCTCGGCTACACTTATAAGCCGGCTAAAGGCCCACCCCGGGATCGAGGTTATCTCGAGAGACCGCTCTCAGGAGTACAAATCCGCTTGTGACGAGGGCGCACCCGAGGCCGTCCAGGTCGCTGACCGCTGGCATCTACTCAAAAACTTCAGCGATCTCTTGAAGCGTTGGTTCGAGCGCCACAAGAAATACCTCGTTGAGCCTCTGCCAGACGGCGAGTTCGCAACTGGTGCCGAAATGCCACGCCAGCTGCGCGCCCGCACCAGCTATGAGAGAGCGCTGCAAGCCAAGCTCGAAACGCGCCGCAAACGGCAAACAACCTTTGAAACGGCTAAGCGCCTGAAAGCGGAGGGTTTTAGCCTGTCCACCATAGCGGCCAAACTCGGCGTCGGCTCGTACGCCGAATAGCGTTGAACGTTAGGAGTACCTTGAGCCGTTGGTTCGCCCAAGGCACTTATGCCAATAAGCAGCGCAGTCGCATCCTCGAAGCCTATCGACCCTATCTCAGACAAAGGTGGGAAGCGGGCATAAGTAACAAGATGCAGCTTTACCGGGAGATTATGGCGCAAGGATTTACCGGTGCCTACGGACTCGTCTACGCCTACTTCGCCGAGCTAGAAGCTGGGATTGGGCTTTTGAGTGCGAGCAAGAAGCAAAACGTTCAACGCTATTCGGCGTACGAGGCGACCCGGTTATTCACACGTCAACGAGCTACGTTAAATCGGCACGAGATCAGACGGCTCGAGCAACTCTTCAAGAATGTGAAGGAGGCTGAGCTTTGCTATGAGCTGGCGCAACGCTTCGTGTTCTTGTTTGAGCAGGAGCAAGCACCCGAGCAGACCCTCGCGGCGTTTGACCGTTGGCTCAAAGACACCATAAATAGTGGCATCGACGAACTTGCCCGCTTGGCAAAGGGCTTTAGTAACGACAGGCTCGCTATCGGAGCGGCTTTAACCCTGCCCTGGAGCAACGGTCCGACGGAAGGTAAAATTACTAGGCTCAAACTTCTGAAGCGGCAAATGTACGGACGAGCCAGCTTTGATCTACTTAGACAAAAGGTGCTTCTTGCGGCCTGACCACAAAACTTTCGTAAGAGCCAGTCGCTTCTCGGTTTGGGCTTAATTACGCGCTCTGTCCAAGGGAAGTTCGACTCACGCCGGGTGTCGTGTAACCTCCAACGAGCTGCGTAGCGGACACAACGACCACAGTAGTCTACTTCAGCTGGCCTCAATAAGGGCGGCTGAATTAAAAGAGTCTATCCGATTCAAAACAACTTGACGTAGACGAACTAGCGGTACCGCGAATTCGTGCCCGCATTCCACATGTCAGGGTTCGGCCCCAAAATATCTTTTAGTGGTTCAGTTGCTGCGTTTATAGCGTCTAGGTCGCTTTGAGTGAGGGACACGTTGGCGGCTTGTACATTAGCCTCGAGCTGCTCAACATTTCGCGCCCCAACTAAAACGCAGGGAACGCTGGGTTGCTGTAACAGCCAGGCAAGAGAAACATGTGTCAAGGGATGTCCCAGACGTTCAGCTATCGCAGAGAGCTCGGTGATGGTACGAAACGTTTCGGCTTCTGCTCCCGCTTCGCCGTGTCCCGCTTGAGGGCGGGTTCCTGCAAAGTGACGGGTACGCGCGCGCCCTTCGGGCACATCATCAGCAGTTCTAAATTTGCCGGTTAGAAGCCCCTGCATCAAGGGGGTATAGGGCAAAATACCTACGCCACGCTGATGCGCCAAGGGAATGATCTCATTCTCGATAGCCCGCCATAGCAAGCTGTAAGGCAACTGGTTGGTTACTGGTGTAGCGAGCTTTAGGTAGTCGGCAAGGTCACCTACACCGAAATTGCTTACACCAATCGCGCGCACCATGCCCTGTTTTTTGAGAGACTCGAGCTTCCCAATTGTGTCGGCCAAAGGCACCTCGTGGTTTGGCCAATGAATCTGGTAAAGGTCGATGTAGTCGGTATTCAGGCGGCGCAAACTGGCGACGCAGGCAGCTTCCAGGTCGTCTGGTCGGAGATTTTTAGTGCTCGCTTTCGTAGCGATGACGACTCCTTCGCGCCTACCGGAAAAAACGCGCCCGAGCAGTTCCTCGGAGTAACCATCGCCGTAACCCTCTGCCGTATCGAAAAACGTGATTCCCGACTCGAGCGCAGCTTCGATGGTTTGCACCGAATCCTGCTCGTCCTGATCACCCCAGGTTTGTCCACCCGCAAAGGCAAAACAGCCCAGAACCAGGGTGGAGACGCAGATGTCAGTGTGATTTAGGGTCGTATAGTTCATAACTCTTGTTCTCCTCTTTACACTTGCTGTTTCTAAGCGGCTCGAGACTTACCGACATCCTGGTTTGACTAGATGACTTGAGTTACTTTCGGAATAGTTGTGCTAGCGGTAGCTAAGCGGCAACCTCTTTTAGCATCTCCCGCATCACGCGGATATAGTGAGGAAGTGCCACCTCTGGCTCTGCTAGTTCAGGATGCCAGCCCTTCTCCCATTCGAGGCTGAGGTAGCCGCTATAGCCTCTGGCTTGCAGACGCTGTACGGCGTCCGAAATCGGCACGACCCCCTCGCCGATCAGTCTGAGATCGAAGGTGTCCGGTGACAGCTCTTGCGAGTCCTTGATATGGACGAGCTCGATCCGGTCGCCGATCGCCGCTAGCGATTCGTCAAAGCTCTCACCGTGCCGATAGGAGTGCAGAACATCCCAGAGGACACCGGCGGGTATCTCCGAGGCGCCACTTGCAAAAAGCTCAGCGATCGACTTGCCGGTACTGCAGGTGTCATGAGTTTCCAGCAAAACTTTGACCCCGAAAGATTGAGCGCGCTCGGCTAGGGTAGCGAGCTGCTCGCGAAAGAGGGGATAATCGTCCTTGGTGGGCGCTTTACCCTCGAGTTCACCCGCGAAGACGCGCACGTAAGGTGCCTCTAGCCCTTGAGCAATCGTAAACATCGCGTCGGCTTCACCGAGTTGCTCGGCTCGTTTTGGGCCAGCGAGCCAGCCTAAGCGGAGGCTGGTATCGACGCAAAACACCTCGAGCCCGGCGTCTTTGACCTGCTGCCGCGCAGCGTCTAGCTTTTCCGGGGCAAATTCCGGTAGCTTGCGAAGTTCGACTTCCCCGCGGACCATCCTTAGTTCGATGCCGTCAAAACCGTAGCGGCGCGCGCCTTCGGTGACCTGCTCGAGTGTCCATTTAGGCGATCCTAGCGTGCTGAATCCAAGTTTCATCTGTAGCCTCTTTCTCTGCAACATGCAGCGGTTGAAGTTTTATCCTTTAAGTGCGCCTGCCAGCCCTTCGACAAAAAAGCGTTGCAGGATCAGGAAAACGGCGATAACGGGTAGGATGGTGATGACGATAGCCGCCGCCAACCCGACCCAATCGGTGGCGTTCGCCCCTTGAAAAGCGATGAGACCCGACTGCAAATTGCGCAGTTCGGGGCGTCCCAGGGTGTAGATGATCGGGGTCAGGATGTCTTCCCACGACGCGATAAACTGAAAGATCACCGTCGTGGCGGTAATGGGACCAACCAGCGGCACCGACAGCATAAACTTCTGCCAAAAGCTCGCTCCATCGACATCTGCTGCGTCGAACAGCTCCTGAGGCAGAGCCCGGAACGCCCCGGTAAAGAGCAGCACCCAGAGCGATCCCCCCCCACCTTGAATAAGCGGCACGATAAAGTAGGTATTCATCAGCTGAAAGAAATTTTGATCGATCCAGTTGACCAGGCGAAACTGCGGGATGACGGACGCCTCGACCGGAATGAACACGGTAAATGCCACCAGTGCCAAAATGAACCGACGACCGGGAAAACTGTAGCGTGCCAATACGTAGCCTGCTAAAATCGAGCGCGCTACCGCAATCACGACCGCGCCGACGCCGTACAGCACCGAGTTGCCGAAGTAGCGGTCAAAGTCGGCGACGTTCCAGGCGCGGATAAAGTTGGCAAAGCCGGCCCCAACCTCCGGGATGAGGTTGGGGCCGGCCGTAAAGACTTCCCTCGAGGTCTTGAACGCGGCCGAAATAATCCACAGAATCGGATACATCCAGAAGTAGCCGATCACAAGCAGCACGGCCCACAAGATGAGGTTGTTGCGAAGCTGACGACTAGAGAAACGACCATAGCGGCGCTTGCGGGACGGGTTTGGGCTCGGTATCTCACTCACGCTGCCCCTCCCATCTGAGCTTGCGAGCGGCGAACGGCGACGGCCTGAACCGCAAAGACCACCAAGATAAACAGGGCAAAAAGCAGCCCGCCCGCCGAAATATAGCCGTAGCGGAAAGGCGTTTCAGTAAAAGCGCGGTTATAGGTCCAGAGCTGCATGACGTAGCTCTGACTACCCGGCCCCCCATTGGTGAGCGTCAAGACGATACCAAACACACTGAACGCGTTGACCAGTCCGAGAAACGATATGATGATTGCAAGCGGTCTAATTGAAGGGAGGGTTACGAAAAAAAGCTCCTCCCAAAAGTTCGCGCCGTCTATTTGCGCCGCGTCGCTCAGCGAGCTCGGCACACTCTGCAACGCAGCAATCCAGTAGATGAGGTACTGCCCGAAAATCTGCCAGACGCTGACGACAATAATCGTGGTCATCGCCGCGCCGCGGCTGCCGAAGAAGATGTTTGCACGACTAGAAATAAGGTCTAAGTCTCGTAGCACCGAGGGCACAGCGCCATTTAAGGGGTGGAGCAAAAAAGCGAAGATCAAACCAGCAATAGCCGTGGGAATAACAATCGGCAAAAAGTAGACGGTACGGAAAAACGTCTTGCCGACAACCCAGGAACGCGTGAGGAAAAGTGCCAGCAAGAGCGCGAGGGGGAGTTTGACCAAAGTGTTGCCCAACCCGAAGATAAGGGTATTGATAAAGCTCCGCTTGAACAGGTCGTCGCGGAGGAGCTCGCGGTAGTTCGCCAAACCGATCCAGGTGAACTCGCCGCCGGGGACCTGGAAGTCTGTAAAGGACCAGGTCGCGCTAGCGACTATCGGCCAGATGGTAAAGCCGACAAAAAAGAGCAGAAAAGGAGTTAAAAAGAGGTAGCACCAGCCCCATTCACGCCAACGACTGCGTGAACGGGACGAGGGGGCGTTGCGTTGGTTTATGGGTACTTTCGGTGTGGTGCTCAAGAGAGTCTACCTCGTGATCTCTAAGAGTGGCGCTCTTGGCGCGTAACCCGGCACCACCCTTAGTTAGTGCCCTACGCCGTTCCGTTACGGGCAGAGCGGGTAGACGCCATAGTCGAAATCTTCGTCGAAAGACCAGTCGGGATAGGTGTAATAGTCGAGGCTCACGTTAAGCCCTGCCTCCTGCTCTTCAGCGAGGTTGGCCTCGAACAGTTCCTGCCGCCCTGTAGCTAGGCGCTGAGCCGTTACTGTCCAGTCCTCACCGTTCACCAACGCTTCGACGATACTCTCCTGTTCGTCGGGAAGCGAGGTGTTTTGCAGCGCATCTTGGTACGCTGTCGACTGCGTCATGTCCGCGCAAGCCAGCAGCGGTACGGGTTCGTATATCCGGTAGCCGTCAGACGCAATCGAGATGATTTCCTGCTGAACCTCATCGTTCGGGTCGATCCACTGAGCGTTGTCCGTAAAGGTAAGAAAGCCGAAGCCGCCCCCGACGTAGCCTTGTGCGTAAGGACCTTCCGGACGGGTAAGCCACTCGATGACGGCCCACGCCGCTTCGGGGTTGTCAGCCTGGCTCGAGACGTAAATTGTCGAGGGGATGAGTCCTATGGCCAGCTTGCCGCGTGGCTCTTCGTCGGGGACAGGGATGGGCGCGACACCAAAATTCAGGTCACCGAAGCCCATGCTGTCCCACACCACGGGCATCCACGAGCCGTCCACGTAAAAAGCAGCTTGATCGAGGGCAAAAATCTGCCTCGAGGTCTCGCGGTCGGTGCTAGCGACGCCAGGAATAAAGTATTCGCCGTCGTAGAGCGTTTTCAGCAGCTCCCAGGCGCGCAGACGAGCCGGATCGGCGTAAGAGAAATTTCCAGTTTGGAGATTGATTGGGTTATAAGTTTCAGCAACCGAAGTAAAAGGAAGCCACCAGCGGTCAAACTGTGACGTAGAATCAAAAGAGGCAGAAAAGCAGGAGTTACCGCTCTGGGTGACTTGCTCGCAGACCGCGAGAAGCTCGCTCCACGTTGTCGGAATCTGACTTTCTGGATCAACGCCTGCAGCTTCTAGAACGGTGCGGTTATAGTACATGTAACCATGTCCGTAGATCGTTCTGTCACGGAGCGGAATCCCGTATACCGTTCCGTTCACCATATTATGTCCGTCGATAAACATGCCTTCTGGAAAACGGTCGAACCACTCTTGCGGAATTTCTTGGTCACCTGCTGCTGGCGCAACCCAGTTGGCTTCTAAAAGATCGTTCAAGGGCAGTTGGTCGAAGCCGTCGATAAAGAAAATATCCGGTGCTTCACCACTCTCGAAGCTAAGCGGCAGCGTTTGCTGAAAGGAATCGATAGACATCGTCTCGAAGTTCAGCTCCCACTCGGGGTACTCCTCTTGAAACGCCTGCTCCAACTCCCTATAGAGTTCGTTCTGCTCAGCAGAAATTCCCAGCACGGTGATGGTCGTTTCCTGTGCTGCCGTAAAATTCAACGCTGATAGGGCCAGCGCGGTTCCGAATCCTATCCAACTCTGTCTATACATCCTTATATCCTCCTCAGCTAAACCTTGATTTGAAAATGGGTGCCTCGTCTGACTCTGACTAAAGACCGCTAGCGCACAAAGTCCGGCTACGAACACCTCCGTCCCTCCAGGACTGTTTGCCTGTATACTTTTAATATATGTACTATATCATATATTTTATCTTGTGCAAGCGGTTGTCAGCCGAACTGTACATTGGTGTCTGAAGTGCAGACCCCAAGTTGTACGGGGGTCGCTGTGAAGTATTGGGCGTTCGTGCCTGTAGTTACTCGACCGAAAGAGCGCAAGATGCCGCCCGTTACGTCCGAGCCTACTTAACAGGGTTAAAGCTAGGGTGGCGAGCGGGACCAACACGAGGCGTAGCTCTTGAGAGTACGTCGCGCTGTACAGGGGAACGAAAGGAAGAAAACATATGTCGCAAGGAGATACACAAGGAAACATCGTTTCAGTAGGCGTTGCCGGGCTCGGGCGTAGTGGCTGGAATATTCACGCGGAAGCTCTCAAAAAGCTGCCGCAGCACTTTCGCATTGTAGCTGCCATGGACGTCGACGCCGCGCGCCGTGCTGAAGCGGAAGCGACCTTCGGCTGCCGGAGCTACGACAGCTTCGAGGCGCTCGTTGCTGACGATGACCTCGAGCTAGTGGTCGTAGCGACTCCGAACCGACTGCACACCGAACACGCAATTGCAGCGATGCGCGCAGGTCGTCATGTAGTCGTCGAAAAGCCCTTTGCGCTTACGCCCGAAGACGCTGACCGAACGATTGCCGTGGCGAGTGAGGTAAGACGCGTCGTAGCTCCATTTCAAAACCGCCGCTACGAGCCACACTTCCAGAAAGTCCAAGAGGTGATCGACTCGGGTATCCTCGGCAGGATCGTCGAAATCCGTATAGTCTGGCACTCGTTTACGCGCCGCTGGGACTGGCAAACCCTTAAGGAGTTCGGCGGTGGGCTTCTCAATAACAACGGGCCGCACCTGCTCGACCAGGCTCTCGAGCTCTTCGGTCCTGCCGAGCCGGATGTCACTGTGGACCTGCAAAATGCGCTCAGTAGCGGCGACGCCGAGGATCACGTCAAACTTATGCTGCGCGCACCGGACGCACCTACTATCGACATCGAGCTAACGGCCGTGTGCGCCTACCCGCAAGACCGCTGGCTAGTCATGGGCACGGCAGGAGGGTTGCGCGGGAGCACCACAAAGCTCGAATGGAAATGGGTCGATTGGAGCACCATGCCCGAGCGCCCTGTCGAGCGCGTACCAACCTCGGACCGAACCTATAACAGCGAAGCCCTGAGCTGGTCAGAAGATGCCTGGGAGGGCGTGGAGGACGGTTCCCGCGAACACCTGCGTTTTTATGAAGACCTGCACGCCACGCTGCAGAGCGGTGCGCCGCTGGTGATTACCCCCGAGAGTGTGCGCCGTCAGATGAAAATAATCCACACCTGCCGTGAACTGGCCCCGCGAGCACTTGGTTGAATAACGTTGTTTAGCGAAAGCGAGTTAGAGCCTGAGGGTAACGAGGAGAACTGACATGGCGACGGAGCGAATTGGCATCATTATGAACGGCGTCACCGGACGGATGGGGAAGAACCAGCACCTGCTGCGTTCGGTTAAAGCGATTATGGACGAGGGGGGCTTACCGTTGCCGAACGGCGACAGGCTCATGCCTGACCCCATCCTCGTCGGGCGAAACGCGGTGAAGATGGAAGCGCTGGCAAAGGAAGCTGGTCTCGAGCGCTGGAGTACGGACTTAGAAGCTTGCCTTAAGAGCTCCGAGGACACCCTCTACTTCGACGCTGTTTTGACGCAACACCGAGCTGAAAATATCAAAAAGGCTGTAGCAGCTGGGAAACACATCTACACCGAGAAACCGATTGCAGAAAGCCTCGAGGCAGCACTTGAGCTGGCCCGACTCGCAAAAGACGCAGGCGTCAAAAACGGCGCGGTTCACGACAAACTCTATCTGCAAGGCTTACAAAAGCTCAAACGGCTGGTGGACGGCGGCTTTTTCGGGCGCATCTTGTCTGTTCGCGGCGAGTTCGGTTACTGGGTTTTTGAAGGCGACTGGCAAGCCGCGCAGCGCCCGAGCTGGAACTACCGCAAAGATGAGGGCGGCGGCGTTATCGTTGATATGCTCTGTCACTGGCGCTATGTTTTGGACAATATCTTTGCGCCGGTCAAGGCCGTAAGTTGCCTCGGCACAACGCATATTCCCAAACGCTGGGATGAGCAGGGTGAACCCTACGACGCGACCGCCGACGACGCGGCTTACGCGGTGTTCGCGCTGGAAGGGGGCGTCGTCGCACAAATCAACTCGAGCTGGTGTACCCGCGTCTACCGTGACGAACTCGTCTCGTTTCAGGTTGACGGCACCCACGGCAGCGCCGTCGCAGGACTGCGCGAATGCAAAATCCAGCACCGCAGCATGACGCCCAGACCCGTGTGGAACCCCGATATTCCCAGCCCCATCGACTTTTACGCCGACTGGAAAGACGTCCCGGACAATCAAGCGTTCGACAACGGGTTTAAGACGCAGTGGGAGGCGTTTTTACGGCATGTGGTCTTAGACACGCCGTATCGGTTTGACCTGCTCGAGGGTGCCAAAGGGGTGCAGCTGGCGGAACTAGGTTTGCAGAGCTGGAGAGAGCGCCGCTGGCTCGAGGTTCCTGAGTTGAGCCTTTAGGAGATATATGAACCTGACGATAGCTTTACCCGATAAAAGCGGCAAGCCGGGGCCCTACACGCTCGCGGCACCCGTAACCTACGCCCCACCTGAGAAGCCGTTCGCGAGCCGTACGCTTTACGCCGCCGCGCACGTCGTCGCCGACCCCACGGCGGACAATAGCGAGGGCAACCCTGCTGTTATCGACTGGGAGAAGACGTTAGCGTTTCGTCGTCACTTGTGGCGTTACGGGTTCGGCGTCGCCGAGGCGATGGACACCGCGCAGCGCGGTTTTGGGCTCGACTGGGCGGCGACCAAGGAGCTTATCCGGCGTTCTATCGCCGAGGCGCAAAAGGTGGGCGGGCTTATCGCTTGCGGTGCGGGGACAGACCAATTAGGCGACGATTATGCCGGTTTGACTTTGAACGACGTTATTGCTGCCTACGAAGAACAAATCGACTACATCGAAGCGTGTGGCGGACGCATGATTTTGATGGCCTCGAGAGCGCTGGCAGCCGTTGCCCAAACGCCGGATGATTACCTCGAGGTTTACGGGCACTTGCTCGCCAAGGTTAAAGAACCCGTGATTTTGCACTGGCTCGGCGAGATGTTCGACCCGCAGCTTAAGGGGTATTGGGGTTCAGAAAACTGGCAAGAAGCAGGAGATGCGCTCCTAGAAATTATCCGTAAAAACCCTAAAAAAGTTGACGGTATGAAGATGAGCCTTTTGGACGCCGTAAAAGAAATCCACCTCCGCAGAAGGCTCCCTCAAGGCGTCAAGATGTATACCGGCGACGACTTCAACTACGACACACTGATTAAAGGCGACGAACAAGGCTTTAGTCACGGGCTTTTAGGTATTTTCGACCCGATTGCGCCTGCAGCGGCGGCGGCTATGGCGGCGCTCGAGTACGGCGACAGCAAAGCCTACGACCGCATCCTTGCACCCACGGTTTTGCTTTCTCGTCATATCTTTGAACCACCGACCTTTTACTACAAAACGGGCATCGTCTTTTTGGCGTATCTAAATGGTCAACAAGACCACTTCAAAATGGTAGGGGGACTCGAGGACAAACGCTCTCTGGGGCATCTGGTCGAGCTGTTCAAACTTGCAGATAAAGCCGGACTACTGAGTCGCCACGAGCTTGCAGTGGAGCGTATGAAAAGGGTACTCGAGACCCCAACGGTCGGTGCTTGATGGCAGCTTTTACGGACACCTCACGCCTGAGTTTGAATCAGTACACCACTTTTAACTGGAGCACAGAAGAAGCTATCGCGGGCTGCCGTAAAGCGGGGCTCGGGTGGATTGGGTTATGGCGCGATAAGGTCGAAGCACAGGGGCTAAACAACACCGTTAAACTTTTACGGGAACATGAGGTGAAGGTCTCGAGCCTGTGCCGTGGTGGTATGTTTCCTGCTGAGAGCGAAACTGAACGCCAAAAACGCATTAACGACAACTTAAGGGCTATCGACGAATGCGTGACCTTAGGAACGGACACGCTGGTGCTGGTTTGCGGCGGCTTGCACACCAGAGACATCGCCGAGGCGCGGCAGCTGGTCTACGACGGTATCGCCGCAATTATCCCCTACGCTCAGGAGCGTGGTGTCAAGCTCGGGATTGAGCCCCTGCACCCGATGTACGCGGCTGACCGCAACGTCGTCGTGACCCTAAAGCAAGCCAACGACTTTGCCCTTTCTCTCAACGCAGCAGCAGGTGGGCAGACCGTCGGCGTTGTTATCGACGTATTCCATGTCTGGTGGGATCCGGACGTTTACAACGAAATCAGAAGGGCCTCTGGTCACACCTTCGGCTTTCATGTTTGCGATTGGATTACGCCCGTTCCCGATGTGCTTAAAGCGCGCGGCATGATGGGCGACGGCTGGATTGACATCCGTCAGCTCCGAGAAGCCGTGGACACTGCAGGCTACCGTGGTCCTATCGAGTGCGAAATCTTCAACCAAGCTCTGTGGGATACGCCCGGTGACGAGGTCTTGAAACAGATAAAAACGCGCTACGTGAGCTACGTACGCGATATTCCGGGGGGGGCATGAACTACCGCAGCAAAACGGAGGTTGCCTACACTATACTCAAAGAAAAAATTTTGCAGGGGACACTCGCACCCGGAACTCGGCTCGTAATTGACGAACTGGCGCGTACGCTCTCGGTTAGCCACATCCCGGTTAGGGAAGCCATGCAGCAGCTGAGTGCAGAGGGTTTCATCGTCACTAAACCTTATTTAGGCTCTTATGTGAGCGAGATACATTCCGAATCGGTTAAGGAGATTTTTGAACTCATTCAGGCGCTGGAACTCATCAGCGTCCGCAGTGCGGCATTGTGCGTCACGACCCGCGATATAGCCGAATTTACCAAACAGCTCGAACACATGGACACCTTACTCGGCGACCCCGAGTCCTGGTCGCAGGCCAACATATCGCTGCACCTGTGGTTCTGCCAAAAGGGTAAGGTACCCCTTGTCGAGGACGCTCTCAGCCGTGCGTTCGTCCACTGGGACAGGCTGCGCCGCGTCTATTTCGCCAGCGTGTCCGCCAAGCACATTACACGCGCGCAGCGTGAACACTGGCTGATGCATGACGCCTTGAGCGCCCAGGACACCGCAGAACTCGAGGCTGTGGTCCGCCAGCACAACGCTTCAGCCACCGCTGCTTATCTGGCTCACATCGATTCGGTACTAAACTGTGACTGACTATCCCCGCTTATCTGTAGTTGCCTCAGTCGCAACTCTTACCGATATTCCCCGATTTCACGGAGAGGTAGTTAAGACACTTTAACGAACTGTAGCCTTTCAAAGTCGTTTGGAGATAGGTAGCCCAAGGATGAGTGCCTTCGCTTAGAGTTGTAAAACCCTTTGAGATAGTCAAAGGTGCCGGGTTTAGCCTGCTGACGAGTTAGATAGCTTGGAATTGGCAGGGTTCAAACGGACACAAAAGTTTAACTCAAGCTGCCAACCTTGCCAAGCCTTGGGTTTCAAAATCGTTGGGGCAGAGGTAGCCGAGACTACTATGGAGCCGCCAGCTGTTGTAGTACATCAGGATGAAATCGCCAACTGCCAACCTAGCTGCTTCACGGGTGGCAAAAGAGGATTGATAGACGAGTTCTTTTTTCAAGGTGGCGAAGAAGCTTTCGGTGTAGGCGTTGTCTAAACATACGCCTGTTCCCGTGAAACTAGGGCGCATTCCCCGATCTGCCGGTTCGCGCTGGTAAGCGTAACTCGTGTACTGCGAGCCCTTGTCGCTCAGGTGAAGGCTAAGAGCCTCTGAGCTTTGCTCTAACCTGGTGATGGATCAGCTTAGAGATGTGGCGCTGTTTGGTTGCTATGCTTAGCGCCTGAAGCACGAGGTCGGTTTTCATGTGCTCAGCCTCATCGCGTAACCAACAATGCGCTTCGAGTAGGCGTCCATCACGACCGCCATATAAAGCCAGCCTTCAGCTGTCTTCACGAAGGTGATATCCGAGTACCAGACTTGATTGTGGTGACCTCGGGCTTGGGGACGAGCAAGTTGGCGGTTGCCGGCAACGTCTCCGGCGTTTTGCGATGTTGGTACTTGCGCTTGGGTAAGGCGTAAATGCCTGCTCGCCGCATCAGCCTCTTGACTCGCTTCAGGAGCACTGTAGCCTTGTTCGGCAACCGGTTTTGCCGCGTCGAGCTTGAAGACCATGTCGTACTGCCTCTTGTTCATGACAACTCCCTCCCGGAGCATTCTGCTCCTTCGTTTGTTGTCCGCTGAACCCTACCTGAGTCCATAAAACGCCGGTCGGATTTGAAGCCCAATTTGGCTAGGCTGGCGGCTTAGACCAAAGTTCTTTTGTCTGTTTGACCCCCACTAATTCCACCGCCGCCTTTATCGAAGCCAACGACGTTAGCGGCAGGCCTCTCGGTAAGCATCCAAGCTATAACGCTTCTTGATAAAGTCGAAGTTAAGTGCGTTGGTCACCGTACAAAACCTCTGTGTTGAGACACCATATTCGGCTCCAAAAACGGCTTTATCAGCCTTCACAAAGGGCGTAAGGAGTTCACACTCGTTATACGTGAAGCACTCCTCGTTAACGGCAAAGTCAAAGTAAGGCTCGAGCTCCGCGACCTGCTCGAGATCGTTTTTTAGACCGACGGCGAGCCCACGCGCGTGCGCCTCAGCAGCCAAAAAGCGGTTGTAGACGAATTGATCGGCAGCAGTCAGTGGAAAACCGCTGTCGTTACTGTAACCGTCGACATTATCAGGTTCTACGCCGTCGCAGCCCTTTTGGGCTGCCAAGTCGAGGCGGGCGCGCATGATTGGGCCAAGCACTGAAAGGTTCCGGACGTCGAGCCAGAGCTCGTCCCAGCCGTCCATCTTCTTGCCCTTGACGGTTGCGCTAAAGGTGGCGGCGTCACTCCGCCACGGCTCGAAGCTGCCCGCACTAAAGTAACAGATTACGCGCTTGCCGCTCTTTTGAAGCGCCTGAATGGTGCTTACAGTGGTGTCAAAAAGGTCAATATCGTAGACATCGACCGGGAGAGTAAGATCGATTTTTCCTTGTAGCTGCCACTGCCAGCTGGTGCCGGGGTTGGGTTGCCAGCGTGTGGGTGAAGAGGTCGGCGTACCTGGGGTGGGTGAACTTGGGGGCGGCGTGGGCGCAACTGGCGCAGGAGCAGTCTCTAGAGCATTGTCCACGGTAAAGATATTTTGCACCTGAGTCTGTCTGCCGTCTTTGTATCTAAAGGTAGCGGTCAACGTATGGTTGCCGTCAACCAACCGAACGGTTCTAAAAGGCTTGGCCCGACGCAGCGTACCGCCCACTAGGTCAAATGGAGCTTGCTGGTCACGTTTGAGGAGTTCGCCGTCAAGGCGAAACCTCACCTCTTTAACTGTCTTAGGCGGTGCGGCAAAGATATATACGTTCCCTGAAACCGCGAGGTTGCCGAGCACTTCGGGCTGCGCGCGGTCAGCGCGCTTACTCAGGCGGAGCAGTTCACTGTGCTGGACGCTAAGGCTGGAGGCAGTATTGAGGGCGTTGCAGCCTGCGAGCAGGAGGCCAAGTAAGGGGAGCAAGACTTTCCGTTGTAACCGGAGTATGTCAGTAGATGTAAAAAGTGAAGAGGGCACCGCAAAAGTCCTTTCCGGCAGCGAACTACCAAGCATGGAGAAGAGGGTTGAAAGCACTAGGTCGGTTTCGTCTTAAGGGCTTACGCCTTTAGAACAGCTTAGAAAAGATCGCTGGCGGGAGGTGTGAAAAAAGCTAAATCTGTACATGGCGTTGTTGCATGAATAGGCAAAAGCTGACCTGCCCCTTTAGAAGAAGTCTAGACGCGACGACAGTGCCAGCCCAAATCCAGGAGGCAAACGATGCCGAAGAAGGCCTACAAACCCACGGGGATTATTGGCAAGTTACGGTGAGGGGACCCCTAAGCTTGGGCCATTACCGCCGCTTTAACTGTGCTGCTCTCATCCTCCGAGCTTAGCTGACGGCCTGTTTCGCAGAAGATTTAATGCGCCTGTGACGACGACCGAGACAGGGCTCGAGGGTCTTGCCCGCGTAACCTTCCCCTGTGAGGATTTCAGTCTGGATATTCCCGCGTCACCAGCGTTGCAGGCTGTGGCTGACGAGGTGACGCTCGAGCCCGACTTTACCGCTGCCGAGGATGCGTAGCAGCGAGGCGAATTCCGGGAACCAAATCAAACCCAAACGTTAGCGCGACCGTTTCTAAATGAGAAGACGCTAAGCTGCGCTTGTGAACGGTGCGAACAACGCTCTAGCGAACCCTGCAGACGGTGTTACAGTAGACGCCATGCCGCTCGTGCTGGTTGTCGAGGATGAACTTACACTGGCGCAAACCCTCGAGCTGTACCTGCGCCGTGAGGACTTTCGGACGGAGCGGGCCGGGGACGGCGCACGGGCTTTAGAACTCTTTCGCGTGGCGCGCCCCGACCTGGTGATTCTAGATCTCGGCTTGCCGGGGTTGGACGGGCTCGAGGTGCTTAAAACCGTGCGCGCCCAGTCCGCGACGCCGGTGATTATCCTGACGGCCCGTGACGAAGAGGTTGATGAACTGTTGGGCTTTGGCCTCGGCGCGGACGATTACCTCGTCAAACCCGTAGCTGCCCGCAAGCTGATGGCGCGCGTCAAGGCGGTGCTGCGCCGCGCTCAGGGTGCCGTAAACGGAGACGTACCCGCGCAGGTGCTGCGGGTGGGGGTGCTCGAGGTCGATACTTACGGGATGGTCGCCAAGGTCGAGGGCACTGCGCTCGAGCTGACGCCGACCGAATTCAAGCTGCTCCATCACCTCGCCCGGACACCGGGGCGGGCCGTCTCCCGCACTGAACTTTACGAAACCGCGATGCCTGAAAGCGACGCCTTTGAGCGGGCGGTAGACATTCACATCACCAATTTGCGGCGCAAGCTGCGGCTCTCTGGCGCGGACGGACTTATCGAAACAGTACGCGGTCTCGGCTACCGGCTGGCGGAAACGTAAACCGGGCGTGAACCGCCTGGCAACTCGTCTGCTCTTGGCGCTCCTCGTGGTTGCGCTCCTGTCACTTTTGGCCGTACCCGTGGCGCAAAGTATCGCGGCGCGGCGCACCTTCGGAGGCTTAAATCCCGAGTTCCGGGGACGGGTCGAACGTTCCGCGACGGGGCCGCCACACCGTAACGGGGCACGGCCCCCATTAGCCGACGGGCGACCGGCGGACGAGGGCTTTTTGCGCGCAGAAAACACCCGGTTGTTCGAGCTTTTAAGTGACTACCGGGCAGCGCAGCGTCAGGCGGTCGCGGTCGGGGTGGGCGGCGCAGTTCTCGCGAGCGTTTTGCTGGCGCTGCTGCTCTCGCGAACCATCGCCCGGCCTATCGAAGCGGTCTCGAGCGCCGCCTCGCAACTTGCCGCCGGAGATCTGGCAGCGCGCGTAGACCTTGCACGGCTCTCGTACCCGGCTGATGAAACGCGTACGCTGGCGCTCGACTTTAACAAGATGGCCGAGGCGCTCTCGCGCTACGAAGGTGAACGTAAAGCGATGATTGCCGACATCGCGCACGAACTCCGCAACCCGTTGGCGACGTTACAACTCCGTGTCGACGCCCTCGCCGACGGGCTCGTGCAGTTTAACGACGACGAAGCCCTGCTGTTGCAGGGGCAGGTCGGGTTGCTGGCACGGCTTATCGGCGACCTGCGTACCCTTTCGCTGGCAGACGCCGACAAGCTTTCTTTGCACCGAAGTGAGTTTGACTTAAACGACCTCGCCGAAAAGGTCGTCCGTCAGGCACGCCCTAAAGCCGAGGGCGCGGGGTTGGGGTTCACCCCCACAAACGAACCGGCCTTGGTAGACGCCGACCCCGACCGCCTTACGCAAGTGCTGAACAACCTCCTCGACAACGCCTTTCGGGTGACGCCGCCGGGTGGGAGCGTCGCGGTGCAGCTTTTTAGCGCGCCGACCGAGGTCACACTCCGGGTACGCGACACCGGCCCCGGCATTCCTGAAGACGAACTCGAGACCGTCTTCGAGCGGTTCGTACAGGGTCGCCGCCGCGACACCAAGAGCAAAGGGGGCAGCGGGCTGGGGCTTGCGATTGTGCAGAGCCTCGTCAAGCTGCACGGGGGCCGTGTCCGGGCGGGGAACTGGTCTGACGAAGGCTCGAGCGGCGCACAGCTCGAGGTTAGTTTGCCCCTGATCGACAGCAAAACGAGCGCCTAAGCGAAATCCAAATAAACTCCATACAGCACCTTTACTGCGCCCCGGCAAACTATCTTTAGGTCGCTGCACATGCGGCAGGGCCGGAAAGGGAAAAATATGAAAAGAGAAATCATCGTTCTTACAGCCTCGAGCCTCCTCATTGGCAGTCTGGGTTTCGTCGGCGCGCAGGGTGCTCAAACCCAGAGTACCCAAAGCGGCGGGGCCGGGACGCAAACGCAAAGCCCGGCCGCGAGCCAAACCCAAACGTCTCCGGCGCAGCGTCTTCGCGGTCTCGGGGGCAATTTCAAGCACGGTTTCGGTGATGGTGATGATTTCGGCAGAGGTTTCGGGGGTTTGCCGTTCGGACGGAACCTCGCTCTGGGAACAACGCTCACGCTCGAGTTTTACGCCGGCGACCCGAGCACCGCGAGTGGCGGGGCGAGCACACCGACGCAGACCCTGAACTTCACCTACGGGCAAGACAGCGAGGCCGCTTTCGCGCAGAGCTTCGCCGAGGCGCGGGCAAACGCAGGCTACATGACTGTCAACGTGGGTGAGCAGACGCAAACGCTCGAGCTGCCGAGTTCAGATACATCGACCGACACCTCGAACACCGACACCGCGAACTCTGACCGAGGCGACCGGCACGGCGGCGTTTACGGCGCGCTGCCCCTACGCGGTTTGAACGAGGGCTCGAGCGTCACCGCGACGTTCTATGACGGCGACCCTTCAGGAAACGCCCAAACGCTGCAAACCCTGAACTTTACCTACGGGCAAGACAGCGAAGCGGGCTTTGCAAACGACTTCGCCAACGCTGCCCAGAACGCTGCGTATGTGACTATCACGACGAGCCCGCAAACGACCACGGTCAACTTGTCGAAAACCACGTCCGGACGTGGCGACAACATGCGCGGTGGTTTTGGCGACCGGGCCTATCACCGGGATGGGCCGGGAGGTCGCCGGTAAAATTACCGTAAAATTACCCCGAAAGGCAGCAGCAGAGAACCCTCGCAGCGGAGCTTGCGAGGGTCTTTTGCAGAAGGCGTCCACGGTTCGCAGTACACCTCGCTGGCCTTCGGGCAACGGCTCGCGCAAGCTCACAGCTAGGGATCGATGGGGACGGTTGGAGACGCGCTAGACAACGCTGTAGCTGAAAGCTTTTTTGCTACACTCCAGGTCGAACTACTTGACCGCCGGCATTGGCAGACCCGACCACAACTTACGATTGCCATCTTCGGTTACACCGAAATCTGCTTCACTCGCCAGCGGCTCCATAGGGCGCGCGGCTACCTGAGCCCAACCGAGTACGAGGAGGTGTATGCTCGCCAGCAGGCGGCCTGACCGCCAAGTCCTAACCCCTCCAAAAAATTGGGGCAACTCCAGACCTACAGCTGCAACAATCCGCTCTCGCAAAATCCAATGAACAACCCTTCATCTGTTCAGCTTACTTCGGCCCAGCTATAGAGGCCCCCTCATTGCTATATTGCTACTGCAGCTGCAATCAACGTCCAAAGGGTGACAGACTGGCTCTGGCTCGCGGGTATCCCTGTTGCCCAAACGGGTATTTCCAGCTTTGCCCACCTTCAGGTCTAGGACTTCGCCAATAGCGTCCGCTCAGGGCATTACCCCGAGGCGGTCGCAGCGGTGACGCTACGGGTTGCAAATGGTGAGAGCTGGCAAGGGTAGGTAGCACTGCCGCTATCTTCAACCAACCTTCTATGGAGCTGAACCTTTTATGCTCTAACCTTTAACCGCGCCCATAGTCAAGCCGGTGACGATGTAACGCTGAATAAGCAGGGTTAGCAAAATAACCGGCAAGGTGATGAGCACAGCTGCGGCCCCCAAGCCGCCGAAGTCGATCTGACCATACGAGATGAAGTTAAACACAGCAACCGGAACCGGACGCGTATTGGGTCCAGAGAGAACCAGACTGAATAAGAATTGGTTCCAGCTAAAGATAAACGCCAAGATACCCGAGGCGACGATGCCCGGGGTCGAAAGTGGCAGAATAATGCGCCAGAACGCGCCGACACGACTCGAGCCGTCGATGAAAGCTGCCTCTTCAAGCTCGATAGGCACATCTTCAAAAAAAGAGATCATGATCCAGGTGATAAGCGGCATCCCGACAATCAGGTGGGTAAGCGTCAAGGCGATATAGGTGTCGATCAGACCTAGCGCCCGGAACGCTAAATACCACGGCACCAGGTAGGTGATATACGGCGTAAGCCGCGCGATCAAGATCGCAAAGGCCAGGCCGTTTTGCTTAAACCGGGCAATCGAGTAGGCCGCAGGTAGGCCAATAACTAGACCCAGCAGGGTCGAAAGCGCGGCGATGACAAACGAGTTCCAGGTAAACGTAAGAAAATCGTTTTCTTGGAGGACGTTACGGTAGTTGTTGAGTGTAGGCCGAAAAAACCATACCGGCGTGGCGCTGGTATTGTCGAGCTGGTTGCGGAAACTCGTCAAGATCATCCAGTAAAACGGAAACAGCATGACGATAAGAACTGCGGCCATCAGCAAAAACACACCGATGCGGCCAAGTACTTTGTTTCGACTCGCGCGTGCTTGCAACTGAGCGGCACTCGGACGGGGTTGGTTTGCCACTTTACTCATCTAGCCCTCCTCAGTAAGTTGAAAATAATCGAGACACCGAGCACCACAAACATTAAAAGAATAAGTAGTGTCGCCGCGTAGCCCGCCCGAAAAAACTCAAAGCCCGTTTTGAACGCGTAGACGTTCAGGGTCTCCGAGGCAATGCCCGGACCACCCTGGGTAATAACGTAGATGATATCGAACGTTTTGAGCGCGTCGATGCTCCGTAAAATCAGGGCTACGATTACCGCCGAGCGAATACTTGGAAGGGTGATGTGCCAAAAGTTCTGGACGCTGTTTGCCCCGTCGATACGCGCCGCCTCGTAGTATTCTTGTGAAACGCCCTGCAGGGCGGCGAGCAGAATAAGTGCTACGAAGGGTGTCCATTCCCAGACGTCGACGAGTACCAAAGATGGGATGACCAAACGGTTATCGGCTACCCAAAGCGAGCGCGGCAGTCCTAAGGCTTCTAAAAAGGCGTTAAGAACTCCGAGGTTGGGGTTAAACATCAGCGCCCAGATAAGTGCAATCGCAACCGGAGTTGCAACCATCGGCAGCAGAGTGATCGTTCTGACCAGACCTTTTCCGGGGAACTCCCGGTTGAAAAGTAGCGCGATAGCCAAACCCAGAACGAGCTGTAAGGGAACAGCGAGGAGCGTAAAGTAAAAGGTCAGTCTGAGACCGTTCCAGGTGCGCGCGTCGGAAAAAGCTTCACGAAAGTTTCCCAAGCCCACGAAGCTTGGCGACGTACCGATAAAGTAGTTGTACGCCGAGAGTACGATGTTAGCCGCAATAGGTGCGACGATCAGCAGCAGCATGGCTAAAAGTGCCGGTAGCGGAAAGATCCACTTCGCGTGCCGGTCGATAAAGTCAGCAGCACTTCTCATAGTGTTTTCCCGGCCCAAAGGCTGGGAGGTCTCCTCTCAAAAAATAAGGCCGAACCCAAGGTGCAGAGTTCAGCCTGACTGATTAACGTAGTTGCGTAGCCTGCAGCGTTAGCGTGAAATAATCCCGTTAATGACCCCGTTGGCCTGCTCGAGCGCTGGTGCAACGTCTTGTCCTTGCAGCGCAGCGACGATGGCCTGTCCATACGCGTCGCGTACCTCGGAAACCTGAACGACAGGGGGATTCCAGTCGGGCTGCCCAATCTCGAATGAGAGCTGCGAAGCGTCGATCCAGCTCTGCGGCGCAGTCGCCTTAAATTCTTCGTTTTCCCAAGCCGACGGGCGCGCTGCCGGAACGCCACCAAGGAGCGCTCTAAGCTGGTTTTCTTTAGACAGTGCCCACTGCAAAAAGTACCAGGCGGCCTCTGGGTTTTGCGAGGCGTGATTGATCGAAAGTCCCCAAACTAAAACGGCGGGTACCCTTCCCGCCGGGCCTTCGGGTAACGGCGCGTAGAGGGTGTTCGTGCGCACCTCTTCAAGTGCCTGCTCGGGGTCTTCCATAATTGACCGGAAGACGTTGGCGTCAAACATCATCGCCGCCTGACCCTGGGCGTAGAGGCTGGTGACTTCGGGCCACGACATGTTGGTGACGCCCGCCGGACCGTAGTTGCGTAACAGATCGGCGTAGTAGGCGAGAGCCTCTTGGCTTGCTTCGCTGTCTAAAGCCGAGGTGCCGTCGTCGTTAAGCCACTTTCCCCCATAAGAGTAAAGAAAGTTGACGATCTGACTTGTGGCGTTAGCGCCGCTTCCGCGCATGGCAAACCCGGCTACGCCGCCCTCATTAAGCGTTTCGGCGTACTCGCGCAGCTGCTCGAGCGTCTCGGGTGGCCCTTCGAGACCCGCTGCCTGGAGCAGATCGTTGCGGTAAAAGAGCAAGCTCGATTCGATCTGCAAGGGCAGGCCGTACATCTGTTCGCCATCTAAAAACGTACTGGTGGCCCCTTCGAAAAAGTCGTCCATATCGAGGTCGGGGTTCGTCAAGCTGGGGTCGTTTAGAAAATCGTCGATGTAGCGCACCCAGCCTGCACCAAGATACTGCGCCCCGGTTTGACCCGGCTGAATCATGTAACCGTCTAGGGTGTCTGCGCCGCTGCTCGCCTCGAGCAGCGTGCGTTGCCGGAACTGATCTTCGGGAAAGCTCTCTAAGGTGACCTCGATTCCGGTCAGCTCTTCGAATTCGGGAATGAGGGGTTGAATAAAGTCGGTAAACGGATGCTGATTCATCAAAAAGCGGATCTGCGTACCCTCGAACTGACGCCAGTTGAATTCTTGCGCAAAGCCAACGCTAAGTAGTGAAGCTACGGCTAAACCAACCACGAGCTTTTTCATAGTCTACCCTTCTGGCAGGACGTCTCAGCCCCACCCAAACGCCAAACTGTTCTGCTCTTTCAAGCTAAAATATACGTTAGACTCGTTTTGTTTTGCAAGGGGTAAAGATTATCTTTTTGACTTGACGTGAGGAGCCCCAAGAGCGCGCCTCATTCGAGTGTGCGGCGCGCTACGCTAGCGTTTACAATACCCGGCGTCTGTAGGTCGCGTTTACTCCTCGCTGCCCATAAACATGCTCAGGTAGTAGAGCAGATAAGCGACCGACGCGGCGGCAGCCGCAACATAGGTCAGGGCGGCGGCGTTGAGCACGCTCCTCGAGCCCCCCTTGTCATTCGCCGTAACGAGACCTAAGCGCTCGAGCTGCAGCAGCGCCCTACGGCTCGCGTCGAACTCGACGGGAAGGGTTACAAGCTGAAAAAGGACAGCCGCACCGAAAAGCAAGATGCCGAGTTGAACCATGCCGGTTGCGCCCATGACGGCCCCCAAAATAACCAGCCACGGCCCGAAATTCGCGCCGATACCTGCCACCGGAACCAGGGTTGAGCGCCACACCAGCGGTTTGTAAGCTTGTGCATGCTGGAGCGCGTGCCCGACCTCGTGCGCGGCGACGGCGACGCCCGCCACACCCGTGCCTTGATAGTTGGCTTCGGAGAGGCGCACCACCCGCGCCCGTGGGTCGTAGTGGTCGGAGAGGTTACCCGGTACGGCCTCGACCTGCACTTCGCTTAGGTTGTTCGCGTCCAGGATGGCGCGAGCGGTTTCTGCTCCGGTCAGTCCGGCGGTTGAGGGGACATTCTGCCACCGGGCGTAGGTGCGGCGAAGGTAAAGCTGAACGAGCAGAGTTGCGGCTAAGGTGACGATAAAAAGTAACACGGTTCTCCTTTATTCGAAAAAATCTTGCAAGCTCGGGCGTTTGCGTTTATACGTTCCTTTTCGTTCGTAGTTCACGCCCGCGTCGTCGGGGATGTGAAGCTGCCCCAGCAGCTTGTCGAGTTCCCCGCGGTCGAGCCACACCCCACGGCACTTGGGGCACACGTCGATGAGCACCTCGTCGCGCACGACCTCGTGCATCGCGCTGCCGTCTTTCGGGCATTTGAGTAAAGACATCACCTCTCCTTTTCTAGTCGCTTCCGTGGCGCTCACTCCGACCCGTCGGTGGCAGCAGCGCCTCTTGCCGCGACCGAAACAGCGACAGCCCGATGCTGAGCGCTAAAATCCCCATCACCACGCCGAGCGAAACGGCGGTCGGAATCTTGAATACGTCCAAAAGCAGCATCTTGACCCCGATAAAGACCAAGATGAAAGAAAGCCCCGTTTTAAGATAGACAAAGCGGTGAACGACGCCCGCGAGCAGAAAGTACATGCTCCGGAGGCCCAAAATCGCCAGCACATTCGAGGTAAAGACGATAAACGGGTCGGTAGTGATGGCAAAAATCGCCGGAATCGAATCGACGGCGAACACCAGGTCGGTGAACTCGATAAAGACGAGGACTAAGAAGAGCGGCGTCGCCATCCGCACGCCGTTTTGGACGGTAAAAAACTTCTGTCCGTCGTAATCGTCGCTGACCCGGAACACGCGCCGCGCCAGACGAACTGCGGGGTTTTTATTGAGGTCGGTTTCGGCGTCGTGACGTTGAAAGAGCATCCGCACGCCGGTCAGAAGGAGAAGCCCACCGAACACGTATAAAATCCACCCAAACTGTTCAATCAGCGCCACGCCTAAGAAGATCATCACGCCGCGCATGACGAGTGCGCCAATCACACCCCAGAACAAAACCCGGTGCTGATAGACGGGCGGGGTAGCGAAAAACGAAAAGACCAGCACGAAGACGAAGATGTTGTCTACAGCCAAGGATTTTTCGATGAGGTAGCCGGTTAAAAACTCGAGCCCCTTGTCCGGCCCCTGCCAACTGTAGACGAGCGCCGCAAACGCGAGCGAGAGCGCGACCCAGACGCTACTCCAGATTGCCGCTTCTCTAACGCTGACGGTATGAGCTTTGCGGTGAAAAACGCCCAAGTCGAGGGCAAGCATCCCGAGTACAAAGCCGATAAACGCAAACCAAACCCAAAGGGGTAAGTCCATCTGGACTCCTCTTCAGGTCTTGCCTTATCTGCGAGCGACCGGGAAACCTCTATGGTTTGGTTTCCGTAATGACGGCGGCTCGCTCCCATTTTGGGTGGGCGGCTACTCCCCTGTACCCAGATAGGATAGCCGAAACGGAGTAAAAATTCATGAGAGGGGCTCGCGGCCTTTAGTCCCGGAAAATGGCAAAGCGCTATCACTCTTTGAAACCTCACAGCTCTCTTGTGCTGAGGCCGCTAAACCTATGCTTCTGAACAGGGTAGAAAGGAACATGTCCCTCTTCGCTTTCAGTTTGATTCTTCTATCTGCATTTTGTCACGCCACCTGGAACCTGCTGGCTAAAGGTGTACCGAGCGGCGCACCGTTCGTCTGGCTTTTCGACATCGTTTCACTCGTTGTCTACGCCCCTTTTGCACTGTGGCTTGTAGCGACCCGACCGACCCAAAGCTGGCTGCAACTTCTGGTCATTGTGGGCAGCTCGCTCCTTCATATCGGCTATTTTTTGAGCTTGCAGCGTGGCTACCGCGTCGGTGACCTGTCGCTCGTTTATCCACTGGCAAGGGGGACGGGGCCGCTGTTTTCAGTTGTCGCCGCTGTTATTTTGCTGGGCGAACGGCCTACGGGCTGGGCACTCACCGGAGGTTCGCTTATCGTCTTTAGCGTTTTTATCTTTGCAGGAGGAACGTCCCTGTTGAAGAGGAATGCAAATACTGTTCAGGTGCTGCGGTTCGGCTTGCTTACAGGCGTCTTTATCGCTTCGTACACGCTGCTCGACAAGTTTGGCGTGGCTACGCTCGCCACTGCTCCGCTGCTCTATAACTGGCTAGGCAATGCCGGACGCGCCGCGCTGCTTACGCCTTTAGCTCTTAGGCGTTGGTCAGAAACAAAAATGCTATGGCAAATGCATAGGCGGGCGGTGCTGGGTGTCGCTGTTTTGAGTCCGCTCGCCTACATCTTGGTGCTGTCGGCGCTGGTGTTTACGCCCGTCAGCTACGTTGCACCGGCGCGCGAGATGAGCATCTTGCTGGCGGCTGTTTTAGGCGCGAGCGTACTTAAAGAGGGAGAGGTCAAACGGCGGCTGGTGGCGGCGTCGCTTATGGCGGTCGGGGTGGTGCTGCTGGCGTTGGGGTAAGGCGACTGCCAAGCAAGTTTGTCTGAATACATCTTGGAAACTTGACGCCACCCGCGATACACGCCACAATAGAGCTTCAGCGGTCTGTTTACGAACGCCGCGACCTCATCTCGAGCAACCGAGGGAACTGGCCCCAAGACGTTGCAGCAACCAGCTTTCATCTAGGCGGGTGCTCTTTCCAGCCGGTACACGGGTCACGATGACGCAACCGGAAAGATGAGAAGAGCTTACCCTCTTCTACTGCGTCCTTTAGAGGAGGGCCTATCATGCACACCGTGACCTCACACACCCCGCGTATTTCCGTCGAACTCGTGCCGCGTAATCAAGAGGCACTTGCGGACGACTTAGCTATATTAGGCGAGTACTTTCCCTTTATCGATACCGTAAACATTCCCGATTTAACGCGTTTTAGCCTCCGCAGCCACGAGGCGTGCAAGGTGGCGCAAACCCGTGTTCGCCGCGCGATTCCGCACTTACGGGCGGTAGGTACGAACCTCAAAAACCTGAACCCATTGCTGACTTACCTAGACGAAAACGAACTGCATGAAGTTTTGGTCGTGAGCGGTGATTTGCCCGCCGATATGAGTCAGCCGAGCTATCCGACCTCGAGCCTTGGGCTCATCCGGGCTATCAAGTCGGCGCTCCCGCACGCCCAAGTTTACGGCGCTCTAGACCCCTACCGGCAGAGCTTGCTTAAAGAACGCGATTATGCGTTGGAGAAATTAGAAGCCGGTGCCAGCGGCCTTTTTACGCAACCCTTTTTTGACACCCGGTTGATGCAGGTCTACTTAGAGTTGCTGCCGGATGTCAACCTCTACTGGGGCGCGACCACCATCACGACCAAGCGTTCACTCGGTTACTGGCAAAACCGTAACCACGCGGTTTTTCCGGCGGATTTTGAGCCGACGCTTACCTGGAGCCGCACCTTTGCGCGCGAGGCGTTGGAGTTTGCCCAGAAAACTCGGACAAACCTCTACTTTATGCCGATTAAAACCGGTTTACACGCCTTCTTAGAGGGTATCCTGACAGAAGACGTGTGCCGTCCGGCGGTGAGAATATGAACCTCAAAGAAAAAGCCTCAGCTCAGCTTTTACGGGACGCGCTGAAAAAGCGCGTGTTAGTCCTCGACGGCGCGATGGGCACGATGATTCAGCGCCACCCGCTCTCGGAAGCGGATTTTCGCGGAAAGCGGTTTGCCGACCATCCGTCACCGCTTCAGGGCGCCAACGACCTCTTGACGCTGACACAACCGCAGCTTATCGAGGAGATTCACCGTGAATACTTCGCAGCCGGGGCCGATATCGTTGAGACCAATACCTTTAGCTCGACCACCGTGGGGATGGCGGAATACGGCGTAGACGACGCGATTTACGAGCTGAACTTGGAGGCCGCTCGCCTTGCCCGTAGCGCCGCCGACGCTTTTGCGACGCCCGAAAAACCCCGCTTTGTCGCCGGAGCCGTCGGCCCGACAAACCGCACCGCGAGCATGTCACCGGACGTCAATAATCCGGCCTTCCGTGCGATAGATTTTGACGCGCTCGTGGTGTCGTACAGCGAGCAGATACGCGGGCTACTCGAGGGCGGCGTAGACACCCTGCTGATTGAAACGGTCTTCGACACCCTCAACTGTAAAGCTGCGTTGTTCGCTGCCGAGTCGGTGTTTGACGAAGTAGGTTTCAAGGTACCGCTGATGGTTTCGGGCACCATCACCGACGCCTCGGGGCGGACGCTTTCCGGTCAGACGCTCGCCGCATTTCTGATTTCGGTGTCGCACGTGGATTTGCTCTCGGTCGGGCTCAACTGTGCGCTCGGGCCTGCCGAACTGCGGGCGTACGTCGAAGAGCTTTCCGGCATCACTCACTTTTATACGAGCGCATACCCAAATGCGGGGTTGCCGAACGCGTTTGGGGGTTACGACGAGACGCCGGAATCTATGCTTTCGGTAATGGAAAGCTGGTTGGGGGGCGGCTGGGTCAATATCATCGGGGGTTGCTGCGGCACCACACCCGAACACATCAAGGTCTTCGCCAAAGCTGCCGCGAAAACCGCGCCGCGCGTCCCGCCTGAAGTGCCTGCGTACCCGAAGTTTTCTGGCCTCGAGCCCCTCATCATCCGGCCTGAAACGAACTTCGTGAATGTTGGCGAACGCACCAACGTTACGGGCTCGAAAAAGTTTTTACGGCTCATCAAAGAAGAACGCTTTGACGACGCTCTAGCGGTCGCCCGTGACCAGGTCGAAGGCGGCGCGCAAATCATTGATATCAACATGGACGAGGCGATGTTGGACGCCGACGCCTCGATGACGACATTTTTGAACCTCGTCGCCGCCGAGCCCGACATCGCCCGCGTGCCGATTATGCTCGACTCGTCGAAGTTTACGGTCTTAGAGTCCGGCCTCAAACGGGTACAGGGCAAAGCCATCGTCAACTCGATTTCACTGAAAGAGGGCGAAGCGGCGTTCCGGCAGCACGCGCAGCTCGTCCGGCGGTACGGCGCGGCGGCGATCGTGATGGCCTTTGACGAATCCGGGCAGGCCGACACGTATGAGCGGCGTACCCAGATTTGCAAACGGGCGTACCGTATTCTGGTAGATGAGGTCGGGTTTGCGCCCGAAGACATCATCTTCGACCCGAACATCTTTCCGGTAGCGACCGGCATCGATGAGCACAACAACTACGCGCTGGACTTTTTTGCGGCGACGCGCTGGATTAAAGACAACCTGCCGGGGGCGCTCGTGTCGGGCGGCGTATCGAACGTGTCGTTTTCGTTCCGTGGGAACAATCCGGTGCGCGAGGCGATGCACGCGGTGTTTTTGTACCACGCGCGGCAGGCCGGGATGGATATGGGCATCGTCAACCCGGCGATGTTGGAAATCTACGAAGACATCCCGAAAGATTTGTTGGAGCACGTCGAAGATGTGATTTTGAACCGCCGTGACGACGCGACCGAAAGACTGCTGGCCTTTGCCGAAAACGTCAAATCGGGCGGCAAAAAGAGCGTCAGAGACGAGGCGTGGCGCGGTGAAGGGGTAGAGAAGAGGCTCGAGCACGCCCTCGTTCGGGGCATCACCGACTACATCGAGGCCGACACCGAAGAAGCGCGGCAAACGCTGCAGAGTCCGCTTTCGGTCATCGAAGGCCCGCTGATGGACGGGATGAACGTCGTCGGCGACCTGTTCGGCAGCGGCAAGATGTTTCTGCCGCAAGTCGTTAAATCCGCAAGGGTGATGAAGCGGGCGGTAGCGTATTTGGAGCCGTACCTTGAGGCTGAAAAGTTAGCGTCGGGCACGTCGGAGCGTAAAAGCGCCGGGAAAATCTTGTTGGCTACCGTAAAAGGCGACGTTCACGACATCGGCAAAAACATCGTCGGGGTCGTCTTGGCGTGTAACGGCTTTGAGATTTTGGACCTCGGGGTGATGGTGCCGACAGAAAAGATTTTAGACACCGCCGAACGTGAAAAGGTTGACGTCATCGGTCTGTCGGGTCTGATTACGCCGTCACTTGACGAGATGGTCTATGTAGCGAAAGAGCTCGAGCGCCGCAACCTGCGCACGCCCCTACTCATCGGCGGGGCGACGACGAGCCGGGTGCATACCGCCGTAAAAATCGCGCCGCAGTACGGCGGCCTGGCGGTTCACGTGCTGGACGCCTCGAGGAGTGTCGGGATTGCGGCGCGGGCCGTGAGCGACCGGGACAGGCCGGGGCTCGAGACCGAAACCCGCACCCTGTACGATGAGGTGCGCCAAAACTTTGCCGGTAGGCAGGTTTCAAAGCAGCTCGTCAGCTTGAGCGAAGCACGTAAAAATGCACCGGTTTTAGAGTTCGGTGCAGTTACCAAACCGAGCTTTTTAGGCAGGCAAGTGCTAAACGATTATCCGCTCGAGGAACTCGTTGCCAAAATCGACTGGACACCGTTTTTTCTGACCTGGGAACTTTCCGGGCGCTATCCGAACATCTTGCAAGACGAAGTGGTCGGCGAGGTTGCGACGAAGCTGTTTGAAGACGCTCAGGAACTTTTAGCGCGTAGTGTCGCCGAAAAACGGTTTACGGCGCGGGCGACGTTCGGCTTCTTTCCGGCGGCGCGGGTGGGGGACGACCTCGAGCTCTACACCGACGACGCCCGTCAGACGCTTAAAGCGCAGCTTCACACGTTACGGCAGCAAACCGCCAAACGCGCCGGTCAACCCAACTACGCGTTAGCCGATTTTGTTGCCGCCAAGGACTCTGGCGTTCAAGATTACGTCGGCGGGTTTGCGGTCTCCATTCACGGCGCCGACGAGTTTGCCCGTGAGTTTGAAGCCGTACACGACGACTACAACGCGATTTTGGTCAAAGCTTTAGCCGACCGTCTCGCCGAAGCGTTTGCCGAACGGCTCCACGAACGGGTACGCCAAGAGTTCTGGGGCTACGCGCCGGACGAGAGATTCACAAACGATGAGCTGATCCGTGAACGCTATCAGGGGATTCGCCCCGCACCCGGTTATCCGGCTTCTCCCGACCACACCGAGAAACGCACGCTTTTCGATTTGCTGGACGCCGAACAAACGGCGGGCATCACCCTTACCGAAAGTTACGCGATGTACCCCGGTGCAGCGGTCTCGGGCTTTTACTTTGCCCACCCTGAAGCGCGTTACTTCGGGGTCGGTAAACTCGCTAAAGACCAGTTGCAAGATTACGCCGCCCGTAAAGGGATGACTTTAGGGGCGGCTGAACGCTGGCTCGCGCCGAACCTCAGCTACGACCCTGATGTAGAAAAACAAACAGCACTCGAGTTTGTCAAATGATGTTTAATCCGTTCAGTTTTGTTGTGGGCGTAAAGGGGTGGCACTTTCAGACACATCTACTCCAACGAAATCGAAATAGTGCCTCGCCAAATTATAATCTTGAGTGTTGATCTTTATGTCGCAGTATGCGCGTAAGTTGCCTGATTCGGCAGGGTTAAGTTGCCAGTCCTTACCCTTTTCTGCAAATCCCAGGTTTGCGTAGGGTTTCGCATACGCTTCTCCTGTTTGCCAACACACTTCACCTCTATCTACCTGTGCCTGTGTTAGCAGCAACCTCCACTCGTTTTCGCTGGAGAATGATGGGTGTTTCATCAATGAGCTAAAGCAAGCATACCGTTCAACCAGCCTCGAGTGAAGCTCCTGAGAGTTAGAAACACCACCTAATTTCAGCGAAGACATGTCTTCAAAAACAAGTTCTGCTAAATTCTCTAAGCTGTCGTAAATTACGGGTGCAAGCAAGGCTTCAGCAGGAATAGCTTTGTTTTTACCCCTTTTGCTTTTTCGATTGTTGCAGTCAAGTAAAGTGGCATTAGATAAGAGGTCAACTCTGAACCCTATTGAGACGCCATGACGCACGGCATACTTCTGCCACTGACTTACGTCGTCACCTTCAGTCGATAAACTGACCACATAAGCGTTGCCTCGGTGGATGGCATAAGCTTCTTCAAAACCTTTACTGAAAGGTCTTGCAAGGAAGTTTACGGCGGGCTCTATAAGTCCATATCTCGACCGATCGGCAATTTTGAGCTTTTCGAGAGCCTTTCTTAATGCGTATGCTCCATGTTTAATCTCACTCAGATCATTTAGGAAGTAGGCATCTGTTGCTCGAAGCGTCCTTTTATCCATAATGCTAAAGGCTGCCGACAATGATGTGTAATGATAAAGATATTTGAGTTTGTTTAACGGAAGTTTCTTTTGAACAGGCCATAAAATTGAATCTATAGCTCCATCTAATTTGTGCTGGTCAAGCTTCATACAAAAATTATCCTCATAACTAATCTCCAAATCTCGACCTAGCTCATTGAGCCTATCTACTATAGTCATTGCTTCACCTCATCTTGGGTACGACCTTGAGTTGTTGCTCGAGGCGGCCCGTTAGTAGCAGGCAACCGGAATACCGCAATCAGCGCCGAAAGCCCGAGAAACGCCCCCGTTAGCACAAAGACGATACGGTACTCGAACGCCGTAAACCCGACCTGCTGCATCAGCACGACCACCGCCGCCCCCAAAAGCGGCGCAACCGTCCGCGACGCCGAAACAATCGCATTATCAAGGCCGTAAACCGACCCTTCCTGACCGGGCCGGGTATAACGCGACAAGAGCGCCGCCACCGACGGCGTAAGCCCGCCTACCGCGATCCCTGTCAAGGCTTGCAAGACAATAAGCTGCCACACCTGCGTGACGAAGCTCTGCGGCGCGTATAAGAGCGCCGCCGCGACGGCACAGACAATTAAAATAGGCCGGTGTCCGATACGGTCGCCGAGCCGCCCGATATAGACCGCGCTGAGCGTCCCCGTCGCCGCTGCAATCCCGACAATCAGCCCGATGGTGGTGTTCACGCCCCGGCTTGAGAGCGGCAACGTCGCTACAAAAAGGGGCAGAATCGGCGTGAGCATATTGCGGCCCAACCAGTTGAGAAAACTCAGCGTGTAGAGCGTCCCAACCTGCGGCGTGCGGAGAATACGCTGCCAGCTCACCAGCATCTTCTCACGGGGCCCTGCTTTTTTTGAAGGCCGGACGAACGTCTCTTTAACTCCGAGCGTTACCATCAGCCCGGACGCTGCGAGTAGCACAGCCGTAACGAGAAACGTCGCCCGAAACCCGAAGGTGTCTGCCAACACGCCGCCGATAAAGGGGCCGACCGCTACGCCGCTCCCAAGTCCGAGTTGTAGCAAACCCATCGCGTAACCTACACGGTCACGCGGAACCGACGAGGCGACCAGCGCGTTACCTGCCGAGACGGTGCCGGTCAAAAACCCCTGCAACGCCCGGAGCAAAACAAGTACCTCGGCGTTCGGGACAAAGGCCATCAGCGCCAGCGTAATCGCGCCGCTGTACGCCGCCCGCTCGACCATCGGTTTGCGTCCGTAACGATCAGAGACCGAGCCCCAGATAGGGGAGGCGATGGTCATGGTGAGTGCTTGCGCGGAAAAAACGAGCGCCGCCAAGAGCGTCAAGCTCATGCCGGTCGCCGAGCCTAGCGATTCGACGTAACGCGGTAGAAAACGGAAAAATTATTGAAAACCCGACCGACGACATCAGCTGCGCGAAAATCATGATGTAAAGGGTGCGCTGCCACGGCATTAGGAGAGCATAACGCGGGACGCCGAAGCTCGTGTAACCTGCTTGGAATACAAGCCTGGCGTCATACGGAAAACGTCGTTAGGAGCCGGAGCAAGCCTAGACTCGGAATATGACCCGTACCAACATTTCCGTTCCGTTGTCGGTGCTCGAGCTGTCCCCCGTCGCTGCGGGCATGACGAGTTCAGAAGCGCTGCGAAATACTCTGGATTTGGCACGTCACGCCGAACGTTTAGACTTTCACCGCTTCTGGTTGGCTGAACACCACAATATGCCCGGAATTGCCAGTGCTGTTCCTGACATCTTAGTTGGACAAATTGCCAGTGTCACAAAAAACCTGCGCGTCGGTTCAGGTGGCGTGATGTTGCCGAACCATTCGGCGCTTCACGTTGCCGAGACATTCAAGACGCTCGAGGCCCTTTATCCCGGTCGTATCGATTTGGGTATCGGTCGCGCCCCCGGCTCCGACGGCCTAACGGCGCTCGCCCTCCGCCGCAGCCGTGAGACCTTAAACGCCGACGACTTCGACGAGCAACTTGGTGAGTTGTTCTCTTTCGGTCATGGTGAGTTCCCCGCAGGTCATCCGTTTAGCCGGATTCAGGCCGTACCGACCGATGTACCACTACCGCCTGTTTACCTACTAGGCTCTTCAGATTACAGCGCCCGTTTAGCTGGACAACTTGGTCTCGGTTTTGCCTTTGCCTATCATTTCAGCCCGCACGCCCTGCTGCCTGCGCTGAACGCTTACCGGAGCAACTTTGCCCCCGGCGCACTGCAAAAACCACACGCCATCGTAACGGTCTCGGTTTTTTGTGCGCCAACGGACGAAGAGGCGCAGTTTTTGGCCGGGCCGATGCAGCTGACATTTCTCAAACTCCGCAGCGGTGAACCCATCCGTTTGCCTTCGCCGGAGGACGCGCGAGCCTACCCCTACACGCCACAAGAACGGGCCGTTTTAGAAGCCATCAGCGCCATGCAAATCGTCGGCAGCCCCGATACGGTACGCGCACAGCTGGGTGAGCTGCTCGAGAAAACCCAGGCCGATGAACTGATGCTCACTACGATGATGCACAGCCACAGTGACCGGCTGCGTTCGTTTGAACTGGTTGCGGACGCCTTGCGCGGGGTTGCTGTTTGAAGTGGCGCGAACGGTATTGGAGAAGCGAGGCAGCAGACCTAAAAGCACGGATTCCCCCGAAGCTGATCCGTCGGGGGAATTTTACGTGCAAAGCTTGGATTTGTGGCTCCGCGGGTAGGGCTCGAACCTACGACCGATCGATTAACAGTCGATTGCTCTACCACTGAGCTACCGCGGAATACGCGCCCACGTAACGTTCAAGCAGGCGAACGCCAGTTTAACAAGTTGTGCATGTGCTTGGCAAGTGTCGGCGTCCTCTAAGGGTGTACGAAATGTTACATGGGCGCTTTCTTTGGCGCACCGAAAGGAGGCTGCGGGAGAAGGCCGCACGGGTCGCTTCTCCCGTATTCTTACTCTAAAAAGTCTCCCTCTAAAACCGACGCCAGCCAACGCTGTCTTTGTTTAGATATCCTCGAGATACGTGTAGCCGACCAACTCGGCGCTGTACTTTTCCAGCAGCGCTTCAGCGTCCGGGCGTGAGAGCGTACCGTTTTGGATCGCCTCCTCCGCCTCTTCGACAAGCCAGCCCCGGAGTTGCGGCGCTTCATAACCCATATTTTCGATGACGCGCCGCGCCTTTTGCCCGTTGACGATCCGCTCTGTGACAAACCCCTCCGGCGTCAGGCGGATGTGTGCTTCGTTCACCCGGCCGAAGAGGTTGTGCGAGTTCGCCAGCACATCTTGGTATGCGCCCGCTAGAAAGACACCCAGATAATATGGTTCATTTGCTCTGAGTTCATGCAGCGGCAGCGTCGCTTTGACGTCGCGGAGGTCGATAAACTTTTCGATCTTGCCGTCCGAATCGCACGAGATGTCGACTAACGTGGCGTCGCGGGTCGGTTGTTCGTTGAGCCGGTGTAGCGGCGCAACCGGGAAGAGTGCGCCGATGGCCCAGTGGTCGGGCAAGCTCTGAAAAAGGCTGAAGTTGCAGATGTATTTGTCGGCCAAGAGTTTCGGCAGGTCTTCGATGTCGTCGGGAACATAGTCCAGATCACGGACGATACGCCCGATTTTGCTCAGGATTTGGTAGTACAGCGTTTCGAGGTGCGCGCGCTCCAAAATGCTCAGGTAGCCCAGGTCGAACAGGCTGTGCATCGTATCTTTGTTGCCCACCGCGTCGTAAAAGACTTCGCGGTAGTTTTTGAGCGTCACGGTTTGCAGCAGTTCGCGCATATCGCCGACAAGGGTGTGTGCGCCCTCCGGCAAGTCCGGTAACGTAACCGCCTCATGGGTTGGGCCGACCACATCGATGACCGGCAACACCAAAACGGCGTGATGCGCGGTCAGGGCGCGCCCCGATTCGGACACGACGATAGGATGCGGCACCCCGGCTTCCTGACAGGTTTCTAAAATCGTGTAGATGACCGTATCGGCGTACTCCTGCAGGCCGTAATTTGCCGAAGCGTGAAAACTCGTGCGGGAACCGTCGTAATCGACGGCCAGGCCGCCGCCGACGTTTAGATATTCGATCTCGACGCCGAGTTCGCGGAACTGGGCGTAGGTTTGCGCCGCCTCACGCACCGCCGCCCGGACTTTACGGATGTCGGTGACTTGCGACCCGACGTGACAGTGCACCATCTTAAGCGTGTCCAACATCCCCAGCTCACGGAGTTTTTCGGTGGCGCTGATCATTTCGCCGGTGCTGAGGCCGAACTTGGCAGAGTCGCCGCCCGAGTCCTCCCACTTGCCCGAACCCCGCGCGTGCAGCTTAAAGCGCAGGCCGAGCGCCGGACGGATGCCCATCTCGCGGCTGACTTTGAGAACGCGCTCCAACTCCGTGTACTTCTCTAAGGTGATCACCACATTTTTGTTGAGCCGCCGCCCCCACAGCGCCAACCGGATAAAGTCCTCGTCCTTAAAGCCGTTGCAGCAGAGGAGCGCCTCGGGGTGAATGTCCTGCACCAGACAGAGCGCCAGCTCCGCCTTGCTGCCCGCCTCGACGCCCGTGCGGTAGCGTGCGCCCGCCTCGGCAATGGTTTCCAGCACGACCCGGCGCTGATTGACCTTGACCGGAAACACGCCCTGATAGTGATTTTTGTAACCGAACTTTTCCGTCGCGTCCGCAAACGCCCGGTTGAGCTGCGCCAGCCGGTCTTCTAGAATCTGCGGAAACCGTAAAATCAGGGGCAGCGCCTGACCTGCGTCCTTAAACTCGCGGATCATTCCGGTCAGGGGCGCTTTCATCCCGGCGAGCGTAGCGTTGAGCTCGCCGCGTGCGCCGACCTCGAAATAGCCGCCGCTCCAGTTCGGGACGCCGTAAAGCTCAGCCGCGTCGGAGGCTTTGAGGGGTTTTTCGGTGATGCGTTCTTTTGTCGTAGTGCGGTTCATCTCAACCTCCAGCGCGCCGGGGGGCCGCTTCTGGCGGCCACGCAAACATGTGAGAATAGCACGTGTCCGGCGCTTTTCTCGTGTAGTGAGACGGGTTTGTCCATTCGGGTTTGGGGTGCAGTTTAGACGACTTACCACGCCTTAGGCAGATAAAGCGCGACGTAAAGCGTCAAGACGGCGAGGATAGTTGGGGACGGCGTGCGGCTGGCAGGGTTCAGGTAGCAAAAGCCGACTATGACTGCGCGCTCGGTTTCACCGGGCGTGTTTGGGACGATAAGCGACACGCCTAGATAGCGAGCAAACAGCACCGTAAAAAGCACCGTAAAAAGCGCGAGTATAGCGTAGTTTAGGGCTCGAGCTGCACGCCAAACGCGTAAAACCTCGCACTGCACCAGCATCACACCATTTGACAAAAGCTGTTTCTAGGCTGCGTTCAGGCTGTAGCTGTTCGGCTGCGCTTCACCTAGCAGTACCGATAGATAGACCGCCCGTCTGCGCCTCAACTGCCGTAACGTCGTGCTTAGCGTAACATCATCCGAGTTGGCTCTCGCACTCTCGGCGCGTTCGATGTCGTTTTCCAGCCTTACGATATGGGCGATGAGCGCTTGTTCGTCGTGGACTTGTGTCGTGTGTTGCACCGTTTCTCCTTAAAGCTTAGCTAACACCACTTTAAGCAGCCGGGTCTGACAAAATTCTGATTTTCAGGTTCGAAACGTGGCGCGTCCACCCGAACAAACCCGAAAGTGAACTTTTCAGTACCAATCAAGTACCGTAACCCAGGCACCGTAATTGCACCGCTGTACCGGGTTCGGCAGTTGTCCGGCAACAGCCTCCGGTCGTATCCGGCGACTGTCTAGGCGATTGTCTAAACGAACGGCAGCCACAAAACGGAACTCAGAACGAGGACTCGAGCAGTGCCCGCGCCCGCGCCTGTTCGTTGCGGTCGGCGGCAGTTTCTGCGGGCATCTTCAGGGCCGCCTCGAGCTGCTGCCGCGCCGCCGCCGGGTCGCCTAAAGTCAGGAGCGCCTCACCGTACTCGAGGTAATGCAAAACGGTCGGACGCACCGCAAGCGCCTGCTCGAAAAGTCCACGCGTCTTGTCGCTGCGCCCACCAAAGACCCACGGCACGTTGAGGTGCCACAAGGCGAGGGCGTGCAGCGCACCGTCATGTTCCGGATTGCGCTCCAAGATAAAGTCGATCTCTTCTTTCATCAGCGTCGCGATGTTGAGCGATTCCAAAACGCCCCGGTACTGCGCCAGACGACCCCACGCCCGCACCAGCGCCATGTGCGCCTCCAAGTCGTCGGGAACGAGTTCGACAGCCTCTTTTGCCGCTGTAACCGCCGCCTCGTAAAGCGCTTCGGCGGTGTCGCCTTCGGTCTGTCCGGCGGCGTAGACCTTGGCGTTGGCGAGTTTATAGAGCGCTACACCGTCGCCGGTGGCGTCGAACACGCGCTGATAAATGCCTGCTGCGCCCGCGTAGTCACCGGTGTCGAAAAGGGTGTCGCCGTCCCCTAAGTCTTGGGCCGCGCCCAGACTCAAAAAACAAAAAACAAGTAGTAGCCACAGATAGTGCAGCGTGCGGGCCGACCTGTTGGTCATCAGAAGCCTCCTCGGTTTGGCCCAGCATGTCACACCCGCGCCCGGATTTCTACAGACCTGCACCTACAGACCTGCACCTACAGACCTGCACCTACAGACCTGCACCTACAGACCTGCACCTACAGACCTGCACCTACAGACCTGCCAAGTGCCCGGCAAGCTCCGGCAGCACCGTACCCAAACGCCCACCGAGTTTAAGCGCCGCGTCGGGGTCGCCGCGCGTTTCGCCGTCGTTGATAATCACGACCGGTTTGCCCTCCTTGACGGCTTGCACGACGAAGCGGTAACCCGAAAAAACCGTTAGCGACGTTCCGACTGCTAGCAGCGCGTCGGCCTCCGCCAGCAGTTCGTAGGCGCGCAGCACCCGGCGTTTCGGAACGTTTTCGCCAAAAAACACCACGTCGGGTTTGAGGATGCCGCTACAAAGACGGCACGGCGGGACATTGAAGGTGGCCTCGAGACTCCCTGAAACCTCCGCGTCCCCGTCGGGGGCAAGCTCGAGGGGGCTTAGCACCAGTTCAGGGTTCAGCTCACGGAGTTTTCCCTGTAGCCCCCGGCGTGAACTCACCGCGCCGCAGTCCAGACACCGCACCGCCGCCAGAGAGCCGTGCAGCTCCAAGACCCGTTTGCTCCCCGCCGCCTGATGCAGCCCGTCGACGTTTTGAGTGACGAGGCCGGTTACTTTTTTGCTAGCCTCGAGCCGAGCGAGCGCCCCGTGCGCCGCGTTGGGCCGAGCGTCGGCGACCCGCTGCCAACCCACAAAACTCCGCGCCCAGTAACGCCGCCGCGCCGCCTCGGAACCCACAAACTGCTGAAAGCGCATCGGGTTACGCGGGGTCTTACGGCTCTCCGGCCCCCGGTAGTCGGGGATGCCCGACTCGGTGCTGAGCCCTGCGCCGCCCAGGATAAAGAGCCGTTTTCCAGCCAAGAGCGTTGCAGCGTCGGCAACCGACCCGGTGGCAGTTGTACTGTCAGGGCTTAAAACACTCGTATTACTCATAACTTCCAGCGTAAAGCTCCCTGACGTTCGGGACAAGCGTCCGGTACACCATCGGCTTCGGTTTACGCTCTCGTCAACTCATCGATTTCGGCTAGTTCGTCTTCGGCGAGCTTCCACCCCGCCGCTTGTGCGTTCGCTTCGATCTGCGCGGGTTTGGTTGCCCCGGCGATGACGCTGGTAACGACCGGCTTGCTTAAAAGCCAGCTGAAGGCCAGCTCGAGCAGTGTCCGGTCTCTCGCCTCGGCAAACGCCCGCAGCTTTTCGACGGTTTCCAGGTTCGCTTGGTTGAAATACTTGTCGTCTTCGCCGCGCCCGCTCAGCCGTGAGTCCCCGGGGGCCGCTTCACCCGCGTGGTATTTGCCGGTCAAAAGCCCGTTCGCCAGCGGAAAATACGGCAGCAGCCCGAGGTTGTGCTTTTCAAGGGTCGGTAAAAGCGTCTGCTCCAGCTCGCGTACCAAGAGGCTGTATTCGTCCTGGCTCGAGACGAACCCCGGCACTCCTAACCGTTTCGCCTCACTCTGCGCCTCGTCAATCCCGTCAGCCGAGTAGTTCGACAGGCCGATGTAGCGCACCATGCCGCGCCGGGTGAGCTCCGAAAGGGCCTCGAGGGTTTCTTCCATCGGCGTATTCGGGTCGGGCTGGTGAATCTGGTAGAGGTCTAGGTAGTCGGTGCGGAGCCGCCGTAAACTCCCCTCTACTGCTTTCAAGATGTAGCTGCGCGACGCGCCCTGCCCGGGATTATCTGGCGTGCCGTCGTCGCTCATTTTCATGCCGAACTTGCTGGCGAGGATGATGCGCTGCCGCTCGGAACCCAAAATCGTCCCGAGCTGAGACTCGCTGCCGCCGCGCCCGCCGTAGATGTCGGCGGTGTCGAAAAGGGTCACGCCTGCGCCGAGCGCTGCGTGAACGACGGCTTTGGTTTGTGACAGTTCCAAGCGCCCGCCAAAATTGTTGCAGCCCAAACCGACTACTGAAACCTCGAGGTCGCTGTTACCAAGTGTTCGCGTTTCCATAATTTTCCTTTCTTCGCTACCGCTTCTCATCATGCGTGCTGTACCTAAATATCTACGGGCATCTCGCTTACAATACCTTTACGCTGCACCGCACAGGTTGCACCGAAAGGAGAAGTTTCTTGGAATGGTTTGCTTGGCTTGCCGACCCGCAGGCGTGGATTGCGCTTTTGACGCTACTCGCTCTAGAGATTGTTTTGGGCATCGACAACATCGTCTTCATCTCGATTTTAGCGGGAAAACTGCCGCAGGCTCAGCAGCAGCGGGCGGTTTATACCGGTTTACTGCTAGCAATGGTCACGCGGGTTTTGCTGCTCTTTTCGGTATCGTGGCTGGTCGGCTTGACCGCGCCACTTCTTACGGTTTTGGGTTTGGCGCTTTCCGGGCGCGACCTGATTTTGCTGGCGGGCGGGCTTTTTTTAATCTATAAGGCCGTCGGCGAGATTCACGACAAGCTCGAGGGTGAAGAGGGCCACGAAAGCGCTAAAGTTGCGGCTTCATTTGCCGCCGTAATCGGTCAGATTTTAATCCTCGACATCGTGTTTTCGCTCGATTCGGTGATTACCGCCGTCGGCATGGCAGACGATATTGCGATTATGGTGATTGCGGTTATCGTGGCAATTCTTATCATGCTCGTCGCCGCGAATGCTATTGTCAGGTTTGTCGAAAGCCATCCGACTGTGAAGATGCTGGCGTTGTCGTTTCTCATTCTTATCGGCGTTTCGCTCGTCGCCGAAGGGCTGGGTCAGCATATTCCAAAAGGCTACATCTACTTTTCGATGGCGTTTGCGGTGATGGTCGAGTTTCTCAACATCCGCGCCAAGGGCAGTCAGCCGGTGACGTTCAAGCAGACCTACACCCCCGAAACGCCGCACGTCACGGTAAACAAGACTGCTGACGAGACGAAGTGAGCGCCCATAAGTGAGTACCCGTAAGTGAGTACCCAGGCAAATGACCTGACCGACGCCGTAAATACTCAGGTCACTACGACCTCGAGCGCCCTCGGCGGGTTGTATAAAAGCTTTTTGCAGCTTTTGCCCGGTATTTTGGTCGGACTGGTCGTGTTCGTGCTGTTCGTTTTTCTCTCGGGGCTCGTGCGCCGCCTGATTTTGCGGGCAACCCGCGGAACGGGCTTTGGTAAAGCGGTCAGCCGTCTGGCGCGGCTCGGGGTGCTGCTCGGTGGGCTCCTCTTGGGCATGGCGATTGCCTTTCCGACGGTCAACGGCAGCAGCCTCCTGAGCGCGTTAGGCGTCAGCGGCGTCGCTATCGGTTTTGCCTTCCGGGATATTTTGCAAAACTACTTCGCCGGGATTTTGCTCTTGTGGCGCGAACCGTTTCGTGTGGGTGACCAGATTGTGACCAGCAACAACTTTGAAGGCACGGTCGAAAGTATCGAAACCCGCGCGACCTTTATCCGCACCTACGACGGGCGGCGCGTGGTGATTCCGAACTCGAACTTGTTTATCGATTCGGTGACGGTCAATACGGCGTTCGAGGTGCGGCGGCTCGAGTACGACTTAGGTATCGGTTACGGCGACGACCTGGACAAAGCGCAAGACCTGGCGCTGGACGTGCTCAAGACCACCGAAGGGGTGCTCCAAGACCCGGCTCCGGACGTGCTGATCGTGGCGTTCGGGGACTCGAGCATCGCCCTGCGGGTGCGCTGGTGGGCGCGTTCAAAACGGGCCGACACCCTGATCGCGCAAGACAAGGTGCTCCGCGCCATCAAACGGGTTTACGGCGAAAACGGGATCGACTTGCCGTACCCGACCCAGCAGATTTTGTTTCACGACCAGACCGAAGAGACCGACGGCGACCGTACAAAGCAGCGCGAAGGCTGGCCGGCTGGGTCGGAAGCTCCACGTTCTCGCCAGGCACTGCTGAATAAATCAGGGAGCAAAGATGCGTAAGTGGTTTAGCAGAACCTTCGATTCACTGCGTGCAAGCTACTGGTTTGTTCCGTCGCTGATGACTTTTGGCGCGATAGTGCTGGCGCTCGTTATGGTTCGAATCGACCAGAACCTGAGCTTCGAGGCACTTCGCAGCCTGGGGTTCATCTATTTCAACCAGCCCGACGGGGCGCGGGCGCTCGTTTCAACCGTGGCCAGCGCGATGATTACGGTTGCCGGGACGACCTTTTCGATCACGCTGGCGGTATTGTCGCTCACCTCCGGACAGTTCGGCCCGCGCCTGCTGGCCAACTTTATGCGCGACCTGGGCAATCAAATCGTCCTCGGTACGTTTGTGGCGACCTACGTCTACTGTTTGCTGGTTTTACGCACGATCCACAGTGATAACGACACGATTGCCGCGTTTGTGCCAAACCTGTCGATTATCCTGGCAATCCTTCTGGCGCTTGTAAACGTCGGCGTATTTATCTATTTTATTCACCACACCGCCGAGTCGATTCAAGCCTCGACCATTACCGCGCGGATTGCCGGTGACCTCGAGGCCATGATCAAGCGTCTTTACCCTGCGGCTCCCCCCGAAGCCGAAGCCGCCCCGCCGACCCTGACACCGCGCGAACTCGACCCGCACACGGCGCAAGCCGTCGGTATTGTTCGGCACCGGAGCGGCTACCTGCAAAACATGGACGAAGACGGCCTGCTGAACTTTGCAACTGAACATAACGTCACGGTGCAGTGCTTGCTGATCGTCGGTACATTTGTGCTCAGCGACCAGCCTGTCGCGCTCGTCTGGCCCAAAGATGCGCTTGATGACGAACAGTGCGACGACATCTCGAACTACTTTACGCTCGGGCCACGCCGCACCCCTGCCCATGACCTCGACTTCTTGTTCGACCAGCTTTCTGAAATGGCCTTGCGCGCGCTCTCACCGGGTGTCAACGACGCGGTAACGGCGATGCGCTGCGCCGACCGTATCGCGCAGGGGCTGCTGCTGCTGGTTTCGCGGAGGCCGCCCGCCTCACACCGTTTCGATGAGGAGGGGGGCATGAGGCTCATTTTGCCGCAACTCGACCTCGGCAACCTCGTCGAAGACACGCTGGGCGAATTTCGCCGGTTCAGCGCCGACAACATGCTCGTGTCGATGCACCTGCTCGACACTATCGGGACACTTTTAGTCAGTACCGACAATACCGACCTGCGCCGCTCGCTGCTCAGCGAGGCGGCGCTTATTCGTGAGGGAACGAAAAAGGTTTTGCTCGAGGCCGACTTTGCCCGCCTCGAGCGGCGTTACGAAGAGGTCGTGAACGCGTCGGGCCCGGTGTTTTTGCGTCCGGCCCGGTAGTCACGCCGGGTTTACGGTCTAAAAAGGAAAATAGCTTCTTCTAGTGGGATCAGGGTTACCTGGCCCTCTAACCAGACGCTGTCGCCAACTTTGAGCACCCGAAAGTCGCCGTGTGGCAGGTCGATGATGAGTTCACCGCCCAACACTAAAAGCCACAATCTCACTGGCGCGAGCACCAGCGGCGTGGTTAGCGCCTGTACCGACAATCCATGTGCGAGTACACTTTTTGCCCGGCCCGATTCGGCTCTGGCGAGGTTTAGGAGGTTGAGCGGTTCGGAGTTCACCTGACCCCATTTACGCCGTGACGTTTACGCCGTGACATCTACGCTGCAACAGGTTCTTCTTTGCGTGCCCGCCCGAACGCCATCCGCAGTTTGAACATACCGCGTTTGTGCGCCGCCTTGACTGCCTCTTCAGACATACCTACGCTGTCGGCAACGGTGGCAATGTCCTGGGCGCTCTCGCCGCGCATCCCCTCGAGCCTGACCACCACCTCGGCAACGTCGGCGTCCAAGTCACCTAAAAAGGGCTCGAGTTGACGCGGCGTGGCTTTGGGGCCGGCGGGTTTTTTGGCGGTTTTGCCGGCAGCTTTCTGCGTTGCCTTTTTCGTTTTAGCCGCAGCCTTTTTCTTGCCTGCTGCTTTCTTCGCCCCGGTTTTCTTCGTCGGATGGGTGCGCTCACGTTCAGCCAAGAGTTCTAGCGCTTCCGCAAGCGTCACCGTACCGGGTTCTTGCGTCGTCAACGAGGCGTTCGTCTTCTGATGCTTGACATACGGCCCGTAACGCCCATCGCGCAGGTCAACGTCTTCGCCGGTTTCGGGATGTTGGCCCAAAACCCTGAGCGGTTTGTTCTTGAACTCTTTTTTCGAGATAAGCTCTAAGGCTCGCGGCAAGGCGACGCTGAGCACGTCGTCTTCTTTCGGCAGCGACGCAAAGGTGCTGCCGTGTTTGACATACGGCCCGAAGCGGCCGATGGCAGCCTGTACGTCCTTGCCGGTGTCCGGGTGCTGACCCAAGGTGCGCGGCAAAGACAGGAGTCCGGCGGCAAGCTCGTGGGTGACGGCGCTCGGCTCGAGCCCACGCGGCAGCGACGTGCGTTTGGGTTTGCCCTTGCGCTGCGTTCTCGCTTCGCTCGGGCCTTGCTCGTCGTCGCCGAGTTGCACGTACGGCCCGTAGGGGCCGGACTTGAGAATCATCACCTCACCGGTTTCAGGAAACGCGCCGATGACGTTGTCAGCCGCGTTGCCTTCTTTAAGGGCTTTCTCGAGGTATTCGCGGGTGACTTCATCAGGGGCGAGATCGGCGGGGAGCGAGGTCGTCACCGTTTCGCCGTCTATCACACCCTCGGTATACGGCCCGAAACGCCCCACCCGCACCAGATAATCGCCCCACTTGGGAAAGCTCAAGGTCGAGATGGCTTTGGCGTCTACCTCTGCCAAACTCAGCCGGGTACGCGCCTCGAGTCCCTCGCTACCACGGTAAAAGCGCTCCAAGTACGGTTCAGCCTCGAGGCCACCCGCTGCGATGTCGTCCAATACGTCTTCCATCTGCGCCGTAAAACCCGTGTCTACGAGTTGAGCGAACTGTTTTTCCAACAGGTTGTTCGTGGCAAACGCCGTAAACGTCGGGACGAGCTGCGAGCCGTTTTTACGGGCGTACCCCCGGTTGATAACCGTATCGATGATGCTCGCATAGGTACTCGGACGACCGATGCCTTCTTGCTCTAAGAGCTTGACCAGAGACGCTTCGGTAAACCGTGCGGGCGGTTTTGTCTCGTGGCCCAACGCGTCTAGCTTCTGACACCCGAGCGGGTCGCGTTCACTCAGTTCCGGTAACGGCTGCTCCTGGTCGTCTAGCGCGGCGTCCGGGTCGTCGGAACCCTCGACGTAGGCGCGGAAAAATCCGGCAAAGACGGTGGTGCGGCCCGACGCCCGAAACTCGGCCTGCTCTTTGCCCTGACCCACATGAATCCGGGCGGTCACAAATCTGAGGATAGCGTCCGCCATCTGCGTCGCCACGGTGCGTTTCCAGATGAGGTCGTACAGGCGGCCTTGGGGTCCGGAGAGCCCATGCTCACTCTGCGTTTTCATCTCGCGGCCCGCTGGACGAATCGCCTCGTGCGCCTCCTGTGCGTTTTTGGCCTTTTTGCTGTACGAGCGTGGGCTCGGGCTCAGGTAGTCCTTGCCGTAACGGGTCTGCACGGCCTTCCTTGCACCTTCGACAGCTTCGGTTGCCAGATTGGTCGAATCGGTACGCATGTAGGTGATGTAACCGTTTTCGTACAACCCCTGGGCGAGGCGCATCGTTTCTTTAGCCGACAACCCGAGTTTGCGGCTCGCTTCTTGTTGCAGCGTCGAGGTGGTAAACGGCGCGGCCGGGGAGCGTTTGCCGGTGCGCTCCTCAACTTTGTGAACCTGCCACGCTTGACTCTTGAGGCGAGTCGCCAAGCTTTTGGCGTCGTTTTGCGCCAGTAGCAAGATGTCTTTTCCGGCGGTGAGGCCGTCTCTGAGTTTGCCGGTGTCGTCGTCGAAATCGCGACCGGTGGCGAGCCGGACACCGCCCAGGTGCGTCATCACGGCGTCGAAAGCGTGTTGGGCTTTCTCGAGCCTGGCCTTCAAATCCCAGTAACTTGCCGGCACAAACGCAATCCGTTCACGTTCGCGCATGACCATCAGCCGGACGGCGACGCTCTGCACCCGCCCCGCCGAGAGTTTCGGCGCGACTTTTTTCCATAGCAGCGGTGAGAGGGTGTAGCCGACCAGACGGTCTAACACGCGCCGCGTCTCCTGCGCGTCTACAAGGTGTTGGTCAATCGCCCTGGTCTCTTCCAACGCCCGCATGATGGCAGCTTCGGTAATCTCGTGGAATACCATCCGGTGAACCGGCACTTTGGGGTTCAAGACCTCGACCAGGTGCCAGCCAATCGACTCGCCCTCGCGGTCTTCGTCGGTGGCGATATAGAGTTCATCGGCGTCTCTAAGCGCGGCTTTCAACTCACTGACGACTTTCTTCTTCTTCGCCGGGACGATATAGATGGGCTCGAAGCGGTCGTTGATGCCTAACCGCGCCCACGCCTGGTCTTTGTAGCTGCTCGGGATTTCGGCGGCGGAAGCGGGCAGGTCGCGCACGTGCCCCATCGACGCCTCGACGCGGTACGACGACCCCAAAAAGCGCCGGATGGTCTTCGCCTTCGTCGGCGACTCGACGATAACGAGTCTGCGCGACCCGCCGCTAGCGCTTTTTTTCTGTGCCTGACTCACCTTGCCTCCAAAATCTTGCGCGCCTAGTAAATGCCTAGTAAATAAGGCACGCTAAGCACGCCATTATATAGAGTGCCCAGCGGTTGTCAATGAGGTGCTATACACACGGTAGAGCTAGCGCCGTAAAATCCGGATGCGTTTACGGTACGTTAGCGGCGAAGGTTTACAACTTGAATCTATAACCGGCGACGGTTACTGATGGCGCGTCCTAAGGTTACTTCGTCGGCGTACTCGAGGTCGCCCCCGACCGGTAGCCCGTAAGCTATACGTGAAGTCGGAACTTTCATCTCGCCAAGCAGCCGTGCTAGATACATCGCCGTCGCTTCACCCTCGACGGTCGTCGCGGTCGCCAGAATCACCTCTTCGACGTCTTTCAGCCGTGTCAGCAGCGGCTGTATGGTGAGTTGATCCGGCCCTACCCCGTTCATCGGCGAGAGCGAGCCGTGCAGCACGTGATAGAGCCCGCCGTATTCACCGGAACGCTCGATCGCCAACAGGTCGGCGGGTTCTTCGACCACGCAAATCAGGTTCTGTTCGCGCTGCACGTCGGTACAAACGGCGCAACGCTCACTGTCGGTGATGTTAAAACAAACTTCGCATTGCCGCAAACTGCCTTTGGCGTTCAGCAGCGCTTCAGCGAGGCCGCGCACCTCGTCGTCGGGCCGGTTGAAGAGGTGAAACGCAAGCCGCTGCGCGCTTTTCGGGCCGATACCGGGAAGTCGTCCTAGCTCACGGATGAGCTGGGTCAAAGCGGGAGGGTATTTCAAGTGCTAGAACATCCCCCCTAAACCGCCCATGCCGCCCATCGCTGAACCCATCTCGGTCTCTTGCAGCTCTTTGGCCTTGCGCTGCGCGTCGTTCACAGCCGCCATTACGAGGTCTTCAAGGAGCTCGACGTCTTCGGGGTCAACGGTGCCGGGGTCGATCTTTACGGCGGTAATCGAACCGTCGCCGGAAGCGGTCGCCGTCACCAAACCGCCGCCTGCGCTGCCCGTGACCGACAAGTTCGCCAGTCGCTCCTGCGCTTCCTGCATCTTTTTTTGCGCCTTTTGCGCCTCTTTCATCAGCTTTTGCATGTTCATAAGGGCTCCTTTTTCGCCGTCGTGGTTTTGGCAAACCTAATCAGTGTCGGCGTCTAGTCCTACTTCCAAGTCTACCGTTTCAGGCGTGGCGTCGGCGTTGTCTGCTTCCGGGGCGGCGGGCGTTTCGGCGCTCTGCCAGCTAGTTACGTGGCCCGGAAACAGCTCGGTCAGGAGGATGAAGCGGGGGTCGGTCGCTATGGGCCCGCTCAGCGGTTTTACGGTTTGTGCCGGCGCTCCCTGCGTCTGACGCGTCTCCGGCTGGTTGAAACCGGCTACGTTGTCGTCAGGGTAGCTCTCCCGCGAGTTTTGCGGCGCTCCGGGGAGGATAGGGTCGTCGCCCCAAAAGTCGGGTGGCAGTTCGTCGGCAAAAGGCTCGGGCGGCAGCGGCGCGGTTTCGGTGGGCGTCGGTGGAGATGCCGGAACTGTTCCGTCGGCCCGGATGCCGGGAGGAGGCTCGAGCGGTGGCTGAACCGGGCTGGGTTCTGTAACAACAGGTTCTGTAACAGCAGGTTCTGTGACAGCAGGTTTTACAACAACAGGTTTTACGGCGACAGGTTCTGCGTAGTCGGCTTTTACGGCGGGTTGGGCGCTTCTAGGTTGTTCGGTACGTCGCTCGGTGGGCGGCTCGGTTTGGCGTGCAGTCGGAGCGGCCCCTGGGCGCTCCGCTACGACTTTTTTGTGACACGTTCCCCCGGCCCCTCGAGGTGCAGCGTATACCCGTCGCCCAACACGTCTCTGACTAGCGTGACGAGTTCGTCCTGCCGGGTTTTAAGCTGGGTAAAGTGAAACTTGTGCGTGTCGGCAAACCGTAAAAAGATATCTGAACCCTCGATGTCGGCCTTGGCAGGCAACATAAACGCCTTGAGCTGCGTTCCGGCGCGGCTCTGCACGGTGTGCCACGAGGCTTTGGGGCGCTCAGGCTTGGCAGCTGGCGTAGATGGCGGCATGGGTTGCGCGGGTGTCGATGACGCCTCTAGGTGGGGCGGACGAACCGGCGCGGCGCGGCCCGTGGGGTTGAAGTCGGGCAGGTCGTTGGCTGTTGGGGCGGGGCGGGACGTAGGCTGCGCGGGTTGCGGTTGCACGCTCTGAGTCGTTTCGGAAGCTGATGAATCAGCAACCGGACGAGGGGCGTTTTGCGACAAGGCGTTGACGGCTTTGATGAGGGCGACCTCGAGCGAAAACAGGTCGTCGTAGCGGACAAAGCGTTCCATCTCGTCGTCAAGCGCGTGGATCACCCGGAGCAGGTCGTCTTCGCCGAGCGTCAATGAAAACCCTTCGTCGAGCCCGACCTGGGTGTAGAGCGCGGCCCGCAGCTCCAAAGTCAGACGTTCAGCCAGACTGCGCGGCGCAAACCCGTCACGGTACAAGGCGCTCGCCTCACCGAACATGGCGCTTAGATCGCGTTCGGCGAGCGACCGGGCGAGGGTTTGCATCCGGGTTTGTGGCGGCAGACCGAGGGCGCGTTCGGTGTCGTTTAAGGTGATGGTTGCGCCACTCGCCAGAAGGCGCTCCAGCAACGATTCTGCGTCCCGCATCGCACCGTCGGCGGCGCGGGCGACGAGGGTCAAAGCTCCCGGTTCGGCCTCGACTTTGGCTTCTTGCGTCAAATGCCCCAGCTTGCTCTCGATTTCAGCCTCAGAAAGCCGGCGAAAGCGGAAGTGCTGCGTCCGTGAAAGGATGGTCGGCGGCAACTTTTCCGGTTCGGTCGTGGCTAACACAAACACGAGACCTTCGGGGGGTTCCTCGAGCGTCTTTAGCAGCGCGTTCGACGCCGATTTGGATAACATATGCGCTTCGTCTAGCACCCACACCCGCCGCCCGCCGCGCACCGAAGACAGGTAGACCTTTTCGCGTAAATCGCGGATGTCTTCGACCGAGTTGTTGCTGGCAGCGTCGAGTTCAATGACGTCCGGGTGGCTTCCCTTTCGTACTAAAAGGCACGACTCGCATTCGCCGCACGGTTTCTCGCCTTGTTCGCAGTTGACCGCCATCGCCAAAAGCCGCGCCGTCGTGGTTTTCCCGACGCCGCGCGGCCCCGAAAACAGATACGCGTGACCGATGCGACCTTTGGAAAGCGCCGCTTGCAAGGGTGCTTTGACGTGTTCCTGACCGATGACCTGGGCAAAAGTAATCGGCCTTGCACGCTGGTAAATCGCCGCCATCGGTTTATGCTATCACTCGAGCCGGGCTTTTTTGAATTTGTGAGAGGGGGCCTGGGCTCCCCGCTCAACTGCTTCAAGCACGTACCGGCCCGTTCTCAAACGTATAGCTTAGCCCTGCGCTTTCCGGCGCGGAAGCGTAGGGTTAGTGGAGGAAAGCCACCAGGAGCATATTTAGGAGCATATTTATGACAGCTATAGGATTATTCGTTTTGGGCGGCGGCATTTTGGTCGCAATTTACGGTGCGCTCGCAAAACAAGCTTGGATCAGAAACGGTGCGATAGGCGTAGCGCTGCTCGGTCTGCTCGCGGCGAGCTTTGCGGTTGTACCCGCAGGTCAGACCGGGGTCGTGTTTAACGTTTTCGGCGGTGTTCAGGAGCGTGAACTCGGCGAGGGCTTTCACGTTGTCCTGCCGCTCTTGCAACAAGTGACACTCTTGTCAACCCGTGACCAGGCTATTGCATTTAACCGCAACGAGGACGACGACATCCCGGCACTCTCGAGAGAAGGCTTGCAGATTACCACCGACGCGACCATCCGTTTTCGCATCGACCCGGCTCAGGCCGACGCCATCTTTCAAACGCTCGGCACCGACTACGAAAACACCTTGATCCGCCCGCAGGTGCGCTCGGTCATCCGCGACCGGATCGCGCAGTACAACGCCGCCGAGGTCATCAGCACGCAGCGGACCGAACTCCAGCAGGGTATCAAAACTACGCTCGCGCAAGAACTCGGCAAAGGCAATATTATTCTTATCGACGTGCTGCTACGTGATATCCGTATTCCCGAATCGATCAGTCAGGCCATCGAAGAGAAACAACGGGCCGAGCAGCAGGTGCAGGTCGAGGAGAACCGCAAACGCCAGTCTCTCATCGCCGCCGAGCGGCGCGTCATCGAGGCCGAAGGCGAACGTGACGCCACGATTGCCCGGGCCGAAGGTGCGGCGCAAGAACTCGAGCTTCGCGGCCGGGCCATACAAAACAACCCCGGTATTATTCAGCTCGAGGTCGCTCAAAAACTCGCGCCCGGGGTGCAGACGATTATGCTGCCCAGCGAAGGCAACTTTTTGCTCGATGTGAGGGGGATGCTGGAACCGAACAGTCAAACGCAAGGGGGTCAAACACAGGCAAGATAACGGGTTTCAGACACATCTTTTTATGACCGTAGTGCTCAGCCGTGACATTTTCCCAGCCAAACAGGTATTCACCGAGATTATTCTGGTCGCTGTGGGCCTCGTCGGGTACTGAGGTAACCCGGCAACACCTACTCTACTTTCCCGTCACCCTGACCTCGGTCGGTTACGGCAACGTCACGCCGACTAAATTTTACGCGCAGTCTTTTTCGGTGTTCGAGGCGGTTGTCGGGGGGTGTTTACGGCGGTGCTGTTCTTGCGGCTCGTCGGAATGAGCAGTTCGGAGAAGAAATAAAAGGCGACACCGAGTTGCGGGTCTTACGAAAAAAGCTGCGTCCCGACGTAAGCGACGACGGCCCAGATACCTACGCCGAGTAAGACGACGTGCGTAGCAGCTAGCCCACTGCGCACCATCACCAGCATCAAGACCAAGATCAGGCTGGTCAGCGCGACCCCCGAAAGTGCGCCCGTTAAAAACACCGAAATATTTTCACTGTTCTCTTTGTCGATCATCAGGGTAATCAGGGATAAAAAGGTAATCACGGGTAGCACCGCCATGTAACCGCCTAAAGCGGGATAACGTTTGGCGACCAGATTGACTGCGGCGATAAAAAAAGCTGAGAGTAAAATTTTTGCGATCATAACTCGGCTACCTGACCAACCTTTCCCAATCCGACCGGGCAGTCACCGCCGCACCTGAGCGCCCGAACGTCCAGCGCCTGAATTCAGTACCCGGCTGCATGTAAAACCAGCCGAACCGCAATAGCCCACATGATGACGCCGCCCAAGCCGTCGACGATTCGCAGGCTGCCGGGAGCGCTTAAAAACCCGCTGAACCTGGCGGCACCAAAGGTCAACGTAAAAAACCAGAAGATAGAGGCAAAGGTCGCGCCGACGGTGAAAAAGACCCTGAGCGAGCTTTCGTACCGGGCGGCGTTGCCGCCGATAACGAGCACCGTGTCCAGATAGGTGCTGGGGTTGAGAAAACTCACTGCCAGGATGCCCGTGACGACGGCGCGTCGCCCGAGTTTGACCTGTGGTGTGAAAGAAAAGAGAGGTGCAAGGCGAAACGCCGCCTTAAACGACCGCCAGCCGTAGGCCAGTAAAAAAACAGCACCCGCCCAGGCTGCGAGCTGCCCTAGCAGCGGCACGCTTGCAAAAAGACGCCCCGCGCCGCTTGCGCCCAGGCTGATAAGCGCAACGTCGATCAGGCTGGTCAAGAGCGCGATCATCAAGATAAACTGCCGCTTCAGGCTCTGCTGCAAAACAAAGGCGTTTTGTGGCCCAATCCCGACGATAAGCCCCAGCCCGAGTAAAAAGCCCTCGCTCAGCGGGATAAGAAGGTGGGGATTCATGGGCCCAATATAGAAAAACAGGCGTGAACAGGGCGTGAACCGACGGCCCTGCCCACCTCACGCTTTTCGCAAGCTGTCCACTGCAGGATCAACTGTTTGTAACAAGTAGCATCTGGTCGGCAACGCTCTAAGTTCAAGCTTTGTTGACCAGCACACACCTTCTGACGATAGCCTGTGCCCCTCAAGGGTATACTTGGTGCAACCCTCCCGTGGAAATGCTATTACAGGCCGTTCGTAACGAGGTTCGACATGGGGTTACAGCATCAAGGGTTTAGCAGGTGCTCCGCGCTGCTCAGGGGTTCCGGCACCAGTAGTTCCGGCAGATGAAGCCACTCGGCTAAGCGTGAAGGCACCTCGGTCAAGCTGAGAGGATTTTTACGGCTCTGGGCTTGTTGACTCGGCTCGAGCCCTGCAAGCAGCTTCCGGGCGTGTTCTCTAAGCCAGTATTCGCTGCCGGGATGCGCTTGGGCCAAACTGAGCAGTTCGGCGGCCTGGGTGACGCGCGCCTCTTTTAGCCACAGCTCAGCCAGGTAGACGAGGGTTTCTAAAACCTTTGGCAGTTCCCCTCGAGACCAGGCTGTACGCAAGCTTTCCCCAAACAGAGTGTAGGCCGCAGCCTTATCATCTTGCGCCGCCGCCAACCTGCCAAGCGTATTTTTTAGGGCGCTGCTGTCTCTGGACTGTCCCCCGTTAGCCTGCATCATCTTCTGGGCTTCGCGGCAGTGTTCGAGCGATTCTCCAAACGCCCCCAGCTCGTAAAGTGTCCGCGCCAGCATCACCAGAAAATCGCTGATGCGCGACTGAACCCCAAGTGCCCGCGCCTGCGCCAAGCCCTCGGTAAAATAGCCTTTTGCGTCGTCCAACCGGTTTTGGTACAGGCTGATTTCTCCAAACTGCAGTGGGAGGTGAAGCCGGTCGACACGGTTGCCGCTCAGTCGGTAGCACTCTAAAGCTTCCTGGGCGTAGGCTCGAGCCTCCTGGTAATTGCCCAGCGACCTTTCGACAATCGCCGTGTTGTTCAGCAAATTGCCCTGCAAGGTGGGTTGCTGTTGGCCCTTCGGAAAACTGACGGCTCGCCGGTGGTAACGCTGCGCTTTTTTGTAGGCTCCGGTCTTGTTGGCAGTGCAGCCCAGCGCGTTGAGCGCGAGCACCGTGATGGTACTGTCGGCAGCGGCTTCTGCCAGCACCAGACCCCGTTCGGCGAGCCGTTCAGCCTCGGCGTAGTGGCCCAGCTGATAGCTGTGCCAGCTTTCCTCGGTCAGCACAGCGGCCAGCGCGTGACGCTCCCTCGGGTCACTTCCGTCTAAAACGGCAGCCGCCGAACGAAAGAACCCCTGCGCCTCTTGAAACCTTGCGCGTCTGGCGAGGTAGTTCGACAGTGCAAAGGTAGCGTGCCGGATATGCTCAGCCTCAACCCGCCGAACTGCCCACTGCCAGGCGGCCCGAACGTTCTCCCGGTCTCCGTCAAGTGCGCCAAAGGCAACTTGGCTCTCAGCACCCCGTAGCACGCGCCTTTGGTCGGCTAAAAACCTCATAAAGTAGTCTCCGTGCCGCGCCTCGGTCTGCGCGTATTCGCCGGGCTCCTCAGCGAGTTTTTCCCGGCTGTACTCATAAACCAGCATGTGCCGGTGATACCTGCCCGCATCAGAGACTTTGAGTAGCGATTTATCCGCCAAGGCTGCCAGGATAGGCAGCGACGCGCCTGCGACCTCCGCAGCGGCGTTCCGGTTGAACCCACCGACAAAAACCGAAAGCTTTTTTAGCACCGTTTGTTCCTCGGGGTTTAAGAGCCGCCATGAATGCTCGAACACCGCCCGCAGACTCCGGTGCCTTGCGACCTTGCTGCGGCTGCTCTCCAGAAAATCGCTGCTCTTGGCAAGCTCGTCGGCGATCTCGATCAGCGGCATGAGGCGCACCCAGCCAGCTGCCAGCTCGAGCCCGCTTAAAAAAGGTCCCCGGTAGTGTTCCAGCGCGTCGCGCCACCTCATCTCGCGGATGGCTTCGGCAAAGGCGTGCGTGTCTGTTTCGACACACCAGCACAGCCGCCCGCGCTCGATGATGAGACCGCTTGGAACGTTACGGTTTAAATCCAGTGCGCGCACCCGCCGGAGCAGTTGGCGCAAGTTGTCCTTGGCTTGTTTGTCTGAACGCTCCGACCAGAACAGGTAATGCAGCTGCTCACGACTTACCCAGTCCCGATGATGTGCCAAATACGCCAGCAGCTGATAGCGCTGGTCTGCTAGAAAAGAGATAGAGGTTGGGCCAAGCTGCACCTGAACGCTGCCCAAAAGGTTGACCTGCAACATACTTCTCATCATTTTAGCCGAAAAGTTCGACCGGTGTGCCCGCTCGACTTCGTTCGTCCATTCCGTCCTCCGCGTAATAGACGCGGTTTTTGGCGTAAATACGGCAAGGGCATCCTACAGCGTTTTCACCTGACCTGCCGTCGTGATCTGCGCCGAGGTTGAGCTCGAGCCGCTGTGCAGCGCTCGCTATAATCACGGTTATGTCTTCGCCCGGTCATAAAGCTATCACCATCCGGCACACCGAACCGAGTGATTTTAGGGCGCTCTACAAAATCTTTACGCAGCCCGGCGTTATCCGGGGCACGGTGCAACTGCCCTACCCGTCCGCTGAGAGTTGGCGTAAAAAGCTGGAAAATCCGCCGCCCGACCTTTATAGCCTGGTCGCTTGCGCTGAAGGCGAAGTTGTCGGGAACCTGGGGTTAAGCGTGACCTCGAGACCGAGGCGGCGGCACGTCGGCGCGCTCGGGATGGCGGTGCATGACGACTGGCAGGGCAGAGGTGTCGGGTCGGCGTTGATGGAGGCGGCAATAGAACTCTCTGAAAATTGGCTCAACCTGACCCGGCTCGAGCTCACGGTCTACACCGATAACCTCCCGGTGCTAAAACTTTATGAAAAGTTCGGCTTTGTCCGTGAAGGTACGCTCCAAAGGTACGCTTTTCGGGAGGGCGTGTTTGTTGACGCTTATGCGATGGCGAGGGTGCGAGCTTAACCTAATTTGAGAACCCTAAGGTCGGTCAGGACAAAATCTTCCCCGACAAAAGCCAGCACCTCAGCGCGGTCTTTCGCCAGCGCGTACGTCATCACATCACCGTAGTTGAGCCCTGCCCGGTGTCCCTGTCCTTTACCGTAGCGAAGGTAAGCTTTACGGGCTAGCTCGGTCTGTCCGACGCTTAAGGACACGACCTCGACGTTCAAAGCCAGCATTTATCTAAAACATCGAAAGCGTCTATACTCGTACGACCTGCGGTAACAGCTTGCGCCTCGATAAGTGAAGCGACCGACAAGAGACGCGCCTCCTGACGCAGCAGCTGAGCGACACTTCTTTCCCAGCCCGGCTCCTCGAAAAAGACGTGCAACAAGACGCTCGTGTCGATGACCAGCAGGGCGTACCGAGTTCATCCTCCAGCTCGGCCTTGTCAGGCACTTTCCCGCTATGCTCAGGTAGAACATGGGGATGAACGTTTTGCCTGATCGAGGCAATGACCGTTTCTGCCTCACGCTTTCCCGACAGTTTGGTTTGGTAAACCTCGAGTGCGTGTACTGCTTCGGGTTTACCTTCTCCTGTAAGGCGTGTGATCTGCTCGGGCAAAACCGCCACACGTTCACTCTTGAGGTTTTTTAATGGTAGAAGCGTAGCATGGTTTCTACCATCTGATATTTCTGTCTGCAACCGGGCCGGTTTGCTGTGCGCCCGCTAGAAACCTCTTTTGCGAGCCGTCAGGTAAAAAGAGGGCTCGAGTCCTTAACCCTCATTTCACCGTGCCTGCCGAGTTGTACTTGATAGAGTAGGCTGTGTTTTCCGAACCTGCTCCACACCGTCTGGGTGTAGCTTTAGGCGGCGGCACCGCGCGGGCGTTCGCGCATGTCGGCATTCTTAAAGTCTTGAGCGAGGCCGGACTTTCACCGGAAGTTCTTTCCGGCACGAGTTTCGGGTCGCTGATTGCCGCACACTACGCGCTTTACGAGGACGCGGACAAGCTCTGGCGGTGGGCCGAGACGTTTCCGGCAAACGAGGTGTGGCAGCACGGGCTCGACTTTGGGCTGCACCGGGCGGCGCTGGTCGAGGGGGGCCGGATCGAGGGGTGGCTCGAGCGCACCGTATTTTACGGCGCAACCTTTGCCGACCTCAAGCTGCCGCTGCACATCACCTGTACAGACGTTCGCACCGGCGAGCTCGTCGTGCTAAACCGTGAGTCCTATAGCGGGTCTTTGGCCGGGGCGGTCAGGGCAAGTTGCGCGCTACCGGGGATTACCAGGGCTTTTGAGTTGGGAGGCCGTTTGCTGATAGACGGTGGCTTTGTCTCACCGGTGCCGGTGACGCCGCTTTTAGGTCAAGCTCAGTTCACGCTCGGCGTTCATACCGGCGTCGCAGTGGAGGGGGCGCGGCCTATCGCACGCTTTCGCAAGTTTCACGCCTCACCCTTCGGGCAGCGGTGGCACCGCCGTTTTCTAGGCGCGCCCGAACACGCCTACGGAACGCTACTGCGTGGTCTGGCGCGGGCAGGTGCGTCTTATACCAAAGACCCGTTGGGGGAACTGCTCACCCTCCCGGACGCACTTTTGCTCCGCGTCGACCCGCCGCTCGCGTGGTGGGACTTACACCGCGCCGCTGCAGGTGCAGAAGCCGGAGCACGGGCGATGCGTTACGCTTTACCCGAGGTGCAGGCCCGCCTGGAGACGAACGAACCAGCTGAGGGGCAGCGGGTTGCCGAAGGAGTCTTATGAGGTATGTTTTTCGTGCGTTGGGGCGGGAGCCGTGGGCGCAGGCGCTGGACAGGCTGAGCGGGGCCACGCTGGGCCGTAACGCTGCCGAGGTCGAGGACGCTTACGCCGAGCTTTACGCCGCGCTGAGCGAGGCCGGACACGCCGACTTGTACGAAGCGGCGGCGGCGGGTTTGCTTTACGGCGAGTCGGTGCTGGCGCAGGCTGCCTTGTCACCGCCTGAAGGTCTGTTGGTCGGGGCGCGGCGCGACCTCTCGAGTCTCCTCAACTTGCTCCGCCGCGACTGGCACGGTGAAGTTGCCGACATCGTAGGGGACACGGCAGGTAACGCCGTAAGTGCGCGCGCAAGTGGCAGTCGTACAAGTGACACTGCAAGCGACACTGTGGACACTGTGCCGCCGCTCGAGCAGCTGAGCGTAAAAAAAGACCGGAAAGTCCAGACCCTTGCCCAAACCCTCTGCACCGCCGACGCCGAGTCCGTACTGAGGGCGCTACTCGGGGCGTACCGCAAGGACGGTAGCGGCGACCTGGCCCGGTTTCCGGCGTTTCGCTGGTCGGGCGGCGCGCTTCACGGCGTCTTGCACCCGGCCTGGGCCGAGGCGCGTCGGCTGGTTGGTTTGGAGAGGCAACTCGAGCGCCTCTACGCCAACACCGAGGCGTTTCTCTGTGGGCGCGGCGGACAACACGCACTCCTTTACGGCCCGCGCGGGAGCGGTAAATCTACGGTGCTGCGAAGTCTGGGGGGGCGCTACGCCGAGGCGGGCTTGCGGTTTGTCGAGGTTGTCCCTGAAAGTCTAACCGAACTGCCGACGATTTTAGAAACGCTGCGCGGGCGACCGCATTTTTACCTGCTCTTCGTCGATGACCTGTCGTTCGAGGCCGGGAGCCGCGCCTACGGACCGCTTAAATCGCTCTTGGAGGGGTCACTCGGCGGGCGGCCCGCAAACGTCCTCGTTTACGCCACGAGTAACCGCCGCCACCTCGTCACGGAGCGTTTTTCCGACCGGCCCGACCCCTCAAATGACGATGTTCACGCGTGGGACACGCAGCACGAACGTTTGGCGCTGGCCGACCGTTTCGGTCTCGTTTTGACCTTTCCGGACGCGACGCAGCGCCGCTATCTGGAAATCGTCCGGGGGCTTGCGGCGCGTGACGCAGTAGCAGATAGCGATTTAGACACCAAAGCCGTGCGCTTTGCCGAGTGGGGCAACGGCTATTCGGGACGCACGGCGCAGCAGTTTGTGGAGGCGTTAAAGAGCGGCTTGACCTGACCAATCGGCGTTCCACGTTTCAGCGTGCGGCATCCCGCTCGTTTTCGCGGCTTCAAATAAAGGCTGAGTGTAGTAGGGAACACGAAGGTCAGGCTCGGCCCCGGTCGGGTTGCGGGCGCGTCCGTCCGGGAGAAACTCGCGGGGCAGGCCGACGCTACCGGGATTGACAAAAGTCACGCCTCGGTACCGCCTGAGCAGTTAGGCGTGCGTGTGTCCGCCGAACATGAGCGGGGCGCGTTCGGTTAAAAGTTCGCTCAGCGTTTCGTCCGGCGTAGCGGCGACGATTTCGTCGTCGTAGCTTTTCAGGGAGCCGTAAAAACAGAGATGGCCCAAGTCTCGTGCAGCGAGCGTAGCAAGGGAGTATGGGAGCCTGTGCGGGATACAATTTCCTATGATGTTTCCACTCGAGCGTCCTGCACGCCTTGCGGTTTTCGCGTCGGGACGCGGTTCGAACCTGCGCTCGCTGACTGCAGCGTTTCCGCCTGCCGACCCGCTCGCGTCGGTTGAACTGGTGCTGAGCAACAAACGCAGCGCAGGCGCACTTTCGCTTGCTGAGGCGTGCAGGATTTCGGCCTACGCCCTGCCCTTTGGAGCAGACCGCCAACGCTTTGAAAAGGGAGCCGATACACTACTGCGAGAGTTTGAAATTGATCTCATCTGTCTGGCAGGGTTTATGCGGGTGTTGTCGCCGGAGTTTACGGCGCGCTGGGCGGGGCGGCTCCTCAACATTCATCCGTCTTTGCTCCCGGCGTTTCCGGGGCTCCACGCGCAGCGGCAGGCACTCGCGGCCGGGGTGCAAGAGTCGGGTTGTACGGTGCATTTCGTCGATGCGGGCGTCGATACGGGCGCGGCTATCGTGCAGCGGCGGGTGCCGGTTCTGGCGGGTGACACCGAAGAGACGCTGGCACAGCGTATTTTGGCGGAGGAGCATCGGGCGTACCCGGAGGCGGTGCGGCGCGTGCTGACGGGGCAGGCAAGAGCTTACGAAAGGGTCTCGAGATGAAAGTAGCGGCATGAAGGTGATGGTCGTCGGCAGTGGTGGGCGCGAACATGCGCTCGTCTGGAAACTTTCGGAGTCGGCGCGGGTGACGGAGCTTCTAGCGGTTCCCGGCAACGCAGGCATTGCGGAGCTGGCACGCTGTTTAGACACCGAGCCGACGCCGGACGCGCTTTTAGAGGCCGCTGAACGCGAAAACGTAGATTTTACGGTAATCGGGCCGGAAGTGCCGCTGGTGGCGGGCGTCGTTGACGTATTTGGGGCGGCGGGGCGGCGTATCTTCGGGCCGAACCGGGCGGCGGCGCGGCTCGAGGGCTCCAAAGCATTCTCCAAAGCGTTTATGGCGCGGCACGGTATTCCGACGGCGGCCTACCGGAGTTTTACGGCGCTTGACGAGGCGCGTTTATACCTCGAGACCTACTACCCCGACACCCAAGATTATCCGGTTGTGGTTAAAGATTCGGCGCTCGCAGCGGGTAAAGGCGTGACAATCGCACATACACACGCGGAAGCGGTCGGGGCGTTGGAGGCCGTTCTAGCGGGCGGTGGTGAAGTTGTGCTCGAGGCGTTTTTAAGCGGGCAAGAGGTGAGTTTGCTGCTCCTGACCGACGGTAGCACGGTGCGGCTGTTGCCGCTGGCTCAAGACTACAAACAAGCGTTCGACGGTGACGTAGGGCCGATGACCGGCGGCATGGGCGCGGTGGCCCCGGTACCGCTCCTGAGTGACGCGCAGCTGCGTGCGGTGACGGAAACTATCGTTACGCCGACGCTTGCCGGGCTCCGCGCCGAAGGTGTGCGCTACCGTGGCGTACTCTTTATCGGGTTGATGGTGACAGAAGCGGGTGTGGAGGTTCTAGAGTACAACGTCCGTTTCGGTGATCCCGAGACGCAGGCCGTGCTGCCGCTCCTGGAAAGCGATCTGCTCGAGCTTCTGGAGGCCACCGCTGCCGGACGCCTCGCTGAGGTGACGCCGAGGTGGTCGGGCGCGGCCTCGGCGTGCGTGGTGCTGGCGTCGCCGGGCTACCCGGGGGGGTATCCGAACGGGTTGCCGCTGGCGTTGCCGGACACACTTCCGCCGAACACGCGGGTGTTTCATGCGGGGACGGCATTGGCGAAGAACGGGTCAGGGGAGAGCGGGCTGGTCTCGAGCGGAGGCCGCGTTCTAAACGTCGTGGCGTGGGCCGAAACGCTCGCCGAGGCGGTTGCCGCCGCCTACCGGGGCGTCGCAGCCGTAGATTTTCCCAACGCGCATCTGCGGCGCGATATCGGCGGACGTCTGGAAAACCGCAGCGCCGCGGAGTAATCTGCAAAGACCTACCTGTGCAAAGTAGCGGGGTTCGGGGCAATCCGGCAGGTAGACTGGCCCATGTTCAGGTTTCTCTTTTACGCTTTGGCTGCAATCGCGCTGTCCGCCTGTGCGCCTGCTCCGGCGGCGCGTATCAGCGTCACGCAGCTTAGTGAAGCCCCGACGTACTATCCACACTCGACGGGCGCAGTCTGGTCTTACCTGCCTGAAGGCGAGGCGCAAGACGCGCCCGTTTTAGTTCAGCAAGTCGAAGGCCCGACGCTCATCGACGGGCAAACACTGACGGTGTGGCGGACGACCGGGCGCGGCCTCGAGACCCGCACCTACCGCGATTACCGGGAGGACGGGGTATTTATCCCCCGCGAAACCGGTCCCGGTTACGTCACCACCATTACCCCGGCAATCCGGGAGTGGCCCAGAGAGCGGACGCTCCGGGTCGGCTCGAGCTGGGGCGGCGAGGCGGTCGCTACGGTCAACTTTACCGACGCCGGTAAAAGTGAAGAGGTGAGGCTCGAGTACCGCTTTGAGATCGTCGATGCGCGCCCGGTGACGACGCCTGCGGGGTCTTTTGAGGTGTTTGTCGTCTCGTTTGAAAGCCGCTCGTACAATCCGGCAGGGGAGGCGCAAGAGGTTTTACGGCAAGAACTCTGGTTTACGCCCTTTGTCGGCGAGGTCAAAACCGACGCCGGACTCTTTTTGCTCTCGAGCAACCTTTTACCGGACGGAGCTACGTCACCTGAAAACCCCGGCGGCGTCCCCGAATAGACCTTCGGTCGGCCTGAGGTTATCGGGCAGTAGTAAGGTGCTAGGGTTTTTATCCAAAAAAGGCGACCCGAAAAGTCGCCTTTTTCGGTTCATCATCCCTTATAACCTTCGCCTGGTGGCACGTTCCCTTCATTCAAACTCGGCTGGTTGTTCGACTTCAAGCTTCTTCTCGCTGAAACATTTCAGTAGATTTCCGGTACAAACGTCTGCTCATCGACCGGCGGTCTGACATACGAGGTGTTTTCTTGCCGCTCCGGAAGTTCTATCGGTTCGGGCGTCAGGTCTTCGTAGGGAATTACACTGAGGAGGTGACTGATACAGTTGAGCCGGGCGCGTTTTTTATCGTCGGCGTCTACGACCAGCCACGGCGCTTGTTTGATGTCGGTATAGTTAAACATCGTGTCTTTGGCCTTGGAGTATTCGACCCACTTGCTCCGCGCTTCTAAATCCATCGGCGAGAGTTTCCAGCGCTTGCTGGGGTCTTCCAAGCGGTCTTGAAAACGCCGCTCCTGCTCGTCGGGAGAGACTGAAAACCAGTATTTGATTAAAACGATACCCGAACGCACCAGCATCCGTTCAAACTCGGGGCACGAGCGCATAAATTCCTGGTATTCGGCTTCGGTACAAAAGCCCATCACCCGTTCGACGCCCGCGCGGTTGTACCAGCTCCGGTCAAATAACACCATCTCGCCGCCTGCCGGAAGCTGGGCGATGTAGCGCTGAAAGTACCACTGCGTCTTTTCCCGCTCCGTCGGCGTGCCGAGAGCAACCACGCGGCAGATGCGCGGGTTCAAGCTTTCGGTAATCCGCTTGATGACGCCGCCCTTACCGGCTGCGTCCCGCCCTTCAAAAATTACGACGACCTTGAGTCCCCGTTCCCGAATCCATTCCTGCAGTTTGACCAGCTCGAGCTGTAACCGCTCGAGTTCGGCCTCATAGGTCTTTTTTGCGAGCTTTTTGGGCTTTGCATCCGAGTTTGCCTGACTCGAGCCGTTTTCTTCAGCTTTGGATTTTTTTGTCGCCACCTTGTCCTCCTGTTAGCTTCTTGTCCGGCTGCCTGCTTGGTTTCGGCGTGCCCGGGTGGTTCTCGAGCGGACTTTAGCCTGTGCGCGACCCACGCGTATATGAATATCGCTTTTGCCCCGGTGTCCACCTCGACTCTAGAGTAAACCGCAAGACTGCGCCGTAGTGCCTTACCAAATCAGCACAACCGCTGAAGGTGATAGCTTTTTAGGCGCAGTAAACTTGACAATACTGCACTCAAGTTTCATAATAGAGACACTATGGACGCCGAACGTTTTACCGAATCAACCCTACAAGCCGTGCAAAATGCCCAAGGAATCGCCCGTACGCGCGGGCATCAAACCGTCGTGCCCGCCCACCTCGCCACTGCCCTGCTAGCTGACGCGAACAGTCCTTCAGCAAGGGTTCTGGAACGTGCCGGGGGCAATTTACAGGCTGTGCAGAGTAGCCTCAACGCCGTCTTGGACGGTTTACCGAAAGTCTCCGGCAGCGACGGTCAATACCTGAGCCCAAACTTAGCCAAAGCCTTCGACGAAGCCGAACGCGTCGCTAAAGCCTGGAACGACAGTTTTGTCGCCGCCGACGCGCTGCTCGTCGCGCTCCGCCGCACCGCCGGCAGAGAACTCGGCAGTTTGCCTGAAGGGAAAGCGCTCGAGGCCGCCGCACAAGAAATCAGAGGGGGAAGAACCGTGGACAGCAAATCCGCCGAAACGACCTTTGAAGCGCTGGAAAAATACGGCATCGACCTGACCGAACGCGCCCGCACCGGGGCGCTCGACCCCGTGATTGGGCGTGACGAAGAGATTCGCCGCGCCGTGCAGATTCTTTTACGGCGTACCAAAAATAACCCGGTCCTAATTGGTGAACCGGGTGTCGGCAAGACCGCCATCGCCGAAGGGCTCGCGCAACGTATCGTCAACAAAGACATCCCCGAAGGCTTGCAAGGAAAACGGGTCATCGCCCTCGATATGGGTTCGCTCTTGGCGGGCGCGAAGTTTCGCGGTGAGTTTGAAGAGCGCTTAAAGGCCGTCATCAACGAAACTGTGCAGTCAAAGGGTGAGGTCATCTTGTTTATGGACGAGCTGCACACCATCGTCGGGGCCGGCAAGGCCGAAGGTGCGGTGGACGCCGGAAACATGCTCAAACCGCCCCTCGCCAGGGGCGAACTCCGGATGATCGGCGCGACCACCTTGAGCGAATACCGCGCCATCGAAAAAGACGCTGCGTTGGAGCGCCGTTTTCAACCTATCGTCGTGACAGAACCGAGCGTTGAAGACACCATCTCGATTTTACGCGGCATCAAGGAAAAGTATCAGGTGCACCACAACGTCACCATCACCGACTCGGCGATTATCGCGGCGGCCACCTTGTCTAACCGCTACATCGCCGACCGGCAACTCCCGGACAAAGCGATTGACCTCATAGACGAAGCCGCGAGCCGAATTCGCGTGCAGCTCGACAGTATGCCTGAAGAGATCGATACCTTGCGGCGGCGCAAGTTGCAGCTCGAGATCGAACAAGAAGCCCTGCGGCTCGAGAACGACACCGAGGCCGCCAACCGCCTTTTACGGATTGAAGAAGAGTTACGCGGGTTAGAAGAGCGCATCAACCAGACCACCTCGGACTGGCAAGCCGAAAAGAAAATCCGCGACGACTACAGCGCCGCGCAAAACGAACTCGACGAGGTGCGCACGCAGATGGAGGCGGCGCAGCGCGAATACGATCTGAATAAAGCGGCTGAGTTGCAGTACGGACGGTTGCCGAAGCTCGAAGCAACTTTACGCGAGCTGGAGGCGCAACTTGCCGACGCCAAATACGTCCGCTTAGACGTAGACGCCGACGAGATTGCCGAAGTGGTGAGCCGCTGGACGAACATTCCGCTCTCGAGGCTCTTGGAGGGCGAACGCGAAAAACTCTTGCGTCTGGAACACGAACTTCACGAGCGCGTCATCGGGCAAGATGAAGCGGTGACTGCCGTTGCCGACGCCATCCGCCGGGCCAGGGCCGGGTTGTCCGACCCGAACCGGCCGATTGGCTCCTTCATCTTTTTAGGGCCGACCGGGGTAGGGAAGACCGAGACCGCCAAAGCCCTGGCTGAACTCCTGTTCGACACCGAAGACAACCTCATTCGCCTCGACATGTCCGAATACATGGAGCGGCACGCGACCGCGCGGCTTATCGGCGCGCCTCCGGGATATATCGGTTACGACGAAGGCGGACAGCTCACCGAAGCGGTGCGCCGCCGCCCCTACAGTGTCCTGCTGTTTGACGAGATTGAAAAGGCGCACCCGGACGTGTTCAATACGCTGCTGCAACTCTTAGACGACGGTCGTTTGACCGATTCGCAGGGGCGCACGGTGGACTTTCGCAACACGGTCGTGATTATGACCTCGAACATCGGGTCGCCGCAGATTTTGGAGGCCAGCCGCAGCGGAGCCGATTACGAAAGCGTCAAAGAGACGGTGTTTAATCTCCTCCAAACTCACTTTCGCCCGGAGTTTTTGAACCGGGTCGACGACGCCATCGTCTTTCACGCCCTTGACCGCAGCGAAGTCGGGGCCATTGCTGAAATCCAGCTCGGTCGCCTGCGTGAACGCCTCGCTGAGCGGCACATCACCCTGACGCTCTCTGAGGGTGCCAAAGAACAACTCGCCCGCGTCGGCTATGATCCGGTTTTCGGTGCGCGGCCCCTAAAACGGGCGATTCAGCAACTCATCGAAACACCGCTTTCGCGTAAACTTATCGGCGGGGAGATTGAAGACGGGGATGATGTGAGGCTCGAGGCCGGTGCGGGCGGGTTTACGTTTGAGAAACAGCAGCACGCGGAAGTTTTGAACTAACGCACATCTGAACGACAAAAGGCCAGCCTCGGCGCTGGCCTTTTTACGGCGTTTCCTATCCTAGCGAAGCTTTTTGTACGTGTTAATCAGCCCATTGGTACTGCTGTCGTGACCCCTGACCTCCTCATCTCCCTCGAGTTCCGGTAAAATCTGCTTCGCCAAGACCTTACCGAGTTCAACCCCCATCTGGTCGAACGAATTGATGTTCCAAATGACGCCCTGCGTAAAAATCTTGTGTTCATAAAGCGCAATCAGCATTCCGAGCGTTTTCGGGTCAAGCTCCTCATATAAAAAGCTGTTCGTCGGACGGTTGCCGGGAAACGTCTTCGACGCTGCCAATAAGTCGGGGTCAACGCCGCCCGCGTCCTGCCCAACCTCGGCTTTGGCCTCTTCAAAGGTGCGGCCTTTCATCAACGCTTCGGTCTGGGCGAAAAAGTTGGATAACAAAATCTCGTGGTGCTTACCGACCGGGTTGTGCGTTTTGGCAGCAGCTAAAAAGTCGCAGGGGATGAGCTTGGTGCCCTGGTGGATGAGCTGGTAAAACGCGTGCTGACCGTTGGTACCGGGTTGTCCCCAAATCACGGGGCCGGTGCTGAAGGGAACCGGCTCGCCCTCACGGGTGGTGCTTTTACCGTTCGATTCCATGTCGCCCTGCTGAAAATACGAGGGGAAATACTCCAAATAGTAGTCGTACGGCAAGATTGCATGACTTTGTGCGTCGAAAAAGTCGTTGTACCACACACCCAGAACGCCCATGATGACCGGAATGTTTTCAGAAAGTGGCGCGTTCAAAAAGTGTTCGTCGGCTACGCGCGCACCTGCTAACAGCGCCTCGAAGTTGTCCATCCCGACATAAAGCGCAATAGAAAGCCCGATGGCGCTCCAGAGCGAGTAGCGCCCGCCGACCCAATCGGAAAACTCGAACATGTTCTCCGCGTCGATACCGAACGCCTTGACCGCTTCTTCGTTCGTAGACATGGCGACAAAATGTTTGGCGACGGCGCTGTCGTCTTTTGCGGCGCTGAGCAGCCAGTCCCTTGCCGTAGCCGCATTGGTCATCGTCTCCTGAGTCGTAAACGTTTTGGACGCCACTAAAAAGAGGGTCGTTTCAGGCTTCAGGTGTTTTAGGGTCTCAGAAATATCGCTGCCGTCAACGTTTGAGACGTAGTGAACGCTGAGGCGCGGGTGCCCGTAAGGAATCAGCGCGTGCGTGACCATCTTTGGCCCCAAATCGGAGCCGCCGATCCCGATATTGACGATATCGGTAATTTCTTCGCCGGTGTAGCCCTGCCACGACCCGCTTCGCACGGCTTCAGTAAAGGTTCGCATCTTGCCCAAAGTTTCGCTTACGCCAGGCATCACGTCTTCGCCGTCTACATAGATAGGCTTGTCCGGGCGGTTGCGCAGCGCAGTGTGCAGCACCGCGCGGTCTTCGGTCGCGTTGATCTTCTCACCGGAGAACATCGCGTCGCGCAGTTCAGGAACCCCGGCAGCTTGGGCGAGTGCCAGAAGTTTGTCCAGCGTCTCCCGCGTGACCCGGTTTTTGGAGTAGTCGAACAGAAGCGTCTCGAGGCGGAGCGAGAAGCTCTCAAAGCGTGTGGCGTCCCCCTCGAAGAGTTCGCGCATGTGAACGTCCTGCATCTCTTTTTGATGGTCTTGTAGCGCGTTCCAAGCTGCGGCGGTAGCGGCGTTTTGAGTCATCCTGCCTCCTTGAGTTGCTGCATCATAAAGCATTTTACCCGTGTGTCAGGCGGTGCTACCATGAAGTGTGAATCAAGCTACGACGTCCGCCCGTCCCCAACCTACGCTCAAAACGTACCTGAGTTTTGTCAAGTTCGAGCACACGCTCTTTGCCCTGCCTTTCGCTTACGGCGGGATGCTCTTGGCAGCTGGCAGCTGGCCGGGGTGGGGCGTATTTTTTTGGATTACGGTGGCGATGGTCGGGGCGCGCACGGCGAGCATGGCGCTTAACCGGGTGATTGACGCCGAACTCGACGCTCGCAACCCACGCACGGCGAGTCGGGAAATCCCTCGAGGCGTTTTGAAAAGACGCAACGGGGTGGCTTTGGCCCTGGCGGGTTTTACGCTGCTCGGCTTGGCAGGCTGGGCGCTCAATCCGCTGACGCTGGCGCTTTTGCCGGTTGCGGTCATCTTTTTAACGCTTTATCCGTACCTCAAACGCTTTACCTGGCTGTGTCACTTGTGGCTGGGTGTAACCATTGGGGCGGCGGCGGCGGGGGGCTGGATTGCAGTGACAGGTTCTTTTGCCCTGGCGACTTGGACGCTCTGGGCGGGGGTCGCTTGCTGGATTGCTGGATTTGACGTGATTTACGGCATTTTAGATTACGACCACGACGTTCAAAACGGGGTTCACAGCGTTCCGGCAGACTTTGGGTTGGAGCGGGCGCTCGAGGTCGCTGCCGCCCTCCACCTCCTGGCGTGGGGCTTTTTAGCGTTGACGCTGCCGCTCTCAGGGTCGCACTGGCCTTTTGCGCTCGGCCTCGGTGTCGTTGCTGCCGTGTTGCTCTGGAGTCAAAGGGTTGCGCGGTCGACAGATTTAGGCGACGCGCTGCGGTCGTTTAACGGCAACCTTTATGTTAGCGGCGTGATGCTTCTCGCTGTCGTTCTGGATATTGCGCTCTACCCGCGTTGACAAGCCCCTGAGTTCTTGGGTATCATACCGCTTGCCCTTCGGGGTAGGTAATGACTGTGGAGCCGTAGTGTAGGGGTCAGCATATCTGCCTGTCACGCAGAAGGTCGCGGGTTCAAATCCCGTCGGCTCCGCCAACAAGTTACTGGTATCATCGGTAATTTACCGATGATACCAGTAATCCCCACGGCCAGATAGCTCAGCCGGTAGAGCACACGACTGAAAATCGTGGTGTCGGCGGTTCAAGCCCGCCTCTGGCCACCAACCCGACTAGCACGTACTTTCTGGCGAGAGATGCGTGTTTTTTCATGAAGAAAAAAAGACCCACTCTTGTGCTCTAGTTTTCGACACAACCCGCTAGAAACGGGTGCAAGGTGTTGCTTAAAGAAGCGATTGAAGATTTTTTTGCGGAGCAGCAATACAAAGGCAACCGTCCGGCAACCCTAACGTTTTACCGCGAGAACTTTAACCACTTTCTTAAAGACACCCGAATTACTGAACTCGCCGAACTTGACGAACAGGTTATTCGCACGTGGCTAGTCTCACACCGTACCCTTAGCCCGAACACGTTAAGCACGTATGACCGCGCTATCAGGTGTCTTGTCAACTGGCTTTACAGCCGGGGCTACCTCGAGGTGAACCCGATGAAGCGGATGCCCAAACCACGGGCGAAACGGCTCGAGGTCGTCACCTTCACCGCTGCTGAGATAAAAGCCATTCTCAAAGAAGCGGGGAGTCGGCAAACGCCGCTAAGGGACAAGGCGATGATTATGCTCTTGGTTGATACCGGGTTAAGAGTCGGGGAACTGTGTAACCTCGAGTTGCGCGATGTTCAGTGGAGTGAAAACTATCTGACCGTAGACGGTAAAACCGGGCAAAGGCAACTACCCTTTGGGCGCAAGGTCAAACAGGGACTTAAAGTCTACATTGATCAAGAGCGCAAAGCCGCCAATAGCCGGGTTTACCATGTTTTTTTGAACCGTGAGGGGTTGCCGCTCAGGAGTAGTAGCGCAACACAAAGGCTTGCCAAGCTCGCAACGTATGTAGGGGTCAACACCTCTAAAACCGGCGCACATATCTTTCGGCATACTTTCGCGGTTGAATACGTCCGGGGTGGTGGCGACGCTTTTACCTTACAGCGGCTTTTAGGCCACACTACCCTCGAGATGAGAAGTGGACCCCTGAAAGCGGACAGACCCCTTAGTTGAAAGCACTAAGCTTTCAGAAGGGGGAAGAGATGAAAAAGCAGAGACGAAACCACTCAGCTGCATTCAAAGCCAAGGTTGCACTAGAGGCAGTCAAAGAGGAGAAAACACTCGCTGAGTTGTCGCAACAGTTTGGGGTTCACGTTCAGCAAATCTCGGCCTGGAAACGGCAGCTGCTCGAGCAAGCAAGCGATGTGTTCGAGAGCGGTAGCGACAAAAAGCGTAACTTCGAGGCCGAGGTCAAAGAGTTGCACGCCAAGATCGGCGAGCTAACGATGGAACGAGATTTTTTGTCCAACAAGTCAGGTCGTCGAGCCGCACCGAACGTAAAGCGATGGTCAATCCTAAGACGCAGTTGTCGGTGGTCAAGCAGTGTCGTTTACTTGGTGTGAGCCGTTCGTCGGTGTACGACCAGGGAGCGGTCGTGTCAGACGAGGAGCTCTCACTCATGCGTCAGCTTGACGAAATCCACCTTGCCCGACCCTTCCTGGGAAGCCGTCGGCTGGTTGACGAACTCAAAGACCGTGGTCTTACAGTCAACCGCAAACGGGTTCAGCGCTTGATGCCGATCGTGGGCATTACCGCCGGTTATCCCAAGCCGAGAACGTCCAAAGCCGCCAAGGGACACGACGTCTACCCCTACCTCCGACGCGGCCTCGATTTTGAGCGAGCCAACCAGGTATGGGTCGCCGATATTACCTACTTGCCTATGGCTGGAGGTTTCTGCTACCTCGTTGCGGTCATGGACTTGTACAGCCGCAAGATTCTCAGCTGGCAACTGTCGAACACGCTCGACCCACGCTTTTGCGTCACTGCCCTTGAAGAAGCGCTGCAACGCTACGGTTCACCTGAAATCTTCAATACCGACCAAGGTGCTCAGTTCACATCTCAAGTATTCACCAGGTTACTCGACCGGCATGGCGTCCAAATCAGCATGGACGGCAAAGGTAGGTGGATTGATAACGTCTTTATCGAACGCTTCTGGCGCAGTCTCAAGTACGAAGAGGTTTATCTTTTCGCCTATGGCGACCTGGCTGAAGCCCGAACTGGCCTAGATCGCCACATGCGCTACTACAACGGCAAACGGCGTCACAGCAGCTTGGGCAAGCAAACGCCTGATGAGGTGTACTATCAAGCGACGAGCAACCCTGCACGATCTGCTCTAAAGGTTCCAGGTCAGGCGTTGACGCCTGAACCTTGCTCGTGAATAAAGTTAGGAACTAATCGGGTGCTGTCCGGCGGAT
>CAWCXJ010000010.1:0-73356 GCA_963799485.1 uncultured Trueperaceae bacterium
ATCCGCCGGACAGCACCCGATTAGTTCCTAACTTTATTCACGAGCAAGGTTCAGGCGTCAACGCCTGACCTGGAACCTTTAGAGCAGATCGTGCAGGGTTGCTCGTCGCTTGATAGTACACCTCATCAGGCGTTTGCTTGCCCAAGCTGCTGTGACGCCGTTTGCCGTTGTAGTAGCGCATGTGGCGATCTAGGCCAGTTCGGGCTTCAGCCAGGTCGCCATAGGCGAAAAGATAAACCTCTTCGTACTTGAGACTGCGCCAGAAGCGTTCGATAAAGACGTTATCAATCCACCTACCTTTGCCGTCCATGCTGATTTGGACGCCATGCCGGTCGAGTAACCTGGTGAATACTTGAGATGTGAACTGAGCACCTTGGTCGGTATTGAAGATTTCAGGTGAACCGTAGCGTTGCAGCGCTTCTTCAAGGGCAGTGACGCAAAAGCGTGGGTCGAGCGTGTTCGACAGTTGCCAGCTGAGAATCTTGCGGCTGTACAAGTCCATGACCGCAACGAGGTAGCAGAAACCTCCAGCCATAGGCAAGTAGGTAATATCGGCGACCCATACCTGGTTGGCTCGCTCAAAATCGAGGCCGCGTCGGAGGTAGGGGTAGACGTCGTGTCCCTTGGCGGCTTTGGACGTTCTCGGCTTGGGATAACCGGCGGTAATGCCCACGATCGGCATCAAGCGCTGAACCCGTTTGCGGTTGACTGTAAGACCACGGTCTTTGAGTTCGTCAACCAGCCGACGGCTTCCCAGGAAGGGTCGGGCAAGGTGGATTTCGTCAAGCTGACGCATGAGTGAGAGCTCCTCGTCTGACACGACCGCTCCCTGGTCGTACACCGACGAACGGCTCACACCAAGTAAACGACACTGCTTGACCACCGACAACTGCGTCTTAGGATTGACCATCGCTTTACGTTCGGTGCGGCGGGGCGACCTGACTTGTTGGACAAAAAATCTCGTTCCATCGTTAGCTCGCCGATCTTGGCGTGCAACTCTTTGACCTCGGCCTCGAAGTTACGCTTTTTGTCGCTACCGCTCTCGAACACATCGCTTGCTTGCTCGAGCAGCTGCCGTTTCCAGGCCGAGATTTGCTGAACGTGAACCCCAAACTGTTGCGACAACTCAGCGAGTGTTTTCTCCTCTTTGACTGCCTCTAGTGCAACCTTGGCTTTGAATGCAGCTGAGTGGTTTCGTCTCTGCTTTTTCATCTCTTCCCCCTTCTGAAAGCTTAGTGCTTTCAACTAAGGGGTCTGTCCGCTTTCAGGGGTCCACTTCTCTACGTCTGGGTCATCAGCAAAGTGTTCAAACATAGTTCCCCATACGCCCCGTTCACTCCACCTGTCGAAACGCTTATATACGCTGTTCCAGTGACCGTACTGCTTAGGTAACAGTCGCCACTGAGACCCCGAACGCAACAGCCACAGCACCCCTTCGATAAACTTACGGCACCGCTTCTCCCGACCTACATATACCTCTGGCGTCTCATCTAAAAATGCTCTGATTTTATGCCACTCTCTAGCCTTGAGTTTTACCTGCGTCATGCCTTTTTCTATCAACTCAAAATATGAGATTGTCAACAGAGCCTAGGTAGGCAGACATAGCACGTCGTATCTTTTGCCCGTAAATTACGGCAGCTTTATGACTTTGTGAGGCTCGAGAAGAGCGTTTCTCAAAGACCCTGCATCCTTGGTTAGTGCGAGGCGCGTGGCGAGCAGTTTACCCTCTCGCCGGATGACGGCGGCGACGGCGATTACATAGAGAGGTCTACGCTTGCTCACGCTAAGTTGCAACATAGGTAGCAAGCGACATTATTCGTAATGCGTCCACAACCGCAAAACCTTGACGATGTGTTCATCTTTAAGAACTTGATACACCAGTCGGTGCTGAAGGTTGATGCGCCGCGAGTATGTTCCCGCCAAGTCACCAACCAGTTTTTCGTAGGGTGGCGGGTTCTGAAAGGGATTCTCTGCTACTATGGCGAGGAGTTCAGAAGCTTTTCGCTTTAGGCCCGATGCCGCCAGCTTTTTCGCGTCCTTTTGAGCTTGTCTGGTATAGAGAAGTTTCCAGCTCACCATTCCAGCGTTTCAGAAAGTTCGGCTGTGTCCGTTTCCATTCCTTCGCGGATAGATTCGCGCATTCCGGGAACCGAGAGTAGATAAAGCGTCTCAGTTACGGCGTTCCAGTCTTCTTCGGATAAAAGCACTGCGTTACCTTTTTTGCCGGTAATAACCACGGGTTCGTGGCTTTGCAGCGTTTTTTCGATGAGCTTGTATAGGTTAGCCCTTGCCTCGGTTGCCGTCAAAGTAGACATGAACAAAGCGTACGTTATTACGCACGCCAAGTCAAGATGGAAGCTCGAGTATCGAACACTTTTCTTCTTTGCTCAGTCCGAACCATAAAGCTTTTGCTGAAGATTCGCCGCGACCAGCCCAAGCTTTTCCTCAATCCAAGGCGCGTTACGCCCGCTCTGAACCGTAAACCAAGCGCGGTTTAACTGAGGCCAGAACGTTACTTCCGGCGTGCCGGTCTCGCGTCCATTTTTAGCGTGCCAATGAATGCAACCCGGATACTTTTCAAGTGTGTCACGCATTGTAATGCGCAAACCAGCCTCGACCAGCGCGGCGTCTACGGCTTGCGCAACCTCATCGACTTCACAATTTGACGGCAGCAAAATCTCAACGTCTCGCACGCCAACACCTAAACCTCGCCCAAATATGCCCGCTTCATCCCCTCGTCATGCAGCAAATCCTGCGCCACCCCGGAAAGCACCACCTCACCCGTTTGCAACACATACCCCCGGTCAGCGACCGAAAGCGCTATATTGGCGTTTTGCTCGACGACAAACACGCTGATGCCCTTTTCGTTGACCTGTTTGATGATTTCAAAAATCTTCTCGACGAAGAGCGGCGCGAGTCCCATCGAAGGTTCGTCCATCAAGATGAGTTTGGGGCGGCTCATCAGGGCGCGGCCCATCGCCAGCATCTGCTGTTCGCCGCCCGACATGGTGCCGCCGAGCTGTGATAAGCGTTCGCTGAGGCGCGGAAACAGCGAAAACACGTAGTCGATATCGTCACGGATGGCTTTACGGTCGCCCCTAAGGTACGAACCCATCTCGAGGTTCTCCCGCACCGTCATCTTCGGAAATATCCGGCGGTTTTCCGGCACGACCGCCATTCCGTGCTCGATGCGTTCGGCAATCGTCAAGGTGTCGGCGCGCACGCCGTCGAAAAACATCTCGCCGGACGAAACCCCGACGATGCCTAGAATCGTTTTGAGCGTCGTAGACTTGCCCGAAGCGTTGCCGCCGAGCAAGCAGACCATCTCGCCGGGGTAAATCACCATATCGACGTCGTGCAGAACGCGGATGGGGCCGTAGTGGGTGGTGACTTTGTTAAGCTCGAGCAACTTCGCCCGGTCTTGACCCGCACCTTTTTCTGTTGGATAGACGGCGACGTGACTCACAGCGACACCTCATCGTTGGGCCCCGTGTCAAGGTTGTCGCTGAGGTCAGCGCGCTCCCCTTTAGCTTCGGCTTTTTTACCCAGGTACGCTTCGATCACGCGCGGGTCGCTCACGACCTCCTGGTACGAGCCTTCGGCAATCTTCTCGCCGTAATCGAGCACCAGCACGCGGTCGCTGATTTCACCGACCAGGTTCATTTTGTGTTCCACGAGCAAAATGGTGTAGCCCCCTTCGTCGCGCATCCGCCGGATGATCTTGGTAATTTCAATCGTTTCTTTGGGATTCATCCCGGCGCTCGGTTCGTCGAGCAAAAGAAGTTTGGCCCCCGTCGCCATCGCCCGCGCCATCTCGGTGCGGCGGCGGTTCGCGTAAGAGAGGACGTAGACGGGCTGGTGCAGCCGAAAACTCATCAGGCGGGGGCCGAAAAAGGCGAGTTTCTCGAGCGCCCGCTCGTGCATCTCACGTTCTTGCCGCCGGTAGCCGGGGGTACGAAACACCGCCGAGAGCCAGGTCGAACGCAGTTTGTGGTGCTGCGCGATGAGGACGTTTTCCAAAACCGACAGGTCGGTAAAAAGCCGCAGGTTTTGAAAGGTGCGGGCAACGCCCAAGTCAACTATCGCGTTGGGTTTGCGCCCGACAATCGACCGGCCTTCAAATTTGATACTGCCGGAATCGGGGGTGTAGACACCGGTTATGAGGTTGAACAAGGTCGATTTGCCCGCGCCGTTCGGCCCGATGATCGAGACGATCTCGCCTTCGTTTAAGCTGAGGCTCATGTCGGTCGTGGCCTGGAGGCCGCCGAAAGCTTTGTTGACGTTTTCAAGCTCCAAAAGCGCCATTACTTGTCCCCTTCACGGGTATTCTCGAGGGCAGCGGTGCGGTCTTGATTGAGTTCGGGGTTGGTAAGCCACGCGTCTTGCGCGCGTTCTTCGTCCGAGGGTTGGTCTCGGCGTTCGCGCAAGAGCCACGCCCACGAGAATTCGGCACGGCCCAAAATCCCCGACGGACGCGCGATCATAATCCCGATCAGCACCACCGAGAGCAAAATTGCCCGCATCCCGAACGCTTGAAAATTGCCCGCAAGCAGGCCAAAGTTAGGGGCGATAAAGGCGAACACGAGCCCCAACACACCAACGCCCCCTAGCGCGTAAAGCAGCGGCGGGACGCGCGGACGCAGGCGGCGGGTGCTGCGCAAAAGCACGGTGCCGAGTACCACGAGGATAAGCAGCGCCGAAAGTGCGCCGAACCAAACCGTGAGTGGGTAGGACTGCTCGAGCGGATCGCCGTACTGCCGAACAAACACGACGAGCGCCGTGCCGAGCAGCACCCCGGTGTACGACCCGGTACCGCCGACCGAAATGGCGACCAGAAAGAAAAAGGTCAGGGTAAACAAAAAGTAGTCGAGCCGTGCCCCGGAAAGCCACGACGCGTAAAGCCCGCCCGCGATTCCCGCAAAAAACGCCGACAGCGTAAACGCCAAAACCTTGTGATAGGCCAGATTGACGCCCATCGCCTCGGCTGCAATTTCGTCTTCACGAATACCTTGCAGCGCCCGTCCATACGACGAATACTTGAGTTTTGTCATCACAAAAACCGTGAGCACCAGGATACCGAACGTCCAGTAAAGACTCCGACCGAAGAGTGCAGGAACGCCGGTATAGCCCAGCGACCCGTTGGTAAACGGCCCGAAAAGGCTCGTCGAGGCGAGCAGCCGGATAATTTCACCAAAACCGAAAGTTACGATAGCGAGGTAGTCGCCGCGCAAACGCAAACTTGGAATCCCGACGATAAGACCGAAAATCGCTGCTGTCAGGCCGCCCAAAAAGAGCGCGATGACAAACCGTACCCAGAGCGTTTCCGGGGTCGTAAGACTGTGCAGGCCGATTGCGTCGAAGCCGTTACTGAGGCTTAACCCGAGAGTAAAATCGTTCATCTGACTGCGGGCGCTCTCAGCAATCTGTTGCCGCCGGATTTCGGGCAGCGTCAGGAGCGCCGTCGTGTAGCCGCCGACAAGCATAAAGCCGTGCTGACCGAGCGACAAAATCCCGGTTGTCCCGTTGATAAGGTTCAGACTGATAGCCGCGACGCCCCAGACCGCAAAGAGCGTACACGCCTGCTTGAACTTCGTCGTGGCGCTCCCGTCGATAAAGTAGAGTACGACTGCTAACAGGCCCAAACCGAGCAACGTCAGCAGCGTGTTCCTGAGCCTGTTGTTCCCCACATTGTTTGATGAAGCTGCCGCGTTCATACTTTCTCCGACAAGTCTTCACCGACGATACCGCTGGGCCGGATCAAGAGGATAATAATCAGCAAAAAGAACGCGAAGGTGTCTTTGTATTCGGTTACGCCGGAAAAAAGCGCGGGTACGAAGTTTTCTAAAAAGCCGAGCAAAAGCCCGCCGATGACTGCCCCCGGCAAGCTGCCGATGCCGCCGATGACCGCAGCAGAAAACGCTTTTAGACCCGGCAGGAGACCGAACACGGCAGGTTGGGTGAGGCTGCCGAAGTTAAGCCCCCAGAGCACCCCGGCGGCGGCGGCTAACATCGACCCCAGAAAAAAGGTCGTGGCGATCACCCGGTTGACGTTGACGCCCATCATCTGCGCGACTTCAGGGTCTTGCGCGGTCGCCCGCATCGCTTTACCGAGGCGCGTGCGTGAGACAAAAAGTGTCAGCGCTACTACCAGAATGAGGGTTATAGCGGGGATCAAAATCACCATCGCCGAGGTGTAGACGGTACTCTCTCCTATCTGGAACTGTAAGAACTGCGTCCAAGACGCGACTTTGTTGCCGAGCAGATTGAACTGCAACGCTGCGGGGAGCGTCGTATCGGGGCGGTAGGGTGTTTGGTTACGGGTAAAAAACAGCAATCCGGCATTTTGTAAAAAGAACGACATCGCAATCGCGGTAATCAGCAGCGAAATACGCGGCGCGCCCCGGAGCGGACGGTAGGCGATACGGTCGAGCAAAATCCCGACGACGCCCGTAATCAGCATACTGAGGAGCAGCGCGACCACCCAGTTGAGCGACGCGGCGCTGAGCGCCCAGGTAAAGCCGAGAAGCGCAATCAGGCCGCCCACTAAAACCAACGGGTCGGTAAGCTTGCCGCGCCAGAGGTTGAGCGCGTACATAAACCCGGCGCTCGCCAGCGCCGCGACGAACAGCGCCCAGGGAAGGGCGTAGGGTGTTTGGGCGAATAAAAAATACGACGAAAACGCCCCGACCATAAAGATTTCGCCGTGAGCGAAGTTGATCAGGCGGATGATGCCGTAAACGAGGGTGTAGCCGAGTGCGATCAGGGCGTAAAGGCTACCGAGCTGGAGCGAACTCAGGAGCGCCCCGACGAAAAACCCGGACGTATACGAACCGCCGGTGCTGAGCAGGTAAGCGACCCGTCCCCCAATTAGTAGGACGATGACGAGCAGAACGAGCCAGGGCGTCAGCTTGACACGCCTGCGGGGTTTAAGCGTTTGCGAACGAACCAAAAGAACACCTCGAGATAACTGAAGACAGCTAAAGACAGCGAACGGGGCAAAGCCTTAGCGTGAAATATATCAGGAATCCGGGTTACGGACTCCGAACAGAGCGAACTTGGGCTACTCCGGACCAACATCCCAAACTTCATACAAAGAAAACGGGGGCGGACACTATCCACCCCCATCGTTACCGAAGCGGAAGCGTTACTGTCCGCCGCTCTGGGTTCCACCACTCTGCATTCCGCCACTCTGGGCGCTCCCTGCGCCTTCAAACTGCCGGGTCAGGCCGCCGAGCGACGCTTTTGTCCAGGCGGCACCGTCTTCACCGGGGACCTGGTACTCGAAAAAGCCCATGATGCGGTTTGACGGCGTGCCGTCGGTGCCTTTATAGGTGATCGGGCCGCTGACGCCGGGGTAGTCAGAGAGGTTAGCAAGTGCGTTTAGCACGGCGTCGGGATCGGTCGAACCGGCAGCTTCGATGGCGGCGACGATGACGTTGTACGCGTCCGCGCCGGCTAAGGTAAAGCCGTTAAAGGTGCCGTCGGGTTGCGACTCGTTAAACGAGGTGCGGAAGGCTTCGGCACGCTGCGCGGCTTCAGGGTCGCTCGAGAGCTGCGCGGGTTCGGCAAACGCCGTAAAACGGAAACCGTTAAACGCTTGTCCGCCACCGTCGGGGCACTGTGCGTCGTCGGTACCGTCGCCGCCCATCTTGAGCTGCTGTGTAAAACCCTGCTGAAGCAGTTGTGGCACGAGCGAGGCGAGCTCGGGGCAGAAACCGGGGGTGTAAATGGCGTCGGGGTTAAAGGCGCGGATGTCGTTGATCTGCGCGGCAAAATCTACCGTACCGGCAGTGTAGTCGACGATAACGGTTTCGCCGCCCGCAGCCTTGAACGCATCGTCGAAAAAGCCCGCTAAGCCGAATGAGTAGTCATCGTCTTGCTGACGGAAAACTGCAACACGGCGCGCTTCGGCTTCGTTGTAGAGGTATTCGGCGGCAACCGCACCCTGAAACGCATCGTTATAGGCGACGCGGAAGATGTGGTCGCCGATCTGCGTGGTAGCGTTGTTCGTCGAGCTAGGCGTAATCATAATGATACCGGCTCGCTGCAAAACCTCGGCGGCGGGGATGGCCTGAGACGAACCTCCAGTGCCTAAAACGGCAACAACGCCCTCATCGATAAAACGGTTGGCGCACGCGACCGAGCCTTCAGGCGTCGAGGCGTTGTCACACACGGAAAGCTCGACGGGCCGACCCAAGACTTCGCTCAGGTCGGCCTGCGCCGCCCGCATCCCCTCGAGTTCAGGGGTACCGAGCGACACGAGCCGTCCGGACAGCTCCAAGTTGACCCCGAGTGTGATCGGTTCCTGCGCGAACGCCGCGCCCAGTGTAATAGTCCCTAACGTAGCCAAAACTCCGACGGTTTTATACATCTTTCCTCCTCAGGATTTTCACATTTATTACATTACTATCATAGACAGCCGCAGAAACCCTGTCAACGCCGGTCAAAAAGGCTGCTGCGCGGGGTGCTCCAGGTCTAGGCCCACCAAGCCAAAAGTCGTCATACCGAACCGTAAAGAGCCAGAAAGTTTCCGGAGCCTGTAGCTAACCAACAAGCGAGACTCATTAGCGACCGACCAGCGTCCTACCACACGCAACTATAAGCGAAATTTTTGCGCGGCGTCAATACAAAACAGGTTCCTTGCAAAATTTATTTGGACAATCGGCCCAGAATCTTGTAAATACCGACGCCCGAGCCGTGCAAACCGCACCCCGAGTCAGCTTTTTCCTAACGTCCGGGACACGGAATAGAAGCGTTTTCGAAAACCTCGAGCACGACTGTTTTCAAAACGCCTGAAGCACTCGATTTGCAATTGATTTGGACTCGGCGTTGCTAAGGTTTGCCACAAACAACGAAAAAATTAGGTAAAATCCATTTTCACAGCTTGACATTCGCCCGGTTGTACGTCATATTTAGCACAGCCGGGTATTCCGGCAGGAGGTTTCATGGCCTATTCGCAATCTGAAATTCGGCAAATTCTAGAGCAGGAAAACGTCAAGTTCTTACGCCTGCAGTTTACCGATATCATCGGGATGAACAAGAACATCGAACTGCCCACCTCGCAGTTCGACAAGGCGTTAGACGGCGAAATTATGTTTGACGGGTCTTCAATCGAAGGGTTTACCCGGATCGAAGAGTCCGACATGCTCTTAAAACCTGACTTCGATACCTTTTTAATCTTTCCGACCATCGTCGAGGGAAACGAACGGGGCCGCGTCGCCCGGCTGATCTGCGACGTCGCCCGTCCCGACGACAGCCCTTTCCCCGGCGACCCACGTTACGTCCTTAAAAAACAGATTGAAAAGATCAAAAGCTTGGGCTTCGACGACCTTTACGCCGGGCCCGAACCCGAGTTCTTTCTCTTCTGGCGCGACCACGAGGGCCGCCCGACGACCATCACCCACGACTCTGCGGGCTATTTCGACCTGGCCCCGCTCGATAAGGGCGAAGAAGCGCGCCGCGATATGGTCAACGCGCTCGTCGAAATGGGTTTCGAGATCGAGGCCGCCCACCACGAGGTCGCGCCCGGGCAGCACGAGATCGATTTCAAGTACGAGGACGCACTCAAAACCGCCGACAGCATCGCCACCTTCAAACTGATCGTCAAACGCATCGCCGTAAAACACGACCTGCACGCAACATTCATGCCCAAACCGGTCGGCGGCATCAACGGCTCGGGGATGCACACGCACCTGTCGCTCTTCAAAGACGGTAAAAACGCCTTTTACGACGAAAACGCCGAGTATCAGCTCTCGTCGACCGCGCTCAACTGGATTGCCGGACTTCTAGAGCACGCTGAAGGCATGGTCGCCCTGACCAACCCGACCGTCAACTCGTACAAACGCCTGACGCCAGGGTTTGAAGCGCCGACGAACATCGCCTGGTCTGCCTCGAATAGAAGTGCGATGATCCGGATTCCGGCGCGGCGCGGCGTCGGCACCAGAAGCGAGCTGCGGATGCCCGACCCGTCGTGTAACCCGTACCTGGCGCTTACGGCGATGATGGCCGCGGGTATGGACGGCGTGGAAAACAAGCTCACCCCGCCGCCACCCATCCAGCGCAACATCTATCAGATGAGCGTCCGCGACCGCCGCAAGCACAAGATCAAAGAGCTGCCCGGTACGCTGCGCGAGGCTATCGTGGCACTCGAGAAAGATGCTGTGATGAAAGAAGCGTTGGGCGAACACACCTTTGAGCACTTTATAGGGGCCAAACGCCTCGAGTTCGACGCCTACCGCGTCGCGGTTCACGACTGGGAGTTGCAGACCTACCTGGCAGAATACTAAGCCGCGTTCTTGCTTGCGCGATAGAGGCTCCTGCGGGAGCCTTTTTTCGGTATGGTAAGCGGTAATGGTGATTTTGTGAACCGTAACACCGTAAAACCCTCCAGCACACTTGTCGTCGGTCTCGACCCCGGCCTCGCCAATCTGGGCCTCGGCGCAGTCCGTGAGGTCGGGCGCGAGGTCACCTGTCTCGGCAGTCAGCTCATCCGCACGACGCCCACGCAAACGCAAGCGGAACGGCTCGAGACCCTTTACAACGCCGTCTCGGACTTTTTGAAAACGCACCAGCCTGACATTCTCGCCGTTGAAGGCCAGTATTTTCACCGCCAGCGCGAAGTGGCGTTCAAGGTCGGTCAGGCGTTCGGCGTGTGCCTCTTGGCCGCCAAGCAGCAAGGTATCGGCGTCGTCGAATACGGCCCGATGCAGGTCAAGCAGGCGCTCGTCGGCTCCGGACGCGCGAGCAAGGCGCAGGTGTCGTATATGGTGCGGGCGATGCTGAACCTTAGAGAAACGCCGGAGAGTCACCACGTTGCCGACGCGCTTGCGCTCGCTTTGACGCACCTCAGTGCGCGGCAGTTGCAGGCGCTACGCTAGGTCACGATATTGCAGTAAAAAGGCGGCTCGAGGCTTGCCTCGAGCCGCTTTCATTTATTTCAGGTACCCCTCAGCGTTTTTTAGCCGGTTTTTTTCTTTTCGACCTAGTTGTCTTGGAACCCGTTTTTGCCTTCGGGGGTACAGTGCTGGACTCTGATTTGGATTTTTTAGCTGGCGCTTTAGTGGACGGTGTTTCAGGTGACGCTGCTTCAGCCGAAGCAGTCGCCATTTTATCGTCCTCAGCACTTTTTACGGCGTCTTCATCTTTTACGGCGCTCTCGCCTTCGGTGCGCTGATTTACGGTTGCATTGGCTGACCCAGACGTTTTTTGCGGTGCAGAGAGCGCCGACCATGTACCCTTTGCCTCGGTTTCGGCGCGGCTCAGGGCGTTCATCGTCCCGGTAAAGGGTTTTAAGTCGTTCTCGCTGGCACTGAGAAGCGCATACCCGAGCGGGCGCACGCTCGCCTCACCGTAGGCAGATTCGCTAAACGCGTCCGTTTCGGCGTCGTAACGGACAAAACGCTTGACTCCATCGTCGGTTTTGAAGGACTCGAGGAAGGCCTCGGCTCCCTTTTCGTAGCCGGGGCCGTAACGCCGTAAAAGCTGTACGAGCATTCCAGCGCGCTCGGCGTCCGGCAGACCGGCTCCCGTAAAGGTCTCGTGAATAAGCCCGTCCAACCTCAACTCGTCGGTATCGACCTCGGCTTTTGCAAGTGTCTCTAAGACGAGCGCGACGTAGAGTGTACCGCTGCCCTCGTCGGTCAGTTTGGTCGTCAGTTCTTCCTCGAGAGCGGCGCGGTGGGCGCTTTCGGGTGCAAAGTCAAGCGACGGCAACGCGATAAGGCGCGTCAGCTGCGTTTCGAAGGTCGTTTTCGGAGCCGCTTTAGCGGTTTCGTCAACCTTAGCTTCTTCTGCGCTGGTTTGACCTGCGGTACCGTCAAGCTCATCGACTTGCCCCCCGGCAACGCGGACGAGTTCGCGTAGGCGACCCGGCAATTCGCGTTCCAGCGCCCGTAACTGCCGTTCACCGCGTTCGCTGCGGAGCGTGCGAATTATCTCGGCGCTAACGACCTGCGCGAAAGCGTGATGGACGGGCGCTAACTCTGCGCCGGTAAGTTCGGCCCCCAAGTCGTACACCCCGCGCCCGCCCAGTGCGTCGTGAAGCCGCTCGAAACGTCCATCGGTGTCTTCAACTTCGTCAAAGTCGAGAAACACCTGATACTTGTACGCGTCGAGCGACAACGCCAGTCCGCCTTGCAAATCGCGGCTCCGGCGGATAAACCACAACCCGGAAACCTGCTCGCGGAAGCGGACGAAATCGCGCTCCCCGGCCCGCAACCCGAGGCCCTGAAGGAGCGTGCGCTGCGCTTTCCCGGCCTGCGGCGTCGCTTCACGAATCCAGCCGCTGGCGTGGCTGAAGCTGTTGTTAAAGGTCACCAAAGACGCCTGTCCGTCGACGAAGTTCGAGTAGGCGTAGACGTTCTCGTCAATTCCGTGCTCAGAATGCATATCGTAGAGCTGAAAGTTTTCGACTTCGGCGAACTGATAGCGGCGGTGCAGCAGCGGAAACACCTCGCGGTGGTGGCGGCCTATCAGCCAGCCGTCCGGGCTCTCGTCGAGTTTGGCGCGGCGATACTCCATCCCGTACTTTTCCGTGTAGCCCTCGACCTGTCCGTGGCCGAACATCGGCAAGCCCGGCATCGTCGCCATCACGACCGCGACCCCGAAATACTTGTCGTCTTTACCGAACTGCGCCACAGCGGTCTCTTCGTCGGGGTTGTTCATAAAGTTGACGAAGCGTTTCAAGATTTCGGGTTCGAACTCCAAGACGTTTTTGATGCTCTGACGGTACTGCGCGTTGTCCTCGTTTTTGAACATGTGCATAAAGGCGCTGTTGTACACGCGGTGCATCCCGAGCGTCCGGACGAAATAGCCTTCCATCATCCAGAACGCCTCGGCGAGCAGCAGCGTGTCGGGCACCTCTTGGGCGACCCTATCGACGACCTCGCGCCAGAACTCTTTGGGGACGGCCTTTTCAAAGTCTTCGGTCGATAAGCTGCCGTACTGCGCGCGTGAAGCAATCGCCCCACCGGAACCGGGTTCGGGATACCAGAGTCGCTGAATGTGCTGTTTGGCCAAGGTCATCGCCGCGTCGAAACGGATAATGGGTGAAAGCCGCGCGACGTGCAAGATGGTCTGAATCACGGCTTCGCGCGCCGCAGGATTTAAGTAGTCGATCTGCGCGGTGTCGTTCCACGGCATCGAAGTACCGTCGTTGCCGTGGTAGATATATTTGGTGTCGCCGGTTCCCTTGTCCTGACGCTTAAACACGACCGCCGCGTCCGACGAATCGTAGTAGTGATCCTCGAGAAACACCCCGACGCGCCCGTCTTGCGACAGGTCGGGGCCGTTAAAGGTGTAGCTGGGATAAGGCGACTCGCTCAGCTGTAAAAACCATTCGGGGTGTTCGACGACCCATCTACCGTCGACGCCGACGTGGTTCGGCACCATGTCCGAGGCCATCCGAATGCCGCGTTCCCACGCCCGCCGTTTAAGGGTTTCAAACGCTTCCGCGCCGCCCAAATCGCCCGCAATCACATAGTCGTAAAGCGAATAGGCCGACGCCACCGCGTCCGGGTTGCCGCGCAGGTTTTTAATCGTTTTCGAGGCTTTCGAGCGCTCCCAGAGGCCGATCAGCCAGAGCCCGGTAAAGCCCCGGCGGGCGAGTTCGTCGAGTTCTTCGTCGGGGATTTCGTCCAAGCGGGAAATCTCGTAACCGTACTGTTTGGAAAGCTGTCCGAGCCAGACGAAGGTGCTTTTGGCGAGCATCACCACGCGCGGCATCCACGACGAATCTTGCGAGAACGCTTCGTATTCGTCGGGAACGAAACTGCCGCTGCGCGCACGTTGGGCTGCCGCCGGGTCGATGACCTGAGCCGGGCCGGGGCCGCCGCCGAAATTGGGTTTTTGCTCTTCGCGCAGCGTGTCGCCGGCGCGGAGGATGTCACGGAACAGCTCGTCCAGACCCGGAATCTCGAGCCCGAGCGCCCCGAGCCGTTCGCGCAAACTGCCCAGCTGACCTGCTAAAGAGGTCGGCGACGCATTGATGGGTGCGCGGAGCAGTTCGAAAAGTTTTTGTCCCTCCCCGGCGTCGGGCTCACCGGCGAAAAAGGTCTCGAGCCCCGTCACCACTTCGGGATAACGCGTTTCGGCGAGTTCGGTATCGTCAAAAAGGTCGCGGAGCCGCCCCAACGCCGGGTTGAAGTTGGCGAAATGCAGCAGGATAAGGCTTTCAACGGCAATCTGCCGGTTCGACAACCCTGCCTGGTCACCGGTCAGGTAAACGTCCGGCGTCACGTCGCCTTGCGACACGGCTTTGGGCGGAAACGTCGAGACGTAGCGGGAGAGCGTACGCTCGAGTTCGCGCCTTCCAAGTTGGGCCTCGAGCTGCGTGTAGGCGCGTCCAATCGCGTCCGGATGCGCCTTTAAGTAACCAGCGACGATCAACCGGAGCATCTCCTGCACGAGCGCGGCGGCGTAGAGTTCGCCCGCGCGCACCGCCGACTCAGGAAAACGCTTTGCGTCCCTAACGTCGTTGATGGTCTGGCTCAGCTTTTGCGCTGCCCCGAGCGTCGGAACCTGCAAAGGGCCGCCCTCGGCGAGCATCTCTTGCAAAAACCCGTAGCGCTGCCGCGCCGAAGCGCGGAGCGGCAGTTCGGGTGTACCGCGCGAGCCCTTAAAGTAGTAGGTGTTCATATAAGTCCTCCTCAGCGTTCGCCGCCGGATATCAGCCACACCAAAGGCGACAGCGCGCAACGTTAGCGTGATTGAGAATAGCACGCGTCCCGGAGGGCTCGCGGCAACCCCGGCGGTAGCTTGCTGTTTCCGGGAGCGCGTCCCTCAGGTGCCTGACAGATACGCCTGCAAAAACCGGCGACGGCTTGCCCTACGCCTCAACGCGCCCCTTGTTTGGATACACCGTTTGGATACAGTTTTTGCCGGCGCAGCGTTGCCGACAAGTGTGAACGCGGCCAAGCCTTTCTTGCTTGAAATTACGACGTTTTTTGTAGATGGCTACTGCACCCCCACGCGTCACAGGTATAGTGGGCCTCATGATGTCACCTGAACTACCCAAAACCTGGTCTCGAGCGCTCATCTTGGCGGTGCGACCCGCCGTCGATAGCGGGCGCTTTCCCATCAAGCGTGTAACCGGCGAGAATGTGACTGTCAGCGCCGATATCGTGGCCGACGGTCACGATACGCTCGCCGCCGAACTCTTGTACGGCCCCGAAGGGAACGAAACGCACAGCACCCGGCTCAGCTTTGCTGGAAACGACGTTTACGAAGGTAGTTTTACGGTCGGCGAAGTGGGAGCGTGGCGCTACCGCGTGCGCGCCTGGGTGGACGCGTTCGCCACCTGGCAAGCCGTTTTCAAACGCCGCGTCGAAACCGGCAGCGACGAAGCCGAACTAAGGAGTGAACTCCAAGAAGGCGCAGCGCTCCTCCAAAAAGCCCACAAGAAAGCTAAGGGAGAAGACAAAAAGGCGCTCGGGGCATACGTTAAGCGTTTTGAAGCGGGCAACGCGGACGCCGCGTTAGAAGAAGAGATCGTCAGTCTCGCCCGCACCTACGACCCGCGCGAAGGTGCCGCCGAAAGCGCGTTTTTTGGCGTTTTGGTCGAACGCCCGCTGGCGCAGTTTTCGTCGTGGTATTCGTTTTTTCCGCGTTCACTCGGCAAAAACGGTCAACACGGGACTTTAGACGACGCGGCTGAACACCTGACCTATATTAAGGATATGGGTTTCGATATCGCCTATCTGACGCCGATTCATCCCATCGGGAGGGCCTTCCGTAAAGGCAAAGACAACGCGCCGACCGCGCAACCCGGCGAACCCGGCAGCCCTTACGCCATCGGCAGCGAAGACGGCGGTTTGAGCAGTGTTCACCCCGAACTCGGCGGAATGCCTGCGTTCGAGCGGTTTATGGCGCGGGCGCAAGAGCTGCGGCTCGAGGTCGCTTTGGACGTCGCCTTAAACGCCTCGCCCGACCACCCCTGGGTCAAAGAACACCCGACCTGGTTCAAGCAGCGCCCCGACGGGTCGATTCGTTACGCCGAAAATCCGCCCAAAAAGTATCAGGACATCTATCCGTTCGACCTCGAGAGTAGCGACTGGCAAAACCTCTGGCAAGCTTTACGCGACGTGTTCGGCTTCTGGGCGAGTAAAGGCGTGCGCGTCTTCCGGGTAGACAACCCGCACACCAAAGCGCTGCCGTTCTGGGGCTGGTGCATCGCCTCGTTGCGCGAAGAGTACCCCGATTTAGTCATGCTCTCCGAAGCGTTTACTCGCCCCAAACAGATGTACGCGCTTGCCAAACTCGGGTTTTCGCAGTCTTACACCTACTTCACCTGGCGCTACAGCAAACAAGATTTTACCGAATATCTGCATGAACTCTGCCAGACCGAAGTCGTGGATTTTTACCGGCCCAACTTTTGGCCCAACACGCACGACATCTTGCCGCCGTATCTGCGGAGTCGGGCGACCTATCAAACGCGGCTCGTGATGGCGGCGACGATGGCGTCGAGTTACGGCATTTACGGCCCCGCCTTTGAGCTGATGGACAACGTTCCCCACGAACTGCGTGAAGAGAACAAGAACAACGAGAAGTACGAGCTTAAAAACTGGAACTTCGATGACCCGAACTCGCTCAAACCTTTGATTACCCAGGTCAACCGGATTCGTTTAGAGAACCCCGCTCTCAGGAATAACCGGAGCCTCAAACTTCACGGCGTCGGCAACGACCAGCTGTTGGCCTACTCGAAGCAAGACGGCGATAACAAGATTTTGGTCGTCGTCAACTTCGACCCGGACAACACCCAGTCGGGTTTTACCGACCTCGATCTGGACGCGCTCGGCTTGCCGCAAAACGAACCCTTCAGCGCCGAAGACCTTATAACCGGTGAGCATTACACCTGGAACGGCGCGCACAATTACCTCGAGCTAAACCCTCACCATTTCCCCGCCCACATCTTCCGCCTGTCCGGGCGCAGCGCACAGCACGCCGCGCGGCAGCGCGTTTCGTAGAGGAGTTATGACTCTAAAAACTGACGTTCAAACCAGTCCCACCAACGCATCCCAAAGCAGCTCTGAGCGCCTCGGCAGCGACCCGTTCTGGTACAAGGACGCGGTCATCTATCAGATCCACGTGCGGTCGTTTTTCGACTCGGACGACGACGGCTACGGCGACTTTCGCGGCATTCTGGAAAAGCTGCCTTACCTAGAAGAACTCGGCGTCAACACGCTCTGGCTGCTTCCCTTTTACGATTCGCCGCTGCGCGACGACGGCTACGACATCGCCGACTACTGGAACATCTTGCCGGTTCACGGCGATGTGGGCGATTTCAAGGCCTTTTTGGACGAGGCGCACGCCCGTGGGATGCGCGTCGTCACCGAGATGGTCTTGAATCACACCTCGGATCAGCACGCGTGGTTTCAAGAGTCGCGGCAACCCGGTTCCGATAAGCGCGACTGGTACGTCTGGAGCGACACCTCGGACAAGTACAAAGATGTTCGCATCATCTTTACCGACACCGAACACTCGAACTGGACGTGGGACCCGGTGGCGGGTGCGTACTACTGGCACCGCTTTTTCAGCCATCAACCCGACCTCAACTGGGACAATCCCGAAGTCGAAGCAGCGCTGCACGAAGTTTTATTCTATTGGCTCGATATGGGCGTGGACGGCGTGCGTTTAGACGCCGTGCCGTACCTGTACGAGCGTGAAGGCACCTCGGGCGAAAACCTGCCGGAAACCCTGGACGCCATCAAACGCCTGCGTAAAGGCATCGAAGACCGTTACGGGCCGGGGCGTATCTTGCTCGCCGAGGCGAATCAGTGGCCCGAAGACACGCTGCCGTATTTTGGGGCTTACGAAGATGACCCTACTCAGGGCGACGGCGTGCAGATGGCGTTTAACTTTCCGCTGATGCCCCGGATGTATCTGGCGCTGCGCCGCGAAAACCGGCAGCCGATTGTCGAGATGCTTAAACTCACCGAAGACATCCCCGACGACGCGCAGTGGGCGCTCTTTTTGCGGAACCACGACGAGTTGACGCTCGAGATGGTCACCGACGAAGAACGCGACTTTATGTACAACGAGTACGCCATGGACCGGCAGTTTCGCCTGAACCTGGGCATCCGCCGCCGTTTGGCCCCGCTCTTGGGCGGCGAGCGCCGCCGCATCGAACTGATGAACGCGCTCGTGTTGTCCTTAAAAGGCAGCCCGGTCGTCTACTACGGCGACGAAATCGGCATGGGCGACAACACCTTTTTGGGTGACCGCAACGGCGTCCGCACGCCGATGCAGTGGAGTCCCGACCGCAACGGCGGTTTTTCCCGTGCGCCCTATCACCAGCTCTTTTTGCCGCCCATCAACGAAGGGATTTACGGCTATCAGTTCGTCAACGTCGAGGACGCGCAGCGGAGCGCGCACTCGCTTTACGGCTTTATGCAGCGGATTTTGCGGCTCCGCAACCAGCACGGCAAGACCTTCGGGCGCGGTTCGCTCACGATTTTGCCGGTCGAAAATCAGCGGGTCTTTGCCTTTTTACGTGAGTACGAAGGCGAGACGATTTTGGTCGTCGCCAACTTGTCGCGTTTCGCGCAAGCCGCCTATCTGCCGCTGCAAGACTACGCGGGCGCGGTTCCGATTGAGCTTTTTAGCCAAGCCCCGTTCCCACCGATCTTGCCGCAAGAAGGCGACAGCGGCGGCGACTATCCACTTACCATGAGTCCGCACGGGTTTTACTGGTTTGCCTTAAAACGCGACACGGCACTCGAGGCCGAAGCCGAAGAACCCGACGATATCCCCGACCGTAAACTGCCGACCTTTAAGCTTTCAGGTGGTTTGGAAACGCTTTTGGTCGAAACGATGGTGCAGGGCGACGCGAGACGGCAGCTCGAGCGCACCTTACCCGAATACTTGTCGATTCAGCGCTGGTTCGGCTCCAAAGCAAGAGCGCTTAAAGGCGCCCGCTTGGTCGACGCCGTAAGGCTTCAGGCCGACCCACAGAACTATCTGGCACTGGTTCGCGCCGAGTTCGAAGACGGCGGCGTCGAGCGTTACTTTTTGCCTTTAGCGTACAAAAAAGGCGACGAGGCCAAAGCGCTGATTGCGGCGTATCCGCGCGCCGCCGTCGCCTGGCTCAGCGGGCCGTCGGGCCGTCTGCTCTTACACGACGCCACCGCCGACGCAGATTTCTGGTCTTCGCTCTACCGCGCCACCCAGAAAAACTGGCGTGGGCGCTCGCTGCAAGGGCTTTACGGCGCGACCCCGGCGAAAGGCGGCACGCTGCTAAACGTCACCGAGGCCCGCGTGATGGGCGTCGAGCAGAGCAATTCGTCGGCGGTTCTCGGTGACGTGTTCGGCAAGCTTTACCGGAAGTTGGAGGATGAATCGAATCCCGAAGTCGAGATGCTCAGCTATTTGACCGAAGCAGGGTTTCCCTTTTCACCCGCGCTTCAGGGCAATCTGACCTTTAGACGCGGCGAACTCTCCCTGACGCTCGGCATTTTTCAGAGCTTTATCGAAGGCGGCAGCGACGCGTGGGGCTACGCCCTGGAGGAATTCGGGCGCTACCTGGGCCGCACCGCCGAAACGCCCGTTCCTGAAAACGCGCTGCCTGAACGTTTCGACGACCCGCTGCCGGCGTGGCTCGAGGATACTGCCGGGGAGAGCCTGCAACTCGCCAGCTTGTTGGGGGTTCGCACCGCCGAACTCCACACGACCCTCTCCCGCGCCGAAATACCCACGCTGCGCCCCGAGCCCACGACGCCGGAAGACCTGCAGGCGTTTGCCGGACGCGTTCGCCGCGACGCCGAAACGACCGTAGCGCAACTCAGGGCGCAGGGTCACGCCTTCGACCGGGAGGCGTTAGACAGAGGGTTGGAGAAGTTGGCGCAACTTGCTGGGGCCGACCCCGACTGGCACAAAATCCGTGTTCACGGCGACTATCATCTGGGTCAGGTCATCCGCGCCGAGGGCGACCTCTACATCCTCGATTTCGAGGGTGAACCCGCCCGACCCTTAAACGAGCGCCGCGAAAAAGACCAAGCGCTCCGCGACGTAGCCGGGATGCTCCGGTCTTTGGAGTACGCCGGACTCGTGGCGTGGGGCACTTACGCTGAGGAAACGGGTAGCCGCGACGAAGCGTGGGCAGACCTGCTCGTCCGCTGGAGCGAAGCCGCCTTCTTAGAGGCGTACCTGTCAACCGCCGGAGAGGGAGCCAGCTATCTGCCGCAAGACCCCGAAGTTAGGGCCCTCGTCATCTGGGCGTATCAGCTCGACAAAGTGTTGTACGAAGTCCGCTACGAACTCGGCAGCCGCCCGGACTGGGTGTGGTTGCCGCTGCGGGGGCTCGAGCGCCTACTCAGCTGAGTTTCAAACTGCACAAAAAAAGGTGGAGCCGTTCAAAGCTCCACCTCTTTACTTTTGATATTTTTAGCGCTGGCCTCGAGTCCAAGCAGAAACTAATGTGCCGGACTGTGCAGCAACGCCCCTGGTTTGTCATGCTGCGCCAACCGAGTAATCAACGCGGCACTAGCTTCATTCTGACCTCTGAGTTCAACATGGACGCCGCGCCGCATAAACTTCAGCGCCACCTTGTCGAGCGCGGCAATCGCCGACCCGTCCCAGACGTGCGCCCGGGTCAGGTCGATAACGACGCGCCGAATCTCTTCTTGAACGTCGAAAGCGTCGATAAAGCCCTGCGTCGAAACGAAAAACAGCTGACCGCCGACCGTATAGGTGCGGGTCTGACCGTCTTCGCTTAAAGTGCCGGTGACGCTCGAGAGTTGCGACACTTTACGGGCAAAGAACAGCGTACTTAGAAGCACCCCGACGAGCACCCCTTGCGCCAGGTTGTGCGTCAAAACGGTCGTCGCCACCGTCGCTACCATCACGACAGCTTCACCTTTGGGAACAACCATGAGGTTACGCAACGACGACCAGTCGAAGGTGCTGACCGACACCATAATCATCACCGCAACCAGCGCGCCCATCGGAATCTGCCGCACCCACGGCGACAGCACGAGGATCAAGAATAGCAGCACGACCCCGGCAACGAGCGTCGACAGCCTGCCGCGCCCCCCCGATTTGACGTTGATGACCGACTGTCCGATCATCGCGCAGCCTGCCATCCCGCCGAAAAAACCGGTGACGATGTTGGCAATCCCCTGGCCCCGCGCTTCTCTGTTTTTGTTGCTCCCGGTATCGGTCATGTCGTCGACAATTTGTGCGGTCAGGAGAGACTCCAAGAGCCCCACGAGCGCTAAAGTCAGCGCGACCGGGAGGATAATTCCGAGTGTCTCCAACGTCAATGGGATTGCCGGTAGACCAAAAAACGGCAATGCACTCGGCAGCTCGCCCATATCCCCGACCGTGCCCACATTCGCCCCCGTAAAAATACTTACGAGCGTCAACACGACAATAGCGACAAGCGCACTCGGCACCGCTTTGGTCAACCGCGGCAGACCGTAGATAATCGCGAGTCCGGCGACGACCATCGCGTACATCTGCCAGTTTTCCCCGGCAAACTGCGGCAGCTGCGCCATAAAAATCAGGATGGCGAGCGCGTTGACAAAACCGATCATCACGCTGCGCGGGACGAACTTGAGGTAACGCCCGAACTTAAAGACGCCGAACAAAATCTGAACTACGCCGGTCAGGATCGTTGTGGCGAAAAGGTACTCGAGGCCGTAATCGCGTACCAGCGTAATCATCAGGAGCGCCATCGCCCCGGTCGCCGCGCTGATCATCCCCGGACGCCCGCCGACAAAGGCAATCACCACGGCGATAGAAAACGACGCGTAGAGCCCGACTGCCGGATCGACGCCAGCGATAATCGAAAAAGCGATAGCTTCGGGGATGAGGGCGAGGGAGACGACGAGGCCGGCGAGGATGTCACCGCGAACGTTACCGAACCACTCGCGTTTAAGCGTAGAAGAAAACATAAAACCTCTTTTTGGGTAGGATCAGGCAGTTGCCTGTTTAGCAGCGTACAAGGGTGAGCATCAAGAAATCGTCAGGGCAGCATACTTATGCGGATTGCCCTCGGTTGAGTTTTAAGTAGGAGCCTTCAGCGTCACAAAAGTTGTTTGGGTAGGTGAGCTTGGGGCGTTTGGATGAGTGCGGGCGGTACGTCCAACCCCGCGATGTCCCTATTATGCCCCAGCGACCCGGAGAGTGCAACAGTCTTTGCACGTTAAACTATGCACCAGTCTTTCTGTAGTCTCGTCTCGGTCAGCACCCGGAGGTCTGCTATGTTCAGCCGTCTGCTCTTACCGATAGATTTTTCACCCAGTGCGGATTCGGCGCTCATGACTGCGCGGCAGCATTTTCCGGACGCGGCGTTGCTGCTCCTGCATATTCTCAGCGCGCAGCGGGTCGCCACGCTCTACGCCGACACCTTTATCTCGCCGGTCGACGCTGCCGGGGCGCGGCGGACGCTCGAGCAAGAATCTTTGGCGCGTCTGCAAGACCTGGCCCAAAAAAACGAAGAATGTGCCGTTGTGGTTGGGCAACCCGCGCAGGCGATTTTGGGGCAGGCGGCAGCGTGGCACCCCGACCTGATTGTGATGGGTACGCATGGGCGCACCGGGCTGGCTCATTATTCCTGATACCCTCAGGCAAATAAACGCTGGATATGGTTAGCACTTTGCAAACAGACTCGACAGGTGGTTGCAGGTGTTGGCGGCGGCAGAGGTATCACGACTTGTCGTTATCTCTGCCGCGCTATTCCCGTCATCTTCAAAGGTATCTGCTTCACCGACTTCTGGGAGGCTTACCAAGCCGTCATTCCTGATGAGCGAACAGGCCCGGGAGGTGCCGTTTTGTTCAAGACGCAGCACGAAGCTGTCGGTAAAGATTCAGGTCTCACAGCTCACACCAAGCGATTTAACAACTTCAGCGCAGCACCGAGGCTTGACCGTCCCATCCGTCAACGCCTAGCCCGGTTGGTTCGTAAAACGCTCTCTTTCTCCAGGTCTGACGCGATGCATCTCATCTGTCTGTACCTCTTTTTACACCGTTACAATCTTGAGCGTAGGGCTGTCATTCGGAAGTGAGCCATTACCAACTTTCCGACTCCCGGTTGCCGAGATCAGCAGTGACCAGGCTTGAGCCGAAGCCCTGACCGACTTACAGCTTTCTTACTGCCCGCTTCCAGTACGGAGACGGACTAGGACCCTAGCCGTACCCATTTATTGCGCCGTATACGCGCCGTCGACCGTGTAGTAGCCGCCGGTGATAAACGAGGCGTCGTCCGAACACAAAAACGCCACGAGCCGGGCGACTTCGGCAGGCTCACCCAAACGCCCGATGGGATGCAGCCCGGTAAGCGCGTCTAGCGTTTCCTTGTCGAGCGCCTCCAAGAGCGGCGTTTTGATGTAACCGGGGCCGACCGAGTTGATCCGGATACCCTGCGCGGAATACTCGAGCGCCGCCGCCTTCGTCAACCCGACGACCCCGTGTTTCGCCGCGACATACGCTCCCGAGTTGGCGGTTCCGACCGAACCCAAGATCGACGCCATATTGACGATAACCCCGCCACCCCCCCGCACCATCGCCGGAATCTGGTAGCGCAGCCCGTAAAACACCCCGTTCAAGTTGATGTCGATAACCTTGCGCCAACCCTCAGGGCTGTACTCACCGACGGGACCAAGCTCACCGCCGATACCGGCGTTGTTGACGGCGATGTCGAGTTTGCCGAAAGTCCCTACGGCGTGAGCGACCATGGCCTCAACCGCTTCGGCGTCGGACACGTCGGTAGCAACGAAACTCGCCTGAGCGCCGCTGTCTTCGATAGCCTTGACAACGCGCCGCCCACCCTGTTCGTCTACGTCACTGACGATTACGGCTGCGCCGCCCTCGGCAAAGGTGTGCGCGCACGCTTCGCCGATACCCGAACCGGCTCCGGTTACAAGCGCAACCTTGTCTGAAAAATCGTAGTTCATCCTTACCGCCAATCGTTGAGGTCGTCTTCAGGCAAGTGGGCCAGGCTTTTGGCTTGACCGGCTGCCTGAGGCGTCTTCGGGGTGCGCGCCACCCGGCTTAAAAATTCGCCGACGAACACCTCGGCTGCGTCCCAATCGGTATACACCACATCTTGGGGCCCAACTGTACCCCCGCCTAGCTGATACGCCAACAAGTCTAAAACGAGCGCTTTGTAAGCGTCGTACTCGGTGTGACGTAAGGCTCCGGCGAGGCTGAGACTCAGCCGGGGCTGCCAGCCGGTACGTTCTAAAAACGCCGCCAGATAGCCCCGCGCCTCGGCCTGACGTTCGGGAGTTTGCACGGCGGCAGCGAGGCTGACCGAGAAAAAGGCGCTGGGAATACGTTGCAAAAGCGGCAGATTGGCCTTTACGAAATCTTGAACTGTAGTTTGGTGGTACCCCTGATGTACCGACGCGCCGACGACAACCGCGTCCCACACGTCACCGATGCCAAGGGCAGCGCTGTCGGCGATTTCGGCTTCGAAGCCTTCTTTACGGGCAACGTCCGCCATATACGCCGCAACGTCTCTTGTATGGCCCTCGGTGGTACCGTAAACAATAAGCAGTCGGCCCATATCTCGGTTTCTCCAAACTTGGCTTGTCTTTGACATCTGCGCCTCCTCCGGGCAGCCTTGCTGACTTTTACGGTAAACACGCCAAACGTGAGTGTTAGCTGGTGTAGCAAACCGCTGCCACCTGTTTACGTTCACTTTAAGAGACCTTTGGGGTCGAAACACCGAGGGTTTACCGACGGCGTGCGTAGGAGTTTTCCCGACCTGCAGCGTTTCACGCCTGGGGATGCAGGCGTCACCTTCAGGTTGTGTCGAGCTTTGCCCGGTAACAGGCGCGCCCGACTTTACGGTAAAGGGGCTAAGTATCCATACGCCGACTTCTTACTTTTTGCGTCCAGCACTACAGAAACCACGAAAAAAGGTTTTTACTCGAGCAACCCTTGTTGCAACGCGTAGCGCACGAGTTCGGCGCGCGTTTTGAGGCCCAGCTTTTCGGCGGCGCGCTCGCGGTAGGTCGAGACCGTTTTGTCGCTGATACCCAGCTGTCCGGCGATCTCTTTGTAGGTGCAGCCGCTCGCGATCTTTGTCAGCACTTCGCGTTCGCGCTCGGTCAACTTGACGTGGCGGTAGGGGTCGGGGCCGGAAAGCTCGCGGGCGAGTTCGGCCAAAAGTTTGGCGGGCGCGTAGTATTCGCCGCGTGACACCGCTCCGATGGCGTCTAAAAGACCGGTCTCGAGCGAACTCTTGGGAACGTACCCGCTGCCCCCCGCCACCAAAAAGCCGCGTACATATTCCGGGTCTTCGTGCATCGACAGGGCGATAAGCCGCGTGCCGGGGAGTGTTCGTTTAAGCGCCTCGGCGGTTTCGATGCCGTTCATCCCCGGCAACGTCAGGTCGAGCAGCACGATGTCGGGCGCGAGTGCCGGAGCTTTGGCAAGGGCCGCTTCGCCGCTGTCGGCTTCACCGACGACCTCGAGGTTGTCGTGCACCTCCAGCAGCAACCGGATTCCGGCGCGCACTACGGCGTGGTCATCGACGAGAAAGAGCTTAGTACGGTTTGTCATCAGGTCTCTACCCCCGAATATACGCTTTTCGGCTGAGTTTGCGTTACGCAAGTTCAGCCTCTCCCTCGGTAGTTTCACTGCTCTCACATCGAATCAGCAGGTAAGGTTTGGTCGCTCCGTGGAGCGCTTCTTCTGCGACCGAACCGAGCATCAAACGGTTAAACCCGCGCCGCCCGTGCGTCCCCATGACCACTAAATCGACCCCCTCTGCCGCTTGGTGAATCGCCGGGGCCGGGTGCTGGTGTTCGGCTAGAACCGTGGTGCAAGGTACGCCGATCTCAGCCGCCAGCACCTCGGCCTGACGCAGCACCGCCCGCGCGGCGTCTTGCAGGTCTTGATAGAGCTGTGGCCGGTACGACATATCGTAGCTGTACGGGGCGGGATAAAGAGGCAAAAGCGGGTCTTCCAAAACGTACAAAAAGACGACCTCTGCGCCCAGGGTTTTGACCAGCTCGAGCCCTTGACGAATCGCCTTTTCACTACACGAACTGCCGTCGGTCGGCATCAGCACGCGTTTAACGGGGAGCATCGGTTTCTCCTTTGTACGTCAAGGTAGCTGTACGTCAAGGTAGCCGGGTTTCGGTTACCCACCGTGAGCGCCACTTACGACGAGGTGCGGTTTGGGTGAGCGCCGCAACACCGCTTCGGTCACGGAACCGAGCAAAAAATGCTCGAGCCCGCGCCGTCCGTGTGTGGCGAGTACCGTCAGGTCGTGGTCTTTTTCTGCCGCTAAAATAGCCTCGACCGGGTGGACAGCCAGATCGTCGATCAGGACGGTTTTGGTCTGTACCCCGCGCGCCTGAACCGTCGCTGCGGCCCGCGCGAGCATCGCCCGCGCTTCGTCTCCGGCTTTTTCAATCCGGCGCGGGTCGAACACGCCACTTTCACGCCTTGTGTAGACGCTCTGTTCGGGATGCAGCACGTGGAGGAGCGTTACCTCGGCCCCCAGCTTGCGGGCCAGCTGCGAGCCCTCTCTGAGCGCGTGTTCACCGTACACGCTGCCGTCCAAAGGAATTAAAATCCGGGTATACATAAAACCTCCGCAGCTCGAGCCTCCGCACCTTGAGCCTACGCGCTGCACCCCACCGTTGCCACGGACAACCGCCTACACCGCTGTAGGATTTTTTTGTAGGATTTTTCCGGCCAGCGGCGAGCCGTGTTCCCGGTTGGTCGCAGGGACTAAACCGCAGAACCGCTCGAGTCAGTTTCCAAAGCCGCAATCGGGGCACAGACGGTTTAACGCTCGGCTTTCGGGGCGGTTTTTTGCAAGGGCAACCTGACGCTGATAACCGTGCCCCGGCCCGGCGTACTCTCGAGCCGCAATACTCCGCCCAACAGCTCGACGCGCTCGCGCATCCCGGCCAGTCCGACACCAGCCTCGGCAGAGAATTCGGAGACATCAAAACCCTTCCCGTTGTCTTCGACAATCAGCTGCACGTAGTCGCCTTTGGCACTCAGCACTACCGAAGCGTGGGTCGCCCCCGCGTGCCTGACGACGTTGGTGAGCGCCTCCTGAACAACCCGGTAGACTGCGACCTCTTCACGGCGGGGCAACCGCTCGGGCAGGCGCGTCAGCACATCGATGGTTGTCGCCGAACGCGCGCTCAAAAGCCGCGCGAAACGCGTGAGCGCCGCCTCGAGCCCGAGTTCGTCCAGCAAGGCGGGTCGCAGGTCGCGCGAGATACGCCGCACATCGTCCAAGGTTTGGGTGACGAGTCCTTTGAGTTCTTGTACCCGTTCCCTGGTTGGGTTTTCAAACAGCGCGTTAAGTCCCAGGTTCACCGCCGTCAGCGCCTGCCCCACCCCGTCGTGGAGGTCGCGCGAGATGCGGACTCGCTCCTCGTCCTGAGCCGTGAGCAGGGCTTCGACAGCGCGCTGCCGCGAGGTCACGTCGAGCGCCAAGGCTGCGCTCCCGGTTGTACGGCCCGTTTCGTCGTTCAGGCGCGTGGTGTACCACTCGCACAAGATTGTGCGTCCGTCTTTGGTGCGGTTCCGGCTCGTGCGGCGGCCTCCCTCCCCGTGCCCGGCAAACATCATATGCAGCTGCGGGTCGTTGTCGACCAACAAGTCGGCGCGCCGCACCCCGACAACCTCGTCGGCGCGGTAGCCGAACATACGTTCGGCAGCCGGGTTCCAGGCGGTAATCAGCCTGTCCGACAAGCGCCACTCGAGCACCGCCAGCGGCGTCTGTTTGACGTGCAGTGCCAGCCGCTGTTCGGTGCCCCTGAGCGTCTGCTCTGCCCTGACGCGTTCAGAAATATCGGCAATAATTGCGACAAAGACTTCGGGATTGCCCCGGTAAAGCTGCAGCTGCACCTCGACCGGATAAAACGAACCGTCTTTGCGGCGGTGCCGGGCCGTAAAGGTAAGTTCGGCGCGGCTGCCGCTGCGGAGCGGCCCCAGCAGCGCGGCGAAGCTCGCGGCGTCGAAGTCGGGGTTGAGGTCGAGCGGGGTCAAGCTTTGCAGCTCCGCCATAGTGTAGCCGAGGTTCTCACGTGCGCCCCGGTTCACCAGCGAAAACTGCAAGGTATGCGCGCCAAACAAATAGATTTCGTTGAGCGACGTTTCCAGAATCCGCCCGAGCTGAACGAGTTGGGCTTCGCTCAGGTGACGTTCACTCACGTCACGGATGGCGGCGACCACCCCGCCCCCTTGCGGCAGTTGTAACGGGGTGAGGCTGATTTCGACCGGAAATTCGTGCCCGTCACGGTGCCGCGCGAAAAGCTCCAAGCCCGTACCCATCGGCCTCGCGTGTGGCGCGGCGAAAAAACGCGTTTGATGCGCCCGGTGGCGCGCCCGCAACCGCTCGGGTAAGAGCTGCTCCATATTTTGTCCGATGAGTTCGGCCCTATGATACCCGAAAAGGCTTTCCAACCGTCCGTTGACCAGCTTGATTTCACCCTGGGGGCCGACGATCATAAGCGCGTCCATCGGCGACTCTAAAAGCTGCTCGAAACTCTCCGGGGTCGCTGCACCGGCAGCGAAAAGGTTTGCCAGCTTTGAGATGTCCATCTGAACTCCCGGCAAGACTACAGGAAAACCTTCAAAAAGCTTTTACGCCCCCAAATTGCCCGCAGCGTAAAGGTAGCACCAGCGTAAAGGAATAAAACCTCTGCCGTAAAGCGTTGGGAGTTTATCTCAATCCGGCACGGAGTCGGAACAGGCAGGGAGGATACAGGCGGGAGGACTTGAACATGGTTATTCTGCCTTCTCCCGCCTGTACTGTGTTACCTCACAACTGGGTTACACCACAAACTTTACGCTTTGCTTTCTGTCTCCGGCGTCGGTTCGGCCTGGTCGTCGGGCTCTTCGCGGATGACCTCGAGCCGCGCCTTGCTTAAAAGCGCCGCCGCCGCGCCGAGCGCCGCCAACAGGGGCGCGCCCAGCGTTAAAATCCCTCCGGCAACCACCCCAACCGTCAGCGGGACGCTCATCAGTTCCTTGCCCTCTTGCGACTTGATGACCACCCGTTTGGTGCTGCTCTCTTGCAACAGCTCCTCGACCCGCTCGACGAGTCGGTTCCCGGTGACTTCGATTTCCTCGACCCACCGGCGCTTTTTGGGTTCGGCCTGGGTTTGCTGCTCTTGCTCGTCGTTCATCTTCGCGCTCCTTTCAGGTTTTCGGATATTTCAACGCCAGTCTAGCGCATGACGCCCCGTTCGTGGTCGGTAACCCACGCCGTGGCGTAACCCGAAACCGAACGGGTAGCGCAGACCGTTAAAGGTAGAAAGGCCACAGAGATTGCCACGGTCGTCGGTAACAAGCAGGTGCTTGACACCGTTAAGGCACAGCGAGCAATAATCCGAAAACTCGCTCGAGTGCACGTGTGCAAGCTTGCCGGGCGAGAGCCGACTGTCGTGCGTCACGTCGGTATCTGGATCGGCGTGACCATGCTCGAGGTCAATGTCCAAACCCATGCGAAGCTGCCCAACGTCGTAGCACTCCCGGGTCACGCCCGGCGAGGCTCCGATTTGCGCTGCGTCTTCAGTGGTGAAATACGGTCGGCACATCATGGTTTTCGCCGCTCAAACACGAAAAACAGTCGTACTGTGTTTCCTTGCTTCGCGGTCAACATCTCGGCAATTCCCTCGGCCCACACCTCAGTTGCCCTTAGTTGCGCACATCAGGCGTCGCGCCCAAGGTTCTTTTCAGTGTAGCCGCCCCGCGCTGCAACCTGTAGCCGAAAAGTTGCCTACGTCCATGTCGGCGTTTCTCCGACGTGTTCCGGTGCCTCGGTACCAAAAGCGTTCTAGGCGACGCACTGTGAAAAAACCGGGTTTTGCGGGAAGCGGCTAAAGTGCCGAAAAACCTTGTCGGGATTTTTCCGAGACTTTCCGACTGCGAGGTCGGCGGTAAACCGCTTTGAGAAGGCCTCGCCACAAGCAAAACTGTACACAAGCGAAACTGTAATTTGAGGCCCGGTTCGGTTATACTTAAAGGTCTACAAGTACCTAGTCGTGTAGAAAGGGGGGCAAGATGGATGAGCTTAGGGGGAGTGTCGGGGTCTCAGCCGTAAACCACGTTTTGCAAGCTGGTCACGGCGTCGAGGTTATTGGGCCGTGCGTCGCCCGGTTTTTAGTCCGCGTCGCATTAGGTAGCGCAGACGCGGCTTACGAGTCCGTTTTCGTCGAGGTGTTCGACCGAGGCGACGCCGTCGCCACAGGGCAGCGTTACGTCGGCTGGGTTTTCTCGTGTCACGGGTTTCCGCTACTTGCCGGGGTTCCGGTAGCCGAAATCAGTGAAGTTCACGGCAGTCTGAACTGGCGCGAACTCAGAGCCAAACTCAGTGTCGGGATGTACCGGTAGCAGCTCAAACAAGCTTGACAGGTGGTCTCACGCGCTAGCCGGGCAAGCCGGAGGGAAAACAGAATGCAGGAGGGAGAACAGAGACACGTGCCTCTGTTCTCCCTTCCGGTCTTGTTGCGCTAGGTAGCCGATTTAAGCACCCTCATTTTGCGGCGGCTCGCGGCGGGTACACGCACAGCTCGCGCAGCGTCCCGCCGACGCCTGCCGTGGCAGCTGCGACAAACGCCTGGGCAACCGCGTAGGGGTGGATAAGCTGCGCCGACGCTGCACCCCGGAACCTTCGTCGGCAAAACCACGCTGCCCGACCAGCGGGCTTTGAGCCCGGCACGCGCCCAGACGGGCGACGTTTAAGGCTTGCGGGTGGAACACGGCTGCCTTGCGGCGCGGCTCACCCCTGCCCGCTTGCAGTTTCCGGACGCGTGTCTACAACGAACAGCGCGTCAGCGATAGACTCGGCCCACGCTTCGATCTTCTGCCAGTCCCGGAAATCCCCTTCGAGCCCGCGCATCGACGGGTAACGCCACCAGTCCCCGACGCTCAGGTGTTTGGGGTCGAAACGCCCGCCGAACAGCACGCTGCCGCGCGGGTGGATATAGGTGATCAGGGTGTTTAAGAGTTTCGGATGTTCTTTCCAGTTGCGCATGGTCTCAATCGGCGCTTCGCCGGCGACGCCGCTCGAGAATAGCCACACCGGCAGGGTCTCGAGCCGGTCGACAAAACGCCGGGCGAAGTCGGTGGCGTCTAAGAGCCAGTCGCCTTCGTAGAGGGCGCTGCCCAGGATCACGGCGTGGTAGGGCTCCAGGCTCAGCACGTCCCCCGCAGACTGAACGCTCGCCGCTTGACCGCGCCGGGTCAGCACCCGGGCGACTGCCTCGGCGATCTCGCGGGTGGCCCCGTGCTGGCTGGCGTAGGCGACGAGAACAGTATCTTCCACTCCATAACCTCCTGGTCAGGCTCGAGACGTACCGTGCGCTTCTCCCGCACGCTTAAAACCGGAACCGGCCGGAGCGCCGAGCCGGGGCAAGATAAAGTAGTCGAGGCCGTAGTAGCCCGCCACGCGCCACGCCAGCACGAGCCAGGTAGCGAGGATAAACATCACCGGGTTCGTCGAGACCGTCCCGGCCAGGAGAAACGCGGCGTTCAGCAGCCCGCCCATAAAAGCGCTGAACCCGACCAGAAAACCGGTGATGAGAGCGACGCCGACGAGCACTTCACCGAAGGCAACGAGGTGACTCATCACGGGCGCGTTCGGCAAAAAGATGTTCTCGATAAGCCACCCGTACCAGCCCTGAACGCTGGGGTGGTCGCCTGTAGTCAGCTCAAGCGCCCCGCCCAAAAAACCCCTGACTGCGCCGCCCGCATTCGGCCCGACCCACGCCGGATCGGTGATTTTGCCCCAACCCGAACGTAACCAGAGAAAGCCCAAATAGATACGAATCACAGCCCAGACAGGAGCCATAAACCTCGAGGCGAACAAGAACTTGCTGATACTGGGTTCCGGATAAAACCTCCGGTCGCTGGTCATTTTTCTACCTCCTGACAAAGTCGACGTTTTCTGATGTTCTACGGCTCTTTGACGTTTTACAGAACCACGCTCTTTACGGAATCACTCTCTTGGCCGGTCATGAAAATCACTTCAAACTAGACCGTCCAGAACTTTCACACCAAGTTTTCACGGTATAAATCTGAACCGTAGATAAAACACCTCCTTTAACGGCAGTATGAAAGGGACAAAGGCAGCTTTCGTCCGGCAAAGGGTGCAGGGGCGCTACATCTTTCAGAGTATTTTTTTGAGGGTATCTTGCGGCTCGTGCGCTGCTTGTTCTTGATCAACGACACTTTTTTGCATCAGACGGGAGACGAGGCGCTGCGCGTCGTGGCGCGACTTTTCCGAGGCCACCTGCGCGAAGTCGGTACCGTCGCCCGCTGCGGTGGCGCGGAGTTCTTGCTGCTATCTCCGGAAACGCCTGCGCCAGGTGTGTTTACGGTTATGCGCCAGTCGAAAAAAATGGCTTGAGGAGCGTTGCCGATCAGACGATATTTGCTCATCGGTACACGACAAAACTCAACGGTTTTAGGACGAACAGCGGCGAATCGGGTAGCCAACCCGCGAGCGGCAACCTAGCTGTCGACCGGATACGGCTTCCCCAAAGGCAACGTCGCCCGCAGCGTCGTTCCCCGACCGGGCGCGCTGTCAAGCTCGAGGCTCCCTCCCAGCAGTTCGGCGCGTTCGCGCATCGAGGAGAGCCCCAGATGACCCGGAAACCCGGCGTCGGGTGCAAAGCCTACACCGTCGTCGGTGATTTCCAGTACCGCCTGCTGCGCTTCGACTTTTAGCGTGAGTGAGACGCGCTTCGCCTGGGCGTGCTTGAAGATGTTGTGCAGCGCCTCCTGCGCGATGCGGTAGAGCGCTTCCTTGGCCACCATGGAAAATTCGGGTTCGTCGGGCAGCGAGGTTTCGATCTCGAGCGGACACCTAGCTTGCAGCGCCGCCGTCTGTTTGTTGAGCGCGCTCACGAGCCCTTCGGTCGCCAGCGTTTCAGGGCGCAGCTCGAAAATCAGCGCGCGCATCTCGGTGATACCCGATTCGGCGAGTTTGAGCACGTAGTCGAGGCGCTCACCGACCCGCTCTAGGTGCGTCGGCAGCTGGCTCCGCGCACTTCTCGCACCTAGTGCGATGCCGTAAAGCGATTGCGAAACGGAGTCGTGGAGTTCACGGGCCAGGCGCTGACGTTCCTCGAGTGCCACCCGGCTCTGCATATCGGCAAACAAGCGGGCGTTTTGCACCGCAAAGGCGCTCTGGTCGGCGATGGCCTGCAAAAACTCGGTATCGGCACCCTGCGCGTAACCGGGCGGATAAAAGCTCAGGAGCGCCCCGACGCGTTCGCCCCGGTAACGCAGCGGCACGCCCTGAACGCCGCTCCAGGGTGTGCTGAGTTCGGTATAGACGGCCTGGTCGCCGCTCAGCAGATTGTGCGTTAGAAGCGGCTCGAGCGGCGCAGCGTCGGCCCCGAGCCCGAAAGAACCCGTGACGTGGCTCTGAACCGAGTCGTGACTAAACAGCACGACTGCGCCCGCCGTGGCCGCGGTGGTTTTAACGACCCATTCCGAAATTGTTTGTGAAATCGCGCGAATCGAGGTTTGGAGGGCGAGGCTCGAGACAATCCGCGCTAACACCCTGGCCTCGCGTTCGGCGCGGCGAGGCTCCGTTACGTCGTGCAGGGCGATGAGCGCGGCGTCTTGGTTCGCTAGAGAAACCGGCACGCCAAAGGCCGAAACCTCGCATTCCCTGCCACCCGGTTGTACAATCGTAAAATCGTGCGCGACGACTGTCCCACCTAAACTCGCCAGAAACCAACCTTCAGCAGCCGCTTGTTGCCTGGTGGCGACGTACTCGAGAAAGGTGCGCTCGAGTACCCGGTCATAGGGTTCGCCTAAAATCGCGCAGCCGCGCGCGTTCAGGTGCAAAAACCGTCCCTGAGCGTCGGTCAACGCGAGACCGTGCGCGGCGACCTCGAACATCCGCGCGAGGATGTCCGCGCCCAACTGTTCAAACAGACTGCGTTTTTCAGAGGGGTTGTTCATATGCTAGTCAAGACTGACGAGCCCCTGCTTGAGCGCAAACAGCGCCGCCTGGGTACGCGACGATACGTCGAGCTTCGACAAGAGCCTCGAGACGTGCGTCTTGACCGTAAGTTCGGACAGTCCCAGCGTCTGGGCAATCTCTCTGTTCGCGTGACCCTTTCCGATGAGCCGCAAGATGTCGGTCTCGCGGGCCGTGAGCGACTCGCGCATGTCGGCGGTTCGCACCTCCTTGACGAGGCGTTTGGCAGCTTCCGGGTGCAACCTGACCTCGCCGCGACCGGCGGCGTAAACCGCTTCGATGAGTGCGTCCGCGTCGGTGTCTTTGAGCAAATAGCCCATCGCCCCGGCCTGCACCGCGTCGATAACCAGATGGTCTTCTAATACGCTTGTCACGGCAATAACCTCGACCTCGGGAAAGCGCGCCTTGATGTTGCGGGTGGCGCTCACCCCGTCCATGACGGGCATCAAGAGATCCATCAGCACCACGTCGGGCCGAAGCGCCGCGACCGCCGCGAGCGCCTCTTTGCCGTTTGCGGCCTCACCGACTACGACAAGCCGTTCGTCGGGCTCCAGAAAAAGCCGAAGACCCTCACGCACGACGGCGTGGTCATCGACCAGCAAGATACGAACCGCCGCGTTCATCCGCTTCAGCTTATCAGGTATCGGTTCCGGATGCGTTTTTTAGCCGTGCCCAACCCGGCACTACATCTCTACCCGGCACTACATCTTTAGCTGTACGCGTTATAGCTTCCTTTGCAGGGCGACGCCGCCTGTAAACCCACCCAATGATAAGGTATGCGCCAGCGGGAGGGCCGAAAATGCGGCATCTAAGAAACTGTAATTCAACCACAGGCGGTGAAGACGGTGCAGAAAACAGTGTACAAGCGTATCCTTATGCCCCTCGACGGGAGCCCTTGCAGCGAACAGGCGCTGGGCTGGGGGCTCGAGTTCGCCCGCGCCTTGGACGCGGAGGTGGCCTTTTTATATGTGCTGGAAAACCCCTTGAGCAGCACCTACCTGCCGGGGGGTGCCCTTTACGCCACTGAGCTGATGCAAGATTTGCACGAAGCCGGCACCGCCATTCTGGAAAACGCGAAGGTGCGCGCCGAAGCTGCGGGCGTAGCCTGCGACGCGTTTATCCGGGGGGCCGGCCGACCTGCGGAGGCCATCCTCGCGGCTGAAAGCGCCTATCACCTGACACTTATGGGAACGCACAGCCGCCGGGGGCTAGACCGTTTGTTTCTCGGGTCGGTGACCGAAGCGGTGCTGCGCCGCTCGGATAAACCGCACCTCATCCTCCACTGCCATGAGGAGAACACAGCGGTACATTCTCCCAACCTCGAGCATTTCCTTTTTCCCATCGACGGCAGCGTCTGCAGCGAGTACGCCACCGAAGCAGGCTTAAACCTGGCTGCGGCACTCGGGGCCGGGGTCACTTTTTTGTACGCGCTCGAGACCCCCTTTGCCATTTACACCATCCCCGAAATGACGAGCTACCAAACCGACATCCGTGAAGACTTGAAAAAAGCCGCGCAAACGTCGCTAGGCAAAGCTCAGCGCCGCGCCGCCGAGCTCGGGGTCGAGGCGGACGTCCGGCTTATAGAAACCCCCAATACCCGCGCTGAGGAAGCCATTTTAACCGCCGAAAAAGCGTTCGACTTGACGGTTATGGGTACGCACGGTCGCCGGGGTCTGGGCCGCGCGCTGCTCGGCTCGGTCACAGAAGGCGTGCTGCGGCAGTCCTCGGCTCCCCATCTCATCGTGCGCTGTAGGGAGCGGTAGACGGGCTGTGGCCAACTACGGTAGCAAAGACGTGTGTTTTTCTCTATCAGTAGTCTGTTGACAAGCGCAGTGATCGGCTTTAGAACCGAATGAAAAGTCGTCGTAGCTTTGCACAAAAACCCCACAAAAACCTTCATCTGCACAAGAAGTCAAGACTATGCACTAAAACCCGGACGAAAGTCTGTATAGTCCTGGATGAATCAAAAAACGCAGACTTCGGCCCTCTCATTACGAGCGTTCACGAGCCCCCACAAAACGCTTCTCAAAGACCGCCGCTTGCACGAAGGACTTGACGCGTGCGTGTGGGGCATCATTGGTAGCGGAGGTTGCAAGGTGGCGCAGATGGCGGCGTGCAATCTTTTGACGGCGGGGACGAAACACGGCGAACGCAGGTTGAGGCGGTTGTTGCACGGTAGCAACAACCGCACCGAGATGACGGCCCAGGCGTTGGGAAGTGCTCACGTCCGAAGGGGCGAAACAGTTGGCGGGCGAACACGAGGTGCTGCTCATCATCGATGAGTCCGACCTCAAAGCCGTTTGCACGCGAGCTGGCGTGTCTCGGTACGGTACGTGACCCCGACGGTAATTTGGTTTCCGGGTTTCACACGCTCACAGTTTTGGGCAGCGGCGAGACGGGTCGGCGGGCGCTTTTGTACCAGCACAGCTGTTCAGCTCAGGCTCCAGGGTTTGTCAGCGTCAATGACGAATATCGCACGGCGATGAAAGAGGTTTCAGCTGCGCTTAGCGCCGAGCGGGTAGGACGGTTGTTATGGGTGACGAACCGAGGTTTTGACGACCTACAAACTGCTGCGGTGGCTCCATGGGCGCGGTGAATGCTTCGTAGTGCCTTCGCAACATCCCAAGCGGCGAGCCAAAATACGCGTAGACGCCCCTGCCAAGCCGCTTGCAAGCTGGCTCGGTGAGGCTGCTGTTACAGGTCAACTGCCGTTGGAAAAACAGTTGCTGAGCACGACCTCCCGGGCCTGCTACCAAGTGGATGTCCGTGCCTTGGCCTGGCTTGCCGCCGCGTTTAGCTTCGACCTCGGCGCAACCCTCGAGCAACCCGAAGTTTTGTTCCTAGCGACGCTCGGCGGCTGGACGCCGGGTAAAGCTAAACCTGGTAAAGCTGCCCTCGGCAAGGGTCTCGCCCGGCTATCACATCATCTGGTGCTTGAGCAGCTCGCCAGAAAACCGGCTAAGGCCGCCTCGTTACGCTGCTTGACCCATGACTTACTGCGTTCCTGACCTGCTCGATCGACTTTCGTCCGGGTTTTAGTGCCCGGCGCGGCTTAAGCTTAGCGTGTGAATCACGCCGACGCCGTTTCCTTTATCGAGGCCGGGGTTACAGCTTCCGGCGAAACCTGGGCCGACCTCGGGGCCGGAAGCGGCGTTTTTACCCGCGCCCTCAGCGACCTGCTCGGCCCGCAAGGTGAGGTTATCGCCGTGGACCGGGACGCGCGCGCCCTCCAGGAAATCGGCGCGCCGCCCGTTTCCGGCGCGCCGATACGTTTTTACCGGGCCGACTTTAGAGCGCGTCTCGAGCTGCCCAATCTAGACGGCCTGCTGCTCGCCAACTCGCTTCACTTCGTCATGCGGCAAGAACGTGTGTTGCGCCAACTCATAAGCTATGTGCGCCCCGGCGGAAAAATCCTTGTCGCCGAATACGATGTTCGGCAGGCCTCACCGTGGAATCCGTATCCTGTCCCGCTCGAGCGGTTGCAAAAACTTGCCGCCGCCGCAGGTTTGCAAGGGGTCACAGAACTAGCGCGTCGGCCTTCGCGCTTCGGTGGACGCGACCTCTATACGGCAGTCGCGCTCAAACCCTGAACGTGCCGTGCTCGGGAGGGTATTTCTCAGGCTTTTCAAGGGAACGCGCTTTAATCGCCGCCGCCGAACGCTTAGCCCGCGCTCGTAAAAACGTCTCGACCAGCGAGCCGGTCGTAACACCCTGAAAAAGATGCTCCCGGTACGCTCCACGCCTCAAAAGCCGATGTTGCGTCCTAAAAGTCCGAGCCTGAGTTGGCGTCTGGGCAGGTACGTTTTGCCGTTCAAAACGTCTGCAAAAGCGTTGGGTAACCAGTCCACGGCTTTTAGGCGCGCCCTAACGTCGGCGACGGTGCACTGTGGACGAGGAGTTTGATCTGGTGAACTACTACAAGGGGACTGGGGTCAGTGCGGCGCGGCTAAACGGTTTCGCAAAAGGCCTATAGATCGCAAATTAGGTACCTAAGAGCTACCACCCTGGAGGGTCACTTGCCGGGAACGACTCCCAAGAGGCTTGATCGACACGGTTCCAGGTCTTCTCCTCAGACCTTTTCGCTACAGTTTGCGCGCCCCGTGTTTTGTCCCTATCGCGTTGTTTTTCCCCGCGAGCGCCCGGCTCGGATTGTTGGGCTTTGGTAGCGGCTTTTTCTTCGTGAGTCACGTTTGCCTCCCCTCACGCTTTCCTACAGGTGTATGCACACCATACTGGCACACAACTTCCTTTTTATCGCGGTTCTTAAAGACATCGGGTGCACGACCCGGCTTTGACGCCGATACAGGGTTCACAGATAACATCGGCCGGTTCCCGGTAGGAGCATTATAGAAGTGTCAGCGCGACCAGAAGCAGCGAAGTGACGAGCGAAATGGGAGTAATGCGGCTCGAGAACCGCTGCAACGCGGCGCGGTTTTGGATGGTGGTAGTCTTCCCTGCCGCCTCCCCAACTTCACGCTCAGCCAGCGCCGGCTGCCGGCTGCCGATAAGGTAGCCGTGCGCGCCGACGGTCACGGTGAGGACGAGGAGAAGCAGCAGGCGCACAAGTGTCCAGGTTGAAAAGCCTTGCAAGAGCAGGGCGAGCCAGACGAGCAGCAGCGGGCCAGTCACACTCCGGCGAGAAGCCCCTCGCGCGTATTCAAAATCACCGCTTCGCCAGCAGCGCCGTCAAGTCGGCAAAAGTGGCCTCGACATCGTCGACCCGGCAGGTTCGGCCTAACACCTGCTTTAAGGTCATGCATCTGGCACCACGGTGGCAGCGCGTCAGCGGGTTGACGCCGTGCTTTTCCAGAACTTCGGCAGCTTCGGGACAAACGCTCAAAAGCTCGTCCATCGTCCAGGCAGTAAGTGGGCTCTCCGGGGCCATATCAACCAGGCCCACATAAACCAGGTTCACATAAACCAGGTCAGATAGGTGTCTTCCTGGTGGGTAGCGCGGTGTTTGGGTTCGGATACCCCCGCGACCTTGTGCAAAAACGCCACGAAGACCAACGCTTCGTCCAGTGCCCGGATAGCGTGAACTTCACCCGCGCCAAAAACGACCAGGGCGTCGGGTTCCAGCAGCACCTCACGTCCGTCGGCCCCGGAGAACATCCCCTTGCCCCTGAGCACGACGATATGAACCGGCGAGTGCGGCGCGCAGTGTTTAGCAATGTGCTGATGCGGCCTGAGGGTAAAGCGCAGTACCCGTCCGTTCTCGTCTACAAGCAGCGGTTTAGCCGAGGGGCGCTCGTCACGGAACTCGAGACTTTGCAGTAAAGGCAGGGTCTTCATCTTCTCTCCTCACCTTTATCTTTAACGAGGGTGAGGAGCAGGGCGCTCGGCGCGTCGCTGTCGTTGCGGGGTGAAACGCGCGTCTCACCGGAAAAGCCGAGCAGCTGCCGGGAGGCGAGGACTACCTCGTCCTCCCCCAACTGCACAGTAGTCGTTCCGCTGAGGCCCTGTAAGCGCACGTAGCAGCCGGGGTGCTGGTGGCGCGGCAGCGCCTGTCCGGGGGCCAGCGTCAGGTGGCTGACCTTGAGGCAGGGCTGCTGCACGAGTACCGTGCGGTTGGGGCGCACCGCGCTCACCTCGAGAAAGCTTTCCAACGCCAGGGGTGCGGGCGGGCTTACGTCTGGTTTCATCTTGTCTCCTTTAGCCTCAGCCGCCATAGAAACAGCTCAGGCGTCGCCAAGAGGGGTGTCTTTTGCGGTGGAGCCTTTGTTTATGCCGCTTTGTAGACCGGCAGCGTAGCCCTTCGTTTGGGGCCTAACGAAGAGCACACCCTGCATCCGCTCACTCATACGCGACGCGGCGGTATAGATACGCCCTGCCAATTCGGGGACGAACAGCTCAGAGAGCGTCTCCTGAAAAAGCTCGAGCCAGTCCTGAAAATGTTCGGGTTTAAGTCCTTGTATTAGAAGATGCGCGTGCAGAGGCTGACCGTAGTAGCGTCTGCTGGTAAGCAGCACACTCGACCAGAAGTCCACCACGCGCGCCAGATGCGCGTCCCAGCGTCCGGCGAGTGCCGCGTTGAAGATGGGGCCGAGAGTCTCGTGGGTACGCACGCGCGCGTAAAAAGCTCCGACGAGCGCCTCGATGCTCGCTTCGGTGATAGACGTATGCTTCATGCCGGGTTCCTTTCAGGTAGCACTTTAGGTAACAACTTCGTACTCTGCCTCGTAAACGAGGCAGTCTCCAGGTCGGTACTTCCATAAGGCCAAATCTTCACGCCAGACGGTAGCGCCGACCGGACAAGCTGCCATCGCCTCGAGCGTCTCACTGGTGACGGGGATACGTTCAGGCGTGTTGCGGATAACCGGGGCGGCGGCGTAGCACAGCTCGCAGTAAACGCAGCGCGTCCATACGCATCGTGGTCGGCCCAAACACGGTCAGCTTTGGGACAGGCTCGAGCAAACCGATAACCCAAAGAAAGCGCACCAAATAACGGAAACTCGAGGAGCCGTCCGGTAGAGGGAGCCGCAGCCACCATATGCTTAAGCATGACGACTGCTGCCGGGGTCACGCCATGACCTAAGTCGTCACTAGGTCATCACTGTGGGATTACCAAGTCATCACTGTGGGATCATCGCAAAAGGCCGCAGTTGGCAAGTCGCTCGAGTTAAAACGTTTGGGTTAAAGCACCGTGGCAAGTTCCGATTAGCGTTGGGAACAAGCTTTCTTAACGTTCACCCGGCGCTGAACGTCTCAGTGCTTGCCGCTCTCGGCAAGTTCGCGCAGCGCCGAATCGTCGATATGCGTCACACGCCGCTGCGACAAGGTAATGACCCCCGACTGATGAAGCCGTGAGAGGTTGCGGCTGACGAGTTCCGGGACGGTGCCGAGCCGCGCGGCGACGGTCGCGTTCGCCTCCAACTCGAGCGGCAAACCGTCAGCGGCGCGCTCTAAAAGGTAGCTGGCTAAGCGGTGGACGACCTCTTGAAAAGAGAGCTGTTCGACCAGACCGACGAGTCGGCGAAGGCGCTGCCCGAGCGTCCGCACGAGGTGCAGCGAGACCTCGGGCCGCGCGCGGAGCACGCCGAGAAAAGCCTGCTGCTCTAAAAACAGCGTTTCGGTCTCCGTAACCGCCTGCGCGTTCGCCGGATAGCTGCCGCCGTCGAGCGAGGGTAACTCGGCAACTGCGTTATAGGGGTGCTCGACGGTCAAGATCACTTCGCGCCCCGTTTGCGCCGACAACACGAAAATCTTGACCTGCCCGCTGGTAACGATGTTGAGCCCTGCCGGGCTTTCATTGGCCAGGAAGAGCAGTTCACCCGACCGGTAGCGGCGGCGCACCGTAATAGCGGCGAGCGCCTCCAAATCACTTTGCTGAAGTGGCGCAAAAAGGGGGCAGTGGGCGAGCAGTTCGGCGGGGCTTAGCACCGTTTTAGCTTACCCCCGCACAAGCGGGCAAACACATCGCCTTGACTTGAGTCATGGCCTCCAAAACCCCGGCGCTGCTATTTTCAAATCTTGGCAGCTTGGGGCCGGTAGCACCGGTAATCCGTAGCACCGGTAATCCAAAAGAGGGATGACGCTAGGTGGACGCACCGTTACCCTTAGCTCAGCGGAGGTAGATTTTGACCGACAATCACCCGGATAAACGCATAGACCAACCTACCGATGAACCGAACGCGCCCGGCGAAACCGATTCGGCAGCCTCGGCCCCACGCGGCGCAATTTTTATTACCACGTTTCTGACCGTAGTCATCTTGGTGTTCTGGTTCGGCACCTACATTCTCAGTCTAGTGCGGGGCTGAGCGGTGGCGCAACAACCCAATTCTGAAGAACATCACGAGCTTGCACTCGAGCACAAACAGCACGAGGCCATCGCCCGCTGGGAACGCCGCTGGCTAAATATTGCCGGGCTGCTACTGGCGATGTTCGTGATTCTCATCGCCTATTCGCTGGCAACCCAGGGCGCGCAGATCGCGCAGCGGAGCGGGCGCACCACCCCGGAAAAGCTGACGAGCCTCGAGCTGTTCGCCAATCCCGGTGTTGAAATTACCGATTTCGGGGCCGGGCGACCGACCAAGGCTCGCGTTACGGTCGTCGCGCAGGCGTGGAGCTTCAACCCGGCAGAAATCGTCTTGCCCGCCGGAGCCGTCACAACTTTTTACCTGACGAGCCGCGACGTGCTGCACGGCTTTCAGGTCGAAGGCACCGACATCAACGTCGAACTCATTCCCGGCGAGATTTCGACGCTCAGCTACACCTTCGACAAACCCGGCGTCTACCGCACCACCTGCAACGAGTACTGCGGTTTTGGGCACCAGAACATGCTGGGCGTCGTGCGCGTCGTCGCTCCCGGCGAATTGGCTCAGGAGTCCGCCCGCGCCGCTGCTGCGGCCCCATCCGGTACAGAAGCCGCTGACGATGTTGGCGAAAGTGTTTACACGACCAACTGCGTCTCGTGTCATCAGGCAAACGGTCAGGGGGTAGCAGGCGCTTTTCCGCCGCTGGCGGGGCACGCCGTAAAACTTTTTCAGGCCGAGCGTTCGTATTTACCCAAACTGCTGCTCAACGGTTTGGAAGGCCAAATTTCCGTCGGTGGGAATGCCTACAACGGTCAGATGCCCGCATGGGCGCAGCTCTCGGACGAAGAGCTTGCCGGAACCCTCAACTACGTTTTGAATTCGTGGGGCAACGGGGCGGAACTGCCGGACTTCGAGCCCTACACCGCCGAGGAGATTGCGCCTTTTCGTGACGAAACTTTGAGTGCTCAGGATATCTATAAACTTCGTCAGACCTTGAAGCTCAATGACTAAATCTAACCACCGTTCTGAAAGGACGTTCTATGGCTGTTAGCACCATCTCCCCAAGCCGCGCAGCGCTCGCTTACCCCGAAAAACGCGTCACGCTGGCCTTTTTGATTACCGGACTTTTAGCGCTGCTCGTCGGTGCGCTGCTCGGGCCGCTGCAAGCGCTCAACTATGCGGGGATCAACGTCTACGAGTATTTTCCGTTTTTGCAGTCGTACTATCAGGGGTTGACGCTTCACGGGGTGCTGAACGCGCTCGTTTTTACCACGTTTTTTATCAGCGGGCTGATGCTTTATCTGCCTGCCAGGGAACTGGGGATGCGCCCCGACATGACCTTCGTCTGGGGGTCGTACTGGACGATGCTGGGGGGGCTCGTGCTGGCGGGCGCAGCAGTTATCTCCAACACCTCGTCGGTGCTCTACACCTTTTACCCACCGCTCAAGGGCCACTGGGCGTTTTACGTCGGGCTTTCACTCGTCGTGGTGGCGAGTACGGCAGTCGGCTTCGAGGTGATTCGGATGCGCGCGCGCTGGAAACGCCTCAATCCCGGACGGGTCACACCGCTCGTGACTTACATGTGCGTCGTCACCTGGCTGATGTGGTGGCTCGCCTCGACCGGCATCATCGTCGAGATGGTTTTTTTACTCATCCCCTGGTCGCTCGGTCTGGTGAACGGCGTCGACCCGCTTCTGGCTCGCACGCTCTTCTGGTTTACGGGGCACCCCATCGTCTACTTCTGGGTTTTACCCGCTTACGTCTCGTGGTACGGCTTTTTGCCTAAGCAGGCCGGGGGTGAACTGGTTTCGGATTCGCTGGCCCGCTTAGCCTTCATCATGTTTTTGCTCTTTTCGACGCCGGTCGGGTTTCACCACCAGTTTACCGACCCCGGCATCCCGGCAGCGTGGAAGGTCATTCACTCGCTCCTGACGGCGATGGTCGGGATTCCCAGTTTGCTGACGGCTTTTACGGTGGCGGCGTCTTTAGAGATTGGCGGTCGGCGGCGCGGCGGCAAGGGCGTTCTCGGCTGGATTGCCAAACTGCCGTGGGGGAGTGCCCCTCTTACCGCGCAGGTGCTGGCGATGACCTCGTTTATCTTCGGCGGGGCCGGGGGTATTGTGTTGTCGTCGTTTAACCTCAACATTTTGGTTCACAACACTGCCTGGATACCGGGGCACTTTCACATTACGGTCGGGACGGCCACGACCCTGACGTTTTTCGGCCTCACCTTCTGGTTGGTGCCGCACCTCACCCGGAGGCCGCTCTTTTCAAATCGGCTGGCCCTCTGCGCCAGCTGGTTCTGGTTCGTCGGGATGATGGTGTTTGCACTTGGAATGCACTGGCAGGGCTACTTGGGGGTGCCGCGCCGCGCGCAGATTTCCAACCTGTCGCCCGAAAACGCGGGAGCCTACGCGAACGCTGCGGTGCCGCAAGCGATTACCGGCGTCAGCGGCGTTATCTTGCTGGTTGCCATCATCCTTTACTTTACGGTGCTTTTCGGGACGCTCTTCTCGAGAAAAAGTCTGGCAGCAGACACACCGCCTATTCCCTTTTCCAGCACCGTAGCGCTGCGTAGCGAAGGCGTCATGCGCGTCCTCGACAACCTGACGGCGTGGTTTGTGCTGGCCTGTTTGCTCGTCGCCGTCGCCTACGGCCCGACCCTCATTGCGATGATTTTCGACCAGGTGCCGCTGCCGGGCCTGCGCCTCTGGTAAGGAGCGTAAAATGACGCTGCTGCTCTCTTCAGTCGTTTCCGGACTTATCGGTACAGCGGTGATGATCGTATTTCTCTATTTGCCACGGATTTGGCAGGGGCTTTACTACGACACGCTGGGCGCGCTCGGTTCGATGTTGCTGGACGAGGTAGATACCCGCTCACGTATCGTGGGAACCGTGCTGCTACTCATCGGCGGCGTGGTCTTCGCCTTTTTTTACGGCTGGTACGCGCTGATGTTTATCGGGGGGCCGTTCGCGGCCCCGAATTACACCATCTTTTCCGGTTCGCTGGCTCTGAATTTGTTTTACCCGCTGTTCGGTCTCATCGCCGGATTTTGTCAGGGCATTTTTATTACGCTGATTACGACTTTCGTCATCGTCGACCATCATCCGGTGGAGCGCTACCGGCAGTTTTATCCGCTCATCTTGTCGTTTATCATCGGGCACAGCGTTTACGGCGTGACGGTGATGACCTTGCAAAGCGTGTTCTTGTAACTCTCAGCAGCGGGGCGCGTGCCGCGACTTGGTTTAAGACTGAGTTATCAGCTGGATTTTGGCAATTGTGGCGTCGACTAAAGTTCAAGCCGTATCATCTTGGTCATCGGGTGCCTGCTTCACTTGCGCCGACCTTTCGTATACCGGTTATATACCGAGCTTTTGAGGCGAGGTTTGACTGTATACTGCGCCTTTACCGAAGACTTTAGGCAACGCTACAGCACCCCGGAGCCATAAACGATAGAAATAAAAGATGGACTTACCAACTAAAGAAGACCTCAAAACGCTGAGTGAAGCCGACCGTGGCGTTTGCGTCACGCTCTATCTGCCGACCCACGAAGCGGGCGCGGCGACCCGTGAAAACGCCATTCGCTTTAAGAACCGGGTGCAGGAAGCGGCGGCGCGTTTAGGTGAGCGCGGTTACGACGACCGGGACGTAGATCAGCTGCTAGGCCCGGCCCAGCAGCTGATAGAAGACAACAATTTCTGGCAGCACCAGCGCAAAGGGCTGGTGCTGTTTCTCGCAGCGGGTGAGCGGTTTCAGTATAAATTGCCGGTTGCGCCCGAAGAGCTGACGGTCGTATCAGACCGTTTTCACCTCAAACCGCTCTTGCCGCTCCTTATCGGCGACGGGCGTTTTTACATTTTGGCGGTAACGCTTAATAAAGTGCGGCTCTTGGAGGCCACCCGCTACAACGTCAGTGAGATACCTTTAGGCGATACGCCGACCAGTATGGCGGAAGCGCTACGCTTTGACGACGAGGCTGAACCGACGCTACGCGCCTACGCGACTGCCGGCAGCGGCAGCGGTACCCCGTTACAAGCGCAAGGTGCCGAGGAAGTCGACCGCAAAGAGGACATCTTGCGCTTTTTTACCGTACTCGACAACGGCCTCCGGAAACTCTTGGAACCTCGAGGCGACCGTATCCCGGTGGTTTTTGTCGGCAACGTGACGAACTTTCCCATCTATCAGGAGGCGAACCACTACAACGGCCTGATGGAAGGTTTTGTCGAGGACAACCCCGAAGTGCTGAGTGATGAGGCGCTGCACAAACGCGCGTGGGAAATCGTCGCACCGCACTTTGGTGAGCGGCGTGAAAAAGACGCGGAAGCGTTCAGGGCCACGCAGGGCACAGACCCGGAACGTGCCGCCAGCGACCTTGAAGGCGTGTTGCCAGCTTCATACGACAGCCGCGTGCAGACGCTTTTTGTCCCGCTCCACCAGCACCGCTGGGGGCGCTACGACCCCGAAGCTCGTACTGTAGAGTTTCACGATGGGCTGGACGGGGAAAGCCACGACCTCTACGACCTCGCCGCCGTTCACACGCTGCTTAACGGCGGGACGGTTTACGCTGTCGAACCCGCCGAGGTTCCGGGGGAAGGTGAAGTGGCAGCGGTTTACCGCTTTTAATAGGTTTCAGCGGCACGCACCGTAAAAATGCCGCGTGCCGCACACGTTTGGCAGCGGATACGGGGTTACGATAGTTCGTCACAACAGTTTGGTTTTACGGGGGAGTATCTTGCGCTCAGCTACAGGCACCAGAACGCTGCTCGCGGTTATCGCCGTCGTCGCAGGCTTCGCGGCGCTCAAGGTAACGCAGCCCGTCACGCTGCCGCTGGCTTTTGCGGTGGTGCTGCTGCTGTTTTTCAGACCGCTACAGGTCTGGTTGGAGGCACGTTTACCGCGCTGGGCCGGCCCGCTGCTGATTATGCTTATCGTGCTGGGCCTCCTCGCGCTCGCTGCGCTGGCGGTAAGTTACAGCGTGTCAATCATCGCCCCCGAAGTGCCGCGCTACGCCGAGGAGTTAAGACCCCGGTTGGAGAGCTTGCGGAACCGCTTGCAAGGTCTCGGGCTTTCCCTACCGTCTTTAGGTGAGAATAGTGGCGGTGGAAATAGCAGTAGCGGTGGGAGCAGCCAGCTTTTGAGCGGCCTCGCCAGCGGTCTGGGTTCATTTTTTTCGGCGCTCAGCTTAGCGGTGCTGACGCTCGTGACACTGACCTTTTTGCTGACCGAAGCCGGAGACTACCGTAAAAAGCTTACGCAGGGCACCTTTCCCGGAGACGATGACCAGCGGGTACTCGACGCGTTTTCCAAGATGACCGGCAAGTTTTCGCGTTACTTTCTGGTGCAAGCGCTCTCGAGCGTCGTCACCGGCATCCTGACCGGGCTCTACTGCTGGCTGCTCGGGGTCGAGTTTCCCTTTGTCTGGGGGCTCCTGGCGACGGTGCTCAACTTTGTCCCGACCATCGGCTCGGTTGTGGCAGTCGTGCCTCCTACACTCTTTGCGCTGGCCTTTAGCGGCCCGACCACGGCACTTCTGGTTTTTTTAGGGTTGGGCGTTATTCAGTTTGTCATGGGAAACGTCTTCGACCCGGCGCTTCAGGGCAGCGCCTTACGACTTTCAGAAACCGTCGTGCTGCTCTCGGTCGTGTTCTGGGGTTGGCTCTGGGGCATCGGCGGCGCGTTTATTGCCGTGCCGCTCACCGCCGCTATCGTCTTGCTCTGTAACGAGTTCGAGGCGACCCGGCCCATTACGCGCTTGTTGAGTAAGCCTTCAAAATGAGCTTGTAGCCACAGCTTTTTGGGTGCGCCGGGGTTGTGGCTACTGCATTTTTTGCTCGCTTACGGCGTCAGTGAAGCTGCCTGTACCCCGGTAGGAACTCCGGCGGGTGCGACGCACTTTATTCTCGCAGTCGGGACGGGCTTCTTTGCGCGCGGCAGCCTCGCCCCGACCTTTCTTGCCGCGCGCGTCAGGCGGCGGGCGCTCTCGCGCCGAGCCAAATACGACGACTTTTTGCCCAGGGTCGGCTTTGTGCAGGGGTCTTTGTTCACTTTTGCGCTGCCGCTCGAGGGTCTCGCCGCCTTTATCCTGCCGTGCCGCTAGAAAGCTGTGCAGTGCTTGACCCTACAGCTACTGCGGTTCGACGCCGCGCAACACCGACAACTGACCGGCGGGCAAGATCAGGCTACTGCCGGCGTGAAGGGGCCGTGAGCGCCGCGTCCGTCCCGGCTCGGTTGCCCACAGTCGCTGCCAGAACCACCCCGAATGCGCGGGTACATCGGGCAAGATAAACCGCGCCGGACGTTTACCGTGAAAAAGAACCAGGTAGCTCTCATCGTTACGCCGCTCGATAAGGCCGTAGGGTATTTCTGAAGACGCCTCACCGCAGAGCAGCATCCCGAAGGCGCGTAGCCGTGGGTCATGCCAGTCGCCGTCATTCATCTCGCGCCCTTCCGGATGAACCCAGGTCACGTCGCGGCAGCCCTCATCGCCGCGTCCGGTTAAAAAGTGTCGCCGGCGAAAGATCGGGTGCGCTTTGCGAAAGGCGATCAGGTCGCGGGTAAAGTTGAGAAAACCCTGTTCACGCTCGTCCAAGTCCCAGTTAAACCAGCTGATGGCGTTGTCCTGGCAGTAGGCGTTGTTCGAGCCGCCCTGGGTACGCGAAAGCTCGTCGCCGCCCAAGAGCATCGGGACACCCTGCGACAAAAAGAGCGTCGCCAGAAAGGTGCGTTTACGCGTTTCACGGTTTTTAAGCACGGCAAGGTTGTCGGTTTCACCCTCGACGCCGCCGTTTTGCGAGTTGTTGTGATCCTCGCCGTCGCGGTTGCCCTCGCCGTTGGCCTCGTTGTGCTTGTAGTCGTACGAAACCAAATCTTGCAGCGTAAAGCCGTCGTGCGCGGTAATAAAGTTGACCGACGCCGACGGGTGCCGCCCGCCGTGGGCGTAAAGGTCGCTGCTGCCGGTGACGCGCGTAGCGAACTCGGCGGTCAAGCCCTCACCGCCATGCCAAAACGAACGGATGACGTCGCGGTAACGCCCGTTCCACTCCGACCAGTTCCAGGGAAACCCCCCGACCTGATAGCCGTTCGGCCCGACGTCCCACGGTTCGGCGATAAGTTTGACCTGCGACAACACCGGGTCTTGTTCGATGGCCTGAAGCGCGAGCGAGCGCATATCGACGTCGTCCATGCCGCGCGCCAAAGACGACGCCAGATCGAAACGAAACCCGTCAACGTGCATCTCCTGAACCCAGTAGCGGAGCGAATCGGTGAGCAGCCGGACGACGGCGGGCTGCGCAGCGTCCAAAGTATTGCCCGTTCCGGTGTAGTCCATGTAGTAGCGGCGTTCGCCCGGTTTGGTCTTGTAGTACGAAACGTTGTCGACGCCCTTGTACGAAAGCGTCGGCCCCAGCCGGTTGCCCTCGCCGGTATGGTTATAAACCACGTCGATAATGACCTCGAGCCCCGCGTTATGCAGCGCCCGCACCATCATCTTGAATTCGTCTACGGCCCTTTCAGGACGCGTCGCGTAACTCGGTTCGGGCGCGAAGTAGTTAAGCGGGTTATAGCCCCAGTAGTTCGACAAGCCTTTTTCGACCAGATAGTGATCGTTGGTAAACATCTGGACGGGCAGCAGCTCGACAGCCGTCACCCCGAGCGAAACGAGGTGCGCCAGAATCGGTTCCGAGGTCAGCCCCAAGTACGTGCCGCGCAGCTTTGGGTCGACTTCCGGATGAAGCTTGCTGATGCCTTTGACGTGCGCCTCGTAAATCACGGTATCTTCCCACGGTACCTGCGGGTGACGGTCGTCGCCCCAGGCAAACGCGTCCTCGACGACGACGCCCAAAGGGGCAAAAGGGGCGCTGTCGGCGTCGCTGTACGACTTGTCTTCGTTCTCGTCACCGATTTGGTAACCGAACAGTGCGTTGTCCCAGCGCAAGGTGCGCCCGAGCGCTTTCGCGTAGGGGTCTAGGAGCACCTTGTTCGGGTTGAAACGGTGCCCGTTTTCCGGTTCGAAGGGGCCGTGAACCCGGTAGCCGTAAAGCTGACCCGGATAGACGCCCGTCAGGTAACCGTGCCAGACCGGGCCGGTGCGTTCGGGGAGAGAAAGCGTATAGGACGCTTTTTTGGCGTCGGGGCCACTGAAAAAGAGGAGTTCGACTTTGGTTGCGTGTTCGCTGTAGAGGGCAAAGTTGACGCCTAAACCGTCCCAGGTTGCGCCTAAAGGTGAGGGGGTGCCGGGTCTTAAGTTCACCCCGCTACTCTAACGTGCGCCGAGCTCAAACGACTGTGGCGCGGCATCGCATGAACTTTTTCGGTGCGCCCGTACAGGACACTATAAAAATAACGAAACGAAATTTGCTCGGCGGAGCGGTAGCTTTTGCAAGCGAAACGCGTTCCGGAGGGAACATACAGGCTTTATACAATTACCGGCTTCAGACAATCACCGGCTGAAGCGTGACCAAAAAAACGCGTGGATATACCTGCTGACGGTACGCTTGTACTTTGTAAAACCAATCTTTATAATGGGTCAGCTCACCCGGGGGCAGCCTCGCGCCGCAACAGACGCTGCCACATACATATTAGGCTCGTCTTAGGCTCGCCGGAACCGTTAGGGGTAAAACGCTGATGCCACGCACCTCACCCACACTGCAAGCAGGAATACGCTAGTGCAGACCTCACCTGGGCCTAAAACTGCCACCCGAACGCCAAGTAAACCCGCTAGAGCCGAACTCGTCGATGAATTCGGCGGTCACGCCCTGCAGCTGATGTGGACGCTCCGCCAAGACGCAGCCCAGGCGTTCGGCCCGCTCGGGTTTCGCGCGGCCCGGGCGCTCCTGCTCGAGTTCGTCGGACGCGGCTACACACAACCCAAAGAGTTAGCCGAGCGCCTCGGCGTCGTTCCGCCCGCTGTCTCGACCATTATCGCCGAGCTGACCGAAAGGGGCTTTTTGACGCGCCAAAGCGACCCGAGCGACGGACGCCGGGTACAGCTGAGCCTGACCGAAACCGGTCGGCGGGCACGCGCGCAGCTGCGCGAGGTGTGGAACGGCGCAGGGGCGGAACGGCTGGGCAGTTTTTCAGACGAGGAGTTGGAGACCTTCGTCCACCTCTGCCGTAAACTGCTCGCGGTTTGAGGTTGAACGGGCGGCTCGAGCAGAGGCCCGTTCAGCCAAGCCAGCTAAACAGCTTTTATCGGTAGGTTTACCCCGGATGACGCCCGTTCGACCCCGGTCAAAACGCCTTGCAGGGGGGACAGGTCACCCTTTGAGCCAGCGCCTACGAAACGACCGACGCGCCCGCTGCGCCGCGACAAACGTACAGCGCAGGCTCGAGGCCCGTCGCCTGTTTGTACGCTTTAGCTACACGTTCGGTAAAACGCCCCGCAGCCGCCTCTTGCACGAGCGCCACCGCACACCCGGCAAAACCGCCACCGGTCATCCGCGCGCCGTAACAAGACGGTTCCGCTTGGGCAAACGAGACCATCTTATCGAGCTCGGAAGACGAAATTTCAAAATCGTCGCGCATCGATGCGTGGCTCTCGATCATCAGCCGCCCCAACTGTTCAGCGTCGCCCTTTTCCATCGCCGCTGCCGCCGCCTCGGTACGGTCATTTTCAGTGATGATGTGACGGGCGCGGCGGCGGGTCAGTTCGGGCAGTTCGGCTTCTCTTGTCAGGAACTGTGCTTCGCTCACGTCACGCAGCGCCGGAACACCGAAAAACGCAGCGGCTTCTTCGCACTGACGGCGGCGGTCGTTGTATTCCGAATCGACGTGCCGGTGACGGGTTGCCGTGTCCATCACCACGACAACGGTTTTGTCCGGCACCGGCACAGGGGTCGTTTCCAGACTGCGGCAGTCGATAAGGAGCGCCGACCCCGCTTCGCCGCACGCCGAGATGAGCTGATCCATAATGCCCGTCATCGCCCCGACCCATTCGTTTTCCGCGCGCTGCGCGAGCTTCGCCATCCGTTTAGGCTCCCAGGGAAAACCCGACGCTACCGAAAACGCCTGCATGGTCGCAAGTTCCAACGCCGCCGACGACGACAACCCCGCTCCGGCGGGTACATCGCTCGCCAACACGCCCTCCCAACCCGAGAGGGTAAAGCCGTCTTCTTGTAAAGCCCACGCGACACCCTTGAGGTATTCGGCCCAACCGTCACCTTTTTGCAGGTCAGTGAGCTCAAAGGTTGTCTCACCCCGGCCCAACGACGCCACCACGACCCGTGTGTCGGCGCGGCGGCGGAGTGCCAGATAAGTAGCGCGCTCGAGCGCCAAGGGCAACACGAACCCGTCGTTGTAGTCGGTGTGTTCACCGATCAAGTTGACCCGGCCCGGAGCCTGAACTACGGCCTCCGGCACAGTTCCAAAACGTTCCTTAAAAGCTTGTGTTACTTCGGCGGCTAAATCCATGCGTTCCACTCTACCTTCATCCATCCCGGTAACGCCGCAAAAACGCCAGCTTTTTCTGCACCTGAAACGACTCGCCCCCTTCGTGCCGGTTAAACGGCCAGACGACCAGCGCTTTTTCGCCCGCGTAGTGGTTATACGCCGCGTAGACGGTCGAGGGCGGACACACCTCGTCCATCAGACCGACCGAAAAGAGCGCCGACGCCTCCGCGTGCGCGGCGAAGTTTACGCCGTCGAAATACGCCAGGGTCTGAAATACGGTCTCCGCTTTGTCCCGGTGGGTTTTGCAGTACGCCGTAATTTCACCGTAAGGCAGCGCGTCGGTCAGCTCAGACGCGCGGCGGTAGGCGCATAGAAAAGGCACGTCGGGAAGCGCGAGTTGAACCTTCGGAGCCAGCCCCAATCCTGCGAGCCCGGCGACGGCGAGCGTCAACCCGCCGCCCTGACTCCCGCCCGAAACCGCCAGACGGGTGGCGTCAACGCGTCCAAACGAGGCCGCAGCTTCTACGGCCCGCACCGCGTCGGTCATCAGGCGGCGGTAGTAGTAGGTGTGCGGGTCTAAAATCCCCCGCGTCATAAAACCGGGAGTGCTCGGGCCACTCATATATTCATCCGGCGTATCGCCCTGCCGCCAGACACTCCCCTGCCCGCGCGTGTCCATCACCAGGTGCGCGTAACCGGCGCTCGAGTACACCAGCCAGTCGGTCGGAAAGCCGCGCCCGCCGCCGTAACCGATGGTCTCTATGACGCACGGCAGGTTCGTTTCACCGCGCGGCAAGAGCAACCAGCCCTTGATGGTCTGCCCCCCAAACCCGGCGAAGCTCACATCGAAAACGTCTAGAGTTCTGAGCCCTGCGTCAACCGGCGTAAACTGCGCGCCTAGCGGATAAGCCCGCGTTTCGGTGAGCGTTTGTGTCCAGAACGCCGTAAAGTCCTCCGGTTCTTGACGCGTCGGTAAGTAGGTCTCGAGCGCCTCTTGCGGCAGGTCGTACAGGGCCATGTTTCACTCCTCTCTAAAAAGACCAGCATACCGTTCTAAACGGGTAGGCTTGAGTACGGCTTCGGGTATGTTTGAACGGAGGAGGTCAGGTGAACAAACTCAGATGGGGCGTGTTGGGTACCGCCCGAATCATCAGAAAGACCATCCCGGCACTTCAGGCTGCAAAAAACGGCGAAGTCGTCGGTGTTGCCAGCCGGAGTAGCACGAAAGCCAAAGAGCACGCCGTAAAACACGACGTTCCGCAGGCGTTCGGGAGTTACGAGGCGCTGCTCGCGTCACCCGACATCGACGCCGTGTATATCACGCTGCCCAACGCGCTGCACCATGAATGGGTCATCAAATCGCTCCGGGCAGGCAAACACGTCTTGTGCGAAAAGCCTTTGGCGATGCGCGCCGCCGAGTGTGAAGCCATCGAACACGTCGCCGCTGAAACCGACCTGAAAGTTCTGGAAGGCTTTATGTACCGTTTTCACCCGCGTTTTGAAAAGCTGCAGGAGCTGCTGCAAAAGCGGGTCGTCGGTGAGCTCAGGTTCGTCCGCGTGGCCCACTCGTTTGCCGCTGAGAACCGGGACAATATCCGCTGGTTTTCGGAACTCGGCGGCGGCGCACTCTTTGACGTCGGCTGTTACTGCGTCAACATCAGCCGGACGCTTGCGGGCGAAGAACCCGGTGACGTTTCCGCGTTTGCCAATTACGAAGCTGCTGCCGATGAGGGACGGGTAGACGTGAGCCTTGCAGGGCTGCTGCGGTTTCCGGGCGGGGCGACGGCGCTCTTTGATTGCGGCGTCGATTTGGAGCGGCGTAACCTGCTGGAAATCGTCGGGACGGCGGGGCGGCTCTATCTGAAAAATCCCTTTAGCTTGCTCGAAGAAGATTCGGTCATCGAAGAACATCACTTCGGGCAAGACACTATGGTGCACGAGATCAACGGCGAAAACCATTTTACCCGGATGGGTGAACACTTTGCCGACGCTGTGCTGAACAGCGCGCCGCTGCGCTACGGGTTGGGCGACGCGGTGGAGAATGCTCGAGTCCTAGAGGCGCTTTCAGAAGCGGCAAAGCGCAATGACGGGCGGGAGGTCGGAGTCTGACACGTATGTCAAGAGATGAGATTTTAGAGACGGCTGAGACGTTATCCAAGGGATTTGCCGAGAGAGCCGCCGCAGCCGACCGCAACGGGACACTTCCAGCTGAAGACGTTGCCGCGTTTAGAGCGTCGGGCTTGGCGGCGCTCAGCGTTCCGCAAAGTTACGGCGGGTTGGGCGCTGACTTAGGACTGGCGACCGAAGTCTTGCTGAGGCTCGCGCAGGGCAGCACTTCGGCGGCGCTGGTCGCAGCCATGCAGGTCAACTTGTTCGGGCACAGCCTCGAGACACGCGCGTGGGGGGACCACACCGAAACCTTCTGCCAGCTTGCCGTAAAAGGCGAACTCTTTAACGCCGCCGCCAGCGAACCCCAACTCGGTTCACCGTCGCGGGGCGGGCTGCCGGAAACTTACGCCGAACGGCGCGGCAGCGCGCTCGTCTTAAACGGTCACAAGACCTGGGTCACGGGCGGCGAGCGCCTGGATCATCTGCTCGTGCGGGCCAGGGTCGGCGACGAAGCCAAAACCGTGTGGTGCCCGAACCACACGCCGGGCGTGCGCTGGGAAAGAACGTGGGGCGGCGGCCTCAGCCTCCGGGGGAGCGGGTCGAACGACGTGTTTTTTGAAGGCGTTGAGCTGCCTGCCTCGCATCTTCTAGACGACGGGCCGAAAGCCGTCAACGTCTGGTTTCCGCTGCTGATCGGCGCAACTTACTTAGGTACGGCCTTAGCAGCACGTGACGCCGCCGTAAACTACGCCCAAACGCGCGTCCCGACGGCGCTCGGCAAACCCATCGCTACCTTGCCGACGATTCAGCGGCAGTTGGGCGAGACGGAAGTCAAGCTGATGGCGGCGCGGGGTCTGCTTTTAGAAACCGCCGCTGCCTGGGACGCTCGGGGGGATAGAGAGGCGTTTTACCCCCGGGTCGTCGCTGCCAAGTACGTCTCCGTGGAAACGGCGCTGAGCGTCACCGAAGCGGCCCTCAGGCTGGCCGGGGGCTCCAGCCTCTCCCCCGAGCTGCCGCTCGAGCGCTTTTTCCGCGATGTTCGCGCCGGACTGATGCACCCACCTTCGGGCGACGCAGCTTTGGAGCTCGTCGGCAGACACCGTTTGGGCAATCCGGTTTGAGCTTCTAAAGCGCTGCCGTAAACCGGGAGTAGACTGTGCGCTATGAACTTCCTCAACCTCTTGCTCGTGTTCGTCCCGGTGACGTTCTGGCTCGAGTTCACGCGCGCTTCGGACACCCTGGTTTTCGGTGCGGCAGCTTTGGCGATTTTGCCCCTTGCCGGACTGATGGGCAGCGCTACCGAACAGCTCGCCGTCCACACCGGCTCGACCATCGGCGGATTACTTAACGCCACTTTCGGTAACGCTACAGAGCTGATTATCGCGTTTTTTGCGCTCTCCGCCGGCAAGTTCGACGTCGTTAAAGCGTCCTTGACCGGCTCGATTATCGGCAATTTGCTCCTGGTTCTGGGCTTATCTATCTTTTTGGGCGGCCTCCGCTACCCCCGGCAGACCTTTAACGCCCACGCCGCGCAGGTCACGGCAAGCTTGCTGACGATTTCGGTTATCGCCTTTTTGGTTCCGGCGCTATTTGACTTTACCGAACGCTCGTTCGGCGTCGCGCCCGGCGAAGTCCGCATCGACGACACCCGCTTGGCGCTCGGCGTGTCGGTCGTGCTTATTACTCTCTACATTGCCAACATCGTCTTTAGCCTGATTACGCACCGCGATATGCTCTCGGAAGCCGATGAAGAGGAGCACGGCGACGCCTGGAACCCGCTCGCGGCTATCGGCGTTTTGGTCGGGGCGACGGTGTTAGTCGGGTTTATGTCGGAATATCTGGTGAGTTCTCTGGAAGGTTTTACCGCCGACTTCGGCCTGTCCGAATTTTTTGTCGGTCTGATCATCATTCCCATCGTCGGCAACGCCGCCGAACACGCCGCCGCCGTCGTCTTTGCGCTGAAAAACAAGATGGGGCTGGCCGTGACGATTGCGCTCGGTTCGACCACACAGATTGCGCTGTTAGTCGCGCCGCTGCTCGTTGTATTGTCGTTTGTTATTCAAAAGCCGATGGATTTGGTGCTGAACAATTCGCTCGAGCTCGTCGCGTTAGTCGCCGCCGTATTTATCGCCAATTCGGTCGCCCGCGACGGCGAGACGAACTGGCTCGAGGGCTTTATGCTGCTGGGCGTTTACCTGATTCTGGGAATCGCCTTTTTCTTTTTGCCGAGTGCTTGACGGGCGGCTCGCAGCTCGAGCCTTTACCTGCCGGAACGCGCCTCGTCGGCGAGCAAATCGCGGATTTCCCGGAGCAGCGCGACCTCGAGCGGCAATTCTTCGGCGGTCTCAGACTCGGCCTCTTGACGCCGAAAGTTCTGCGCCGCCGTGGCAAGCCGCACCACCACGAACATGGCAAACGCAACGATCAAAAAGTTGATGATGGTGTTTAGAAACGCGCCGTAGCGAATTACGACCTGACTGTTCAGGCGCAGTACCAAGTCTTGAAAATCTACCCCGCCGACCAGGTAACCAATCGGCGGCATGATCACGTCGTCTACGAGTGAAGTGGTAATCGCACCGAACGCCGCGCCGAGTACGACGGCGACCGCGAGGTCTAAAACGTTGCCGCGAGCGATGAAAAGCTGAAAATCCTTGAAAAATCCGCGCATACGAGCCTCCTGAAACTTCCCCGCGCCCAATATACCCGCTCAGCTCAGGGGGTCGGTAAAGCGTTGGAACTCGAGCCGGTACCCATCCGGGTCACGGGCAAAAAAGTGATAGATACCGAAACGCTCGCTCTGTTTAGGCGGCGCTTCGGTATAAACGCCTAGCTCGGTGAGTTTACGGTACGCGCCGTCTACCTCGCCCGGCACGAGCGTCAGGATAAGGCCGGGGGGTTCGGGCACTTGACTATGCCGACAAAAACCCAGGTATCCGCCTGAGGCAGCCCGGAAGAGGACACAGCTACCCTGGTCTCTGGCAACCTCTAGCCCTAAAGCTTGGTAGCACTCGGCTGTCCGCACCAAATCGCGGCAGGGGTAAAAACCGATAAAGCTGTCTGGCTTTAAGTCTGTCAAGGTCGGGTCAATAATCCACCGGACGCAGGTAGAACTCACCGATAGCAGTGCTCGAGACCACCGCCGAGATCGGCAGTTCACGTTTCCAGTGCGTCCTTGCCACCAACCCTTTGACCAGCACTATTTCAGCTTCGGTAAACCCCAATCCCTGAATGTACGCGTCCTCGAACCCGGCTAGATGGTGAACTAAGATCGTATCGGCCCGTTCATACGAGATGCCCAGGTCGGCCTCATCGGACTGCCCGACCACGAGGTCGGCTGAAGGCGGTTTTTGCGAGATTTCTTTCGGAACGCCCAGGTATTCAGCTAACGCCCGCACCTGCGTTTTGAAAAGGTCGCCCAAAGGATTGACCGGGGCGGCGTCGGCCACGTCGTGCCAGGTGTAGTAACCGAACATCCGTTCGGTTTTGTTACCCGTTCCCAGATGTACCGCGTTCAGTTCGGCGGACTTATCGAAGGCGACGACCATCCGCGCCCGCGCCATCACGTTGCCTTTACGCAGCGGCGTCATATTGGGGACTAAAGCCGCGTAGCCGTCGACCATGCCGGTGATATCGACGGTTTCAGACGGAACGCCTAGGTCGTCGATCACGAGTTGCGCGTGCTTTAAGGACTCCGCATGCGACGTTCTGTAAGGCAGCCGCAGCGCGTGAACATTTTCTGCGCCGAACGCCCGCACTGCCAGGTAAATTGTCACGGCGCTGTCGATGCCCCCTGAAAGCGGCACAATAACGCGCCCGAAGCCTTTACGCCGCGTGACCTCATCGCGTAAAAACGCCACTAGAAAGTCGGTTGTGACCGGCAGCTCGAGCGTGAGCGATTTGCGTGGGCGGCCCTCAGCCCTTAGAACAGGCAGCGCTTCTACGTCGCGGTTTAGTGCCTTACTCACTTGACGGTCTCTCCTGCCTCTTGAAAGGCGCGCACCAGCTCGGGCAGGTTTGTCCGCAGGTCGGCTAACAGCGGATTCTCGTAACGGGCCGTTTGGATGCTCTCCAAATGCACGTCTGTGACGATAATCTGCTCGTCGAACAGCTCACCTTTGGCAACCACCACGCCGTAAGGATCCATCATGTGCGACATCCCCGAAAAACCCTTGCCTCCCTCGAACCCGGTGAGGCAGGTCGTCAGCACGTAAACGCCGTGCTCGGCGGCGATGCCTTTAGCGGTATCTTCCCAGCGGCGGGCGTTCACAGGCTCCGCGCCGGTCAAATCGCGTACCGGGCTGGCAGTTGGAATATACAAGATGTCGGCCCCTTTGAGCGCCAGCACCGCCGCCGTCGAAGCGTGCCACGCGTCCTCGCAGATCAGCACTCCGGCGCGTCCGAAACGGGTGCCAAAGGCGTCCAAACGCCAACCACGTGAGACAAAACGCTCCTCATCGAAAACGCCGTAGGTCGGCAGGAACAGTTTACGGTGGACATGCCGGATACCGGCGTTCGGCGTGTTGAACTCGGCGTACATCGCGCTATTAAAAAATGCGCCGCCGTCGCGTTCGTAGAACCCGGTGCAGATGTCGAGCGGGTCGGTGCGTCCGGCTTCTATTACGGCGCGCTGCAAGTGTTCAAAAAGAGCGTCAGCGGTCAGCGCCTGTTCGCGGACGCCCGCCTGCAAAAAGTAGCCGGTCAACGCGGTTTCAGGGAGCGTCAGCACGTCTACTTGCTCACCTTCCAGCTGCCGAACGATCTCTGAAAGCCGCGCCAGATTCCTGTCCAGTTGCGATTTATGCGGCTTAAACTGCACGAGTGCGTGACGTATCATCGGCTTTATTCTACCTGTTTGGGCCGGAGCGCCGGTTCGAGAGCTTGCTTGTCTTATGGCTGGGGCGCTGCCAAGCCGCCGGGCGATTTAGTAGTGGTCGATCACAAGCCCTGCAGCTGTGAGATTTCGTGCTTCAGACTGCCAAACGCCTTGCGCTGTGTCTTTTTACCGACCGTTTCGCCGTTTGCTCTTTAGGCTGACGCTATGGCACCTATCCCCGCCATCTTCCTCGCCATACCGAATACTCACCCCTCGCTTAGCGTTCCCGGTCACTACACGCGGCTCCTTTGCGGCGCACCTCTAAGCGTTATTTTGGAGAGCTTGCAAACCGCCGCTACACCCCCCGAACTCATTGTACTAGACGCTTTTACGGTGTTGGGGGGCGGCCTCGGCACCTTAACTTCGCTAAAAAAGACGGTCGCCCGAAGTGGCGCGACGCTGCTCCTCGTCAGCGGTTTAGATGAAAATCTTACCGGCTGGGTGGCCCAGGCAACCGGCGCACACGCAGCTGTTTTGGAGAGACCCCAAGCCGAACCCTTTGCCCGACTTGCTGAACTGCTTCTCAGCGAGCGAGCCGCTGCCGCAGCGCTTCATAAAGAAGCAGCGCCCCGGCCGTCGCTACGTTCAGGCTATCTGCCTGTCCCTGCATAGGAATCTTTACGGCCTCGCCTGCGGCCAACCACTCGGGCGATAAACCGCTATGTTCTGCGCCGAGTACGGCGGCGGTGCGGCCCGCAAAGTCGGCGTCCCAGTAAAGCGTGTCGGCGTGCGGCGTGGCGGCGACGAGCGAAAACTGTTCACGCCCTAGCCACGCTAAAAGTTCAGCGCTTTTTACGGCGAGCGCCGGGACACTAAAGACGCTGCCCATACTCGAGCGCACCACATTCGGGTTCTCTAGATCGGTGCCGTACCCGGTCGTAAAAAGCGCGTGTGCGCCTACTCCGTCGGCAGTTCGCAGGAGCGCGCCCAAGTTGCCGGGTTTCTCGAGCCCCTCGACCACCACCACAAGCGCGTCGTCGGGCAAGATCAAATCGGTAAGACGTTTTTCGTGTCGTTCAGCTACGGCGATGATGCCGTCGGGATGTTCACGGTAGCTGAGCACCTTGAAGGCCGCCCCGGAAAGTTCGGTTACGCTGACACCGCAAGTCTGGGCTAGCTCGAGAACACTTTGCCCTTCACTACCCAAAAAAGCCGGACAGAAGTAGAGGGTCTCGAGCCTGAATCCGGCCTCGAGTGCCCGTGTGACCTCTCGTGCTCCCTCGATTAAAAAACGCGCTTCGCGTTCCCGTATTCGCCGCGACTTGAGTTTAGCCGCCGCCCGAACTTCGGGGTTTTGCGCCGAGCTGATCCGCTTCACCTGCTTACCATACCGCGCACCAGCTTGCGAAAAAGGCGCTTCAGCGTTTAGAGTTAATCGGTTGCGTACCTGGAGAACCCATGTGAAATCGCCCCCAAAACCGCGTCAAGCCGGCATCGTTTTTATCTTAATTACCCTGTTTCTGGACATTTTGGGCCTCGGCATTGTTATTCCTATCCTGCCCGAACTGATTAAAACGTTTGTCGGCGGCAGCAGCGTTTTGGCGGCCCGCTACTTCGGGCTGATCGCTGCGGTGTACGCGCTCATGCAGTTTTTCTTCGCGCCGCTGTTGGGCGCGCTGTCCGACCGTTTCGGTCGCCGCCCGGTCCTGCTCGTCTCGCTTTTCGGTCTGGGCGTGGACTATCTCATCTTGAGCGTCGCACCAAACCTCGGCTGGCTCGTCGTAGGGCGCATCGTCGCCGGGATTGCCGGGGCGAGTATCACGACCGCGAACGCCTATATCGCCGACATCTCGACGCCGGAAACGCGCGCGCAAAACTTCGGGCTCGTCGGGGTCGCTTTCGGGCTCGGCTTTATCTTCGGCCCGGCGCTTGGCGGCATTCTGGGGGGGATCAATATCCGCTTGCCTTTTATTGCCTCGGCGGTACTCGTGCTGCTCAACTGGCTTTACGGCTATTTCGTGCTGCCCGAATCGCTCCCCAAAGAACATCGGAGCGGCTTTAGCTGGCGTAAAGCGAACCCTATCGGCAGCTTCGGGCAGCTCGGCGCGTATCCGCTGGTGGCAGGTTTGGCGGCCACTTTCGTGCTGGTTTCACTCGCGCAGCGCGGTCTGGAAACGGTGTGGGTGCTCTACACGGGCTACCGCTTCGGTTGGGGCGAACAAGCCAACGGTCTGACGCTGGGGCTCGTCGGAGTGATGGCGGTGCTCGTGCAGGGCGTGTTGATTCGCCCGACGATCGCAAGGCTCGGTGAACGCCGCACAATCGTTGTCGGGTTGACGTTTTCGGCGCTGACCTTTCTCTTTTACGGGCTCGCTTCACAGGGCTGGATGATGGTCGCGGTTATCGTCGCCGGGTCGCTCGGCGGGGTGGCGGGCCCGGCAGTGCAGGGGCTCGTCGCGGGGTCTGTCTCGCCCGACGAGCAGGGGAAGGTACAAGGAGCCCTGACCTCGCTGATTTCTCTTAGCAGCATCTTCGCGCCGATTATTTTTACGACCGGACTGTTTGGTTATTTTACCTCGAGCGCGGCTCCCTTCAAACTGCCGGGCGCACCCTTTTTCCTCGGCTCACTGTTGCTACTAGCGGGGCTCGTCGTAACCGCGCGGCTGTTCAAGCGTATCCCGGCAGCTCGGTAAACTCATCACCTGCAGCTAGACTGGACGGACGCGAGTAAAAAGGAGGAAACTGTGTCCAACCTTATCTCAGCCACCGAACTTTGCAACCGTCTGGGGTCGCCCGAACTCCGCATCGTCGATGTGCGGGCGTCTCTGACCGACCCCGCAGCCGGACGAAATCTTTACTTGGAAAACCATCTACCCGGCGCGATTTTTTTAAGCTTGGAGGGCGACCTTTCCGGCGAACCCGAAACGCACGGCGGGCGGCATCCGCTGCCCGATATGTTCGCCTTTGCCAACACCCTGCAAACACACGGCGTCGGTGACGGTGCCGAGGTTGTCGTGTACGACGATTCCAGCGGGATGTTTGCCGCAAGGCTGTGGTGGCTCTTGCGCTACGCCGGGTTCGACGGGGCGCAGGTCTTGGACGGCGGTTACGCGGCGTGGACGGCGGCAGGTTTACCACTCACCCAAGAGGTTCCGAGCCCGGTGCCGCAGCCGCTGACGCTGCACCTGCGCCCGTACCTGACCGCCACGATGACGGAAGTCCTAGCCAAACTCGGTGACCACCGGGTAAAACTTTTCGACGCCCGCGCGCCCGAACGTTACCGGGGCGAAACGGAGCCGCTCGACAAAAAGGCGGGGCACATCCCCGGCGCGCTCAACAAACCGTTTTTGGAAAACCTCGAGGACGGACACTTCAAATCGCCCGAAGCCTTACGAAGCCGCTTCGCCGAGGCCGAAGACGCCGATGAGGTCATCTTGTACTGCGGTTCGGGGGTGTCGGCGGCGCACAACGCGCTGGCTTTGGAGGAAGCCGATATCAAGGGGGCGAAACTTTACGTCGGCTCGTGGAGCGACTGGAGCAGCCATGACGGAAACCCTATTGCTACTGGAGATGAAGCTAACGAGAACGGTTGATGATACCGTTACGCCGCCGCGCCTACCTTTATCTCACCCGTAAAGTTGAGGGAAGGTTGCAGGTTGCCGTTTTCCGTCACCCCGACTTTGAGACCATGACGCTGGGTGTTCAGGTTCCGGGCGGGACGATAGAAACTTCTGAAACACCCGAAGCCGGAGCGTTACGTGAGGCGTTTGAAGAATCGGGTTTTACCACCTTTTCGGAGGTGCGCTTTTTAGCTCGAGATGTTTGGTACGGCTACCACGATAAGGCTAATCGTGAGCGTTACTTTTACCAACTCTGCGTAAAAGGCGTGGTTCCAGATACCTGGAACCACACTGTCACCGACGGCGAACTTGATAAAGGCGTGGTGTTCGCCTACCGCTGGTTGAGCGTTGCCAAAGCGAAGCGCGTTATCGGGCCGATGGGCGACTATTTGCACCTGCTCAGCTAGCCTACTCGCCGCAAAGCGTTGCCGCGCCGAGCGCCCGGTCTGCACAGACGACACCCGCGCCGTATTCGGCGGGGTTCATAGCGGCGGTGTATTTGGTTGAACTTAAAAGTTGCGCCTCGACTTCATCGTCGGTCAAGCTGGGGTTTTGGCTCCAGATGAGCGCCGCGACGCCTGCGACAAAAGGCGACGCCATCGAGGTGCCGCGTTCGCACCCGTAAGCGCTTTCGGTTGCGCCCTCAAACGCGGGTGAAAGTGTGCTCAAGATGCCGCCGCAACTGTTTTGACCCGCCCCACCCGGAGCCATCAGGTCGACCGAGCGGCCCGAAGTACTGTAATTGGAAAACTCCGAACGGCGGTAGTCTTCATCGACCGAGCCGACGGCAAGTGCCCCCGGCGCATTGGCGGGGGCGAGGATTTCTGCTGTGCTGTAGTCGTTACCTGACGCTGCAATGACCAGCGAACCTGCGTTTCTGGCGTCCTGAACCGCTTCACTCAGGCTCTCGATGGTTCCCCCCGGACCGTTACCCCGACCGCCGAGGCTCAAGTTGATGATGTTCGCCGGGTGGGGGTTGCGGTTCATCCCCGCGACGCTCAATCCCGCAGACCAGCGGATGGCCTTGACAACTACGCTGACCGAAGTACTTTTCGGGTCGCCACCGTTATCATCGAGGACCTTGACCGGGAGCAGTTTGACTCCGGTGTAGGCGACCCCGGCGACCCCTTTGCCGTTGTCGCCGCTGGCAAGAGCGATGCCTGCAACGTGGGTGCCGTGCCGCTGATTTGCGCCGAGCTGTGAGGGCGAGCCGGGGCTCGGGTCGTTGTCCTGGTTGTAAACGTCACAACCGGGCAGCGCCCTACCTGCCAAATCTTCGTGGGTGAGATCGACACCGCTGTCGAGGACGGCTAGAACAACGTCTGCCTTGCCGGTCTCGAGCCGCCACGCTGCAGGCAGACCGAACCCCAGCAGATGCCACTGCTCGCCGATGAGCGGGTCGTTGGGCAATGCCAAAGCCGCTTGAGCCGGTGTTACTCGAGCCGCTACCGCTCGCGCCGGTATTGCTCGAGACGGTACTGCGTGCGACAATGCCATCTGAGACGCGTTTGCAGAAGGTAGGCCGAGCGGATAGAGGTAGTAGTCCGGTTCGGCGTAGCGGACGCGCGGATCGCGGCGGAGTTCCCCGGCAAGCTGCTCGAGGTCTGCGCCTGGGGGGGTGCGGACGAGTTCGGTGCCTTCGGTTCCTAACACACCCAAAGAACGCAGGTCGTAGCGTTTGCGAACGGTGCGAGCAGCTGCGGTAAGTTCCTTTTGAAGCAACCTCTCAGCAGAAGCGGCTCCGGTCACGGCACTCTGTAACTCAGCACTCTGTAACTCGGTTGCAGCTCGGTATGAGACCAAGAGCCGACCGGGGACATAAGCTGCGCCCGCATTCGCGGCTGCGCTGCCCAACTCGAGCTGCGCCGAGGGTGTAGTTTGTGGATTGGTGTAGCAAGTTGCGGAAAGCGGACTGGTCGTGCCGCCGAATACGTTGCAAGCACCGAGGACGGGTAGCAAAATCAAAAGATAGGCGTAACGCTTCATTGCTTCTAGTCTAGCGTCGGCCCGTGAAGATGGTGTGATGAACCCGACTCTGCTTTTGCCTGATTTTTCACCGTGTTTCTCCTGCCGAACTGCCGTTACACTGGTTTACGATGAGCACACCGCCGCTGAAAAGCTCGCAGGTACCTGCCGACGCCCCGACCCGTAAACTCCGGCACGTCGAGGCGTGCCTGCAGCACAACGTCGAGTACGAGACGCGCACGACCGGGTTTGAACGCTTTGATCTGCCCTACTGCGCCCTACCCGAAACCGACCTTCAGGACATCGACCTCGGCACGACGTTTTTGGGCAAACCGCTACGCGCGCCCCTGATCATCGGGGCGATGACCGGCGGCGCGGCGCTTTCGGCGACGATCAACCGTAACCTCGCCGAGGCCGCCGAACATCTGGGCGTCGGACTGATGCTCGGGTCGCAGCGGGTGATGTTGGAACACCCCAAGGCCGCCGCGTCGTTTGCGGTGCGCGCCGCTGCACCGACGGCGCTGCTCATCGGCAATTTGGGTGTGGCGCAGCTCAACAAGGGCTACGGCAAAGCGCAGCTCGAGCGGGCCGTTTCAACTATCGGGGCCGACGCGCTCGCCCTTCATACCAACCCGCTGCAAGAAGCGTTTCAACCGGGCGGTGACACGGATTTTCGGGGTCTTGTCGCCAGGTTGGAGGCGCTCCTTCCGAACCTCCCGTTTCCGGTTTTGCTTAAAGAAGTCGGGCACGGGCTGAGCGGCGCAGTGGCCCGGAGCGTCGCCGGGGCGGGGTTCGCCGCGCTCGACGTTGCCGGGGCCGGGGGCACGTCGTGGGCGAAAGTCGAGGCGCTCGTGCGTTACGGTGAGGTGCGGCACGCCGCGCTGACCGAGTGGGGTTTGCCCACCGCCGACGCGTTGCAAGAGGTTCGGGAGGTGCTGCCGGAAATGCCGCTCGTGGCCTCAGGCGGCGTTCGCTCGGGGCTCGACGCAGCCAAGGCGCTGGCGCTCGGGGCGCAGGTCGTGGGGGTCGCCAGACCGCTGCTCGCACCAGCCCTCGAGTCGTCCGAAGCGGTCGTGGCGTGGCTCGAGCTGTTTTTGTGGGAGTTTCGGGTGGCGCTGCACGGCGCAGGAGCCCGTGACCTGAGCGCGCTCCGGCGTCTGCGGCTCAAACAAAAAACGTAAAACAGAGTGACCTCGCGCCCCAGGGTTTGCTCGCGGTGCGCGGCGATACCTGCAAATAAAGTTGCGGGTAGTCCGGGTGAGAGGCAGTTGAGCAGGCGGAGGTTGGCGGCCACTTAGCCGGTTTACGGGGTTGGGCTCGAGGGGTTTATGCTTTTGGGCGTCTATCTGACTTTGGGGATTGGTTTTTTGCCGAGTGCGTAGGTGTGACAAAAACAGCTCAGCGGGTAAGGTTATCGTAATCGGCATGGCTACCGATCCACACCCAAACAAAATCGTCACCATCTGCAACAGCGAGGGCTCTAGTGTGAATCCCAACTCGGACAGACCAGAAACTACCGACTTTTTTGAAATGCAGCGAGGGATGTCTGGGATTTTCTTTAAGCAGCTCGAAGTTCTTACGGGCAAGTTTCTGGGTGTCTTCGCCTAAAGCGTCAAAACGTTCCCAAAACTGCGGCGTCGTGCGGTGCATCTACAAATCTTTTAACTGACCTCGCGCTTTGGCAGCTTCGGCCTCTCCACGCAAAAAGTCAAGCTTTCCGTCTGCTGCATCTTTGTCTAGCTGAGCGTCCCAACGTTTCCAGTCTTTTTCGGCTAGCCACTCACGAAGACTAGCAAAGTCTTCAGGTGACAGGGTTTCAATTTCGGATTTTATGTGGTCGATTTGGGCCATATATGAATTGTACGCTGAGCCATAAAAAATTAGGGTTGAATTGCCTGACGTTTTCTCGAGCAATGGCGAAGGTTAAGAGCTTGAAAGGTTTATACTGTTGAGTGTCCGTATAATCTGGGAGAGAAATGAGTGAGGAAAAGGAAATAAGGAATCAACACTGGCTTCCCACCGCATACTTACAGTTCTTTACTGCGGAGCAGAAGCGAGAAGGTTATCTGTATAGAGTTCATAAAACAGGCCACGTATGGGTCAAAGCGGAAACTCAGGGGTTCAGTCCTTATCACTATCGCAGAGAACGAACTCAGCAATCCGAGACTCTTTTCCGGGTGTCTGAAACAAATTATCCGCAGCTGATACGCAAAGCGATCGTTGGGCAGATATTATCAGTAAGAGAAAAATGCAGCCTTATTTTAGACATCATAATGTTGAGTTGTAGAAATCCTTTTCTCGACAATCAAACTAACCAAGACAATTGGAGTACTTTCGTCAGCACTAGTAATAGCTTCTTCGAGAATCATCTTGGAGCGCCTTCTTATGATGAAGCGAAGCATTTAACAGCGGAGTTGGAGTTGACTGCCAAACAAATAGTTGAAGCTCAAGATACGAGGCCGTTACCGTTAGACAAAATGCCTTCGGTCGAAGAGATCATGCCTCAAGCACATGCTCTGCGCTTTGTGGCGTCCGTTTTTCGAGTTGCATTTGTAAAAGAGTTAAATGGCTCTTTGTATTCATGTGACTACCCAACTGTCCTTTTCACTCTTGATCACAAAACTACGCCTTTAATGCTTCTGCCAGTTACACCTTCACTCCTTGCGGTTGCTTACGATACGCGCTTTTTTGAAGTAAAGCATTATTGGCTTACAGACAAAGACCTAAAACTTATCCAAGAATTTTTGCTGGCTCAAACCGACAAAGCATTGTTTGCTAGTGCAATGCACGAAGATGACTTGAACACCCTGAGCGAAGCTTTAAGAAACAGGAAAATACGTTCAGAGGGATGGGTTAAACCAGACGCCTGGCAACCCATCATGTACTCGTATAACCGATTGCTCAAACAGAAAGGTGGCTTTGACTTCTTAACTTTGAGGAAATGATTTGAGGGCAATTGAGCTTGCTGTCTAAATCTACTCTCCATACGGTACCCAAATATTCTTCACCTGCACCGCCCGCCGCAAATACTCCCGCCCCTGCCCCTGCTCGCCGTCGAACCAGTCACGGCGTTTGCCGTAATTGACCCACGTCCGCTTGAGGTTGCCGACGCTTTCACGCTCGACTACCTTGCTCCCCGCTTCGCTTCCGACGTACCACAGCCCGTCTACGTCGTCGTGCTGCGCCAGCGTTTTGGTGAGGCTTTCACGCGGCCCGGTCACGATATTGATGACGCCACCCGGCACATCCGAGGTATCTAAAACTTGATACAAATCGGTAGAGACCAGCGGATAGCGTTCACTCGGCAGAACAATCACGCGGTTGCCCAGCGCCACGCACGGCGCAACCAGTGACACCAGGCTCAGCAGCGGCGCGTCATCCGGACAGACGACCCCCATCACGCCTAAAGGTTCGTTCATGGCAAGCGTGACGTTACGGGCCGGAACACCGTGAACCTGACCGTCGTACTTGTCGGCGTAGGCAGCGTAGTAAAACAAACGCTCGACGGCTGCCAATACTTCGGCTTCGGCTTTACGGCGGCTGACGCCTGTAAGTTGCGCGAGCCGAGCTTCAAACTCGGGAGCCCTTGCCGAAAGGTTTTCCGCCAGATAGTACAAGACTTGAGCGCGTGCGTGCGCCGTCAGTTTTGTCCAGCCCGCCGCCTTACGCGCCGCTTGGACGGCGTTACGAACATCTTTACGGTTGCCTTCACCCACTTCACCCGCGAGTTTGCCTTTGGCGTCGGCGACCCGGACGCTGTAGCCCGAATCGGGGCGGGTTTGTTTGCCGCCGATGTAGAGCTTGGGGGTGCGGTCGATAGCGGGCAGAGCAGCGGTTTCAACTGAGGGCTCGAGCCCCTCCCCTATCACAGGCGCACCTAAATCGTCTTCACCATAGAGCGGCAAACTTTTCTCCCAAATCGGTTTCACGTACTCAAAAAGCCCTTCGCGTCCCCCTTCACGTCCGAAACCCGATTCGCGGTAGCCGCCGAAGCCCGCCGCCGCGTCGAACTGATTCGTGCAGTTGACCCACACCACACCCGCTTTGATTTTGGGTGCAATGTCGAGCGCCAGGTTGACGTTTTCCGTCCAGACCGACGCTGCGAGACCGTAACGGGTATTGTTGGCCAACTCTACGGCTTCGGCGGGAGTGCGAAAGGTCGAGCCGACCAGCACCGGGCCGAAGATTTCAACTTGTGCGATGCTCGAGGCGGGTTCCGCGTCCATAAAGAGCGTCGGCGGAAAGAAAAACCCGGTTTGCGGGACGCTCCACGAGGGTTGGTAGCACGTTGCGCCCTCAGCTCTCCCCTGTTCGACTAAGCGGGCGATTTTCTCGAGCTGCACTTCAGCAACCACCGCGCCCATGTCTACAGACTTGTCGAGCGGGTCGCCGACGCGCAGGGTTTCCATCCGGGCGCGCAGCTTAGCCGTAAGCTTCCCTGCAATCCCTTCTTGCACCAGCAACCGTGAGCCCGCGCAGCAGACCTGTCCCTGATTAAACCAAATCGCGTCCACGACGCCCTCGACTACACTGTCTAGGTCGGCGTCTTCAAAAACGACGAAGGGAGATTTGCCGCCGAGCTCGAGCGACAGCTTTTTCCCGCTCCCCGCACTCTGCTCCCGGATGAGCTTGCCGACTTCGGTTGAGCCGGTAAACGCGATTTTGTCTACGCCGCCGTGTGCTACGAGCAGTTCACCGGTGCGTCCGTCGCCCGTGACGATGTTCACCACACCCGGCGGCAGACCGACTTCTTGCGTGATTTCAGCAAATAAAAGGGCCGTCAGCGGGGTAAACTCGGCGGGTTTCAAAACGACGGTGTTGCCCACCGCCAAGGCCGGGGCGAGTTTCCACGAAAGCATCAACACCGGAAAGTTCCAGGGGATGATTTGACCGCAGACGCCGATACTTTCAAAACCGGGCAGCTCAGTGCTCATGAGCTGCGCCCAACCCGCGTGGTGGTAGAAGTGCCGGACGGCGAGCGGAATGTCCAAGTCCCTGGTCTCACGAATCGGTTTGCCGTTGTCCAGGGTCTCGAGGACGGCAAAAAGTCTCGAGTGTTTTTGCAACTGCCGCGCCAGCGCGTAAAGGTAACGCGCCCGTGCATGACCGGAAAGCCCCGACCACGCCGGAAACGCTTTTCGTGCAGCAGCGACAGCAGCATCTATATCTTTTTCACCCGCTTGCGCCACACTCGCCAGAACCTCTTTATTTGCCGGATTGAGCGTGTCGAAACGTTCGCCGGATTTGGCCTTGACGAACTTGCCGCCGACGAACAGGTCAAAGCGTTTGTTGTGGCGTGCCAGCCAGTCGTAAGCGGCGTCGGCACTTTCGGGGGCGGGGCCATAATCCATCGTTTCAAAAATCTCTTTGACCGTCATCTGCGCTCTCCTTTTGCCATTCGTCAGCGAGCAGGCCGTAAACCAGATAGTCCACCAGACCTTCTCGAGTGTAGCCCATCTGCCGCAACTTGCCCTCCTGCGTAAACCCCAACCGCTCAGGAATAGCCCGACTTTTCACGTTCGTTTCAGCGCAGCGTATTTCAACGCGGTTGAGGTTCAGTTCTTCAAAAAGATAACCGCACAGATAACGACAAGCTTTTGTCATCACGCCGCGCCCCTCAAACTCGGCCCCGAGCCAGTAACCGATTTCGGTACAGCGAAACTCTTGCAAGATGTAGTTGAGTCCAGTAACGCCTGCAAGCTCACCGTCCAGCCAAATCCCGAGCTGAAAGCCGTTATCTTTAATGAATTTTTCCAGTTGCAACCGTATAAACGCTTCCGAATCAGCAACCGTTTTCGTCTCCTCTACCCACGGAAACCAGTAGCCGAGGTGTTTACGGTTTTGGCCTACAAGCTCAAACAAGGTCTGTGCGTGACGGGGCTCGAGCAGCCGTAAAACCAGCCCTTTATCTATTTCTGCTGCAAACATCTAACGCCCTCTCCATTCGCTTTTGAGCAGCCCGTACACAACCCAGTCGCTCCAGCCGGACTCGAGCCTGTCCATCCGCCGTAAAACACCTTCTTGGGTAAACCCCAACCGCTCCGGCACTCGTCTACTACGGGTATTTTCTAAAGCGCAGCGGATTTCAGCGCGGCCCAGCTTCAGCTCGTCAAAACAGTAATCACACAACCCTTTTACGGTGCGGGTCGCCAGCCCCTGCCCCTGCGCGTCTTCAGCGAGCCAGTAACCCACTTCGGTGCGCTCGGTGGCCCAGCGGATGTAGTGCAGTCCGGTCATCCCGACCAGCTCACCGTGCAGGAATATGCCAGCCTGAAACCCGTCGTGACGGGCGAACTGCTCGAGTCCCATTTTGATAAAGCTTTCGGTTTGTGAAACCGTATGGATTTTAGATACCCACGGCAAATACGTTTTGAGATGTTCGCGGTTTTTTACGGTCAGGTCGAAGAGCAGCCTCGCGTGGCGGTGTTCTAAGAGGCGCAGCTCGAGGCCGTCGTCAACGTGCAAAGAGAACATTTTAGGCTTCCGGAGTTTCCCAGGTCTCGAGGCGCAAACCGTCGATACGTTCAAAATGTTTGAGGTTGTGGGTTACTAAAACTGCGTCGTTGGCGATAGCGATACCGGCGATGAGGATGTCAGCGTCTTCTAACAGGGTTCCCTGGCGGCGGAGGTTTTGGTAGATGTCGGCTGAGACGTCGAGCGCTCTTGTGTTTAAGGCAAGTAAACCGTGTATCTGGTTGAGCTTTTGAAAAGCCGCAAATTTTCGGGCAAACTGAGGTAACACCAAACCTCGGCGTACCTCAAAGTAGCTAAGCGCATTAAACTTAACTGTGCGCCCTTTCAAACGCACCTCTTTCCAGCGTTCCAAGACCCTAGTATTGTTGTTAATCAGTGGAGAAGTAGCGTTTGTATCGAGCGTATAAAGCACTACTTGGCGTCCGGCTCTAGCTCGAGTTGTCTGTCCCCGAACAGCGGTCGTCTTTTTACAGCTTCTCCGAAAGCAATTTGACCTTCTTGGCTCATAGGGGCTGCAAGCTCATCCAAAAGGCGGAATTCTTCCTCGAGCTGCCGTTTGATCCTCCGGCTCTGAAGGTCTTTCTCTATTTCCGAAAGCTCGGTTTCGTCAAACGCTTCCAACTGTTCGGTGACACGTTCTTTAGCAGTCATATTTGACCTCCTAAGCCAAAGGCTGCCGGTACAGCGCCGCGTAACGCCCGGTCACGTGATGCTCCAACTGCCGCTCGATATCTCCCAACAGGCTGCTCGCTCCGAAGCGGAAGAGTTCAGGCTCGAGCCACGCCCGTCCCAGCTCTTCTTTCATCAAGGAAAGCCACAAGAGCGCCTCTTTCGCCGTTTTGATGCCGCCCGCAGGCTTAAACCCGACGTAAATCCCGGTACGTTCAAAATACTCACGCACTGCCCGCACCATCACCAGGCTCACCGTCGGTGTCGCGTTTTCGGCTTCTTTACCGGTCGAGGTCTTGACAAAATCGGCCCCGGCCATCATCGCTACGAGCGACGCTTTATAGACGTTTTTAAGTGTCCCGAGTTCGCCGGTGGCTAAAATCGTCTTGAGGTGCGCGTCGCCGCAAGTCTCGCGGAAAAGGCGCACTTCGTCGTACAGCGCTTCCCAGTCTCCGGTCAGGACGTGTTCACGGGTGATGACGGTGTCGATTTCAGCTGCGCCCTCACCCACGGCGTAGCGGATTTCGTCCAAACGTTGCGGCAACGGGGTAAGACCTGCCGGAAACCCGGTTGCCACCGAAGCCACGGGAATACCTGAATCCGCTAGCGCCCGAACCGCGTGCGGCACCATCGTCGGATAGACGCAGACCGCGCCGACCGTGAGTCCTGCCTCCGCCATTCCAAGCGCCTCCAGAACATCTTGCCGCACCGGGTTTTTGGCTTTGGCGCAGAGCCGCTCGACTCTGCCTTTGGTGTCGTCTCCGGCAAGCGTCGTCAGGTCGATGCAGCTGACTGCCTTAAGAAGCCACGCTGCCTGGAAATCTTTTTTGACCGTCCGCCGTCCTGAAAGCGTCCCGGCGCGCCGCTCCACTGCGCTGCGGTTGACCTGCACACTTTTAAGCCAGTCCAGCTCGAGCCCCAGCCCCGGATTACGCGGGTAGGGTGGGGTGCGGGCCTCCGTGATGTTTCGTTCTTGAATTGCCATGATTTACGCTCCTCGGCAGCTTTAGTCCGTCCGTTTGACCTAATAGTCTAGTTAACCTACAGTCTAGCGCAGGGAGGGCGCGCTAACGTAGTGAACGTGCAGCATCTCGTCCGTACCCCGCACGGCGTCTGCGCCGTTACCCTCGAGCGCGAAGCCCTGGATCTAGGTGAACGCGGCGGCTTTATCGCAACTTGGGCCGCTGAAACCGACGGCGAAGTTCTCGAGCCGGGCGCGTATCGCCAAATCGTCAAAGCGTATCTGGCAAAACTTTATCGGGAGCGGCATGACCGGGAACCCGGCAGCACCACGCTGAACCTGGCGAGCCATCAGCTTATCGACGACCTAGAAGGCTGGACGAAGCTAAACTGGCGTCCAAACGCCTAAACAAAGCGTTTTTGAAGGTGCAACTTTTCGAGTGTAGACGTTTTGCAGGGCCTTATCGAGCGGTAAAAAGCTGTGTATTTTTATCCAAAAATGCTGCATGTCAAGGACTCCGGTACGTTCTAGAGTGCTGAGTGAAAGAAGTGGAAGTTATCCGGAAGTCCACACTTCAAGGCTGCGGCCGCCGGTGCCGCTAAAGGCTCGAGCGTGTATCCCCCGAACAAGTTTCAGGTGGGAACCGAAACAAGACAAGGCACAACAAGGCACAGAGTGCGCAGCCTATTTT
>CAWCXJ010000011.1:0-19185 GCA_963799485.1 uncultured Trueperaceae bacterium
TTGTGAACACTGGAACGCCCACCTGTTAGCGACCAAACTCATCGAACTGGCGATTGTCACAACGGTATCAAGCGAGACTGTTCGAACCAGGCTAAAAAAAACAAACTCAAACCTTGGTTGAAAGAGCAATGGTGTATAGCTCCAAAGCAGAGTGCTGAGTTTGTTTGTGCGATGGAAGATGTGCTTGCGGTGTATCACCGACCCCATGACCCCAAACGTCCGCTGGTATGTTTCGACGAGGGCACAAAACAGTTGACCAAAGAAATGCGTTTAGCTTTACCGACTCGACCTGGCGAGATAGCTAAATACGACTATGAATACGAACGTAACGGGACGGGCAACCTGTTTATGTTTTTCGCGCCTTTAGCGGCTTGGCGGCACGTCAAAGTCACAGAAAGACGCACCATGATCGATTTTGCACGGTGTATGCGTGACTTAGTTGACATCCATTTTCCCAAAGCCGAGAAGATTATTCTGGTTATGGACAACCTCAACACCCACAAACTCGCGTCGCTTTACAAAGCTTTTGAAGCTGCTGAAGCAAGACGTATCATCGAAAAGTTAGAACTTCACCACACGCCTAAACACGGTTCCTGGCTCAATATGCGGGCAGGCCCGGAAGGTGCTGTTTTGCCCAAGACGGCAGAGATTAGACCTCCGGCGAAAGTCAAGGAACTTGCAAATCGTGGTTGTAGAGGGCGGCGATAAGGTTAAGCCGAAGACCGAAACGACGTCTTCTATGGCGATAGGTTTCTTTGAGAAGCCGAAAGACTTTAAGCTTGCGAATGACGTGTTCGGCAAGAATACGCTCTTTGGCTAGTACGCGATTATGGGTGTGCTGCTCACAGGTAAGAACTTTGCCGCGCCAACGCTTATGCGGTGTGCGGCTGTTGGGATGGAACTTAGCGACACCTTGAAAACCGCTATCTGAGAGCAGTTCAGTGTCATCGTGTAAAAGGTGAGCGCAGCGGCTCTGCTCAAGTAGCTTGAAGTCGTGTCGGCGTCCTTTGCCGTAAGCCGTGCATAAGATACGTCGGCTGCTCTTTTCGACGAATACCTGGCTCTTTTGCGTATGTCGCTTTTTCTTACCCGAGTAGTAAGCCCGTTGTTTTTTTGGGGCGTTCAACCGGTGACTCGGCAATGTCTACGACTACCACCTCTAGGGTAGGGTCGTCTCTCAAAGCTTTACGTCCCGGTAACGAAAATTCACCCGACTTGATGAGTGCGTCTTCGACCCGCTCTATCGTTCGCCGCACGGTACTCTCGTCTACGCTCCAGTCTTCTGACAGATGAAAGTGTGTCCTATACTCTCGCCAGAACGACAAGGTGAGAACGAGTTGGTCTTCTAAGCCCAGTGACGGCGTTCGGCCTCGTTTCTTCTTTTGCGCCTCTCTTGTTCTAAGTACTTCTAGCATCTTTCTAAACGTCGCTTGTTTGACGCCGAGTTTGCGCTTGAACTTCTCAGCTGGTAATTCCAAACTTCGTACCGTTTGCGCTCGCATCTCTACAGTCTCGCATCTTTAAGCTACTTTCGCCGGAAGTCTATTGAACTCAGTGTGTTACAGCGGCAATGTCTCAAAGCGCGTATACCTCAGCAGCAGGCCTTGAACGACAGTCTCAATCTCTGGCAAACGGTTCGCAACACCTCCAAAGCTAAAGTGACCTGGCGCTTTACAACTGAGGACGCACGTATTAAGCTCCATAGTCTCTATCCGTCAATAGATGTTGGCTGAACTACTAGACTTGAGTTTCACCTGCGTCATGCCTTTTTCTAGCAACTCAGCACATGAGATTGTCAACAGAGCCTAGGCCCACTAGGGCTGGCCGAAGGTTGCCCGTTCTAGATGCGCTGATAGTCAGTCGGTCAAAGCCGGAAGCTCACATGGCAACGGTTTTGATGGAGCCAAAAGTGTCAACGGCAAGAAAAGACATCTGCTGGTAGACACGCTCGGGTTGGTGTTGTCTGTACTTGTGACCTCTGCCGACGTACCCGAACGTAAAGGTTTGTCACTGCTTCTGAATCAGGCTAGACCTCATTTGCCGAGGTTTCATCAGCTGTGGCTTGACCGGGGTTACAAAGGCGTTGCCTTCACCAACCGTGTCCTTTTGTGTTTCGGTATCGTACTCGAGATCGCTACCCGTCGTTACGAAAAAGGCTTCGGCTTACAGGCGCGCCGCTGGGTCGTGGCAAGGACTTTTGCCTGGTTGGGTAACTACCGCCGACTCAGCAAAGACTACGAAACTTTATCCGCCTCGAGCGAAGCCTTCATCTACCTCGCAAGCTGTGACCTCATCACTAAGCGCCTTGCTAGAACCAACCGCACCCCTTGGAGAAACCGCTGATCCTATTCCCAAACACCCTCTAAGCTATGTGTCACCACCGAGGCGGTTGCCTCACCTGTTTTCTCAGCCCAGCCAATCAGCCGCGCTGGACTCCAGTCGGCGTGGCGTCGGTGGGCTTTAGGCATGTGCTCGGTGAGCGTGGTGTATCTACCCTTGCTTCTCGCACCCAATAGGGCTCTGAGATGCGAGGCGATGCGCTTGCCCTGATAGAACACCTCGACGGTTGCCGAAGTGAGGCGCAGTTCTACCGATTGTTTGGCATGCTGATAGGGAACTGAGTAGTAGTGCCCTTCGACTTCAACGTGATAATCAATATTGACCTTGGCTTTCTTCCAGCTTGCCACCTCGAATCCAGTCGCTGGCAGCGGCTGCAACGCGGGTTTATCGAGGTCTTCAAAAGCACTCTGGCGGTTTCCGGGAAGCTTTTGAAAAGGCTTAGTATTCAGTTCAGTCAGCAGTTCTCGCACTGCTTCGTTGGCTTCTCGCAGGCTAAAGAAGGTGCGGTTGCGCAGCGGTGCTAAGATTTGCCTTTCGACAATCTGTACGCCTACCTCGGCTTTGGCTTTGTCTCTCGGTTTTCTAACCCTGGCGGGTACAACCGCTAAGCCATAATGTGCAGCAAATTCAGCGTAAGCAGGGTTCAGTTCGGGTTCATAGCGGCAAGCGCTTTTCACACCCGCTTTGAGGTTGGACGGCTTCGCCTCGGCGCAAAGCTGACCGGGCACGACGACTTTAGGGACGCCACCGAAAAACTCCAGGGCGCGGCGGTGCGATAACAGCCAGTCTTCGCTGCTTTGACTTTGCGTGACTTCGGCGTAGGTGTAGTTGCTTGCACCGAGCACGGCGACGAAGACCTGCGCCTCTTTCATCTCGCCGCTGGTAGGGTCGGTAATGGATAAGGTGACCCCGGCGTAATCGACGAATAGCTTTGCGCCAGCAATATGGAATTGGCGCATGGTAACGCTTTGTTTACCTAGCCAAGCTCGGTAGCGGATAGTAAAGGTGGAATACTCGTACCCCGTAGGATGTTGGGCTTTGTATTCCTGCCACAGCAAGAGCAGGGTGACGCCTTTACGTTGCTTTTCCTTGTGGACGTATTCCCAATCGGGTTCGGGACGCGCCGCTGCGCCTTTGACAGCGAACAATCTCGCCTCCAGCGCTGCGTCATTCCACTCTTCATTCAGCGGCCACGACAGCCCCGCTGCTTCGGCGCGGCGCAAGTAGTTACTCACGCTACCTTTGCTGAGGTTGCAGCTTTGGGCAATCTGCCGCTCGCTCAGCTCGCAGGCGTATCTCAGCCTTAGTATCTCTCGGACCTTCCTCATAGACGCTCGCTTTCTCGACATGCCTTATCTTGCAAGCCATGTCTTTGGAGTGTCTCGCGTCGCTACGCTGAGGTGGTCAAATTCGTTAAAACGCTGGTCAATTTATGTAGGCTCTTAATGGATTCCAAGGAGGTAATGTAAAGCCGTTGCAACACGGGCAGAATCACCGTTAGACTCGACGAATGCTGAACATCCAGGTCTTGGTGGATGACGCCAAGTGTTTCGAGGAAGTGCGCAAGCTACGTTGGCCTGGTGGGGTGAAGTGCCCAAGCTGCGGGTCAGAGAGGATCATCAAGCGAGGCTTTCACAGCACCCAGCCGCATCGCCAACGCTACGTTTGTCAGGGAAGGTGCTGTGCTCGGTTCGACGATCTTACCGATACCGTCTTTGAAGGCCATCATCAGCCGCTGAAGGTATGGGTGCTGTGCCTGTATTTCATGGGTCTGAATCTCTCCAATCGGCAGATTGCCAAAGAGCTAGATTTGAACGAGGATGATGTGCAGCAGATGACCAGCCAGCTTCGTGAGGGCGTGGTGGCGAAAAAAAGCCTGTCGAGCTATTAGGAACCGTAGAGTGCGATGAGGTGTATATCGTTGCGGGTCACAAGGGACAAGCTCAGGCGGTCAAGAACAAGGAGCGTCAGGGACGAAGGCGCAGACTCAAAGGAAGCCGCGGAAGAGGCACGCTCGAGAAGGAGAAGCCTCCTGTGCTAGGGATGCTGCAACGCAACGGTGAGGTAGTGATCAAGATGCTTGCCAACGTAAAGCAGAAGACTATCGCGCCATTCATCAAAAGCTTCATTTCCAGGGGCAGCCTTATCTACACTGACGAGTACTGCATCTATGACCGCTTGGAGCAGTGGGGATACGAGCACCAAGCCGTCAACCACTCTGCCGGTGAGTATGCCCGCAAGATGGCGATGGCTTTCATGAGGTGCATGTCAACAGCATTGAGGGCTTCTGGTCGCTACTGCGCTCTTGGCTTCGCCCCCATCGCGGCATCTCGCAAGAAAAGTTGCCACTCTATTTGGGCTTCTTCGAGTTCGTCCACAACGTTAGGAGCCGGGGTAGGGCACTATTACCGTCCCTCATTGAGGTTCTGGTAGCTCCTTGAAACGCAGGAAGAGCCAAGCCGTTATGCTTCATCTGAGTTCTCCTTTGTTTGCCTACGCACTAAACATTCTTCAGGGAGAACTCCTTTTTGCAAAATTGTCGTGTATTTAGCACAGCATCTCTAAAAACAACCTACCCTCACGCACCGAGTCGGCGCGTCACCGCCGGAAAATGTTCTGAAGAGCATAAGCCGCATCACCCGAGCTTATCCGCTCAGGATATGGCTCGAGCTGCAGTTTTAACTGCTTTTTGTGCAGCCTCACAGCCCGCAAAACACCGCCTGAATGGTAGAATCGTGTGTTTAGAGCGCACAGTCGCTTGGAGGTCTTTTTGAACGAAGGTCAAGTCGTTCCTGTGGTCATTACGGACGAAATCAAAACCAGTTTTATCAACTACGCGATGTCGGTCATCGTCGACCGGGCGCTCCCCGATGTGAGAGACGGCCTCAAGCCGGTGCAACGCCGCATCTTGTATGCCATGCAGCAAGAAGGTCTATTCAGCAACCGTAAATATTCCAAATCCGCCGGGGTCGTCGGTGAAGTCATTAAAAAGTATCACCCGCACGGCGACGCCTCGATCTACGACGCGATGGTGCGGATGGCGCAGGACTGGAACCTGCGCTATAAACTCGTCGACGGTCAAGGAAACTTCGGTTCAATCGACGGCGACCCGGCGGCGGCCTACCGCTACACCGAAGCCCGGATGATGCCGGTTGCCGAGAGCATCTTGGCCGACATCGACAAAGAAACCGTCGATTTTAAGGAAAACTTCGACGGTACGACCGAAGAGCCCGAAGTTTTACCTTCGGCTGTCCCGAACATGCTGGTCAACGGCGCGTCGGGGATTGCCGTCGGCATGGCAACGAACATTCCGCCACACAACCTGGGCGAAATCGTCGATGGTCTGCTGGCAATGCTCGAGAACCCCGACATCACCTTGGACGAGCTGATGGTCTTTATCAAAGGCCCGGATTTTCCCACGGGCGGCATCATGACCCGGAGCGGGATTCGGCAGGCGTTTGAAACCGGGCGCGGCGGCATTCGGGTACGCGCGAAAGTACGCTTTGAAGAACGCAACAACCGCCACTCGATCGTCGTCACCGAAATTCCGTATCAGGTCAACAAAACCTCGCTGATTCAGACGGCGGCGGGGTTGGTCCGCAGCAAACGCATCGAGGACATCGCCACTATGCGCGACGAGTCCGACCGGCAGGGGATGCGGATCGTTTTCGAACTCAAACGCGGCGCACACCCCGAACTCGTTCTTAATCAGCTCTACAAATACACTCAGCTGCAAAGCACTTTTAGCGTCAATAACCTGGCAATTGTCAACCGGTCGCCCAAAGTTCTGCCGCTTAAAGATACGCTCTCCCACTTTTTAGACCACCGCGCCGATGTGATTCGCCGCCGCACGACCTTTGAACTGCGTAAGGCCAAAGAGCGGGCGCACGTTTTAGAAGGCTACCTCATCGCGCTCGACCGTTTGGATGAAATTATTGCGCTGATTCGCGCTTCGTCGGACGGGCCGACCGCGAGAACCGGGTTGGTCGCCGAGTTTGGTCTGTCGGAAGTGCAGGCGCAAGCGGTGCTCGATATGCGTTTGCAGCGGCTGACAGGGCTCGAGCGCGAAAAACTTCAGGCCGAGTACCGCGAGTTGCAAGAAGAGATTGCCAGGCTCGAGAGCATCTTAGGCGACGCCGACGAGCTCCGCAAGGTCATCCGGCGTGAACTGCGCGAGGTCAAGAAAAACTACGCCGACCCCCGCCGCACGCAGATCACCGACAACGAAGGCGACATCTCGAAAGAAGACCTGATCCCCGAAGAAAACATGGTCGTGACCTTGACACGCGGCGGCTACATCAAGCGCACCGCCTTGACCAGCTACCGGGCGCAAAACCGGGGCGGGCGCGGCGCAACCGCGCAAAAGGCCAAAGAAGACGACATCAACTCGATGCTGATCGTCGGCAACACGCACGACTACCTGCTCTTCTTTACCAACCGGGGCCGCGTCTACCGCGAAAAAATCTACGATCTGCCCGAAGCCGAGCGTGCGGCGCGGGGTAATCATCTCCGCAACATCTTGCCCCTGGCCGAAGACGAAGAGGTCGCGACGGTCTTGTCGGTACGCGACTTTAACGCCGAGGGCTACCTCATCTTTGCGACCCGGCAGGGGATGATCAAAAAGACTGCGCTCCGCGAATACGGCAACCTCAACGCTTCGGGTCTGATTGCGATCAATCTGATGGACGGCGACGAACTCGTCTCGGTGCATCATGGTTGGGACGGCGCGCATATCGTGTTGGCGACGCGGCTCGGACAGGCGATCCGTTTTGCCGAGTCCGACACCCGCGAGATGGGCCGGGCGACGCAGGGCGTGCGCGGCGTCAAGCTCCGCAAAGACGACGTGGTGGTCAGTTTGTCGGTGATTGCCGAGGCAAACCAAGACGACGCCGAACTGCTCGCGGTGACCGAGTGCGGCTTTGGCAAACGCACGCTCCTCAAAGAGTATCCGGTGCAGGGGCGTGGGGGTCAGGGCGTGGTGACGCTCAAAGTGACCGCGAGAACCGGCAATTTGGCCTCTTTGGGTAGCGTTCGCGGCGACGAAGAGCTGCTCGTGCTTTCCGAGGGTGGCGTGCTGATTCGCACCCGCGTCGGCGAAGTCAGCCGTTACGGGCGTTCGTCGCAAGGGGTGACGATTATGCGTTTGGGTGAGAGCGACCGGGTGGTTTCGGTGATGGTGATGTTCGCCGAAGAAACACTTGAACAAGTTATCGACGAAAGCGAAAACAGTAGCGACGGGGCGCTGCTCGCCTAACCGGTTTAGTGACGCTAATGCGCGGACACCCTGTTGCGCGGACGCCTGCACAGGGTGTCCGCGCAGTTTCATGGTATGTCAGGTAAAACCTTGCGCGGCGCGGCTGCGTAATTTTATACTTTACGGATACTTTTATCGCTGCTTTAGACCGGCAGCCCGTTTGGAAACCGCTCCGCTTTACCTTATGGTGCGGTTCTAAGGTCGTTTTTCCGTTGGCGCGTTGCTGCTAACTTGCGTTGGCGGTTCGGCGCGAGGCGCGTGAGACATTGCACGAAGCGACACGACAGGAGTTGACGAGATGCTTATCGGCGAAGCGGTACTTAAATCACCGGCGTTTAGTCCACGTCTTATGCTGCTCGTTCAGGACTTGAGAGCTGCCGGGTATACGGTGTGGCTCGAGGGTCTGCGCCTTCGTTTCGACCTAGACGCCGGAGCCGCGCCCGCCGACGTTGGAGAACTTATGAAACGTTACCGTGACGTAATCGAGTGGTTTCCGGGGCCGCGCGCCGAGTTTTCCGAGACCTCACCTCCGCGCCCACGGGTGCTCCAGCACAAAAAACGGTTGCGCGGCGCAAAAAACAGCGTAAAACTTTCACGACCTCCCAACCCCTGATCAACTGAAAATCTCTAAAGGTTCCAGCCGCCGGCGACCTCGAGCGTCACCCCCGTAACATAGGCGGCTTCAGCCGAAACGAGATACAAAACCGCGCTGCTTACCTCCGTCACTTTTCCGTTACGGCCTAGCGGAACGGCGCTGGCAGGTTGCGCGACGCTGTTTTCCATCACGCCGGGGCTGACGACGTTGACAGTGATCTCGTCTTTCGCGTAGGTTTTGGCGAGCGCTTTGCTGTACAGGATCACGCCGGTTTTGGCAATGCTGTAGGGGGCGATACCGGGCCGGGCTTTAAGCAGTTCGGCCCCGGCAAACCCCAGGTTGATAATCCGGCCCCCCCCGGCGTTTTGCATCAGCGGCAACGCGGCGCGGCACAGATAAAAGGTGCAGTGCAGGTTCGAGTCGAACATCTCGTGCCAGGTTTCGACGCTCAGTTCGGCGAGCGGGCCCTGGTGGTAGTTGCCGACGTTGTTGACGAGCACATCAGGGCCGCCCATCTTGGCGTGAACGTTTTGAATGAGTCCTTCGGCTTCGGTCGCTTTGGTTACGTCGGCCTGAAAGGTATGGGCTTGAACCCCTGTAGTGCGGGCGCGGTCGGCGGTCTTTTCGGCTTCTTCGGCCGAAAAGCGGTAGTGAACCGCAACGTCGTAGCCGGCCCCGGCGAGTGCCAGCAAAATAGCTTGCCCGATGCCCTTGGCCGCGCCCGTAACGAGTGCTACAGGCACCTGAGGTGTTCCTCCGGGGGCAAGTTGGCAAGGTAGAACTCGAGTAAAACGCGCGTCGGCGTGTTGAGGTCGAAGCTGAGCGCAGCTTCGGGCGTTACCCAAACGTGCGCCTGCGCTTCGCCGTTAAGCCTGACCTGTACGCCTCTTGTAAGGGCGATAAAATTGTGCAGGATAAAGTGCGCGTCCCTGTAAAACTCCGGGCTCTCTACCGCTTCTTGCACCGGCCCCTGATAGATATGGGTGAGAGTGAGTCCGGTCTCCTCGAGTACCTCGCGTTTCAGGGCGTCCCTCAGGGTTTCGCCGTACTCGAGCTTGCCGCCCGGTACCCCCCACAAGTTGCGCCATTTGTGCGTTTGAATGAGCAAGACGCGCCCGTCGGAACCCTGAATCAGCGCGCCGACCGTCGTCAAAGGGCATATTGAAGAGCGTTCCATCCGTCCAGCATACGTGAGCCGACAGCGGACTTGGACGCGCGGCTAGGGTTCTGGAGCGTTTTACGGTAAACTCTGCTTTAACTCGGCTAAGGAGGTGGTCTTGCACGCCTATACCGGCTCGTTTCGAACAGCTCAGGGCCCGACTCTGTTTACCCGTACCTATTTGCCGGACGGCACGGCGCGCGCAGCGGTTATCGTCGCGCACGGTTACGCCGAGCATTCGGGGCGTTACGAGGTGCTCGCCCGGAGACTGGTCGCTGAAGGGTACGCGGTCTACGCGCTCGACTACCGGGGGCATGGGCAGAGCGGCGGCAAAAGAGCGAGTGTGCAGGTGTTTCGTGAATATATCGACGACCTCATCCGCTTTATCGACCGGGTACGTGAGACCCGGCCCCACCCACCGCGCTTTTTGTTCGGTCACAGTATGGGCGGGCTTGTAGCCTTGCAGCTGGTGCTCGAGCACCCTGAAAAGGTCGAAGGTGTCGCCGTTACGGGGGCGCTGCTGGAAAACGCCGTGCAGGTACCGCGCCCGCTCGAGCAGGCTGCAGGAGTCGTCAGCCGTCTCGCGCCCGATTTGCCCGTGCAAGAACTCCGTGCTGAAGACGTCTCCCGCGACCCCGCCGTCGTCCAGGCGTATAAAGACGACCCGCTTATCTATCACGGCAAAGTCCGGGCGCGTCTAGGCTACGAACTCCTGCGCGCCGGGCCGTATGTGCTGGGCCGGGCGCACAACATCGAACTGCCGATCTTGCTCCAGCACGGGACGGCAGACAAACTTGCGGCGGTCGCCGGCGTCGAGGCGCTCTTTAAGGCGCTGGGCTCGGCGGACAAAACCCTCGAGCTTTACGACGGCGCGTATCACGAAATCTTAAACGATTACGGCAAAGAAGAGGTCATAGACGACCTCGTGGCTTGGTTTAACGCCCGCGTTGGTTGAGCCGGATTCAGGGCAATCCGGCAAAAAACCGCATCACTGCCGCCCCGGTTTCGTCGGGCCAGTTGTGCGGGTAGTAGCGCCCGCCGTAGGTGTAGTCTTGCGTGTGCGGACACCACAGCACCGGACTTTGAACCCTTTGCACCCCGGGCGCGCCGTAACGTTCGCAGTTCAGAGTGCGCGGTTCGACCGGTGTGGGCGGCCCGGTTAGTCCGTTCTGCGCCAAAAACTGGTCGCGAGCCGCCACCCCCAGTTCAAACGGGACGAGCCTGTCGTTCGGGTTGTGCAAAACCATCGCCGCCACCTGACCCTCACACGTCCCCGCTGCCGGCCCACCGCCGAGGCTGGCGACCGCCCGCAGTACCCCCGCCCGGTAACACCCGAGCGCGTTGACAAACGAACCGCCTAAAGAGTGACCGACCGCGAAAATACGCTCGGTGTCGAGACAAATATCGGTGCTGAGCCGGTTTACGAGCGCGTCAAAGAGCGCAAAATCGCGCAGGGCGTCCGGGGCGTCGCCGGGGTTCCACCAGCCGAAGGTGCCGTCTTGTTGGGTCAGCGCGACCGGGTAGATAAACACAGTCGGGCCGAGCGTCTCTGAAGCGTGGGGCTCGAGGTCGTAGTAGCGCTGCACCTCAGCTGCCGGACTGGTACGCCCGTGAAACGCCAATACGAGCGCGTGCGGCGCGTCGGCGTCGTAAGGCTCGGGGAGGCTGACGATAAAGTCTCGTGCTTGCCCGCCAACGCGGATGGTTTGCAGCCCCGGTTGCAGGGAAGAGTCCGGGGCGTCGCAGCCACCCGAAGGCGCAGCGAGTGCGCCGCTTAACCAAAAAAAGAAGACCCAAAGGTAACGCTTCATCAAGCCAGTCTAGCCTCAGCTGCCTCTCCAAAACTTGGCAGAGCGCCAAAAGTCTTTACAATAGAGCTATGTCTAAAACCACCAAGCAACGCAAAGTCGATGCCAAGGCGCTCGCCGAAGCGCGGCGTCTGACTCCCGGCAAGGTGCTCCGGCTTGTCCTCAAAAGTTTGGGTTTTGCTGTTATCGTCTCGCTGCTCGTGGCCCTGCTGAGCGCGCTCGGTATTCCGGTGCTCGAGAGTTTCTGGTTGCAGCTCGTGGTGATGCTCGTCGTTTATATTGCCGCCTATCCTTTTTTGATGCGCGAGTTTCGTCCCAAACGTAACGGGCGCTGAGTTTATCGCGTGGCGCTGACCCGGCGTGCTCCTCACCCGCCTGTGAAGTCGGAACCGCAAGCAGGCACGCTCCCCCGGAGTTTGTACCAGCAGCTGCGCTGGGCGCGGCTCTGGTTGCCGGTCGCTATCGTCGGGGTCGTGTTGCTGCAACAGCTTACGGTCGGCTGGGGCTGGGTCAACGTCTTGTTTTACGGCACGTTGGGCCCGGCGGTAACGTTTCTGACACTCAACTGGATCGCCTCGGAGGTGCGCCGCCGCGAACAGGCGCAGGGTGAACTGCGCGGGCTTTACGACGCGCTCAGTCGTTCGCACGCGCTCCTGGGACAGATTCAGCGTGTCACCGAGCGGTTTGCGCTCTCGCCCGACCTCAACGCGGTGCTGGTCGTTGCCGCCGAAGGGCTCACGAACGTGACCGGAGCTGAGGGTACGGCAATTCTTTTGGGTGAACGCGGACTGAGAATCAGCCATACGCACGGACTAGATGTAGACGCGGAGCGCGTCGTTGCCGCGCGTCACGACGCGCTCCGCCGGGGCGAAAAATTGACCGGGCAGGTAGGGGAGCGCTGGGCGCTGTCGTTTTCGCTCTACTGGGGGGGGAAGCTCGAGGGCAGCGTCCACAGTTTTTTTACCGCACCCCCCGAACCCGAAGCGCGTGAGAGCTTTGCGATTTTGGCCAACGAGTTTTCCGCCGCCGCCGAAGCGAGCCGGAGCCGCACGAAAGACCTGCTTACGCTGTTCGAGGCCGACCGCAGCATCCGCGCTGAAGGGAACCTGGAGCGGCTGTTAGAAAAACTCCTTACCCAGATGATGCAGCGCGCCGACGCCTGTATCGGCGGCGTCTATTTGGCCGACGAAGACGGGCTCCTACAACTCCGCGCTGCCCGCGGCGTCGGTGAACCTGCCCTGCACCTCGGAGAAAACTTCGTCGGTCAGGCTGCTACCGAACCGCAGGTCGTTCACCGTTTGAGCGCCGCCGAGCAGCAGGGGCCGATTCTCGTCTCGGCGCAGAGTACGGTGACTCTCCCGCTCCTGAGCGAAGAAGGGCTTTTAGGTGTCGTCGTGCTGGGGCATCCGGAAGCTGCCCACTTTAGCGAAACGAACCTGCCGTTTCTAAACCTGCTCGCCGGTCAGGTCACTCTGGCGGTTCGGAACGCCCGCGCCTACTTGCAATCCGAAGAGCTGGCTATCGCCGAAGAGCGCGCCCGCATCGCCCGTGAAATCCACGACGGGGTAGCGCAGGCGCTCGCTTTCAGCGCGCTTAAACTCGATTTGGTGGCGCGGCTCATTACGGGCGCTGGGTCGCAAACCGGGCCTCAAACCGACAAAGCGACCGCCGAACTGCGTACCGCCCAAGCGACTATCCGTGAGAGTATCCGCGAGGTGCGACGCTCGATTTTTGCGCTGAGACCGATTGACTTGGAGCGTCACGGGTTCGTCGAGACCATCCGGCGCTACTGTGCGGATTTTGAAGAGCAAAACGACCTCAGCGTCGGGTTGACCGTAAACGGCGCGCCGCAACTTAGTGCCAAATCCGAAGCGGTACTCTTTCGCATCTTTCAAGAGTCGATGAACAACATCGCCAAACACGCACACGCCCGTTACGTCTTCGTCACCGTCGGGCAGACGCGCGGGTCATGCGGCTACGTCGAAGTGCGCGATGATGGTCGGGGTTTCGACCCGACGATGGTCTCGGACAGGGTGACGAGTGCCGGCGGTCTCGGGCTCAAGCAGATGCGCGAACGGGTGCAGGCTCGCGGCGGACGGTTTGAAGCAGTGTCGGAACCTGCGGGCGGAACGAGGGTTTATGCGTCGGTACCGGAGTAGATGACAAGTGTTTAGTGCCGAGCTCGCCGGGTTTTTTATAAGGTTTACGCCGACAAAATACGTAGACGAGCCGCTTGCGTTTGCTGTCATGATTGCCAACTGTCAAGAAGGCTTTTTTCTGGTATAAACCGCTACCGGGGCTGGAAATACCCGGTGGACTTATCGATCCGGGTGAGACCGCGCAAGAGGCTGCTGTTTGTGAACTCTTTGAAGAAACAGGTCAGACAGCCGCGCGCGAATGTTTGTTGGGAAGGCTCGAGGTCGGCGAAAAATCGGGGACAAAGCGTACAGGGCTGCTTTACGGCCGTGAAGTGATCACCTTACGTCCATTTACAGCTAATGAGGAAATCGTTGAACTGGCGTTGTGGTGCGGTCAAAAAACTATAGGCGTTGACTACACAAGTCAGGTTAGCGAGATAGACCGCCGCCTGGTGGCGCTCTACTCACGCTGAAGTCGAGACGGCTTGGTGGTAGGTTCGTTCTCGCGCTGCTAAAACGGCTAAAAGGCGGCAGACTGAATACTCCCGACGCCTCTCGCGCAGGACGTTCAACTTCAGCCGATAACGCCCACCGATTTTCCTCACCCTGCCTAGGCGCCGGGTACGCTCGAGGTCGATTCGGGGACGATGAAGCCACAAGTAACCTTGCCCTTCAAACAGTCTTTACGGTATACTCCGGAGTTGCAAGTGGTCTCGGGGCGTGGCGCAGTCTGGTAGCGCACCTGGTTTGGGACCAGGGGGTCGTTGGTTCGAATCCAGCCGCCCCGACCAAAGCGCTAGGGGTACCGCTTCCAAACTCGTAGGTATCGTTTGTGTTTCATAGATGATACCTATAGTTTGCGGGAGTAACTCAGTTGGTAGAGTGACAGCCTTCCAAGCTGTATGTCGCGAGTTCGAATCTCGTCTCCCGCTCCACTTTAAGCGTCGTCTTTAGACGACGCTTTCTGAAATCCTTTAGTTACGGGCAAAGGGTCTCGGTGTTTTCGGATAGCGTTTATTGATAGATATCTGCCTTGCACCAGTAGCTCAGCCGGATAGAGCAGCCGCCTTCTAAGCGGTAGGCCGAGGGTTCGAGTCCTTCCTGGTGCGCCACAGAAAGGCCGTCCCAAACGGCAAAAAGCCCCTCGTCAAATACGAGGGGCGTTCTCATGCACAAGCTTTTGCACCTTATTAGCACCTACGGATTTTGTAAGAGTGCGCTTAAAGGCTTAACGGCGGTCTGCTTTTGCTTCTTGGTCAGGTGGTTGTACTGACGCCGGGTGAAGTTCGGGTCTTTATGCCCTACGCGGTTGCTGATAACCTGCAAATCGGTTCCGGCACGGTAGAGCATACTGACGTGGGTATGCCGGAGGTCGTGAAAGCGGATGTGGGGCACGCCTGCCTTATCCATGAGGCGATACCAGATGCGGTCAAAGTTGCGCTGCGCTAGCGGCTTGCCCTCACGGGTCGTAAACATCAGGTCGTCAAACGGCGGCGGCGCTCCCCAAGTGTCACAGGCTAGCTGCTCGGTAGCCTGCTGTAAGCGGTGCTGCTCGAGTAGCTCCAAGGTCTCAGCGTCAACTAAGACATGCCGGGTTCCCGATTCAGTCTTAGGGGTGCTGATATTTTGACCTTTAACTGACACAAGGTTCTGGCAGATGTGAAGCGTGTCGTCTCCTAAGTCTTGCCAGCGCAACCCTAGCAGCTCACCGTGCCTTAGCCCGGTCGTCAGGGTGAGGTAGAAAGCAGCGTAGAGGCGGTGGTCTTTGGCGGCGGCTAGAAAGCGGTTAATCTCCGGTGCCGTCCACTCTTTATAGACGGTTTGGGGCACCTTGTAAGGTTTGGTCGGCGTGACCGGGTTTCGGGGGATGAGGGCGTCGTGCACGGCCTGCCTGAAGGCGGTGTTCAGCACCTTACGCGCTTTGTTGGCGGCGTCGGGACTTACGGCATCTCTGACGGCAGCCAGGAGCGCCCGGACGTTGGCGGTCGTGACCCGCTCGAGCTTCACGTGCCCTAAGTGCGGGATGATGTACAGGTCGATAATCTGCCGGTAGCCTGCGAGGGTTTTGGGTTTGACCTCATCCCCTTTAAGGTCTGTCCACTGCCCTAAGTAATCTGATAATTTAAGCGTGCTAGAGGTTTGGATGCCTGAAGCAAGGGACGTTTTAATCGCGTTCAGTTTCTTCAACGCTTCAGCCTGCGTCTTGCCTGACACCCACCTGAAGCGCTGTGTGCCGTCCTCTTTATAGCCGACCGTGACTTTGCCCCGCCAAGTCCCGTTCGGCAGTTCAAATACAAAGCCCTCACCCTTCTCTTTTCGTGTTTTTACGGCGTCTTGGCATTTTTAACCCTCTCTCTCCGCTGAAAGCTTGCTCAGGTCTGTGCCTTTGGGTACGGCTACCAGCTCGAGCCCTAGTTCGTCGAGCACCTTTTGCCAGCCCTCGTTGATCTTGCCCGACCTACCCGCTAGCAGCCGTGCCAAGTTCGTTTCGTGCATGTCAGTACGTCTAGCTAGCTCACGCTGAGTAAGCTTACGTGCTTTCATGCGGTCTTTGACGGTCTCCCGAATGTTGTCATTCATGCTGTCCATATTACGTAGCTTAGCAGGTATTGACAAGCTTGTCAATTTATGTCATACTGTAGATGTCTAAGGGCTACGGCCTAGTAACTGAAGCCCTTAGAAATCCCGAAGTAGTTAGGATCAAGATGAATCATATCACCCTCAACAAACGCCCCGGCGAATGCTACAAACCTCACGCCTTCAAGGTCTATGACGTAACCCGTAACGGTGAGATCGTCGGCACCGTTGCCCAAGACCTCTGGAACAAATGGGAAGTGGTAGACGCAAACTTTAACCGCGTCAGCCACCACACCACCATCAAAGCAGCGGTACGTGTCGCGTCGAGGGCTCTGTGATGAGCCCCTTCTATTTCGTAGATATTGAGATGTACAACGACTGTAAAGAGGACTTGCAGACTCTGTACGCAGAACTGCCTGAAGAGGACAAGACAGACGATGAACCACCTCCGACCATTCAAGACGAGTTACCCGAATGAGATACCTTGGGAGAGGCGGCGTGATGCCGCTTCTCTCCCAACTACGACAGCCGCTAAGAATGGCTTAGAGGATGCCCATATCATCCTCTGTGGCGTGGTTGCAGCCCACTCTGAGGCTAAGCGAGCGTTCGGAGCGCTCCACTCAGGGAAGGATTATGTGCCATCAGTTGATCTCTCGGACTAGAACGAGGCGGGCAATCTGCAAAAGGTCGTATCGTTCAGCATCGCTTAGGCGGCTTTTACTAAAGTAGCTTGAAAGTAGACGCTCGAGGTCGGGCGTCTGGCCTCCCGGCACCGTAAACACGGTACTCCTTTGAACTCACCAGTATCGAAACGGCGGCGCAGCTCGAGTATTTCGGGCGGGTTCGTGTTCGCTTGCGTTGCACCGGTGACAGCGATGACAGGTAAGGGAGTTACGCTGTCCTGCACAGCGTTTGCACCTGTCATCGGATCTGTTACTGCTTTTGTAAACCAATGACAGGTGTCACCGGGGTTGTCATCAGTCACCAACTTGTCATCGGAGGGTGGTGATGATTCTTTTTGCGTGCCAGAGGCCCTTTTTTGTCTACTGTCATCGCTGGCACTGGTGTTACTCATACGCACGTATAAGCCGCGTTCGGGTAACAGCACGAGGTTCTCCTGGAGCAGTTTCGACAGTAGGTTACGAACACTGCCGCGTGGGAGCCCCGTCCCTTCAGCTATCTGTTTAGGTGAGGCGGGTACTGAGTGCTGTGCGAGGTAGGCAAGGATGGTCTGACGCTCTTTTGTCAAGGCGTACACGTCTGCGTTACCCAAAAGTGACCACAGCCCTTTTGACGGGTCAAACTGAAGCGCGTGTGAGTTCTCTTCTATATCGCGCCCGGTCACGTGCAAAACCGCGTCAGCTTCGCCGCGTTGACGGGTGAGGACAAGCACCGCGTCCGCTACGCCGGTTAAACCCGTCGAGCCCGAAACGGTGTCGAGAAAGTCCTCAGCTAGAGCTTTACGGACGTGATGCACCAACACGAGCGCTACGCTGTGCTTGGTTGCCAGTTCCTGAAGCTGAGCGCCTAGAATCGCGTCTTGTGAGTAGAGGTCAGCGCCCGGTTTCGTCGGCGGTCTCACCCTTGCGAGTGTATCGATCACCACTAGGCGACAGGCCGGGTGAGCGGTTAGCCAGGTGTCGAGCTGCTCGAGCCCCCCTTCGTGAAGTCGGGACATCGCGCCGCTCGTGGCAAGGTGCAACCCTGCCGGGACGGAATCCGTTATGACCTCTAAACGACTCTGCAACCTGCGCTGATTATCCTCAAGCCCCAAGTAGAGGGCTTCACCTTTGTCTACCTGAATCTTGCCGAGGGCGCAGCCTCCGGTTGCTACGGCTACGGCGGTCGTGAGCATGAGCCAGCTCTTACCCAACTTCGGGCGGCTTGCGAGTAGGGTCAGACCTTCGACAAAGAAACCGCTGACGACTGCCGGGGGTTCGGGTAGGTTGAGCTGCATAAGCGCCGCGCCGGTGATGGTCGCGAGCCCGGAATGTCCGGGCTCATCATCAATGGGATAGGCGGGCAATGTATTCGGCTTAGGCATCGTCTAGGGCTTCCAATATGCCGGGGGTTTCCAAGTAGCTAATGATGCGCTCTTTCGCCTTGCGGTCGCCTTTATAGGCGCGGTCAAGGTCGGCTAGCATCGCAGCAGCATTTGGCGGTCTAAACCGGCCCGACTCGAGCCCTAGTCTTAGACGCTGTACGTAGCTCGGTTTGCGGGTTCGAGGTTCGGGCCGGGCGCTGTCGCCCAAACCAGCGGCTTCCGTCGCGTCAGCCAACTCGCTATAGGTTTTAGCTAACCTACGATATTCCTGCACCTGCCGCTCGCGCTTCGTGAGAGGCCTAGCTGACCGCGCTCGCAGGTACGAATATGCAACGTTTGCCCCAGCGTAGCCCACGCTGCCCTCTGCCCCGGTTGCCTGCCGGGGCGTTTCCATTATGCCACCTCCTCTCCGGCGTCTCCGCCCTCGAGCCACCGCTGCAATGCCGTGCGAGTGATGAGCACTCTGCGACCTGCACGGCGATGGGGAACGTACGGAAGAACCTCCTTAACGAATGTCGGGCGGGACACGCCCGCGTACTTCGCCGCCTCTTTAAGACCGCGGAACACCTCGTTGTCGTCTGGCTGCTTCGGTTTAGCCATCGTTGACCTCCATATCCCACGATATAGCGGACGGTTTGAGGGTAAGATCCGTCCATGTCGTACCAAAGGCTAAAACAGTTCACTGAAGCTGAGAGACGGCGCGAGCTAACTAATGCATTTTTGGCGGAGCTAGAAGGGTTAGTTGTTGATTCGTTTTCGGAGACCATCTGGACATATGCAGTGGCTCGTGGTTTTTCCAAAAAGAGCACAGCCTATTTTGATAGACGTTTAGATGAGGGCTCAGTTGTAGCCCCTTCCGACGCACAAGACTACGCAGGCGAGTTTTTTGACTTTTGGAAAGAAGACCTTACCGTTTACGAAAGCCAGTCAGAAGGTCGCCAAAGTTCTGCAACTGCCCTCAAGTACATACCCAAAAAAAGAAAAGGCTCGTTGCAAAGCATCCTTTCCTATGCGACAATTCTGCCCTACATTGTGCAAGAACGAGAAACCCTTGTAGGAAGCAAAAACCCGTTGTGCGAAAATGAGGCACTCGAGTGGCTAGAGCTTGAGTCGGACGGCGAGGAACGCATAATGTGGCTGAACATCAGCTTCACTGTCACTGTATCCGAGGCGCGGGCACTGTCTCTACAAAAGTTCGGCGAGGCTGAGCCGACTCCGCATCAAACCGGGGTTTGGCTCTCACAGGTGCTGGGAGCTTGTGTTGATGGCA
>CAWCXJ010000012.1:0-201171 GCA_963799485.1 uncultured Trueperaceae bacterium
TTGTTTACCGTATTTTGAGCCTTCGTTTTCTGGTTCATAGCATTTCTAGACTAACGAAGGCTCATCCCTTATTCACTGAGCTGGATTCTTATATGCACACCCCTCGTGTACTTAGGAGAGTGTCGCTATAATGCTGACGGTGTAATATGAATGTGTGAGAATGTATTGACAGAACCTCGGGCTAGGTCATATGTTTAAGGTATGCCTAAATCTAAACCTGGCCTTCTCTCAAAATCGATTGAGGATTACCTCAAAACTATCTGGCTTAGTGCACAAGATGGTCCCGTAGCGACGAGCGTTATCGCTGTGGCGCTTGGTGTGTCCGACGCCTCTGTCTCGGGAATGTTGGCAAAGCTCAGTGAGCTAGAGTTGGTTAGGCATACCCGCTACCACGGTACTCTGCTGACCCCGGCGGGTGAGCAGCAGGCGCTACGGCTCGTTCGGCGTCACCGTCTCATCGAAACCTTTCTCATCGAGTACCTGGGGTTCAGCTGGGATGAGGTGCATAGCGAAGCCGAATCGCTCGAGCACACCGTCTCAGACCGTTTTACCGAACGGCTTTCAGCCCGGCTTGGTCATCCAACCCACGACCCTCACGGCGATCCGATTCCGGGAGCGGACGGGACGCTGCCCGATACGCCCGACGTGCCCCTTGCCGAACTTCAGGTCGGCCAGACGCTCAAAGTTGCCCGCCTAAAAACGCAGGAGGCCGACGTGCTGGCCTATCTGGCGGAACTGAGTATTCAACCAGGGCACGTACTGTGCGTAAGCAAGTGTGAACCCTTGGGCGGTCTGCTGCTGGTCAATATAGCTGGACGCGAGGTCGCCCTTTCAAAAACCTTGGGCACCTTGATTCGTGGCCGGATCTTGTGAAAGACGACGCACGTAAGCGGTCTAGCTCAGAGCGGCAGGGACGCTTTGACACGCGGACAGCGGAGGTGTTGTCTCGTCGTTCAGGTGCCACTGGACTAGCGGCGTTATGGCCTTTTCTCGGCCCGGCATTTATCGCGGCAGTCGCCTATATCGATCCAGGTAACTTCGCCACCAACATCGAAGGCGGCTCGAGCTACGGCTACCGACTCCTGTGGGTGGTTCTAGCAGCCAATCTCATGGCGATGCTGGTGCAAAGCTTGTCGGCCAAGCTCGGTATCGCCACCGGCAAAAACCTGCCTGAAGTGATTCGCGACCGTTATCCCAAGCCGGTCGTCTGGTTCTACTGGGTGCAGGCCGAACTGGTCGCCATTGCCACCGACCTGGCCGAATTCTTGGGTGCGGCCCTCGGCTTTCAGCTCCTTTTCGGTATTCCGCTTATCTGGGGCGGTCTCCTCACGGCAGTCGCCAGCTTCGCTATCTTGGCGTTGCAACGCTACGGCTTTCGGCCTTTAGAGGCGGTGATCGCTGCGATGGTCGGGGTTGTCGCGGGGGCTTATTTAATAGAAGTCTTTTTGAGCCGGCCGGGTGGCCCGGAGCTGGTTCGTGGGCTCTTGGTTCCCAGCTTCGACGGTGCCAACAGCGTCTACCTGGCTACGGGTATTCTCGGAGCGACGGTGATGCCGCATGTTATCTATCTCCATTCCGCCTTGATGCAAGGGCGAGTTAAGACCAACTCACCGGACGAGCGCCGCCGCTTGCAACGCTTTAGCACCATCGACGTCGTACTCGGGATGAGCCTGGCCGGTTTCATCAACCTCGCTATGCTGGCGATGGCCGCAGCCACCTTCTTTTACAGCGGGCGGCAGGACGTAGGCGAGATCGAGACTGCCTATCAGACCTTGACGCCGCTTTTGGGAGGTCTGGCGAGCGGCGTCTTCGCCTTCTCCCTACTCGTATCGGGACTCGCCTCGAGTGCAGTGGGCACGATGGCTGGGCAGGTCATCATGCAGGGCTTCATCCGCTTCTCCATTCCGCTGCTACTACGCCGCACGGTCACCATGCTCCCGGCGCTGATCGTCATCTTGCTGGGGGCCGAACCGACCGCCGTGCTGGTACTGTCTCAGGTTGTGCTCAGCTTCGGTATCCCCTTCGCCCTCGTGCCGCTTTTGCAGTTCACCCGCAACCAGAGACTGATGGGCGAACTCACAAATCGTCCCGTCGTCACACTCCTCGGGTACGGCGTAGCTGCCATCATCATCGCCCTCAACATTTTTTTGCTCTCACAGCTAGTGGTCGGTCTAAGGACGTGAAGCTATGAAACCAGTTAAAACAGCACGCCAAACCCTCTTAATGGTCTGCTCGGGGGAACAGGTACCCCCGCGCCGCGACGGACGGTCGTGGCGCAAACAGCAGCGCCTATGCCTATGCAGCACGTCCAGAACGACCAAGCTGACGGGCGTATGGATCACGGCGCGATGGATGACGACCGTCGGCGAAGTGAACCACGAGCGCAACGGCTTCGATCCCCCACTCGAGCCCGCTTTTGCGGATCAGCTTGGCGTGCGCCTTGGCGTCCCGGATTACGTCCCGGGCATAGGCCGGTCGCGTGAATCCCGTACACCTGTGCCGGTCAAGCTGATGAGCTGCGCCACGCCAAAGATTCACATCGCGTGAATTATATGAGTAGTGGCGACGGTCTGCACGTCTTTAGCCGAGGTCTTCTTGTGCCCGAGGGCGCTGAGTACAGCGCCGACCCCTTCAACTACCCGGGCGACGTCCGCCTCGTTCATGGCCTCGCCTTGGATTAGCTCGAGCCACGAGTTTGCGAGCGACAACTTCGCCGGGGTGCGGACTAACCCCCTCACTTGGATGTCCGGCTCTCAAGGCTAACAAGCAGAGTATCGGTACGTCCGCTTGCCCCAAAAATCGTTACGGTCAACGTTTCGCCTCTCTCGGGGCAAAGGGTTTGGTTCAACATCTAAACAACGCACCGACTAAAGTCGGAGGGTTTAAGACAACGACTGAAAGTCAGGATACGGGTTCCAAACCCGTGAGTTCTCCAGCTTGAAGTTGTCGTCTTTGTTTGGCTCGAAGTGATGCTCCAAATAACTCCTAATCACCGCATCGGTGACTTGCCCGACGGTCGCACAAAAGTACCCTCTCGCCCAGAAGTGCCGTCCCCAGTAGCGCTGCTTCAGCTTAGGGTATTCCTCGAACAGCTTGCTCGCACTTCGCCCCTTAATCCGCCGCATAATCTCGCTCGGAGCCAGCGTCGGTGGCGCACTTACTAGAATATGCACAGGGTCGCTACTGACTACCCCGCTCAGTATCCGTATCTCAAACGCTTCACAGGTTTGCCGCACCAACTCTCTAACACGCTCTGCTACATCACCTTTAAGCACTTTGTAGCGATACTTTGTGACCCAGACAAAGTGGTATTCGATGTTGAAAACTGTGTGACTACCGTAGCGATACTCCATTTCCTAAGGCTAACAGTGAAATCTGACCGCCTAAAGGCGGTAGCTTTAACCCTGCGCATGGAATAGTAGATCAGCCCGAAGCGAGAACACCCCGCGTAATGGCGGGGCTTCTTTTTCCGTCTATGATTGTGTTTGTACTGGAGCCGATGGTCGGAGTTGAACCGACGACCTATCGATTACGAATCGATTGCTCTACCTCTGAGCTACATCGGCAAGAGTCAAAGGTATCATCTTTGATTTAACAGAGCGATACCTTTAGATTGGTGGCCAGAGGCGGGCTTGAACCGCCGACACCACGATTTTCAGTCGTGAAGTTGATACTGGCCTCTCGTTCCCGCTTCTAGCACGCACTTTCTTTTGTTCCTCTAGTCGTTTTCGCCGTTCTAGGCTACACGACCGCTAACGACAAGATAACATGCCGGTGTCAAGCCTTCAAGGTGTCTAAGGGTACTAGGGTGTGCTCCCATCGTCCCGTACAGGAAAACGAGAGGCCAGGTACCCGAGGGTTGTCAAGCGTACTCGAGCATAACCCGCCCTCCACTAAGCCAAAAAAATTCTGTGGAATTTGGCGGCGTGGGGTCAAACATGAGTAAACAGTGAAACATGAAAAACGCCCCGGTGGAAGACGGGGCGCGGAATCAAAACGCACTTTTATTATAGCAGATTTAGCGCGTCACAGCCATTTACTGCGCGGTTCCTAGCTGCCGCGCTTGCTTTTTGTCATCTTTAACCAAGCGGATGATCTCGCGCCCGTTCAGGGTCGCTTTAAGCGTAATCGGGCGGTTGTTTATCTCAGCCAAGCCCCGGTTTATCCGCTCGAGTTCAGCCGCTAAAGGTTCCCATTCGGCACGAGTAACAGCGGTACCGCCCGGTGAAGCTTCGCTACGCACGTTTTCTATGCGCGGGGCTAAAAAGCTTCGTAGTCGTTCCCGTGTCTCTTTATCGCTGCCCGACACCCGTAACCCTTCTTGCGGTTCACCTGCTATTACTGGCGGCAAAACGAAGTTCGGGTTGGTATCCGGGGTGAACTGGTTCCACTTTGCCAGCACGCCGTCCAAGCGTGGTTTGTGCTTGTCCCAGAACGCAAATATGCCTTTCCACGCCTTAACGAAACCGTCATTGATGCTGCTCCACAGGTTCTTTGTCCACGTCTTAAAGCCGAACAGGTCGCGTTTCCACGCCACCACGCCGCCGACGATCAACGCGCCGATACCGACGATAGCAGCACCTACGGGGTTACTTGCAAAGGCTGCGAGTAAGGCGCGGCCTACCGTGACCAGGGCGGGCACCACGACCCGGATAAGCGTCCTTTGGGCAAACCGTAAAGCCGTAAGCGAGAACCTACCAAGTATGTTTCCGACCCTTCCCAACACCGGGCGTAAGGTATTCCCTATCGTTGTGGCAAACTTTCCGACGCCGCCCGCTGCTCCCCTCGAGTTGGTCGTGAGGTTCCGGGCTTGACGGTTAAACATTCCAAAAGGATTAAAGAGTTTGCCGACCCACCCGAACAAGCTTTTGACCCGTTTCGTTAAGAGCGATAGCGCACCGGCTGTAACAAGGGCTGCTAAAGGGTTCCCTAGAGCCTTACCGAGTAGCCCGCTACCCGACCCCGCCGCGTCTTTCCAGTTCGCTAGAAAGCCTTTTTGCCACGGCATTATGGTTAAAGCCTGAACCAGATCGAGGGTAGCCTGTAGACCTCGTACCACGAGGTTCACAGAGTCGGCTAGGGTGTTCCACAGCGTAGCGGTAAACCACTTCGGTAAGGCTTTGGAGTTGGCTAGGTCGTCGAGTAATTTACTTACGCCGCCCCAGTCAACGCGGTACAAGAGCGCGTTCAAGGCTTGCCCGGAATTGGTTAGAAGACTATCCCAAAGGCGGCTCGAGATGGTCGTCAAATCTTGCAAAGTAGTCCTTAAACTTGTCCCGAATGTCGAGAAGTCTACAGTTTTCTTAAACCTGTTCCAACCGCCCGTTAAGGCCGACACAAGAGTATTCCAACGCCGTTTCATTTCGGTAAGGTAGCCGCTAAAAAGCGTCTTTGCCGTTCCCCAGTATTCGCCCCAACCGTGGGCAATCATAAACGTTTCTGTGCGGGTCGTGATGTTATTTAGTACGGCGTTCCAACGTGTAGACAAGTCGTTAAACGTCACCCCTTTAAGTTTGCCTGGTAACGCTACGATATACTCCCCGAGCCGCCCGAGCCGGTCACGTGTGGCTTCGGCTACCCCTGCCGGGTACAAGCCGGTCAAGTCTACTGAAAGTTTACTTAGAGCCGCACCCAAGCCCTGCTGTTTCGCCGTGCGGTACAGTCCGGCAAGATTGCCCTCGAGGTTACGGAGGTACGCCGCGAGTCTTGGCGCTCGCTGCTCTAAGGTGTCGGCAAAACCAAACCAGTTACCATCAAAGGCGCGTTTAACGAGATACCCGGCACCGGCTAAAGCTGCAAGGGTCGTGAACAAGGGTACGGTAGCAAGTAGTAACCCTTTTGCGCCGCCCGCTGTGAACCATAAGACTTTACCTAGTGCAGCGGTGCCGGTCGCCAGTGCTGCCAGGGTTGCGAGTACCGTACCGCCCGCCGCAATGCGGCCCAAAGTGGTACCAAAAGCTCGCCACGCCTGAACATTATCCTGTGTCGGCTGGTAAAGCCGCTCGAGCCATGCTTGAACCTTAGGAAACACATTTGCAGCATCTAAAAATGCCACGGTACTTTTCGCCGCGCCTTTTAGCAGATCGGCGTAGGAGGTTAGAGTTTTACGGTACGCCGTACCGAACGACCGCACCAAAGAACCCACGCGATAAAGCACCGCACCTAACGTGTACGTGAACTCGAGCAAGCCGGAATCTTTTAGCGCAGCGCGGGTGTCAACGCTTAACGAGGTGATACCCATAGACCAATCCAGATTCCTAAAGAGTTCACTCAGTCCTCTGTAGGTCAACGTCACACGGTCTAACCACTCGCTCGTTATGTCCCGAACGCCGAACAGGTTTTTCTTATACGCCGTCCCAAGTAACTGAGGGGATCCCTAAGCTTGGGCCATTTCGGATGTGAGTCTAGGCAGGTGTAGCTTACCTGTTTCGAGGGCTTCTGCCAAGACAGCTTGGGGTGTCCGGTAGCCAAGTGCTCCGTGAGGTCGGTGTTCGTTATAGTCTTGCCGCCACTTTTCGCTTAGTACACGGGCTTCGGGGGTAGAGGTAAATACTTCCAGGTTCAAGAGTTCATCCCGGAAACGGCTGTTGAAGCTTTCACAGTAACCGTACGGCAAAGCCTCGGCGCTGCGCTGAATTTGCCAGGGTGAGCCGGGGTCGATGTAAAGCGTTTTGATGGTAGCGTCGGTGACGAACTTTTGCAGTGTTTGGGCGATGAACTCGGGGCCGTTATCACAGCGGATGAAGCTGGGCGCTCCGTGCAGGGTGATAAGACGCTCGAGTTCGGTTACAACGTTATGGCTGGTCATATTGCGCTCGACCTTAATACTTAAACAGGAGCGAGAGAACTCGTCAATGACCGTTAAGAACTTGAGCCGTCCGCCACTTAAAGTCGTGTCCATGATGAAGTCAAGCGCCCAAACATGATGGGCGTATTCTGGTTTACGCCGGTGGCAGGCGTTCTCGCCATTACCCAAACGGGTTCGTTTATGCGTCCGGCTTGGCACCTTTAGTCCTTCAGCCCGCCATAGCCGCTGAACTCTCTTACGGTTCACGTGCCAGTGTTCTTCGTTAAGCTTGGCGGTGATCCGCCGATAGCCGTAACGGGGATGTTCCAAAGCTAGTTCGTGCAAGCGTTTAACCAGCACTTTGTCCTTCTCTATCCGTAGGGGCTGATATCGCTGCGTACTCCTAACTTGCCCAAGTACTCGGCAGATCCGCCGTTCGCTCACGCCCAGTTCGCGCCGGACATGAGTTACAGCGTCACGGCGCGTTCTGGGCGTTAGAACTTTGTTTTTAGTGCCTCCTTAAGAATATCGTTATCAAGGTCCTTCTCCGCCAGCAGTTTCTTCAGCCGGGCGTTTTCCTTCTCCAACTCTCTTAACTGCTTAGCATCGCTTTTCCCCATGCCACCGTACTTTTGCCGCCAGCGGTAAAAGCTCCACTCACTGATACCGAGGGTGCGACACGCCTCCGCCGCCGTCTTTCCCTGGTTAGTTGCCTTCTCGACGTTGCGGAGAATGTCGATGATCTGCTCGGGGGTATGAGTCTTTCGCATGGCCATTCCTCTCAGCCTGACTCACATTCCGCTTGGCTCAGGTTTCGGGGGTCACGTCAAAACAGGATGAGGTTGTGAGCCGCGACTTTGCGGCAGACACTGGCACGAATGCTCCAAAAAGAGTTGAGCTGTTGCAAGGCAATATTGCGACATCTTGCGAGTGAGGAGAAAACAGCCTCGACAGACTTTCTGGCACGAGCGAAGAAGTCACACCAGCAGCCGGGTTCTTTGGCGTTTTGCTTGGGTGGGGTGTAGATGCCTAAACCCCGATAGCCTTTGTCGCCGATGCTGCTGTTTAGGTCATCGCCAGAAGCGTCCAAGAGACACTTGCCCACGGTGACATCACTTTCATTGGCTGGCACGATGGCAAAACGACAGCTAGCACCCTGACCCGTGCAAACGGCGTGAAGTTTAAAGCCGTAGAAGCGTTTGGTTGCCCCACCGCGTCCAGAGGTAGCTTCGGTCATCCTTCTTGGTCTTGGGTAGCGAACACCCTTGCAGATAGGCAGCGGCTTGGAGTCGACCAGCTACACCCCATCATGCTGAGCAATCAGCATAGCTAAGTCCGCATAGATGCGTTCGAAGTTACGGCTCACTCGGTAAAAACGTGTGATATGAGGCAGGTCGGGGAACAAAGCGCCGTATTCACGCTGCACCAGCAAGTACCACAAGCCTTGATTTTTCTGCTGAAGTATCTCGCCGACCAGAACAATGGTGAGCAACTCGGCGTAGCTGGATTTTTGTTGGCGCTTTTTAGGCAACTTGAAGCGTCCTAAGCGTTCTGAGGCTTGTAGATAGTCGTCTATCAGGACATATACGATTGTGAAAAGGTCTGTTACATTATGCTTTGAGAGAAGATCAACGGCTCGCATGACCTATCTTCTCTCATCTTTTACCCCTTTTCTACTAGCACTCGAGGTAAGTAGGTGAGCTTGCACACCCCTCACTTAAGTAGCCGAGCCGGCGTTTTACCTGCCCTGACCCGCCGCCCTGCTAAGCGAAAGTTTGGGGGGCGCGACCGAACGTTTCATCCCTAACGCGTCCTTATTAAATCCCCTTGTTAAATCTTTGTAAAGCGCAGTCGCGGGTCACGATGACGAAAATGTTTATGTTTATACTGTTTTTCATGTTGAGCATCGGGCAACTCGCCAGCCAAATGTCGGAAACGGTAAAAACGCTTCGCTACTGGACGGATCACGGCCTTTTGGCGAGTGAAAGGGGGGAAAACGGCTACCGCTACTACCCTCCCGATGCCGCAAAGCGTATCGACTTTATACGCCGCACCCAAGCGTTAGGCTTTAAACTCAGCGAAATCAAAAGCATCCTCACGCTCCGCGCCGATGGTGTCAAGCCTTGTGCCGAAGTACGGGATGACCTCGCCACGCATTTACAGGCGGTGCAGCAGCGAATACATGAACTCAAAGCCCTCGAGGGCGAACTTTCCGTAAAGCTCAAATGGGCAGAGCGTCACCCCGATCCAGACTGTGAGGAAGGGTGTGTGTATTTGGTCGATGTGGTTGATTGATTCAGAAAGCCCTTGACTCTCCCCCATACGGGAGGGTTTAGGATGCTTGTATGGATTCTGTCGAGACCCTTGCAAACTGCTGTTCACTACAACCCAAGCCAAATGAAGCAAAAACTTTGCCCGAGAATGTTTGCTCGGTAAGCGGCACCAAGGGTAAAAGCATCGAACTGATAACCCTAAAAAGCCTACTCATTCCCGCCGCACTTGCTACGCTTGACGCAACGCGGGAGTATTATTTCTGCAAAACCGCAACTTGCGACATCGTGTATTTTTCCGGCCCCCTCAGCTTTTCCGTAGGCGATGTAAAGGTGAAGGTTCACCAGAAAGACGAAGGAGCCGACGTTCCCGTTTGTTACTGCTTTGGCTGGACCCCTGCCAGCATTGCTCAGGCCGCCGAAACAGGCGAAGCCGACCGGATTGTCCCGTCGATAAGCGCCCACATCAAAGCCGGGCGCTGTGGCTGCGAGGTCAATAACCCGCAAGGTTCTTGCTGTCTGGGCAATGTTAATAGCGTGGTGAAAGAAGCCCAAAAAGCGGAGCTTACCGTATGACCAAGCGAGGCACGTGGGGCACGATATTGCTGGGGTTAGGCTTTGTCTTTTGCCCTTGTCATTTGCTCATCACCTTACCGCTGTTGGCAGCATGGCTGGGCGGCACGGCTATCTCAGGCTTTCTAGGAGCGAACCTGGCTTTCATCGGGGGGTTGAGCAGCGTGTTGTTTGTAGCTTTTATGGGACTGGGCTGGTGGCTTATTTCTCAAAAAGACACCTGCCACACCGAGCCGAAAAAAGAACAACTGGAGGCGCGTTATGGCACGCAAAACCAAAACGGCTATGTCCGAGGACTTTGAAGCAGTAAAAATTTTGGAGGTAGACTAATGGAAAATACTTACGATGTTATTGTTATCGGCGTCGGCATGGCCGGGCTCAGCGCGGCGCGGCGCACCGCTTCAGCCAGAAAGGTGGCGGTCATCGACTCGCGCCCTTACGGTGGCACCTGCGCCCTGCGCGGCTGCGACCCCAAAAAGGTGCTGGTAGGAGCGGCGGAACTCCTGGACTGGCAGCGCCGCATGAAAGGGCACGGGGTCGCGGGCAAACTGCGTATCGACTGGCCCGACCTGATGGCGTTCAAGCGCACTTTTACCGAGCCGGTGCCCGACCGGCTCGAGGCCAGCCTCAGCAAGCTGGGCGTCGCCACCTATCACGGCGGCGCACGCTTTTTAGACGGCCATCGCCTGGACGTGGACGGCGACACGCTGAAGGGTGAGCACATCGTCATCGCCGCGGGTGCGAAACCCCGCGATTTGGGTATTCCCGGTGCAGAGCACGTCATAACCAGCACCGCTTTCTTGGAGCTTGAGGCCATGCCCGAGCGGGTCGTCTTTATCGGCGGTGGCTACATTTCGTTCGAGTTCGCCCATATCGCGGCTCGAGCCGGTGCCGACGTCACCATCTTGCACCGCGGCGAACGCCCCTTGGAAGGGTTCGACGCCGACCTGGTGACGGGTTTGGTAGCTGCTTCTCGAGAGATTGGCATCGAGGTTAGAGTCGAGACGGAAGCAGCGAGAGTCGAAAAAGTCCGGAAGGGTTTTACCGTCCACACCGCGGAAGGCGAGTCGTTCGACGCAGACTTGGTCGTTCACGGCGCGGGCCGTGTGCCGGAGATCGAGGCGCTCGAGCTGTCTGCGGGCCACATCGAACACGACCTGACACGAGGCGTGGTGGTCAGTGAGCATCTGCAAAGCGTCTCCAACCCGGCCGTCTACGCCGCCGGGGACAGTGCCGACACCGAAGGCTTGCCCCTGACCCCGGTCGCGGTGAGCGAGGGCCTGGTGGTGGCGAGCAACATCCTCAAGGGCAACCGGCGCACGCCCGACTACTCGGGCACGCCGAGCGTCGTGTTTACGGTTCCGGCGCTGGCCCGAGCCGGGCTCGACGAAGCGCAGGCCGCAGCGCAAGGGCTGAAATTCACCGTGAACCAGCAAGACACCTCGGGCTGGTACAGTTCACGCCGCGTCAACGAGAAACACTCGGCCTACAAAGTTCTTGTCGAAGAGGACAGCGGGCGCATCCTGGGGGCGCACCTGCTGGGCAGTCACGCGGGCGAGGTCATCAACATGTTCGCCCTCGCCATCCGCCACGGAATAACCGACCGCGACCTCAAGACCTCCCTTTACGTCCATCCCGCAGCGTCGTCGGACGTGAGTTACATGGTGTGAGCGTACATGGTATGAGCGAGACGAGCTAGCGCCGAATAGCTTACGGGCGGCAACCTTCCAGCTTGCTAGAATGTCGCCATGACATCCCCGGCACCCATGCAGTCAGCACCCATGCACATCGGCGAACTTGCCGCCCGACTCGGCCTCAACCCTAGGACCATCCGCTATTACGAGCGCATCGGTCTGCTGCTCGAGCCCGAGCGCAGCGACGCGGGCTACCGCCTTTACGGCGCGGACGCCGCCGAGCGCTTGCACTTTATCCTCAAAGCCAAAACCATCGGCTTGAGCCTGGAAGAGATCGGCGAGATTTTGTCGCTCCGCGACGAGGATCAGCGCCCCTGTGAACGGGTACTCGGCGCCGTGGACGACAAAATCACCGCCATCGACGCGCAACTCCGCACACTGAGCGAGTTGCGAGCCGAGCTCGTTACCCTGCGGACGAGGCCGAGGAGACGCGGTGCCAAGGCGGCTCTTTTTGCAGCATCATCGAGGCACACGAGGTTACCAACCTCAACCCTTGACCTTCCACTCGAGTGGAAGGCTTACCCTCGCGGTAGCTCTCCAAAGAGGGCAAATCTTACTGAGGGAGAATAGTTTATGACAACAGATGGCCAATCGATGGAACAGTGTGTCGAACAGTGCCTGGCGGTCGTTCACCGCGCCTCGAGCTGCGCCGGGGAGTGTTTGCGGAGCGACCCCGAGGCGATGCGCGCGTGCATTCAGCTCTGCCTCGACGCGGTCGACATCGCCGGGGCCTGCGCCGCGATGATGGCGCGCGGTTCGCAGTTCGGTGCGCGGGTCTGCGGCGTCTGCGCCGAGGTCTGCGACGCCTGCGCGGACGAGTGCGAGAAGTACGAGGGCGACACCATGAAGCGCTGCGCCGAGGCCTGCCGCGCGTGCGCCGAGACCTGCCGCCAGATGGCCGCTTGAGCATTTTCAGGTAAGGCAACCTCAAAGCAACAGTGCAAACCTGCCGGTTCGGTCAGAACCGGCAGGTTTGTTCTTTCCCCCTTGACCTTCCATCCGACTGGAAGCTGTACCTTGAGAGTCACTGCGTCCTTGGGGCGCAGAAACGAGGCAAGCCATGAAAGAAAGCGTGCATTTTACCGTCATCGGCGACGACAAGCTCCACTGCTCAGGCTGCGAGCAGCGCGTGGGCCGCGCCCTGAAGCGCGAGCCCGGCGTGGAGGCGGTGCAGGCCAGTTTCAAAACGCAGAAGGTCGATGTGACCTACGACCCCCAAAAGACCGACCGCCAAAAGCTGCGCGAGCGGCTGAACCTGCTCGGCTACGAGGTGAACCAAGATGATCGAACCGCTCAGCACTGACGACCTCGCGGCTCGAGCCCTGGGGACTGACACGCCCATAGCGCTCGACTTTTACCAGGAGAGCTGCCCGCCCTGCCACGTCCTGACTCCAAGGCTCGAGCGGGTTGCCAAAGCCTTTGAAGGGCGCGTGCGGGTCTACCGCATCGACATCGACCGGGACATGCCCCTGGCCGAGCGCTTCGGCGTGATGAGCCTGCCGACGGTGCTGGTGCTCGAAGGGGGCCGGGAGGTGGCGCGCCTCGACGGGCTCATCCGCGAAGCCGACCTCCAAAAAACCTTCGAGGCGGTGACGCGGTGAACTCGCAGCCTAGAACCACCAACGACCCCGCCGCCTTTGCGGGCGAAGGCAGCCTTGAGACGCTACAGCTCAAAATCGGCGGGATGTCCTGCTCGTTCTGCGTGGCCAGCATCACCACAGCCCTCTCCCGCATGGACGGCGTGGCGGAGGCCAGCGTCAACCTCGCCCACGAAGAGGCGCTCATCCGCTACGAACCGTCGCGGGTCACGCCGAGTGAACTCAAAGAGACCCTGCTCGAGCTCGGCTACACCGTGCGCGACCCCGACAAGGTGCGCACCTTCGAGGAAGAGGAAAGGGAGCTTAAGCGCGAACGCAACAACCTGCTCTTCGCCGCCACGCTGACCGTCCTGGCGCTGTTGGGCGCCATGAGCCGCTGGATGGGGATGCCGATGCAGGGCGTTCTGCCCGAAATCCTGATGTGGCTCATGCCGACCCTGGCGCTGAGCGTCATCTTCGGCCCCGGCTGGCACATCCTGACGATGGGCTGGGCCAGCCTCAAGCGCGGCATCCTCAACCAGCATGTACTGTTGGAGTTCGGCGCTTTCGCCGGGCTCGCCGGCGGCTTTCTCGCTTTTATCATCCCGAGTTTCCCGCTGGCCGACTTTTTCGCCGTGGCGGTGTTCGTCACCACCTACCACCTGCTCTCGGGCTACGTGTCGCTGCGGGTGCGCACCCGCAGTTCGCAGGCGGTGCGCAAGCTTTTAGACCTGGTGCCGCCCACCGCCCGGGTGGTGCATGACGGGCTCGAGACAGAGGTGCCCCTTGAAGAGGTGCGCCCCGGCGACCTGGTGCGGGTGCGCCCCGGCGAGTCCATCCCCGTCGACGGCGAGGTGGTCGAGGGCGCGTCGGGCGTGGACCAGAGCCTGGTCACCGGCGAGTCCATCCCCGAGGAGAAAGCGCCCGGCGATGAGGTGATCGGCGGCTCGGTCAACGGCAACGGCACCCTGCTCGTTCAGGTCACGCGGGTCGGGTCGGAGAGCTTCTTGCAGCGCGTCGCGCGGCAGGTCGAGGAGGCGCGCGCCCTCAAGCCGGGCATCTTGCAACTCGTCGATGTGGTGCTCAAATACTACGTGCCGGGCGTGCTCGTGTTCGCCGCCGCGAGCCTCCTCATCTGGACGCTCGGCGCATTCGCCGTGACGGGTCAGGTGGACTTGGTCCGCGCCATCTTCGCCACGCTGGCGGTGCTGGTGATGGGCTATCCCTGTGCGCTGGGGATGGCGACGCCCTTAGCACTCATCCGAGGTGGCGGCATCGCAGCCGAGAAGGGCGTCCTCATGCGCTCGGGCGAGGCCTTCCAGGTGCTCAAGGACATCAAAAAGGTGGCGCTCGACAAGACGGGTACGATCACCCAGGGGAAGCCCGAAGTGGGTGAAATCGTGCCACTTGAAGGCTTCGGCGAAGCCGAGGTGCTGCGGCTCGCCGCGGCGGTCGAGCGCGCCTCCGAACACCCGCTGGCGCGGGCGGTGGTAGAGGCCGCCGAGGCTCGAGGTATCGCGTCCCCCGTTGCCGAAGATTTCAGAGCGACCACCGGCAAAGGGGTGACGGCGACCCTCGAAGGCCAACGCGCCGTGGTGGGCAGCCCCCGCTTTCTCGAGGCGGCAGGGGTGTCGCTGGGGTCGGTAAGGGAAAGGCTCGAGGCCCTGCAAAGTGCGGGCAACACGGTCGTCGTTTTGGCGCTGGACGGTCGGCTCGCCGGGCTCATCGCCATCGCCGACGCGCTCAAAGCCGACGCGGTAGAAGCGGTAGAACGGATGCGTGCGGCGGGGCTCGAGCCCATCATGCTCACCGGCGACAACGCCCGCACCGCCAGGGCGGTCGCCGCCAAGATCGGCATCAGCGACTACCGCGCCGAGGTGCTGCCTGAAGACAAGGCGGCGGCGGTGCGGGACTTGCAAGGCCGGGGCCACCGCGTGATTATGGTCGGCGACGGCGTCAACGACGCCCCCGCCTTGATGCAGGCCGAGGTGGGCATGGCCATCGGCGCGGGCACCGACATCGCCATCGAGTCGGCGGACGTGGTGCTGGTCGGCGAGCGCTTAGGCGCGGTGGTGGACGCCTACTACATCGGCAAGAGTTCGTACCGCAAGACGGTGCAAAACCTGTCGCTGGCCTTCGCCTTCAACGGGATAGGTGTGCCCTTGGCCGTCACCGGGCTGGTGCACCCGGCCTGGGCGATGGTCGCCATGATAGCCAGCGTGACAACCGTGCTCACCAACTCGTTCGCCGGTCGGCTGCTGCCCCAAAGGCGGGGCGGGAGCGAAGAGCAGCTTACCTTGCGCGTCGCCAACATGCACTGTGAAGGCTGTGTGGACACGATGCGAAATGCCGTCTGCAAGCTGCCGGGCATCGTCAACGTCACGGGCGACCCTGAACAGCAGACCCTGACCGTGACTTATCGCGCGGGAACGGTGACGCCGGGCGGCATCCGCCAGGCCCTCGCCGAGAGCGGCTTTCGCGTCGTTCGACCTCACGAATATTCTCATCGACACGCACTTCATAAAGGAGAAAACTGATGGAACGCAACCACGACATGACCCGCAACCTGATCGTCACCGCGCTGGTCGCCTTGCTGATGGCGGGGTTCGTGCTGGCCTACACCCTCTTGAACCCGGCTCGAGCCCAGATGAATGAGGGGATGAGCATGACGATTGAGGGGCCGATAATTCCCCCGGTCAGGGCTTACTACGACGGTGAAGAGGTGCTGTTTATGCACACCGAAACCTCCGACGCCGACACCGCCGCGCTTCTGAGCGACATGATGGGCTCGCCGGTGCTGGTGGTGCCGCAGCTGGCCAACGTTCCCGAGGACGCCCTCGCCAAGGTCTATGTGTTCACCAACGGCGTCGAGGGGGAGGGACCGCTGGGCTTTCAGCCCGACATATTCGACTCGGCTCCCGGCGACGCGGGCTACAGCCCGCTGCGCGCGCTCTACCTGGTCACCTGGAACGACGCGGGTGCCGCGCGAGAACTCACCGCCCTGAGCGAGGTCACAGCCGCAGAACAAGCCGGTGAACTTATCACCGAGCGCCAAGACGCGGTCATCAACGAGCCGTTTCTGACCTGGCCGGGCGGACAGCGGTAGCGCCGTGCGCACTGCTAGAGACGTCTTCGAAGCCCACCTGAGGGAAAACGAGACGGGAACGGTCGACAGCGACCTGCGCCAAAACTACGCCGAGGATGTCGTCGTCCTCACGGGCCACGGCATCTTCCACGGGCACGACGGCGTGAGGGAAGTCAACCGACGGCTGCAAGAGGCGTTGCCACAGGCCGACTATACCTACAAAACCAAACGTGTCGCGGGTGAACTCGCCTTTCTCGAGTGGACCGCCCAAACCGAACTAGTGCTGGTAGAAGATGGTGCGGATTCCTACCTCATCCGCGATGGGCGCATCGTCGGGCAGACGATTCATTACACCGTAAAACGGCGTTGAGGGGGTTCGCGTTGGCGTGCGACCCTTCACGTTTTGCCCTAGCGCCCACAACTGCGGCGCGATTACATCTGAGTGAGCACCGCGCCCGTCGAGGGCTGTAAAGCGCCGAACACAAAACCACCTTTCGGGCGATGCTGGTAATCGAGGGGGCGACCTTTGCTCGCCCAGCAGGGGAACTGTAAATCTTGGTGAGCTGCTTGCCTTCATAAGTTCGCGAGGCGAGCGGTTCCACCTCGTCTATACAGAGGACGACGCTATGCTCGGGAGGGTTGGTGTAGAGCTGTGGGGTGACCCCCTTGTATGTTGAGGATGGGACACGGCACGCTGTCCGTCTCCCGCCTCTGGCGGAAGCCTACGGAACTAACCTTCTTGCTGTCGCCAACGTAACCCTTTGTTCCTGAAGATTTCGCTCATGCGGCTACGGCTCATGGCGACGCCTTTTGCTTCACTCAGGTAGGTCGTCAACCTGTCGAGCGTCCACGCGCCGAACGGCAAGTCCAGCGTCATCCGGCTTCGTTAAGGCGGTTTGAATGACGACGCTCACGTGCTCCGTCTTATAGATGTGCGGCCGTCCATGACGCGGTCCTTCTTCTCACCCTGGGATACCTAGCTTGCTGAAGCGGTTGACCCACTTTCCGACGCTCTGATGATGCAGCCCCGGGCTTCTCGGCGATCTCTTGCACGAGCAAACCCCGGTGCGACAGTAAGACAACCCGTGCCCGCCGCACCTTACTCACGCCCATCGTGCGCGAGCATTCGAGAGCGTTTGAGTTCCTGGTATTCCGCTTCAGTCAATCTGCGGACACGGGTGTAAGGGCGCATAACTCACCTCCGTTGCATGTACCTCAGCTTACTTCTGACATGAACTAACCGGATGAATCATTAAGGCGCGTCAGCTCGTTTTTGTGATGCGGATGCGCCACGATACCCTGATTGGCTCGAAGGGTTGCACCCGCTCAGCGCAGCAGCGTTATGGCTACCCGGCCAACCAAGAGGTTTATGTTTGCTCTAAACGCTGCCGGGTTTTTGGGTTACGCTTAGGTGTCGCCGTGACCCAGAGTAAAAAAGGCGAACTCGTGGTACTCGTGTGTAACGCCGATCCCGACCAAGCGCTTCGACGTTACCCGGCTCGCCGGCAAATCGAATTCAGCGAAGCGCCGAGGCGAAGCCGTCCGCTTTTGTCCGCCTTGAAGTCACGGGGCTTTAACCTCGAAGACACCCACATGACCACGTCCTAACAGCTGGATAAACTTTTGGCTCTGTTGGCGATCGTGTTTGCCTGGGCACATCTTGTCGGTGAGCGGTGCTACCACGACCGGTCGTTAAAGCTTAAAGATGGTTACCTGCCCCAAAGCTGTTTCAAACGCGGCCTCGACGCGCTTCGCTCAGCCATCCTCGCAGGTCATGCGCCCGCCCCCATCAGCCTTGACCATTAGACCTCCTGCGAAAGTCAGGTTTGGAGCTGAGCGTTGATGAGCCCGGCGATGAGGCGAAAACGTAAGGAGAAGCGCTTGCGGCGGTTGCGGTAGGGGTCTTTGAGGATGTGCCAGATTTTCAGTGAGCGGATAGTGTGTTCGACGGTGACGCGGAAGCGGGCGAGCGAGCGGTTGTGGGCTTTGTCTTCAGGTTTAGGTTCAGCTCCGCGCGGTTTGCGGATAGGTAGACAGCGCTGCCGATGGTCTTTGGCATAACCTTGATAACCGCCGTCGGCGACGACCCAGACGTGGGCTTGCAGCTTGGGGTCAGCCGTTCTCAGGAGGGTGAGGTCGTTCGTTGACCCCGGGGCGTGGGCGGTGGCGAGAAGCTTGTGGCTTCTCGCGTCGAGGACGACCTGACTTTTCAAGGTATGGCACTTTTTCTTGCCGCTGTAGTAGCGCCGCTGGTTTTTTTGGGGCGTTCGGTGCGCGTCTCGGTGGCGTCGACCAAGACCACCACCCAGTCATGCTCGGCGACTTCACGGCGTTGGGGCAAGCTGAACTGACCCGAGCTGACCAGCGCGTCTTCAGTCTGCCTGATGATGCGACAGGCGGTTGCTTCATGTACCCCGTAACTCGCCGCAATATGAAACTGCGTCCGGTACTCTCGCCAATACATCAGCGTCAACAACACCTTGTCTTCAAGAGAAAGCTTGCCCGGGCGGCCTGACTTCTTGTGCCTCTGCGCTTCTCGAAGCACCCCGATCATCTCCCCGAACACCACCGGTTTGACACCCGTCAGCCGTTTGAACGCTTTTGGACTTAAGTCTTTCACTGCTTCGTAACGCATCTGACCACCTTGCAACAGCTCGCCTTACTTCTGCAAGAGGTCTAGTGTCTCAAACTTTTGTCCCCGTAGTGAGGGCACCTCTACAGATTTGACAACCGACTTAACACAGGCGTATTGTAAAAGCGCTTTTACAACCTTGAACTGAAGGTGAGTATGTGAGTCAGCCTAACTTGGGCCGGGTTACGATTGTCGACGTCGCCAAGCGTGCCGGCGTTTCTATAAGTACAGTTTCGCGCGTGATAAACGGCCTTGACCGGGTACACCCGCAGACGCGCGAACGTGTTACGCGTGTAGTTCAAGCACTTAACTATCAGCCGAGCGCGTTTGCGCGCGGATTGGCTATCCAGCAGGCGAACACCATCGGTTTTGTTATTCCGACGATCAGCGATCCGTTTTACCTGGATATCGTGCGTGGGGTTGAGGAGGGAGCCGCGGCAGAAGGCTACAGCTTGTTGGTCGTCAATCAGCTATCTAAAGCAGCTGACCAACGGGTATTCGAGCTGTTTACCCAAAAGCGCGTCGATGGCCTGGTGGTGGTCGGCGCAGCAGCACCACAAGAGATACTCGAGCAGCTCCGAGACCAGGGCTTTCCGCTGGTGCTGCTGCAGCAGGCCGAACGAACGATTTCTGTAGACAACTACGGCGGAGCTACCCTTGTCACCGAACACCTTCTCGGCTTGGGCTGCCGGACGTTCGCCTACATCGCTGGCAGCGACGACACTCCGGATAATGCCGAACGCTTTCGCGGATTTCAGGACAGTTTGGCGCACGCGGGCGTCACTTTTGATCCTCAGCTCTTTGCTCAAGGCGATTTCTTTCAGGGGAGCGGCTCGCGGGCCGCTACGGAACTTTTTGCCCGAAATATCCCCTTCGAGGCGATCTTTGCCGCCAACGACCAGATGGCCATCGACGCTATTTTGACCCTGCGAGAACGCGGCTTACGCGTCCCTGAAGATGTAGCAGTCGTGGGTTTTGACGATATTCCATTGGCACGCTACGTCGTGCCACCTTTGACCACAGTGCGGCAACCTGCCTACGAGTTGGGTTTTCAGGGGGTTCAGGCAGTTTTTGCCGTCCTACGCGGCGAGCAGGTACCCGAGAGTGTGGTTCTGCCGGTTGAGCTGGTTGTCCGGGAGTCTTGCGGGGCAAAACTCCCAGCGGTACGAAAGGAGGCTGACCTGCAAGGAGCGATAAGCCTTTAGGCAATCTGTTTGAGCAATCTGTTAGCCACTCGCATGTATTTTTTAAGGGAGGCAGTGATGAAGTTTAGAGCAGCCGTAGTGAGTTTCTTTCTAGCCGGGAGTACACTGGTTTCGGCGCAGCAGACGCTGACCGTATCGGTCGTCGCAGGTGCGATGCGCGACACCTTGACGCCGCTGGCGAGGCAGTTCGAGCAGGAAAACCCCGGGGTACGAGTCAACCTGGTGCCGGAGCCTGAAGGCGGGTCGTTTGAAGCCCTGATCGCAGCAGGCAATCAGCCCGACCTGCTTATCACCTCCTTTGGGGGACAGATCGGACGTTTGGCGTCGCAAGATGTCGTCGCACCCCTTGAGGACTTCGAAGGTGCCGAGGAGCTTTTGGGGCGGCTCGAGCCGAGCGCCGTCGAGGAACTTTACGGCCATACCTATTACATCCCCGTCGGGGCAGACGTGACGATGATGATCTACAACAGAGCGCTTTTTGAAGCCGCCGGTCTCGACCCTGAAAACCCACCTGAAACCTGGCAAGAATTTTTGGACGCTGCCGCCGCTATTTCTAAACTGCCCGATCAAGGCAACGGCAAGGTTTACGGCACGGTCTTCTGGAACGACGTGCTGGCGACCGGCGGCTGGTACTGGAACATGCTCCAGCCGATGTACCTAAACGCCAATCAGGACAAGTGCCAGCTCTTAAACCGCCTCGGTACCAGTGTGGACTTTGACAACCAAGAATGCGCTCTGGCGGACTTTTACGCCTTTAATCAAAAAGCCCAGCAGTACGCCCCCCCGACGATGGAACCGGGTTTTTTCAGCCGCCGCATCGGGATGTGGCCGCAGTACGGCTACTCGTGGGAACCCAACTTGCGTGAGGCTGCCGGGCAACCGATGGTCATCGGTGAAGATGTCGGCGTCGCGCCCGTACCGGTACCCGAAGCGGGCGACACTTCATACAGCACCTATGGAGGCCGTGGGCTGGTCATTCTCAGAACCACGCCTGAACGGGAGGCGTTAGCCTGGCGCTTTATCGAGTTTTTAATGCAAGACGAGATCAACCTGACATTCATCAAAGAGCTGGGCTACTTGCCCGTGCTGAGCAGCCTTAAAGACGACCCGTATTTTCAAGACCCGGCCCGTGCGCCGTTTGTGACCGCACTCGAGACCGCTGTGTTACCCGAGATGACCGGCAGCGCCGAAAAGGTGGCGAACGCGGTCGAAACGGTCTATCAGCAGGTGGCGGTAGCGGGCAACATGTCGCCGGAAGAAGGCGTCAAGGAGGCGGTCAAAGAAGCGGACGCCGCGCTCGAGGGGCAGTAGCAGGCGTCGAGCACACGGGGGCACGTTATTCCGGCAGCGTGCTCCCTGTGTGCGCCGTAAGTCCAAGCTGTAAGTTCAAGGGGGAAATCTATGGCTGACGTGTCCGTCTCTGCTGCGCCGCGACAACGGGGCGTACCCACGCTCTTTCGGCAGATGCAAAAGCACAAGTGGGGTTATATCTTCGTTGCCCCGTGGGTCATGCTTTTTGTGGTATTCGGCATCTACCCGCTGGCACTGTCGTTTTACCTGACGTTTTTTGACTTTTCCTTTACCAACCCCGAACGGCTCAGGTTCGTCGGTATCGGCAGCTGGGTGCGCGGCGTGACCGACCCGCTCTTCTGGTTGGCGCTCTGGAACATCGTCTATAACCAGACTATCTTTATCGTGCTTAAAAACGGTCTCGGTCTCGTGACGGCGCTCCTGCTCTACCGCGTGACGTTTATGGGACGGTTTTTTCGTACCGTTTACTTTATGCCGGTGGTTACGTCGGTCATCGTGTTGATGACGATTGGCAACTACCTGGTTAATCCCGGCGGGCCGATCCAGACTTTTTTGGTGGGGAGCGGGCTCTTAGACACCCCGATCAACTGGCGCTTTACCACCTGGCTCCCGATGCCGATCATCGCGCTGATCAACACCTGGAAGTGGTTCGGCATCAGCACGGTCATCTTGCTCGCGGGCCTCTACTCCATCGACAAGCAGCTCTACGACGCGGCCTCTATCGACGGGGCGAACGGCTGGCAGAAGTTTCGCTTTATCACCTGGTCGCAGCTCAACCCGCAGCTCTTTTTTCTGCTGATCATCGACCTGATTTCGGGCTTGCAGATGTTTACCGAGGTTTACGCCACCTTCGACGTGATGGGCGGGCAAAACAACCAGGCGCTGACGCCGGTCTTGTATCTTTACGCGCAAGCATTCGACCGCTCGAACATCGGTTACGCCTCGGTACTCGGGCTTATGCTCGCCGGAATTATCGCCATCGGTACCTGGGCGCAGTTCCGCTATGTTCAGCAAGATGTCTCTTAGGGGGCCGTTATGCTAAAACGCTTTTCACCGGGTCAGTTCGGCGTCTATCTGCTGCTGAGCGTGGGCGCGGTGTTCGTCCTCTACCCGTTTTTTTATATGGTGATGAATTCGGTGAAACCGGGGCCGGAAATCCTCAACCAGCCGACGCAGCTGCCGAGCCGCGTCACCTTTTCAGGCTACCTCGATGTGTTTCGGCAGCTAAATATGCTAAGGCTCTTTGGCAACTCGCTGCTTATCTCAGGGTCGGTTACGCTCTTAAATACCGGCCTGAGCGCACTTGCCGCCTACGCCGTCGCCAAGATTCCCTTTCCCGGACGCGACCGGTTGTTCGCTTTTATGCTCAGCACGATGATGATTCCGAGCGTGCTGTTTTTGATTCCGACGTATGTGATCATCTACAACCTGGGCTGGGTGGGGCAGTACCACGCGCTGATCATCCCTTCGGCGGTTACGGTCTACAACATCTTTTTGATCCGGCAGTTTATGGTGGCTATCCCGGACGAGTTGCTCGAGGCCGGACGCCTGGACGGAGCGGGCGAACTCACGCTTTTCCGGCGCATCATGCTGCCGATGTCGCGGCCTGCGCTGGCGACGGTGGCGATTCTCACCTTTATCGGCTCGTGGAACGATTTTTTAGGGCCGCTCTTGTATCTCAACCGACCCGAAACCTGGACGGTGCAGTTGGGGCTTCAGCAGTTCCAGTCTTCGGTTCCCGGCGAAAACGCCCAGCAGATTTGGGCCGCCACGACGCTCATCACCGTGCCGCTCGTCGTCGTTTACTTTTTCCTCCAAGACCAGTTCATGCAGGCGTTCGCCAACGTCTCGCTTAAATAGCCGTGAGTCAGACTGCCACGGCACTTCCCAACGAACTCGCCGCTGTCGCCGAAACGCCTCGCCGCCGCTTTCGCTGGCTTTATGTGCTGCTCGGTATCCTGCTGCTCACCGCCGGAACCTACGCGTTTGCCTGGTACCGCGCCTACCGCCTCACGATGAGGTTTATGGACAACGCTGCCGAAAGTTTTCAGGCAGAAGACTATCTAAACGCGCTGACCGGCTATGACGAATTCGACGAAGCGCAAAACCGCTACGTCTACCGGGGCGGTTACGGTCAGGTCGCGCTCATCTGGGCCGACCCTTACGCCTGGCCGCGTCCGGCGGCGCTCGCCGAAGCGCGCACCCGTACCGACGAGATTATAGGCGAGCGCCTGACGATAGACGACGCGGAAGCCTTTATCGAAGAAAATGCGGGACAGGGCAGCCCCTATTTGGGGCGTATTTACCTCCGCACCGGTGAACTGTATGAAAAAGCAGGTGACACCAGAGACGCCGCCGACGTTTACGAAGAGATCGCCGACCTGTTCCCCAACGACGCGGCGCTTAACGAGCGGGCAAGGGCGAATTTAGAGAGGCTCGAGGCCGCAGAGTAGCTCAGAGAGGAGGCTCTATTCTTAACGCACCGTTGCAACCAGTTTCTCGCCCATCTCTTTGAAAGGAGCCAAGGATGAACCGACAAACACCGTTTCTGCTCTCTGGTCTACTCAGTTTATTCGCCCTGACAGCCTGCGGAACGGGCGCACTTACCCCGCAACAGCAGGGAGAGAGCCCCTGGGGAGCGTGGCAGGACAAAGATATCGCCGCCCTCTCGAACGACAACACCGGCGCGACCTTTGCGCTCGACAGCGCCGTAACGACGCCCGCAGGCAATTCCAGCGTGCGGGTTACGCCCAGCGGTGACGCGGCTGAAACCAAAGTCGCGTTTACCGCGCCGGGTACAGCCTTTACCTCTTGGAACACCCGTGAAGCGGTTGAACTCGAGGTCTATAGCCCGCCCGACAACAGCTTGCCCCCCACCGACTTCTTTCTCGGCGTCGCCGATACGAGCGGGGGCGGCTTCGCCTGGTTGGGTGGGCTTTTTAGCGAAACCGAGGTCGTAAGCGGGTGGAACCGGGTGCGGATCGCCCTCCCTGCCGAGCTGCGCGACTTCAAAGAGGGCAGCACCTACACCATGTACTTTTCCTCGATGGCAAAAAATGACGCGCGGGCCAATGTTCCGTTGACCGAACCGTTTAACTTGGGCGACGCCTACCTCGTCGGCGAGGCGGAGCCCGGTACGCCGGAGGCCAACAAAGAACCCGATCCGGCGGTGGACGCCGAGGTAGACAGACTACTGACGCTAGGGAACGACGCGCTGTTAGAAGAAGTCTCCAAGCGCACTTTCGACTACTTCTGGGAACAGGCCAACCCCGAAACCGGCCTCGTCAAAGACCGCAGCACCGAAGATTCGCCCTCGAGCATCGCTGCTGTCGGCTTCGGCCTCTCGGCAATTCCCATCGCCGTCGAGCGCGGCTGGATTACCCGTAACGAGGGCTACGAAAGGACGCTGACCACCCTCGAAACTTTTGCCGATGGAGGCGTCGAGGGCAAGCGCGGCTTTTACTACCACTTCGTCGATATGGCGACCGGACGCCGCGCCTATGGCAGTGAACTCTCGTCTATCGACACCGCGCTCTTTATCGCGGGGGCGCTCACAGCAGGCGAGTACTTCGGCAAGACCGAGGTGAGCCGCCTCGCTGACAGGCTCTACCGCGAGGTGGACTGGAGGTGGATGCAAGGCGGTGACGATGGCCTGCTGCGGATGGGTTGGTCGCCTGAAGGCGGCTTTTTAGACGCCCGCTGGGGTGCCGGGTTCGATGAAGGCTTGATTCTTTACGTTCTTGCCATCGGCGCACCCAAGCACCGCGTTCCGGCATCGTTGTGGGACGAGATCGCTCGTCCGGTGCGCAAAGATTTTCAAGGTCGTGACTACATCTACATCGCCGCCGAACCGCTTTTTATCTACCAGTATCCGCTGGCTTGGTTAGACCTGCGCGGTAAGGAGGACTTTTACGCCAACTACCCGAACAACACGGCGATAGCCTGTGAGCGCAACGCCGACTTCAGCGCAGCTCGAGCCTCAACGTATGCGACTTATCAAAACGGCGTCTGGGGTCTGAGCGCCTCGGACGGGCCGACGGGCTACAAAGCCTACGGCGCAGCCGAGGGCAATCACGACGGGACGGTCGCGCCGTACGCGTCTATTTCTTGTCTACCGTTTACCGAAGACTTGGCTTGGGGGTCGCTGCGGGCGATGCTCAGCGAGTACAAGTCGCTCGTCTGGGGCGACTACGGCTTTGTCAGCGCCATCAACGAGGATAAACGCTGGTACTCGTACGACTACATCGGGATTGATCAGGGCGACATCTTGCTCAACATTGAAAACTACCGCACGGGTGAGGTCTGGAATTTGTTTAGGCAGAACAAAAATATTCGGAAGGCGCTTAAACGTATCGGTTTTGAAGCGCGCACCGCCGACTACGCCGTAACCCCGGCCTACCTGGAGGAGGTGCGAGGGCGCGAAACCGCAGCGCAACCCGTCAGTGGATCGGCGGCGACGACAGCCGTGACCGTTGACGGTCAGCTCGCCGACTGGGAAGGGGCGACTTGGTACACCGTGGACGAGAGCATGAACATCCCCGTCGGGGGCATGACCGAAGTCGATCCGGCCACACAGACGCTGCACAGCCGCTTCGCCATCCGTTACGACGCCGAAAACCTCTACCTCGCCGCCGACGTAGCCGACGATACGGTGGTCAGCAACATCGCGCCGGACGACCTGCAAAACTTTTATCGTACCGACTCGGTGGAGTTTTACCTCGACCCGAAGAACGACACGGGTCTCTTCAAACTGTCCGTGTTGCCGTTTGACACCGAAGGAAATGTGCAGGCGGTGCGCCACGAGGACGCAGAGCCCGGCCCGATTGCGAGCACCGCACCGGGGGCTCAGGTAGCCTCGAGCCGCACCGAAGCGGACTACATCGTCGAGGTAAGCCTGCCGCTCACCCTTTTGGGAATAACCGGACAAGCGGGCACCGAGCTGGGTTTTTCACACGTCGTTCATAACGCCAACGACCCGAACGCGGCGGTCGGGGCCAGCGTGCGTGAAAACATCATCGGCTGGAACCCACTGCCGGACGTCTGGATTACACCCGAGCGCTGGAGCGTGTTGACGCTCGAGTAAACACAGGGTCATCACCGTTGGGGTCGAGGTTTTTCAGCTTGGCCCCACAACCTTCCGTCGTATTGCCCTAAGGAATAACGCCGTGACTTCAGCCCGTTACGATGCCCACCTCATCTTCGACAACAGCCCGACGCCTGAATGCTACTTCTACAGTTCGGGGTCGTTTACCGCACCGAGTGTGCTGGAGCTTGTCCGGGGCAAGCTGCCCGTCAGCAAAAATGCGTTCAGTCCCCCCAACGCCTTCGAGCTGTCGTGGCGTTCGGAGCGTGGCGGCGACTGGCAGGCGGAGGTGAGGCTCGAGCCCCGGCGCGGTCGTGCTGCACTGCAGGGCGATACGCTGTCGCTCTGGTGTTTTACGGCGTCCCCGATGTCTGCTTCACAATTGCCCTTGCTGACGCTCGGTTTGCGCGGCGGCAGCAGAACGCAAGCCGTTCGTTTGGGGCACTACTTTCAAGACCTGCCGGGTGGAACGTGGCAACAGGTTAAAATCCCGCTCACCGCGTTCGGCGGTTCGACCGGAGAGCAAAACCTGCTCGAGCTTGAGCGCCTTACCTTGTCCCAATGCCTCGACGACGCTGAGCCGCACACCTTGCTGCTCGACGAAATCAGGCTGCTGGACAGTAATCTGACGGGTGAGGTGCGTACGCCCGTAAACCTGGTCGCTACGGGCTACCCGCACCATATCGAACTCGAGTGGAACGCTCTGCCAACGCAAAGTACGGCTTACCACCTCGTTCAGCGCGCCTTTGCAGGAGAAGATTTTGCGCCCGTCGGGATTCAGCGGCCTGAAGTGCAGCGTTTCACCGACTATCTGGGAAAACCGGGCGTCGGCGCACGTTACCGCGTGTGCGCGGTGGGCTACGACTACCACGAAGCGGAACCTTCAGAAGTCGCCGAAGCCGAGACGCGCCCCTTTTCCGACGATGAACTGCTCGACATGGTGCAAGCCGCCTCAACCCGTCCCTACAGTGAGCGGGCGCACCCGGAGGCGGGGTTGGCGCTCGAGTGCCTTCCCGGGGACGACAACCTCGTCGCGCTGGGGGCGTCGGGTTTCGGCGTCATGGCGCTCATCGTAGCGGCGGAACGCGGGTTTTTAACGCGGGCGGCGGTGCGGCAACAACTGCTCAAGGCTGTGCGTTTTCTCGCCGCAGCCGACCGCTTTCACGGGGTCTGGCCGCACTTTTTAGACGGCAGAACGGGCAAGACGATTCCGCTTTTTGGACGTTATGACAACGGTGGCGATCTGGTCGAAACCGCCTTTATGATTCAGGGGCTCCTCAGCGCGCGGCAGTACTTTACCGAAAACCACCCCGACGAGCAGGAGATTTACACGACTATTACCCGGCTCTGGGAGGAGGTCGAGTGGGACTGGTATCGCCGCACCCCGGACGGTGAAGTTCTCTACTGGCACTGGTCGCCGGATTACGAATGGAAAATCGGGCACCCGCTGACGGGCTGGAACGAGGCGCTGATCGTTTACGTGCTGGCGATGGCTTCGCCGACGCACCCCGCGCCTGCTTCCCTATACGAAACGGGTTGGGCTTCGCAAGCGGCGTGGGCTCAGGAGTACCGGCAAAATTGGGGCAAAACGGCGGCGGGGTCGTTTTACGGCAACGGCGAAAATTATGAAGGACTCTTTTTGCCCGTCGGCGTCGGCAGCGGCGGCCCACTCTTTTTTACGCATTATCCGTTTCTCGGGTTTGATCCTAGGGGGGCCAGGGACCGTTTTACGGCGCGGTTCGACACCGACTACTTCGGCAACAACCGTACTCTGTCCCTTATTAACCACCACTACTGTGCGCGCAATCCGGGAGGCTACGAGGGTTACAGCGACGCGTGTTGGGGCCTCAGCGCCAGCGACGACCACACCGGCTACTCGGCGCACGACCCGACACCCGCCCGCGACAACGGCACCCTTACCCCGACAGCGGCCCTGAGCGCGTTTCCCTACACCCCGGACGAATCGCTGGCGGCGCTCAAACATTTTTATCTGGAACGGGGCGCGCAGCTCTGGGACGTTTACGGGTTTAGAGACGCTTTCAACGATACCGAGGCGTACGTGTCCACGATCAGCATGGGGCTAAATCAGGCCCCCACTGCGGTGATGATCGAAAACCACCGGAGCAGTCTACTCTGGCGGCTCTTTATGGCCAATCCGGAAGTCAACGGGGTCGTAAAAAACGTCTTTTCGCACTGATACTTTTCATACTGACATTTAAGGAGCAAGCCGTGAAGCGCCCGAACATTCTTTTTATCCTGACCGACGATCACGCGGCGCACGCCATGAGCTGTTACGGGGCCGCATCAACGAGACGCCGAACCTAGACCGTATCGCTGGGGGCGGGTGAGGTTCGAGAACTGTTTTTGTGCCAATTCGTGTGCCCCGAGCCGCGCGTCGATCCTGACAGGGACGTACAACCACATCAACGGGGTGATCACCTTGGATACGCCTTTGGATGGTCGCCAGGTCACCTTTCCCAAACTGCTATCAACCTTTCTGAAAATGCCCAGCCGATGACTTTGTGACTGAAAAGGTCGAGCGTCACGGCGAGGTAAAGCCAGCCCTCAGCTGTCGAGATATAGGTGATGTCGCTTGCCCAAACGCTGTTAGCAGAGGAAACATCGAAGCTCTGCCGGGCAAGGTTCTCCGCTTTAGGACGCTGGTGTTTAGAAGTTGTCGTGCTCTTGAACTTCCGTTTCGTTTTGCCTCTAATGCCCGCTGAACGCATCAGACGGACAACACGCTTACGTCCTACTTTATGCCCAGCAGCTTTGAGGTCTTTATGGATGCGCGGCGAGCCATAAGTAGAGCAATTGCCACGGCGAAACTTTACGATCCTCTCGGTCAGAACTTCGTCGTCTCGCGCTCGCTGGCTTTTTCCTCGCCTTAGCCATGTAAAAGCTGCTGACCGATACCGCCAGTACCGGTGCCATCAGACTTACCGCCCAGCGAGTACGGTGTCCTTTGATAAAGGTGTAATTCACTTGGACTGCCTAGCTGGGTGAAGGCCAAGAGCCTTTGAGCTTTGCTCTACCTGTAAGAACCCGACCGCCTTTTTAGAATGTCACGCTCCTCCAAGTCGGCTTCGCCGAGTGCGCGGAGGCACTCCCTGTCACGAGTGACGAGTGCTGCGCAGCAACGGTCGCCGAACGGCCCTAGCTTTGAACGTGGGCTTGACGTTTTACGTTCTGCTATCCTCGCCAGCAGTGCCCCCGCAAAAATCAACCCAGACCTCTGCCTTGAACTTTTGTCCCCGTAGCAAGTTTCAAACATGGTTTGTTGGGTTTTTACAAGACTTGTTATGAGATTCTACTTAAAGCTCAAAACGTCGCCTCATCCTCATAGCAGTAGGCCCAATCTTCTCCCTTTTCCCTCGAGCGAATAATCGGATGACCTGTCTCATGAAAGTGTGCGGTGGCGTGCTTGTTCTTTGAATCGTTGCAGCAGCCGACCTTGCCGCAACTCATGCACACGCGCAGATGCACCCAGCTGTCCCCGAGTTTCATACACTCTTCGCACCCGGCTGTGAGCGGTGAGACGGTGTGCGTCTGTGCGGTGTGGCTGCACGCGGGGCTCGCCTGCTGCTCAGGCGTGAGGGAAACCGGTGGGAGCACGGACGTGTCGTGAAGCTCGGCGTAGCGCTGCGCGTCGTCGGGCTCTATGCCTGCGTTTTCCAGCACGTGTGTGACGAGCCGCTCGGTTACCGCGTACTCTTCGGAGATAACCGTGTTTGCCCCGGCTTGTTTGAGCGCCTTTGCCTGCGTGTAGCTGCGCGTCGAAGCCAGTAGGTAGATATCCGGCGACAGCCCGTGCACGACGCTGACGACCCGCGAGGTCATGTCGGGGCTGTCGTCGGCGACCACGAGCGACCGGGCGCGGAGCAGCCCGACAGCGTTTAAGACCGAGCTTTTGGCGTAATCGCCGCGCACCACATTGCGTCCCTCATTTTCAGCTTCGGTCGCTCCGGTCGGGCTCAGCGTTACGATGATATAGGGGACTTGGGTCTCTTCGAGCGCCCGTACCAGCCGCCGCGCCCGGTCGCCGTAACCCGCGACAATTACATGGTTTTGTAACCCGGCGAAGCTCGAGGTATCGGGCGTTTCTTCAGCCAGAGGCGTTTGCGGCGTCGGCAAGCGCGTTTTGACCCTGCGTCCGATACGTGCTAAAAACGGCGTCGCGCCCATCAGCAACACGGTCGTGGCGATAAACGTCTGTGCGCCCGCATCGCCGAGTCCGGCAGGGGAGAGGCCGACCTCGCGCCCGGCGCGCTCCAAGACAAACGAAAACTCTCCGACTTGCGCCAGCAAAAACCCGGCGGGGAGCGCCACGTTGAGCGGATACCCGAGCAGCCGCGCCGCCCCCGTCGTGACAAGTGTTTTAAGTGCCAGCACACCTAGAATAGCTGCCAGTACCAGCGGTAGATTCATCACCACAAAACCGAGGTCTAACAAAAGTCCGACCGAGATAAAAAACGCGGCACTGAAGATAATCTGGAGCGGCAAGATTTCGCCTAACGCCTGCTGTCCGAAGCGGCTCTCGCTGACCAACAATCCTGCCAAAAACGCGCCGAGCGACAAGCTGACGCCCGCCAAGCTCGTGACATACGCCGTTCCGAGACAAATCGCGACGACCGTCAGCAAGAAGATTTCCGGTGAACAGGTACGGGCGACGGCTTCCAAAACATGTGGCATAACCCGCGTGGCAAGCGTCAGCACGAGGACGATAAGCACGCCCGCCTTGAGAAGCGCCCAACCGAGCCCCAGCACCGAGCCGCCACCCTCACCGAGCATCGGGATAAGGAGCACCATCACGATGACCGCCAGGTCTTGAAAGATAAGGACGCCCAGCGAGACGTTGCCGATAGGTGAGTTTGTGCCGCCTGCGCCTTCAAAGAGCTTGAGTACAATCGCGGTGCTCGACAAGGCGACCAGACACCCGGTAAATACGCCCACACGCCAGTCCACGCCGAACAAGAGCAAAATGCCGGTAACAAGCGCAACGGTGACGCCGACCTGAAGCCCACCGCCGACAAGAATTAAACGGCGAATCCGGGCAAGTTGTGCTAGGGAAAACTCGATGCCGATGGTGAAGAGCAAAAAAATCACGCCGAGTTCAGCCGCGGCGTCGATCAACTCGGCGTCGTCGACAAGCCCGAGGGCGTTCGGGCCGATGATGACGCCGGCAACCAAAAACCCGATAATCGGGACGAGTCCGAGCCGAAAGCACACGTAGGCGATAAGCGCGCTGACGACCAGTAAAACTGTAACTTCGCTGAAAAAGGCCGGGGTTTCGCCTGCCGCGAAGGCGACACTCAAAAAGGGCGCGAGCAGCAGGGGCAAAAAACGCGTCATGGGGTGAGGATACCGCGTTACAGCCGGAGACGAATACGTGCTGCTTGCACGCACCGGCTTTCACCTAAGGCGGTTTGTAACGTTCCGTGCCCGGCTGCTCGAGCTACCTACACCGACCTTCGTCCCGGCCCCTGTTGCGGCAGCTAAGCAGCTCGAGGCACTATCCGGTGCTCCTCCCGGCTCCCAACCGTAAGGCCATCTCGGCAAATACTTACGGTGCGCTGTTTTTAACGCTGGCACCTGGCTACAGCTGGGAGTTTCAGGGTGTTTCCGGTAGTACGTTCCGTGATAGCGGACAGGCGACGTGCCACTAAGCTGAGGTTCAAAAAGCAGGAGTTCAAAATTAATAAAAGAACAGGACGAGAACTGGACTCGAGGCGTCGGGAAAATATAAAACCGGCTTGTTGCTATACTGGCAGCGTTAGTAAAGGCGTTTTGAAAGGATAAAAAATGACAAACACTTTAACGCGTCCCCTTATCGATACTCTTGTTCCGCTACGCTCCGCCGCTTTACGCGTACCGCTGCAAATCGCGCTCGGTGTGGTAATCATGGCGCTTTTAAGCCAGCTCGAGCTGAACATCGGCCCGGTACCCATAACCGGTCAAACGCTCGGCGTGCTGCTGCTCGGCGCGGCTTACGGCGGCAGTCTGGGCGGCCTGACGCTTTTGGCGTACCTGCTCGTGGGCGGTTTCGGGCTCAGCGTTTTTTCGGGCGGCGGCGCAGGTTGGGGACACTTTAGCGGGACGACCGCCGGGTATCTGGTCAGCTTTCCGTTTGTCGCGGCGTTTGTCGGTTATTTGTCGCAGCGGGGCCTGACCCGCACGTTTTCCGGGGCGGCGCTGGTGATGCTTTTGGGTAACGTGCTTGTCTACCTACCGGGTTTGGCGTGGCTGGCGACTTTTGCAAGTCAGTACGCGCCTGCAGGTGTGTCGCCCTGGTCATGGGCGCTCAGTGTAGGACTGGTTCCGTTTATCGCAGGTGACGTTATCAAACTGCTCATCGCGGCTGCCCTGTTGCCGCTGGCATGGCGGCTACTGGGGCGAAGTCCACACGTGTAAAGCCGTCTGCCGTAAAAAGCGCTGCACCCAATTGGGTGCAGCGCTTTTCGTTTAGGCTAGCCTTTTGCGTCTATTCGCCTGCAATCGTGCGGAGGGTCTCGAGGTTTACGAGCGCGATTTTACCGTAACCGGCGTGAATGGCCCCTTGTCTCGAGAGTTCACCGACAACTTTGGTCACCGTTTCGCGTACCGAACCGACTGCTGCCGCCAGGTCGTCATGGGTGATATGTACAATCGCCTCACCGTTCGCGCCTGTGGTCGCTAGCGCGCTGTCTTGCAGGTCTAAAAGCTCCGCCGCGATACGCGCTTTGAGGCGTTTGCCCGAAAGCCGGTAGAGCGCCCGGTAAAGCCGCTCCATCGCCTCGACCAAGTGCGTCGTCAAGGTGAGGTTTTCCTGCGGCCCGAGGGTTGCCGGGCTCATGACCTCGATGCTGCTGGAGGTTACAGCTTCGGCAAAGTAGCGGCGCTGCAGACCGACGAGCGCCTCCTCGCCGAAGTAACCGCCCGGTTTGACGTAACGCAGCGTCAGGCCGTTGCCCTCGTCGTCTACGGTGTGAATACGAACCAGACCTTCTTGGACGCGGTAGAGGTTGTCCGGATCGCCCGGAAACAACGTGACCTCGCCCGCTTCGACACTTAACAGGTCGATATAGCCACCTTCGGGGATGAGCTGAGAGGGGTGTGATGTGCGGCTCATAAGGCGCCCTCCTTTCGGTCTGGGTAGCTTAGAGAAAACCGCTTTGACATATCTATAAAAGTATACGTGCGCCGTCCGGGACGAATAAACGCCCACGTTACGAAAAGTTTCGGGTCTGCTAGTACCGAGACAAAGAAATAAGGGCGGCTGGACCCAACCCCTTTCGGTTCGCGGGATAGAGGCGCACACAACTCGGCGGCTGAGTGGTTTGGGCAGGCGGTAAGTTTGGCGCTGTGCTGAGCCGGTAAAGCTTGGCAGACAATAGTAGCGTGCAACCGTAACGCTTCGCAGTGTCGAATACCCGACTACTCTCTTGATCCACCTTCCTGTCTCACTTCTCTTATCAAGGCTCAGCACTTCGACAAGCGCTAGACGTTAAACAAAAAGTTCATCACATCGCCGTCTCTGACCACGTACTCTTTGCCCTCGGTCCGTACCCAGCCCTTGCCTTTGGCGGCAACCGTCCCGCCCGCTTGGGTAAGCTTGTCCCAGCCGATCACCTCGGCGCGGATAAAGCCGCGTTCAAAGTCGGTGTGGATTTCACCTGCGGCTTGCGGCGCTTTGCTGCCCTTCGTGACCGTCCACGCCCGCACTTCTTTTTCACCGGCGGTTAAAAAGGTCAAGAGACCCAGCGCGTCGTAACCGCTGTGGATGAGGCGGTTCAGGCCCGGTTCAGAGAGGCCGTAGTCGGCTAAAAACTCGCCCGCTTCGTCTTCGGGGAGTTCGCCGAGTTCACCCTCGAGCTTCGCTGAAATCACCACGGTTTCAGAGCCTTCAGCCTCAGCGTAGGCGCGAACTTGCTCTGAAAAGGCGTTGCCCGTCCCGGCTTCGTCTTCGGCGACGTTGCAGACATAAATCACAGGTTTCGCGGTGAGCAGGTTGAAATCTTTGGGAACCTCTAAACCGCTCTGCCGCGCCGGAATCCCGTCGGACAGTTTGGCGATGAGCGCCTCGGCTGCGGCTAAGAGTTCGGCGTCGTCTTTGTTGCTTTTGGCGCTTCGGCGGAGTTTGTCATGGCGTTTCTCGAGGCTGCTCAAATCAGCCAAAGCCAGTTCGGTGTGGATGGTTTCGATGTCGCTTAGAGGGTCGACGTCTCCGGCGACGTGCAGGATGTTTTCGTCCTCAAAACAGCGCACGACGTGGGCAATCGCTGAAACTTCGCGGATGTTGGCTAAAAACTGGTTGCCCAAACCCTCGCCCTGACTCGCACCCTTGACGAGTCCGGCGATGTCTACGAATTCGACGGTAGTCGGGACGACCGGCGGCACCCGTTCACCCTTGGTGTACAGGTCGCGGAGGGCGACGAGGCGCTCATCCGGGACGGCGACGACGCCGACGTTTTTGTCGATGGTGGCAAACGGATAGTTCGCCGCCTCGACGCTCGCTTTGGTAATGGCGTTAAACAGGGTAGATTTGCCGACGTTGGGTAAGCCGACGATACCGATTCCTAACATGAAACTCCCTTAAACCTTTTGAGTCGTGGTTTTTACGGTTCAATACGCCGCAATTACGGCGTTCCAAACGTGGAGTATACCAAGCTTTCGTAAAGCCCCCGGTTTTTGCGGGTTCAGCCTTTACAGTTTCCAGTCGGAGGTGTAGCTGCGGGACGTAACCCTGAGCTAGCGCCCCGTGATACCCTGAATTTATGACACCTGGTAAGGCGAGCGGAACGGTAAACATCGGACTTTTGGGGGCCGGAACGGTCGGAGCCGGGTTTTGCGACCTCTTTGAAGGCGCAGGTTTAGACGCCGTCATCAGCAAGGTGCTGGTGCGCGACCCAGGGAAGACGCGCCCCGCCTGCGTCCCGCAAACGGCCTTAACCACCGACGCTAACGAAGTTTTGGAAAACGATATCGTCGTCGAACTCTTGGGCGGCACCGACTATGCGGGCGACCTGATGTTGCAGGCTTTAGCAGCGGGTAAAAGGGTCGTGACGGCAAACAAGGCGGTACTTGCGGAGCGGTGGGACGAGTTCAAACCGTTTATTCAGGTGGGTAAGCTCTACTTCGAGGCGGCGGTGATGGCCGGAACGCCCGCCGTCGAACCGCTTGCGGGCGTGCTGCGCGGCTCGAGGCCCCTAGAACTCCACGCGATTCTAAACGGTACCTGCAACTATATTCTGGGAGAACTCGAGGGCGGTTCGGACTTTGAAGAGGCGCTTAAAGAAGCACAAAGTTTGGGCTACGCCGAAGCCGACCCGAGCACCGACGTAGACGGTTTCGACGCGGCGCATAAACTCACGATTCTGGGCCGTCTGGCGTTCGACCCCGACTTTTCGTGGGAGGGCGTCCGGGCGCACACGCACGGCATCCGGCACCTCACCCCGGCGATTGTCAAAGAGGCGATGGAGGATGGCGGGCGGCTCCGCTCGGTCGGCAGCATCTATCCTGAAAACGGTTCTTGGCGCGGTACGGTGCGCCCGGTCTACCTGCCACCCGAACACCCGCTCTCCGGTTCGGCGAGTAACCGCAACGGACTTTTGTTTAAGGGCGACGCGGTAGGCGAAGTGCTGATTACCGGTGCGGGCGCGGGCGCGGCCCCGACTGCGAGCGCTGTACTCGCCGACCTGATGAGTGCTCTCTCCGGGCGCGCCGGCCCCGGTCTGCTGGCGAGGGCGGCGGCTGTCCCGCAAGACTACCGCGCCCAACCGCTCGGTGAAGTATTGATGGCCGGTGGGCAAGTTTAGTGGCGACTGCGTTTTTCCTGCTAAGTATCGCCCCGACAAGGTAGATTGGACAAGATGCATTATTTTAGTACCCGCGACTTCCAAAAACACCCTGTTTCGCTTCAAGAAGCCGTGCTGACGGGCCTTGCGCCGGACGGCGGGCTTTATGTCCCCGAGCACATTCCTCGGCTGACAGACGACTGGAAAGCGGCGAAAAGCCTGTCTGAACTGGCGCAGCACGTTTTGACGCCGTGGCTGGGCGATGAACTGAGCCGGGATAAGTTGGCGGCGATTACCGAGGACGCCTTGGACTTCTCTATACCGCTCGTTGGATTGGCTGATGGGCTGGGGGTACTCGAGCTCTTCCACGGCCCTACCTTGTCGTTCAAAGACGTCGGCGCGCGGACGATGGCGCGGCTGTTGGACGCGTTTTTAGAGAGCAAAAAGCTCGAGGGTAAGAGTCAGCGCGTTACGATCTTGGTGGCGACTTCCGGCGATACGGGGAGTGCTGTCGCCGACGGTTTTGCCGGTCAGGACAACTTAGGCGTGGTGCTGCTCTATCCCAAGGGTAAGGTCAGCGAGGTGCAGGAGCGGCAGCTGATTTGTCCGCGTCCGGGCGTTCGCGCCTACGCCGTCGAAGGGGACTTCGACGCGTGCCAGCGGCTCGTTAAGGCGGCGTTTGTCGACCCGGAACTCCGCGAGCTGGGGTTGTCGTCGGCAAATTCTATTAATTTAGGGCGACTTTTGCCACAGTCTACTTATTACTTTTGGGCAGCGCTGCAGGCTGCCAGTTCAGGGTTTGAGAACCCTGTCTTCTGCGTTCCCAGCGGTAATCTGGGCAATCTGACAGCGGGCGTTCTCGCCGGCAAGATGGGTGTAGACACCCCCCGGTTTATCGCCGCACACAACGCCAACGACTTTTTTCCCGGTTTTTTAGCGTCTCGTTACGACCACGGCGGTTTCCGGGATACCGTTTCTACCCTTTCAAATGCGATGGACGTGGGCGCGCCGAGCAACTTCGAGCGCCTTTACGCACTTCTGGGTGAAGCGCTGCGGCGCGGTGACCTCTGGAGTACATCGGTTAGCGATGAGGTCACGAAGACGCGGCTTCAGCACGTTTACGGAGCTTACGGTTACGTCGCTTGCCCGCACACGGCTGTCGGGTTCGAGGCTGCGGCGCGTTACCGTAAAGAGACCGGCGATAACAGACCTGTTATCGTCCTGGCAACGGCGCACCCCGCCAAGTTTGAAGGAACCGTTGAAGCTGCGTTGAAGTTTGAACTCCCCAAGGTTCCGGCGTTGGAAAAGCTCAAAGGCCCACCCACCGACGTACCGACCTTACCGCCGACGTTGGACGCGCTCAAAACCGAACTGCTCGCCTTGGCGTAAGGCGCGCTGCAAACTTTAGCAGCGTAAAGGCCACTAGCGGCGGGGCCCTCGCCGTAAAGGCAGCGTAAACCTAAACGCTGTGCGCCTGCCCCCTGTTCCCTCCACCGATTTCCTCGACCACCTTGGCGCAAAACGCGGGCAGGTCGTCCGGGTTGCGGTTCGTAACCAAGCCCGGGTCGGTGACGGCATCTTCGTTTTTCCACAGTTTGAGCCCTGGTTATGACTACTTCACCTGACACCACTAGTTCCTAAAACTACACAGCACGCGAGCGTCCCGCTGCGGACGTGCGCCCCGTAGACACGTACCACTAGTCACCAAAATTACACAGCACCCGCCGCAACACCGTGTGTGCCTATTCGTCTCCAGCAACGTAAAGCTTGGGCATTCCAAACCGCAACTTTTACGAGGATTCGAGCGACACCCACACTGTTTTGTCCGCTTGTCCGCCTGTCTGAACCCGGCCTTCGCGACTCAGCTTCTCCAGATGGGCGAGCAGTGAACCCTCGCGCATGGGGGTCAGCGTGTCCGGTACCGTGGGGTAGATACGCTTGCTCAATTCTTGCAAGCTCAGCGGTTGGGTCAGCGCTGCTAAAATCTCCGCTTCGCGCGCCAGCCGGTGGTCGCGCACCTGCCCGAGCCTCGCTGCAGGGTCACGCACCAGCGGGCCGTGACCGGGGCCGAACACCGCGCCGCCGGCACGGGCCAGGAGCGTCCCGAGTTTCTCGAGCGACGCCAGATAGTCCGACACGTCGCCCTCCGGCAGGCCGACCCAGGTCGAACCCTGCGCCGTCAACAGGTCACCGACGAAAACGCTCAGCGTGCTTGTCCCGGGCTCGGCAGTAGCGAAGCTCAGATGTCCGGGGCTGTGACCGGGGGTGTGGTGAACGCTTATGGTTTTGCGCCCTACCGGGAACGCGTCGCCGTCTGCCAAGCGTACCGTAGAAAAATCGAGGCGGGTTTGCTCGAGCGCGTGGACATAAACTTCCGCGCCGTAATGCTCGCTCAGCGCCGCCGCGCCCGCCGCATGGTCGGGGTGGGTGTGGGTGAGCAGAAGTGCGCTGAGCCGTAATATACCTAGAGCCGCCAAACTTGCCGTAAACGCCGCCAGCACGCCCGGGTCGTCCGAACCGGCGTCGATTAATACGGCTTCTTTGCCGCGCTGCACCAGGTAGCTGTTGGTGTGCTCAAAAGGTGGCAACGTCCGGCTCGGCAGGGCAAAACGCCAGACACCCGTCCCTACGCGTTCGGGCTCGAGGTTTGGAGCAGGCACTAGCGACCGCGCAAATAGCTGAGGGCGTCTTGTAGGGGGCGACTCGAGGGTTCATCCGGGACGACGCCGCGCCCCTCCCAGGTAGGGCCGCGCAAGGGGGCCAGCACCCCGGTCGCAATCCACGCCTGTGAACCGTCGCGGAGGCAAAAGGGTAGTACCGCCTCGACGTTGCCGGCGCTCGTTTCACCAAAGACGCGCGCCCGCCCGGTACTTTGCAGCACACCTGCCAGACCTTCGGCGGCGCTGTTGACGTTTTCATCGATAAGTACCGCGAGCGGCGCGTCGGTTTCGACCGCGCCGAGCGCCGGATAGGGGAGGGGCAGTGTCCAGCGCGTCAGCGTGCGCCACAAAAAGCCCCGGGTAAACACGCCCGCTGCGCTCATCATCTCGACGAGCCTGCCGCCGGGGTTGCCGCGCAAATCGAGGACGAACGCGCGCGCGCCCTTTGCCGACAGCTGCCGCACCGCCTCGCGGAGGTCGCCGGAGACACCGGTCGTGGCCAGGTCGGGGAGCGTCAGGACGCCGACAGCATAATCCGGGGTCGTCTCGAGCCGATAACGCACGCGTCCCAACCGCGCATCTTGTCCCGAAAAGCCGAATACGCCCAAACAGGGCAAGTCGCCGTACTGCTGCCGGACACGCTGCACTTTAGCAGGCGGTACAAAAACCGAGTGCTGGTCGCCGAGTTCGTCGTAAAGCCGCTCCAGAACGCGGTAAAACGCCCTGTCGCTCTTTGCGGCGACGGCTTCGGGCCGGTATTCGCGCTTTAGCGCCGCCCAGTCATTGCCCCCGTAATCTGTGTCCCAGTACCTTTCGGCGACGAGCTGCCAGGCGACGTCGAAGCGCGCACCGTAGCTGCCAGGGCCGCTCGGCTGAACGGGTACAGCTTGAGCCGATACGGATTGACCATACAGATAGGCACCAGGGACAGATAAAACAACGACAAATAAAAAAAAGATACGGCGCATAAGACAGTGTACGCGCTGCCGGTTTGCCGTATCGGTAACTATACTGTGAGCCGCTTACTACCCTAGAAGCCGACTATTCTAAAACCGACTATTCTAGAGGTCAACGTCTCGACCGGTTGGTCAGGCGCGGCTGGCGTTTAGCATCGCCTTGGCGTGCCGGTAGAGCATGGGCGCGTCGATGACGCAGCTTTGCGCGCCGATAGCGGTGACGTTGAGGGCTCCGGCGACGTTGCCGAGGCGCGCGGCGTAGTGCAGGTCGTAGCCTTCCATTACGCCGTGGGCAAAAGCGGCGGTGTAGTAGTCGCCGGCTCCGGTAGACTCCAAAACCCCGTCGATTTCAAACGCCTCGATCAGTTCGGTAAGCTCGGGGGTGATAATCATCGAACCCATCTCGCCGAGCTTGACCAGTACGCGTTTGATGCCGTGCTCGGCGAGCCCGGCGACAGCGGTTGAAATCGAGCTTTCGCCGGTCAGGGCGTAGAGTTCGCGGCGGTTCATCAAGAGATAATCCACGTTGCTGACGAGCGCCAACAGCCGTTCGCGGAGTGCGTCGGCAGCGCCTGAACCCATATCGATAAAAGTCGTGAGGCGAGCACGGCGCGCGGCCTCGAGCGCCCGCACCGCGTACTCGCGTTGTGGCCCGCCGACGAGGCTGTACGCGCTGACGACGAGTGCGTCACAAGCGGCAATGCGCTCGGCGCGGAAGTCGGTCGCGTCCAGGTTACGGCTCGCGCCGCCGCCGGAAATCATCGTGCGCTGGGTATCGGGGGTAATCAGCAGCGTAACGTTGCTCGTTTGCAACACCAGGTCGGTTTGCACGAGCTTGGTATCGACGCCGGCTTTTTTAACGTGTTTAAGCGCGAGTTCGGCGAACGGCCCCTCACCGACGCGGGCAGCTAGCACGACCTCGTTGCCGAGCCGGGCGAGCGCCGCAGCCACCGTACCACCTGCACCACCGGGCTCGAGCACGGCGCGGCTCGCCGCAACTTCTCCCCCTACGTCGGGCAGGTCGTTGACAAAATACATCTGGTCAACGGTAACGTCGCCTACCACAAAAAACTTAGTCATTTAACTCCATACAAAGGGGTGGCGCACCAACGACGTGCGCGACCAGCGGGGTTTGGCACAGATGTAAAGCACACCTGTGTGGTTGATCTTTAACGCTAGCGGGCAGTATAGCTCATTTTTCGTTTTCTGCCTACCGTTCCTGCCTACTATGGGTCTGCCCTGCGGCTTAAACTCAACCAGTTATAACACGCGTTTTCGCGTGTGTCATGCATTATGTAAACGCCAGGCAAAAATTATAGCTCGACAAAAGCGCTACTGCAAAGCTTTTTGCAAAACGTAAAATGTTTCTAGGTCAAGCGCCTCAGCGCGGACGCGGGTGTCGAGAGACATATGTCCTAGTGCTGCTGTGACCTGCGCCGCCGGATAACCTGCCATCAGCAAGTTCTTTTTAAGCGTTTTACGGCGGTGTGCGAACGCCTGATGGACGAGCCGAAAGAGCGCCGGGTCGGGTTTTGCTCCCGGCCTGACGTCTAGCCGGACGACGCTGCTCGTGACCGTCGGGGGCGGCGCGAACGAACTCGGTTTTACGTCACGGACGCGGTTTGCACTGCCGAAATGCGCGACGATAAGGCTGAGCGCGCCGTAAGCGGGGGTACTCGGCGGCGCGGTAAGGCGCTGCGCGACCTCTTTTTGGACCAGAAACACGAGCCGCTTAAAACGCCCGGACTCGAGTACCCTTACTAAAATCGGGGTGCCGACGTTGTAGGGCAAGTTGGCGGCGAATACACTCTTTTCCGGCAAGCTCGACAAGTCGAAGGTGAGTCCGTCGCCGTGAATCAGTTCGACATTCTCCAAACCCGCCAGTGTTTCGCCGAGTACCGGCAAGAGCCGCCCGTCGAGTTCGATACCGACGACCCGGCCCGCCTTTGCTGCGAGTTCACGTGTCAGCACGCCTAAACCGGGGCCGATTTCCAGTGCGGTGTCGTCCCTAGTTATTTCGGCTGCGCCGACGATGGCTGAAAGCGCAGCGGCGTCAACGAGAAAGTTTTGTCCAAAACCTTTATCGGCGCGGAGCCCGTAACGCGTCAACAAGTCGCGGACGCGGCGCGGGCTGGTCAGCGGCAACATTGCTAAATCCGTCTCTATTTTTTCGGGTTTGTTCGTGCTCAGGCGTTCGCCTCGAGGTGCGCCGCGAGCTTTTCACTAATCTGCGCTTGTGCGCCCGCGAGGCTCAGGTTTTGCACTACTGCAAGTTCACTCGCCAGCGACATCTTGGCGGCTTCTAAAATCTCGCGTTCGGTTGCAGCGAGGCCTTTCTCGAGGTCGCGCTCGGCCAGCGTACCGATCAGCTGCGCCAACGCAAAGGCGTCTCCGGCGGCTAAAGTGTCTTGTTCGGCGCGGTAGCGCGGGGGCCACTGCGCGGGTAGCTCGAGGTCGCCGCCCAACATCGCCGCCCAGACCGCTGCCAGGTCGCTCTCTAAAATGGTGTGGCGCAAACCGACCTCTTGACCTTTTTTGAGCGGCACCAACACGTCCATATCGCCCCGGACAAAACTGATTTTGAGATATTCGTGCGTTTCGCCGAGGATGACCCGCGTCGCAATCTCATCGACCCGGCCCGCCCCCTGCGAGGGATACACCACACTGTCGCCAACTTTGAACGTCACGCAGTCCTCCGAAGGGCAGCCTACCATAGCCCCCGGAACAGATGACTTACATTGCGCCTTCGCCCTGATAGGCCAGAAACGCCAGGGTGCAGCGCCTTTCGCCCTCTTCGGCTTTGACCTCACCGATAATGGTATTGACAGCTCGATAGATTTTTTGAAATTGCTCAGCGCTTAACGTGGGCGTGGAGATAGACACCCAGGTTCCGTATTTAGGCGGTTTAGAAGAGCCGATAGCGAAGGTTTCCTCGAGGTCGAACTCCACCGGGCCGTTCTCGAACAAATCGGCTTCAGCGCTGGTCTCTGCCTCAATGCTTTTTAGAAAATTGCGGTGGAGTTTACTCAGCATTCCGTCAAGCATCGCAGGTACGGCTTCGCCAACGGCAGGTTGCAATTCTGGAGAGAGCGAAAATCTTTCCGCGACAGTCTGGTACGTGCGTGAGCGGGTGCTGTCGTCAATAGTTTCTAAAAGCCCTGCTTCGTGTAGTCGTTTGACGCGGTAGTGCAGCACATTTGCCGGAACCTGCAAGCGCCGCGCCACTTCGCTCGGGGTGAGGGGTTCTTTGAACAGATAGAGGGCAGCGTAGTAGGGGAGATTGAAGAGGAGCTCCAACTGTTCAGCATTTAGTGGGTAGGCATCTGTTTTTGTCATGACGCCAGTGTGACGGGTGTGGGTTTCAGATGCTAGCGGGGGATTTGAAGCGTTCAGCGTAGCGTTGCAGACATTTTACCGCTTTGGGTATACTTGCAAGTTCGGAGGATTTATGGACGAGACCGAGGTCAGCCGCACAATCATCAAGTCATTCAAAAACGTTGAAACCACCGAAGCTTCCCGCAACACTTTCTTTTTTTACGACTCCGAGCGTCATTTTCCTTTTGCGACACTTGTCGTCAACGACGTAAACGATACCGCTTCGGATTTAGAGCGCCCCGGCGTCTTCCGGCTCAATATCGGCGTCAAACGGGCGACGTATCAGAAGCTGTTCGGCCCTCAGCCCACCTTCGCTAAGGACGGCGGAATTATTGATACGGGCTACGATTACACTGCGCTAGATAAGCTTATGCCGCATCCGGTTTACGCGCCGATGTCGTGGGTGTGTATCGTTAGCCCGAGTACGGAGACGTTTGACGAGGTTGTGTTGCCGCTGTTGCGAGAAGCCTACGAGCAAGATGTGGAGAAACACACTAAGCGAGAGGCTCGAGCCTAGCGCCGCGCCCGCGCCTTCGGACGCTTCGGCTCTTTCCCCGGCACACTCACCAACTGCACCTCTTTACCCTGCAGCTTCGCCTCGACCTCACGGATCCGGTCACGCACCGCCGCCGCCCGCTCAAAGTCCAGATCTTCGGAGGCTTTCCACATTTCGGTCTCGAGCGACGCCAGCTCCTGCTTCATATCGTCTTGCGCCAGCTCGCGCTCCCAGGGCGAGAGTTTTTCGATGGCTTCAGCGCCCTCTTCTTCACCGCGAATCACGTCGCGGATGCGTTTGCGTATGGTTTCGGGGGTGATGCCATGCTCGAGGTTATACGCCAATTGCTTGTCCCGGCGGCGCTCGGTCTCGCCGATGGCGCTGTTCATCGCGTCCGAATACACGTCGGCGTAGAGAAACACCTCACCGCTGACGTTACGCGCGGCGCGGCCTATCGTCTGAATAAGCGAGCGTCCACTCCGTAAAAACCCGGTCTTGTCGGCGTCCAAGATGGCGACCAACGAGACTTCGGGCAGGTCGAGACCTTCACGCAGCAGGTTGATGCCGATAAGCGCGTCGAAGTGTCCGAGCCGTAAATCGCGGATAATCACCTGACGCTCGATGGTGTCGATGTCCGAGTGCATATACCGCGCCCGTAAACCCTGCTGCGCGAAGTATTCGGCCAAGTCTTCGGACATCCGTTTGGTCAGGGTCGTGACCAGCACACGTTCATCGCGTTTGGCGCGTTCTTTAATCGCAAAGACCAAATCGTCGATTTGCCCGCGTGAGGGTTTTACGGTAATCGCGGGGTCAACCAGACCGGTCGGGCGGATAATCTGTTCGGCAATCTTGTCCGAGTGCTCATATTCCCAGGCGGCGGGCGTCGCCGAGACGAAAATGGTCTGACCGACACGCTGCAAAAACTCGTCTTCTTTAAGCGGGCGGTTATCCAAAGCTGCTGGGAGCCGGAAACCGTAATCGACCAACGTCTGTTTACGGGCGCGGTCGCCGTTAAACATGCCGCGCACCTGCGGCAGCATCACGTGCGACTCGTCCAAGAAGGTGATGAACTCGTCGGGAAAATAGTCTAAAAGCGTGTTCGGCGCAGCGCCGGGGGGCCGCCCGTCCAAATAACGCGAATAGTTTTCGATGCCGTTACAGTAGCCCAAAGTTTTCATCATCTCGAGGTCGTACATGGTGCGTTCTTTTAGCCGCTGTTTCTCGAGTAGTTTGCCGGAACGCTCAAAGAAGTCGAGTCGCTCTGCCAAATCGTGTTCGATCTGCCGGATGGCGGGCTCGAGCTGTTCAAAGGGCGTCACGTAATGCTTTGCGGGGAAGACGGTCGTCGTTTCCAGCTCAGCAAGTTCGTTCCCTGTCACCGGATCGACCATCACCAAGCGGTCGATTTCGTCGCCGAAGAGTTCAATCCGCAGGGGCGCTTCGTCGTAGGCGGCCCAGACTTCGATCACGTCGCCTTTGACCCGGAACCGTCCGGCGGCGAGTTCGACGTCGTTGCGTTCGTACTGCTGAACGACCAAACGGTCTAAAATCTCTTCACGCGAGCGCTTCATCCCGACATGCACGATCATATTGAGCTGCTGATAGGTGTCGGGCGAGCCTAAACCGTAAATCGCCGACACCGACGCCACCACAATCGTGTCGGGGCGCGTCAGCAGGTTGCGCGTGGTCGAGTGCCGTAAACGCTCGAGTTCTTGGTTGATGTTCGCATCTTTTTCGATAAATAGGTCTCTTGCCGGAACATACGCTTCGGGCTGATAATAATCGTAGTACGAGATAAAAAACTCGACGGCGGCTCCCGGAAAAAAGTCCCGGAACTCGGACGCGAGCTGCGCGGTCAAGATTTTGTTCGGTGCGAGGATCAAGGCGGGGCGCTGCGTTTGTTCGATAATCTTCGCCATCGTAAAGGTCTTGCCGGTGCCGGTCGCGCCTAAAAGCGTCTGATACCGCAAGCCGTCGCCTAAACCTTCGACCAAACCTTCGATAGCCCCAGGCTGGTCGCCTTGGGGCGTAAACGGGGATTCGACAGTCAGCGCCATAGACTCCTATTCTACGTTCTGAACGCAAAAAGAGATGTCGGGCAATCTCTCCTGCCCGACATGAGGTTTCTGGTTTTAGCCCTCGTCCGAACTTTTCTGGTCTTCCTGACCACGCCCGGTTTTGGCCTGTAACGTCTCGATCAGCTCCGACGCCTGCGCTTTATTAAGCCCTTCCGGGACTTCTTCACCCGCGTTTTCTGCCAGCGTGTGCAGGTACGAAAGCTGCGCGCCGGTCGCAGGTTCATTGCCCGTGACCCACTCGCTCGGGTCTTTGACGGCGTTGTCTTCGGGGTCGTTTTGGAGTTTGGGGTTATCGCTCATAACGAGACGATACCTAAATAAATAAGGTAAATGTGTAGTCCGGTTTGCAGTCTGGTTTCGGTTCCCGAAAGCTTGCATTTCCAGGTGAGTTCGGTTACACTCCAGATACCTCAATATTTAAGGTATCTTGAAGAGGAGTTCGTTATGGCAGCGCATGAAAAGTTCAACTACGCCGAGTATCCAGCCAAGGATTTAGCCGCGACCAAAGCGTTCTTTGAAGCCGCGTTCGGTTGGTCGTTTACCGACTACGGCCCCGACTACACCGCTTTTTCGGATGAGGGTCTCGACGGTGGTTTTTTCAAATCCGAGCTGGTTGCGCGTGTAGACACCGGCAGTGCACTCCTTGTCTTTTACAGTGAGCGCCTCGAGCAAACCCTTGCTAAAGTCACCGCTGCCGGGGGCCGGATCGTCAGGCCGATCTATACGTTTCCCGGCGGCAGGCGCTTTCACTTTACCGAGCCGAGCGGCAACGAGTTTGCGGTGTGGGCGGAACCTGAAGCCTAGCGGTTGATGTACTCAACCTGAAGCCTCGAGCCCTCACCGTAAAAGTCGCCGTAAAAAACGGTTTTTACGGTGCCTGAAGGGGAGAACGATGGTTGTCCGTGACTACAGCGAACCGCGGCGGCAAGGTCTCGATGTCAACTACCCACGGCTGAAGCCGGGGGTCGCCGTTTTGGTACTTCGGTGAACTTATTTCATCTGCAAACGTGACGAGTTCCGGGGCCGGGTCTCGCCCTGTCTTTACCCGCCAAGTTGATGACGTAGACGCCGTGTGCGCGGAGCTAGACAAACGTTGGCGTGAAGCTGTTGAACGGCCCGGTGGACAGACCTTGGGGGATACGAACTGCCAGCTTTAGAGACCCCGGCGGTCACATCTGGGAGATTGCCAAATAGTTGCTGGCCCAAGCTTTATAGCTGAAGTTGTCTTGCTGGTTTCCGGCAGGCAGCCGACGAACAAGGCCGAGTTCGCGGCGGGTTTTACGGCGCGCGAGTCCGAAGGCGTCACGCACCTCAAGTTTCGTATCATCAAGTATTGTCATCAAGTAAAGGAGCTGACCATGCAAAAAATCGTCCCGTTCTTGTGGTTTAACGACCAAGCCGAAGAAGCTGCCGAGTTTTACGCTTCTGTATTCAAAAACGCCGAAGTCACGAGTACGGCGCGTTACGGCGACACGCACCCTGAACGCAGCGGCAGCGTGATGACCGTAAACTTTACGCTCGAGCAGCAAGATTTCATCGCTCTCAACGGTGGCCCGGAGTTTACGTTTACGCCTGCAATCTCGTTTTTCGTGACGCTCGAGACCGGAGCCGAAGCGGACGTACTCTGGGAGAAACTTGCCGAAGGCGGCACCGTCCTGATGCCCTTTCAGGCCTACGACTGGAGCGAAAAGTACGGCTGGCTGAATGACCGTTACGGCGTGTCGTGGCAAATCGGGGTTGGGGACAGCGGCGCAGAACCTATCACGCCGTATCTGCTGTTTGTCGGCGAACAGTGTGGCAAAGCCGAGGAAGCTGCACAGTTTTACAGCGCACTCTTTGGTTCACACACAAACGCTCCAAAAGACCTCGAGACGGACAATCTAGTGCCCATTCGGTTTACCCTTGCCGGTCAGACCTTTATGGCGCTGGACAGCGACGAAAAGCACAACTTCGGCTTTACCGAAGCCGTTTCGCTGTTTGTCAATTGTCAGACGCAGGCCGAAGTAGACGCGCTGTGGGACAAACTTACCGAAAACGGCGAGGAGAGTCAGTGCGGCTGGCTTAAAGATAAATACGGCGTGTCGTGGCAGATTGTCCCAACCGCGGCGCTCAAGCTCATGGCCGACCCCGACCGTGAGAAGGCAGCTCGCGTCACCCAAGTACTGATGGGGATGAAAAAAATTGACGGCGACGTTTTACGGCGTGCCTACGAGCAGAGGTAGTCTTACGGAGCCGGATCAAACGCCCCGGACGGTAGCCGCCTACATCAGCGGTTTTCCAGATGAGGTTCAGGAGGTTTTACGGTAGGTACGCGCGACCATTCGAGAAGCCGCCCCGGACGCCGAAGAGACGATCAGCTACCAAATACCGGCGGTTAAGCTCAGCGGCTTGCCGCTCGTTTACGTCGCCGCGTCCAAAAAGCACCTCGGGCTTTACCCATGACGAGCAAGGCGACGGGGGCAACCCGGACGCCGATATGGTCCGCGCCAGCACGATCAAACTGCTCGAGCGGGAGCCTGTTGGACCGGTGATTTTCGGTCATGACAAAGCGCAGTGGGAAACACTCAAAAAAGCACCGGAGTTTTACGAGTAGCGCAGCATTCAAAAGGAAAGGAAGTAGGTATGGCTAAACTCGTATTCGGAATGAACCAGTCCCTGGACGGCTACGTTGATCTCACGGCGGTTGCGCCAAGCCCTGCGCTCTTCCGCCACTTCATCGAGGAGACTCGGGGGCAGGTGGGCAGTGTGTATGGTCGCCGAATGTATGAGGCCATGCGTTACTGGGACGACGATCACCCTGAATGGAACGCTGAGGAACGTGCTTTCGCGGCGGCGTGGCGAAAGCAGCAGAAATGGGTCGTCTCACGCACGTTGGACTCTGTCGGCCCTAACGCCAGGCTTATTGAGGGTGAGCTCGAGGGTGTAGTCCGCAAGCTGAAGGCCGAACTTGACGGGGAGATCGAAGTTGCTGGCCCAACCTTGGCGCACAGCCTCACCGAACTCGGTCTGATTGATGAATACCGCATCTACTTGCACCCTGTTGTACTTGGTCGCGGCAAACCGTATTTCGCCGGACCTAGGCCGCCGCTCCGCCTTACGGCTCATGACCAAATCGGCGAGGATGTGATCAAGCTGACCTACGTTTCTGCTTAATCTCTCGACTCGCCGAACGGGATTTCGGGCTGATGGTGTTCGGTCATGACCGGGCGCAGTGGGCAACACTCAGTGCTGGAGTTTTACGAGTAAAGCAGCGGTTGGAGTGAAGAAGAGCCTATCAGATTGAAAAAAGTACAGGCTGTCAGGCTTTCGGAAAGAACCCGGCTGAAATTTTACGTGGTGAGGGAGACGTAACGATGACGGACGAAGATACCAACGAAGGAGGAAACGACTTTCCGAAAATCAGCCGACCGGCGCGGAGAGCCCTGTACGGGGTGGGGTATTTTAGGCTGGGGCAACTCACCTACGTCAGCAAAACCGAACTGGGCAAACTGCACGGGATGGGGCCGAAAGCACTGGGGACGCTCGAGCAAGCCCTCGCTGAAAAAGGTCTGGCATTCAAGGGGAAACCGAAATGAGAAAACTTATCGTATCGGAATTTGTGGCTTTAGACGGGGTGATGGAAAATCCGGGCTGGACGTTTGCGTTTGAGAGCGACGACCGGAACCGTTACAAGTTCGCCGAACTGCAAGCAGCGGACGCGCTCCTGTTGGGGCGCGTGACCTACGAAGGTTTCGCCGCAGCTTGGCCCGGAATGGCAGAGGAGACCGGTGAATACGGGCAGTGGATGAACGGCTATCCCAAATACGTGGTGTCGGAAACGCTTGAGGGGCCGCTCGAGTGGCAAAACTCGGCGCTCGTCAAAGGCGACCTTGCCAAGGCGGTTACGAAGCTGAAACAGGGAGACGGTAAGGACATCTTGGTGTTCGGCAGCGCCCAGCTGGTCAACGAACTCCATCAGCGCGGGCTCGTCGACGAATACCGGTTGATGCTGTTTCCGGTGACCGTCGGCAACGGCAAACGTCTTTTCGGAAGTGGCGAGCAAAAAGCGTTCAAACTTGTGGACACTCAAACATTCAGCTCGGGCGTGGCCTTGCTTACCTATCAGCCTGAGCAGAAACAGTCATGACAGAGCGAGCCAACGGAACCTTTGAAGTTGACCTGAAACCTCGAGCTGCCCGGTCTACCGCCAGCCCCTCACTGCGCCGCGCCGACACGCCGCGCGAAAGGTGCAGCAGGCAACCCTAGCCGCGCGCGTTTGTTTCGACCCGCCTGCGCCTGCGCCCGCCCCGTCTGCGGCGTTTGCCGGGGCGGTCGTTGGCAACTTCTTTCGGCCCGCTCAGCGCCTCGTCTTCTTGTAGCGCCCGGATGAGCGACGCCTCGACCCGACCGTACTGCGTCGGTTGAACGAGCCGTAAAGCGGCGTGCGGGGGACGCGCGTCTACATAAACGTAGCTGAGACCCGGACGCAGAACGTAGCCGTAGGTCGCGCGCTCGCCGTTGGTCGTCGCCAGCGCCCACTCGCCCAAACTTTCGATGACCACGTCTTTACCGAGTAGCGGAACGCGTTTTGCGAGCGCCGAACCGTGCGCCAGCCCCCGAAGTATGTGGAGCAGCCCGAGCGGGTCGCTGTAGGGACGCAGGTAGGGTACTTCGGTACGTTCGACCTGCGTCCCGACCTGTCTTGTTGCCTTGACCAGACCGCTACGCACGTCGAACGTAAGCTCATAGGTGTGTTTGTCGCCCTTGGCCTCGGTTGTTTCGCTAAAGCGGAGGCTTTCGCCGCTGCCGGTCAGGAGCCGGCTCGACTGGTCGACGCTGTGTGAGCCTAATACGCCCTGAAAGAGGGCGCGGCACTCGAGCGTCGTCACGCGCGGCGTTACCGTCGTTTTGATGACTTGCGACCCGACCGCCTTCGCACCGAGCGACAGGGCGTAACTGAGGATTTCAACTGCCATGCCCCAAGTCTACCGCGTAGTTCGTTCTTTTCAGTAGGTCGCGCAAATACCAGGCTTTGCAAAAAGATGCCGGCTTATCGGCAAATGTTTCCCGGTGTTCTGCCGAATTGTGAGAGAAACGTCTCGGCTCCGGTATAGTCGGCTTCCAGCTCGAGCCAGCGCACCGGCATAGTTGCGGCGGGCGCAGTCGAAGAGTCTTGCGGCGTCGCGGCTGGGCCTCGAGCCGACAATCGTCAGACCCGAACTCGTTTTGAAACGATACTGCGCCGCGCGGCAAAGGCGTGCAAGATGACTTCTGAAAGCTCCGCGCCGCGTCCCAAAAATTTGCCGCCGCCGGCGTCAGCGCGGCGTCTTGTTCGGTTTGGACGTCCTCATCCAAATACCCAGGGTTCACAGTACGGCTTCTCGTGTAGCTCCTCGCATATCGGAAACAAGTTAAGCTGACCGGCTAGGGGTGACGCACCCGGAAGCTAAAGCGTCGTTTGAAAAAAGAGGCCGCGAAGCTCGAGCTTTACCCCACCTTCTAGGTTCAGCGTGAGGTAGGCGTACTCGTCATCGACGCCGTTCATGTCTAAAAGCAGCGCCCGCCCCTGCGAGGCGAAGTGCGCGCCGCCCCGCACCGGGGTATGCCCGTAAACGCCGAAGTGGTAGGGGGTCTCGGCGAGGATGTCGCGCGGGTCTAGAATCCAGTCGCGGCGGTTCTCCAAGTAAAAGCCCGCGTCGTAACGGTTGTGTTCGGGTTTCGGCCCGACGTGCGCGAAATGCAGGTCGCCGACGACGAGTTCACGCGGCCACGTCGCCAACCACGCCGCCAAATCGTCCGGCAGGGTACGGCCCGAGGCGCGCCACTCGAGGTGTGAAAGCGTGTCGGTACGCAATACGCCTTCAGCGCCGGTCAACGCGTTATAGTCGTGGTTACCGAGCAGAATCGTAACGCTCCCCCGGGCATGGTCGCAAAACCTTTTTACGGCGCGTAAAAACGTCTCTTGCGCGGCCTCGGCCTTTTCGATGTCCGGCGGGTGATGCTCGTCGAAGGGGCCACCGATAAGCGCGGCGTACTGCGCGCGCGTTTTGGCGTGGACGAGGTCGCCCAACAAGATGAGGTGTGTGCTGCCGTTTGCGAGTTCGGCTGTAGGGCGACAATCGTCCGTCAGGAGGCCCGCTTCGCGCAAGATGCGCCAGAACTTCGCGCTCTGCGCGTGAACGTCGCCGACGACGACGAGTTTGCGGGCGGTAATCCGGGGTTCAGCCGTCATTTACACTCGTTCTGTCATCCGTTTTTTCACTTAGGGCCGCGCTGCCTTTTGGCGAGAGCGCGTAGCGGCGGCCCAGCAGTCCACGCCGCAATTCCAGAAACCCGCGCCGTAAAAACCAGTCGGCGGTTTTTACGGCGCGCCTGCGCCGCCGGGGTTGCCTGAAACGGGCGAGAGTCTCGAGCCCCCCCCGGGTCAGATACGGTTCCGGGTCGCACACGTCGCAACCACACGCACCCGTACTCGCCGCGTCGCCGAAATAACCGAGCAGCCGCTCGCGGCGGCAAAAGTTTAGCTCGGCGTAGCGGATGATTTCTTCAAGGAGCCGAACACGCCGCGCATTGTAAGACGTGACCCATCCGGGTTGAAAGTCGGGGAGGGTGCGGGCAAACGCCGGTTCCAGCGTAAGTTTTACGTCTCTACCTGCACGTGAAACGGCTGCAATGCCCTGATTTTCCAAAAGCTGCACGGTGCCGATGAGCTTGCCCCGGTTGAGGCCGAAATGTTCTACCGAAACCCTGTCGGGGTGGGCGTTGCGGAGCCCGACATAGACTTTTTTGAGGTCGAGCAGAGTAGGGCTCGAGGCCCGCAACACCCCTCTTTGCTTCGCGCCGTCGCCGTCTTCGTAGAGCAGCGTACAGGTCGCGCGTTGCCCGCCCCGGCCCGCACGTCCGGCCTCCTGGTAGTAGGCCTCGAGCGAGGCCGGCAGTTGCAGATGAATCACCTGCTCGATATCTGCTTTGTCGACGCCCATCCCGAACGCGTTGGTGGCGACCATGACGCGCACGCGGCCCGCCAAAAAATCGTCTTGTACGGTGTTTCTAGTAGCAGCGTCCAACCCGGCGTGATAGGCCGCACTCCTCAGTCCCCGTTCCAAAAGCTGCCGCGCCGTCCTTTCGGTGCGTTCCCGAGTCCCGGCGTAGACGACGCACGGGCCGGAAGTGCTTTCCAGCAGCAGGTAAAGCGCCTCCGCCCGCGCGGTCTCGTCCGGTACAGGCCACACCCGGTAACGCAGGTTGGGCCGGTCGAAACCGGTCAGTACCCGCACCGGGTCGCGGAGCCTTAAAAGCGCCACGATGTCGTCTCTTACGGCTTCTGTCGCTGTCGCAGTGAGCGCGGTGACCGGCGGATTGCCGAGCGTCTCCCGAACGCGCCCGAGCTGCCGGTAATCGGGGCGAAAGTCGTGCCCCCAGCCGGAGATGCAGTGCGCTTCATCGACCACGAGCCGGGCGACGCCAACACCACGCAGCGCACGCTGCACCCGTTCGTCGCCCAAACGTTCAGGCGAGAGATAAAGGAGCTGCAAGTCGTGAAGCTGTGTTAGCAGCCGCCCCTGTTCTGCAAACGTCAACTGGCTGGTAAGCGAAGCCGCCTCGACGCCGCGCCGTAAAAGCGCCCCAACCTGGTCTTTCATCAGCGCGATAAGCGGGCTGACAACGACCGTAAGCCCTTTTGTAGCGAGCGCCGGCAGCTGATAGCAGAGCGACTTACCTGCGCCGGTGGGCATCACCGCCAGAATATCGTCGCCCCTAAACGCAGCCTCGAGCACGGCTTGTTGACCGGGGCGAAACGTGCTCAGGCCGAAACGTCCTAGCAAGTGCTCGAGGTCGGGTTGTCCAGCTTTCAGGGCGGTCGGTGGCGTCGGCACAGCTTTTAGTGTAGCAGTCACTTGACAGGTAGCCTCGAGCGGTTACGTTACTTTCATTAGGGCAGCGACGCGGTGCGCTCGAGGTACGGCAGCGGGTCGACCGCCTGACCGTCGATGCGAATTTCAAAGTGCAAATGCGAACCCGTCGAACGGCCCGTCGACCCGACCCTGGCAATGACGTCACCGGCTGCAACTTGTTGACCTACAGCGGTCAGAAGCTCCGACGAGTGCCCGTAGTAGTACTCCACCCCGTCCGCTTCGACGACCGTCAGATAGCCGTAACCACCCTGCCAACCGCTGTAGGTCACGACGCCGGGCATGGCGGCGGTAATCGGGTCGCCGGTTACACCGTCGATATCTAGCCCGTAGTGATACGTCATCCCGAGCAGCGCACGCGGGCCGAAGTACGAGGTAATCGGCCCGTTGAGCGGCCAGATGATGTTGGGCGTTACGTTGCGGCTCGCGGACGGCGGCAGCAGCAGCGTCGCCCCGGCGTTTAGCACGTCACTGTCCAAACCGTTCAGGTCTTTAAGCGTTTCGACGCTCGTCCCGTTCCGGAGCGCGATTTCAGAGAGCGAATCGCCTGATTCGATGGTGATACTCGGTTCCGCGCCCCCACCCTGGTCGCTCGGTACGACGTCGGCTTGGACACCGGGGATACTCAGCGTCTCGCCGACGGTGAGCATCGCGTCGGGTTCAAGGCCGTTTGCCCCGCTGAGCGTACTCACAGGTACGCCGTAACGTTCTGCAAGCAACCAGAGCGAATCGCCGGGTTCGACGGTGACGCTGAGCGGTACCGCCGGGGCTGCGCCGCCCAGCATCAGCTTCTGCCCGATGACGAGGTTGGTATCGGCAAGGTCGTTCATCGCCATGAGTTCTTCGACGGGAACGCCTGTTTGCGCGGCAACGGCTGACAACGTATCGCCGGGTTCGACGGTGTACGTGATCGCTTCAGGGATAATCAGGGTTGCCCCTGCTAGAAGGTCGGTGCCGGAGAGCATATTGGCGGCTAAAATTGCTTCGACGGTGGTACCGTAACGCTCTGCTAGAGCGCTCAGGGTGTCTCCGGGTTGCACCGTATACGTTTCTTGCGCGGCTACGACCGGAAGGGCAGAGAGCAGTACCGCTAAGGAAATGGCGGGAATAACTGTACGCGACCAAGACATCGGTTGCAGTGTATCAGAAATTCCCGGCTCGTGTGAAGACACTTACGCCTTATGCACATGTTACTTACAAACCGCAAAGCTGTTTCGCCTGTCGTGAGCGCGATATTGTAAGTGTGTAGCGGGCCGAAAGTCGCGCGCTGGTTTAGCAGGACGACCTACGCCCGACCTACGCCGCGGTTACTCGAGCCTTTTCAGCGTTCCGTCGAGCGTCAGCAAGCGGCTGTAGAGGTCGGGGCGGCGGTCGCGGAAAAAACCAAACCCGGCCCGAAAGCGTCGGGCGGCGGCAAAGTCCAACTCGGCGTAGATGACGGTCTCGGAGGTTTCGTCGGCTTCGGCGAGCTTGCTGCCGGTGTAGTCGCAAATAAACGACGACCCGTAAAAGCGGGCGTCGCCTTCGGTGCCGACCCGGTTGGCAGCGGCAACATAAACGCTGTTTGACACCGCATGCCCGACCATCGCCCGTTGCCACATGTCGCGGGTCTCCAACCCCCCCACCTCTTGCGGTTCGGAACCGATGGCTGTCGGGTAGAGGAGCAGATTCGCGCCTTGCAGGGCCATCGCGCGCGCCGCCTCGGGAAACCACTGATCCCAGCAGATCGCTGCGCCGAGGTTGCCGTAACGCGTCTCCCACGCCTTGAAGCCGGTATCGCCGACGTTGAAGTAAAACTTTTCCTCGTAACCGGGGCCGTCGGGGATGTGCGATTTGCGGTAGATACCCAAATCGCCGCCCGCGTCGAACATCTTTAGGCTATTGTAGTACGCTTGCCCCGCCGACTCGAAAAACGACACCGGCAGCACCACACCGAGTTCGGCGGCGAGTGCACCGAAACGTTCTAAAAAAGGGTGTTTGTCCGCCGGGTGTGCAAGTGAAAAGAGGTCGTCGCGCTCGAGCTGCGGAAAGTACAGGTTTTCAAACAGCTCTTGCAGCAAGACGATGTTGGCCCCGGCCCCGGCAGCTTCGCGGACGAAGTGTTCGGCTTTGTCCAAGTTTTCTTCTAAAACGTCTGAACAGCTCATCTGAACAACGGCGAGTTTTACGGTAGGCATATGGAGTTCCTTTGATTATTCTGAAGATGGGTAGAGATAGCGGCAGCCGTCTTTTGGGGTGAGGTTGTAGTGGTGTCAAGCTTTAAGCTCGGCCTCTCCGGGTAGGGCGTAAAAAGGTCGTAAATCGCAAGCAGTTCACGTAGAAACTTGGCGTCTGTAATCTTGCCGCTCGAGCGCCGTGAGGCTGCGCCGACGCGTTCGGTAAGCTTTTCCGGGTCACAAGTGAGTTGGACAAGCAACGTTGTTGCACCGTGTTTTTCGACGGCTTCTAACATCCACTGTATTTCCCGGTCGTCTTGCGGGTGAGCGTAGACGTAGGTGAAGATGAGGTCAACGCCGCTTCTAGCTGCCTCTTCAAAAATCAGTTGCCGCAAACCGTGAACCGTATGCCTAAAAGCTGGCGTGCCACGTTCAAAAAAGGTTTTCGCCAAATCGATGCTCAGATGGTTGTGGAATACCTTGAAGCCGGTCAACCGTGCCAGCTCTTTGGCCACCGTCAACTTGCCTACAGCGGGCGGGCCGTAGAGCAACACGAACATCACGGCGGGGAGATTTCTCCTTCGGGTTGCTGCTGCGTCACACAGTGAAACGAGCCGCCCCCGGTGATGAGCGTCCGTGACGAAAGGCCGATAACCTCGCGCCCCGGAAACAGCGGCGCTAGTATTTCCAAGGCCCGCGCGTCGTTTTCGTCGCCGTACTGCGGCACCACCACAAAGCCGTTACCGATATAAAAGTTCGCGTAAGAAGGTGCCAGCCGGACGCCCGCAAAGTCGCGGCGTTTTTTGGGGAGTGGCAGCTCGAGCACGTTGTACGGGTTGCCGTTATGGTCGCGCAAGTTCTGTAGAAGTGTCAAGTTGCGCCTCATCGGTTCAAAGTTAGCGTCGTGTTCGTCTTCAGCCACCGCGCAGACAATTGTTTGGTCGCCCGTAAAACGCACGATGGTGTCGATGTGCCCGTCGGTGTGGTCGCCCTCGAGCCCCTCCTCCAGCCACACTACGTACTTGACGCCCAGATTCGCCCGTAAAACCGCCTCCAAATCGGCTTCGCCCAACTTCGGGTTGCGCTGCTGTGAGAGCAAACAGCTCCGGGTGGTTAACAAAACGCCCTGCCCGTTTAGCTCCAAAGACCCGCCTTCCATCACGACGGGCACCGTAAAACGTTTTATCGACAGGGTTTCGGCAACGTGCTCCGGCGCCTGGTCGTCGTCGTCCCAGGGCGCGTACTTTTCGCCCCAGGCATTAAAACCCCAATCGGTGAGGGCAACCTCACCCGCCGCGTTACGGATGAAAATCGGCCCGTTGTCGCGGAACCAGACGTCGTTTAGCGGGATACGGTGAAAGGTGATGTTCGCTAAAGGTGCGTTTTGAGCCCCTAACCTCGCCCGTGCGTCGGCCTCGGTCGCTTCGTCCCGGACGTTAAGTATCACCGGCTCGAAACGGGCTACGGTCGCTACCAGCGCCGTAAACTCGCCTCGAACCGCCTCTAACTGCCCTTCCCAGAGCGCGTCGTCAAAAGGCCAGCTCGTCCAGGTCGCGGCGTGCGGCGACCATTCGGGGGGCACGGAAAAACCCAGCTCAGCCGGGCGGGGAGCCGGATAGTTTGTCGTTTGGCTCATCGGTTCTCCTGACACAGCTTAGGCGACTGCTAGTCTTTGGGGACGGTTATAGCTTTGCCGCTCGAGGTCGCGTCCGGCCTGGGGGGGATTTTTAACGACTCAGGCAGGTCTTCGGGGTTAAGCGCTGCTAAGGCACCCTCGTAACCACAGCGAATCGCGTCGTCCATCTTGTTGAAGTGGTGCGGCATGATGTCGGGCGGCAAGGGTGGTTTGATAATCAGGTCGGGCGGGTGCATCGCGTAGATCAGCTCGGCTAATTTGCCCTGGGTGATGGTAAAGGCTTTTTCGGCGATTTCCATCGGGACGGTAAACTGCTTTATGCTCAGCCGCGCCGCGAGCTTGCTCCAAAGCCCTTCCTGTTCTCCCATCAGATCGACCTTCCGGTCTATCGGCACCGTTACGTCGATGGCGATTACCGGCCTGTCGGTCAGGGTGCGGATCACGTCGACCGGGACGATATTGAGGGTGCCGCCGTCGATAAAATAACGGCCCTCGTCCTCGACAGGGTCGAATACACCGGGAAAAGCGTTGCTGGCGCAGAGACGCCGGACGAGCGGCCCACTCCTGAGGACATAAGAGAGACCTTGCTGCACGTCGACCGAGACGGCGGCGAAAGGATAGTTAAGCTCTTCAAAGGTCGCGGGCAGGTGCGGCGCTAAAATCTCCTCCAACCCCCTTGAACCGATAATCCCGTTGCCGCCGTCGAAGTCGATGTTGAGCACCTTGAGCATATTGGTTTCTCTAAAGATTTCCTCGATGTGGTGGGGCGTGTGGCCCGCCGCGTGCAGCGCGCCGACGATTGCACCCGCTGAACACGTGCTCATTGCGACGGGCTCAAAGCCACAGGCCTCGAGCGCCTGCAGCGCGCCGATATGGGCAAAACAGCGCGCCCCGCCGCCGCCTAGAACAACCCCTACTTTCACCCTCGTACCTCTGAATATGTTCGCATCTTGGTTTTGGATAACCTCACCCTTCTACCATCTCACATTTTAGTGTGACCAAACGTTTTATATTACCGGTGTAGTACTCGGCGCGGACTCGGGCGTTACCCAATCGGCCCCCCGCGACCTACAGGCGTCACGTCGTAACCGTGACGGGATAACAATGGGAGTTCTCTTGAAAAACTGTGTGTGTAGCCTGCCTGCTTTTGTCGTGCCGGTGTCCTGCTGATGGCGTCTTCTAGCGGGGGCCTCGAGGTCAGAAATGTGGACGACGCGGTTGAAGCTATCGGTCTGGGACGGTTTCAGTGGCGGCTCTTAGGCGTCAACGGCCTCGTCTGGGCAGGTGACGCGATGGAAGTTATCGGCATCGGCTTTATCATCCCGTCGATTATTGCGACGTTCGGGGTAAGCGGGGGCCAAGCCGGGCTGATCGGCTCGCTTTTCTTTGCCGGGATGTTTTTCGGCGCGTGGGGTTTCGGGGCCTTAGCCGACCGTGTCGGGCGGCGGCGGGTGTTTTTGCTGACGATTGCGCTGAACGCGGTGTTTGCGCTCGCATCGGCGTTTGCGCCGAGTTTTACGGTGCTGCTCAGCCTGCGGTTTTTGAACGGTCTGGCGGTCGGCGGCACCTTGCCTGTCGATTACGCGGTGATGGCGGAATACCTGCCCAAGCGCGAACGGGGCCGGTTTCTGATTTACCTCGAGAGTTTCTGGGCGCTCGGTACGGTGATCGTGGCGCTGTTGGCGTGGGCTATCGTCCCGCAGTTGCCGGAAACCGGCTGGCGCTGGCTGTTAGCCGTCAACGCGCTGCCCGGTATTCTGGGCTTTTGGGTACGGCTCAGCGTCCCGGAATCACCGCGTTTTCTGCTCCTGCGCGGCGACGTTGCCGGGGCTAAAGGCGTGTTGGAACGTGTTGCCGGCATCAACCGGGTAGAACTGGATTTGACCCGGCTTACGGTGACGCCGCCCGCGCCGCGCCGCAACACCACAGCGGCCCTTTTTACCCCTGAACTCTTGTCCCGGACGCTCTCGCTGCTCGTGGTCTGGTTCGCGCTTTCGTTCGGCTATTACGGCGTCTTTACCTGGCTCCGGCCTATCTTTGTCGGGCAAGGTATCGCCGTACTCGGCACCTACTGGTTTCTGGTCGTGCTGGCGCTCGCACAGCTGCCCGGTTACGCGCTGGCGGCGCTCAGCTTAGACCGCTTGGGACGCAAACCGACGCTGGCGCTGTTTTTGGGGGTGAGCGCGGTCTCGAGCATGGTCTTTGCTTTCTCGACCACCCCGGCTGTGGTGATTGTGGCAAGTTTGCTCTTGTCCGCGTCGCTTTTGGGTGCGTGGGGCGCACTTTACGCCGCCACACCCGAGTTTTACCCGACCGAGGTGCGGGCGACCGGAACCGGCGTGATGGGCGCGGCGGCGCGGGCCGGGGGCATCGTCGCAGCGCAGCTCGGCGGCACCTTGCTCTTGGTCTCGTTTCCGCTGGCGTTAGGTATTTTTGCACTTTCGCTCGTCGTTGCGGGCGTTGCCGCGCTCTTTCTGACCGGGGAACGGCGCGCGCAGGCGCTCAGCGAACGTTTGGGCGAACCTCTGCCCGGCAAAAGCTAGTTTTGGGGTTGTGGCGTAAGCTCGTAAGCGAGGTTGCCGCGCTCCAAACCCTTAAACGGTGCTTGCGAAAAATCCACGATGATGGCGCTGCCGTCGCCGCTGCGCACATTGTCGAGCGCGTACACGCGTACCGGCCCGTCGGCGCGAACGCCGCTTTTCGAGCGGGTAAAGGGTTGTTCATCGTCGTGTGGGTGGGCAAGTGGGCGTCGCCCGTTTTTTGCGCCCTCAAAGACGATGGTGTCGGCGTAGTCGTCCCAGCCCTGGTCGTTGTGACGCACCGTTGCGCCCATGCTAAAGGTATTCGGCGCAGCCTCCCGGCTAAAACGCATCCCGACCACGTGCGGCTGATCGAAGGTGCCCCAGTCGGCTAAGCGAAGCTCGAGTTGCCCTCCGTCAAAATAGACCGTAAACGGCTCGCCCAAGTCTTTTTCTTCAACGCCGAAAAACTCGCCGTTGCGGTTCGAGCCTTCGCCCGAGTCCCACTGCAGCGGCTTTCCGTCTAAGGTGAGTTTGAGCGAGTAGTACTGTACTTGGGCTGAAGCCAAAGAGAGCAGCGTAAAACCGAGTACAAGTAAAAGGGTTCGTTTCATAAACTCACCATACGGAACGCAGGTTAAGCTTCCCTACGGAGATGATGAAAGACTTAAATGTTCCGGTAGGTGGCGGCCCCAAATGAGCCGTTCGCTGGCGCTCGCCCGCAGCTTTCTCGGTCGATCCGTAACAGTCGCAGTTGACCGCCCGCTCGGGTCACGTCATCCTCGTCACCATGACATTGTATACCCGGTCAATTACGGCTATCTGCCCGGTACGCTCGCACCCGACGGCGAAGCGTTAGACGCTTACGTTTTGGGTGTTGACGCAGCGCTCGAGACGTTTTACGGCCTAGCTATCGCTATCATTCACCGTAAAGATGACGATGACGACAAACTTGTCGTCGTGCCTGAAGGGTTCGCGCCGACCGACGTACAAATCATGGACGCGACAAGGTTTCAAGAGCAGTTTTTTCGCGCTTCAGTCGTTCGTTAGGGGCAAAGCCGCGCCTGAACCTCACCGTCTGCACTACCCGGAAGTGTCAGTGTGGCCGCCTGTAACGGGCCGTCAAGTGTCAGAAAAAACTTGCCGTCGTTGCGTTCGCGGTTTGAGCGCTCGAGCCTCACTATTTCCTCTTTGCTGCCCCTGTAACCGAGTTTTAGGCCGAGTGAGGTCTGTGACAAGTCGGACAACTCAAGATACAAAAATCCCGTCTTTTCACCTGTAAGTCGGTAAAGAGCGGCACCGTCCGGCTGAGTGGTTTCGTCGTGGACGCGCTGCTTTGTGACGTGCTGCACGCCCCCCGAACACTGGGGATGAGCTGCCGGTAAAATGTCGGGTCTTGCGGCACGTCAAAGAGCGTGGCAAACTCCCACACCAGAAAAACCGGTTTGGCCTGCCGGAAGGTTTCGGAGCGGAGGTACGCCTCGAGCGCGGCTTGCGGCCCGCCGCCGACTGCCGACACGTTCAGCACCTCCAACCCGGTGGCCTGCGCCAGAAAGCCCGCAAAGTTGAGGTCTTGGCGGGCGCTGTTGCTCGTTCCGGCGAGGGTGATAGGCGGCGCGGACGCGCCGAACAAATCGTCGTTACCGGCTGATTTTACTACGGTTTGATATCTGCTGAACTTTTCGGCAGGTGGGTTTTTACCGCAAATTTGCCCAATCGCCTCGCCGAACGACCCGGTTTGCGCCACGGTCTCTACCGCTGCGGTCGTAAACGTCTGTGCTTTTGCGGCGGTCGACCGAAACGCAGGCGTGGCCTTGACCGTTTGCGCGACCGCAGCGGCGCTTGCTCTCGAGCCGTCCGGTGTCCAGTGGTGGTCACGCCGAAAAAAATAGTTCGGCGTCGCCGTAACGACTGCTGCGAGGTCGGTGACGTGCAGCCCGGCGTCCTGCAAAGTAGCTCGCACCGCTTCGTAGCGGGCCAGCGCTTCACCCGGCGTGTAGTTCGGAATGCTGCCGGCCTCTAACGCAGTCCCGCGCGGAGGCTGCGCCGCGATAATCAAGGTGACACCCTGCGCTGCGAGCGCCTCGCTGAGCGTTTTCAGATACTCGAGCGTAGTGGGCTCGAGTTCAAACGTCGTCAAAAGGTCGTCTTGCCGTAAAAGCCAGCCCCCCGGCCCCGGCAACAGTTTATAAAACCACCTGCCCTGATACGCCGCCGGGGTCTCTGCCGCGTCGCAAAAGTAGCTTTTCGTGTTCTGCTCCCGCCACCACCAAAACGCGCCCAACCCAACGAAAAGACCTAACGCAAGATAGGGAAGCGCGCGTTTCATGCCCGCAGTTTACCGAGAGCGTTTTGCGACAAAATGATGGCAGGGTGAGGTTTAAGCCGGAAAGCCTCTCTAGTCGGAGAGTGCCGCGATACCGGGCAGCGTTTTACCCTCTAAAAACTCCAAGCTCGCCCCGCCCCCTGTCGAGATGTGGTCGAACTCCTCAGCTACGCCTACCGCGTTTACGGCGGCGACCGAATCGCCGCCGCCGACGACCGTATAGGCGTCTAAACGGGCTAAGGTTTCGGCGACAGCGCGGGTGCCTTTGTCAAAAGGAGAGACTTCAAACACGCCCAGCGGCCCGTTCCAAAGGACGGTTTTGGCGTTTTGAAGCACAGCCTGATAGCTTTTAACCGCCTCCGGCCCCGCGTCGAGACCTAACCAACCGTCCGGAATCTTGTCCGACGGATAGACTTCGGTTTCAGCACCCGTTTCTATTTTCTGCGCACACACCGAATCTTGAGGCAGATGCAGCGTCACACCTTTTGCCCGCGCTTGTTCAAGCAAACCCAAAGCCAGCTCGAGCTTGTCGTCTTCAACTAAAGACCCGCCGACACTGCCGCCCTGCGCCTTAAAAAAGGTGTAGGCCATCGCCCCGCCGATCAAAATGTCGTCGGCAACGTCCAGCATCGACTCAATCACACCGATTTTGTCTGAGACTTTTGCGCCGCCGACAATCATCGCAAAGGGTTTTTCGGGCTGCTCTAAAAGCTTTGACAAAACTTCGTTTTCACGCGCCAACAAGAGCCCCGCCGCACCCGGCAGGAGTTGGGCGACACCTTCGGTACTCGAGTGCGCCCGGTGCGCCGCGCCAAAAGCGTCGTTGACGTAAACATCGGCATACTCGGCAAGTTTTTTGGCAAGCACCGGGTCGTTTTTAGTTTCACGTGAGTCGAAACGGGTGTTTTCTAGAAGCGTGACGCTGCCCGGTTCAGCTTCGGCGACAAACTTCGCCTGTTCATCGGATGCAGGGCCGTCCGTCGGCTTGTAGCGCACCTCTTGGCCTAAAAGCTCACCGAGCCGCGCCGCAACCGGCCCCAAGCGGCTTTTTTCTTCGGGCGCTTTGGGCCGTCCCAAATGACTCATCAAAATCAGCGTTGCGCCTTCGTCCAGAAGTTTTTCAAGCGTCGGCAAGGTCGCCTGAATCCGGCTGTCGTCGCCTATCTCGCCGTTTTTAAGCGGAACGTTGAAGTCGGCGCGAACCAGCACGCGCTTGTTTTTTACGTCCAGTGTGTCCAGTGTCCTCAGCGCCATGATGCTCCTTACGAAAAAGCGGTCAGCTTTTGATGCTGACCGCAGTGCATTTCTGTCGGTTTATTTGCCGTCCATCAGCTCGAGCACGTCCACCATGCGCTCGCTAAAACCCCATTCGTTGTCGTACCAGACGAGGACTTTAGCCATCTTGCCCATCGTTTTGGTCATCTCGCTATCGACAATCGCCGAGTGCGGGTTGCCCACGATGTCTTTCGAGACGAGCGGGTCGGTGCTGTATTCGACGATGCCTTTGAGCGGGCCTTCAGCGGCCTCTTTCAGGGCGCTGTTGACCTCTGCGGCGCTCGCTTCGCGTTTGAGCATCGCGGTCACGTCCGAGAGCGAGCCGGTCGGCGTCGGGACGCGCACAGCCATACCGTCGAAGATGCCTTCCATCTGCGGCAGCACCCGGCCCACGGCCTTCGCTGCGCCCGTGGTGGTCGGGATGATGTTGACCGCCGCCGCCCTTGCCCGCCGCAAATCCTTGTGCGGCAAGTCGAGGATGTTCTGGTCGTTCGTATACGAGTGAATCGTCGTCATCATCGCCTGTTCGATGCCGAAGGTTTCGTCCAAGACTTTCATCACCGCGGCCAGAGAGTTTGTGGTACAAGACGCGTTCGATAAGATGTCGTGTTTTTCCGCGTCGTACTCGCTCTCGTTGACGCCCATCATGATGTCTAGGTCGGCGTCGGGCGAGGGCGCGGAAATCAGTACCTTTTTCGCGCCTGCTTGCAGGTGCTTGGCGGCCTGCGCGCGTTTGGTGAAGAGTCCGGTAGACTCTACCACCACGTCTACGCCCAGCTCACCCCACGGTAGTTCGGCGGGGTCTTTGATGGCGGTGACGCGCACCTTTTTGCCGTCTACGATGAGGTTTTCGTCGTCATACGCGACCTCGCCCTGGAACTTGCCGTAGTTCGAGTCGTATTTGAGGAGCTGTGCCAGCGTTTCATTGTCGGTTAGGTCGTTGACCAGAACAACGTTATGACCGCGTTCGTGCAGGATGCGGAAAATCTGCCGCCCGATACGCCCGAAACCGTTGATGCCTACGTTCATCGTTACCTCCAGAAGTGTTAAACCGGTGACTAAACAACCTTGCCGAGTTTACCCTATGCGGTTTGGCTCGAGATAGTGCGCGCCGCGAAATCAGCTCGGGTAGTCGGTTCTGAAAAAGATGCAAAAGGGCGAGGCTTGTACAACTCACCCTTTTACGGTGTTCGTCTAACAGCGTTCGGAGTTCACCTCAAACAGCTTGTTTCGGTTTTTCAGTCTTGCCCAAGTTGATTGTCAACGGTGTTCCCTCAACTTCAGCTTCTTCACTGTAAACGGCGTCAGAGAGCGGTTCAAAACTGACCTCAGCCGCCAAGACTTCGTTTTGAATCGTCCCTAAGTGCGTTTTTACGGCTCCGAGTACCTCTCCTGTTGCTTGCAAACTAAGTGCGATGGTGTCCGAAACCTCGAGCCCCGCGTTTTTACGGGCATTTTGCACAAGCCGGATGACGTCTCGAGCCAACCCTTCTTGCACCAACTCGGGCGTGAGCTGCGTATTCAGCGCAGCCAAGTAACCGCGTTCTTCAAGTGCCGTAAAACCTTCCGGGCTCTTCGCGTCGAGGAGGAAGGCTTCGGGCTCGAGCCGGTGCTCTTCACCGTTCAAAACCAGAACGGTTTCACAGCCCTCACGGACATTTCTGGCGATGTCACGCCCGTCGGTTTCCTGAATCGCTTTTCTGAGCGCCGGGATGAGCTTGCCGAAACGTTTGCCGATGAGGGGTAGGTTCGGTTTTACGTCGTATTCGACAAAATCGGCAGTCACGTCCAGGTAGGTGGCTTTTTTGACGTTGAGTTCTTCTAAGAGTTGGGGCTCGAGCGTTTTCAGTCCCGCTAACTCTTCAGCGCTCCGAACGCGCACCAACACTTCGGGCAGCGGCTGCCGCGTCTTGACCTTCGAGGCGGCCCGCGCTCCGCGTCCGAGTTCGACAATCCGGACGAGCGCGTTCATATCCCGCAGAAGGGCGTCATCAATGAGTGAGGCGTCGGCTTCGGGCCAGCTCGAGAGATGCACCGATTCGGGCGCGTCCCTTGTAACGGATAAGACCAGGTTACGGTAGAGCGCGTCGGAGATAAAGGGGGCCAAAGGTGCCATCAGCTTTGTGAGCGTGACGAGCGCCTCGTAAAGCGTTTTGTACGCCGCGAGTTTGTCGGCGTCGGCCCCGGACTTCCAGAAGCGGCGGCGGTTGCGCCGCACGTACCAGTTCGACAGGTCGCTCACGACGAAATCGCGGATAAGTCGGCTCGCACTCGTGGGGTCGTAGGTCTCGAGCCTTCCCGTCACGTCCCGGACGAGCGCGTGTGTTTTGGCAACCAACCAGCGGTCGATGTCGGGGCGCTCAGCCACAGGAACCGCTTGTGTCAGGTCGGGTTTGTCCAGGTTGGCGTACAAGACGAAAAAACTGTAAGTATTCCAGAGCGTCATAAAGAGGTCGCGCTGCGTTTCCTCAACCAGCGCGGGCGAAAACCGCTTCTGGTCGCCGGGTTCGGACGCGGCAAACATGTACCAGCGCACGCAGTCCGCGCCGTAACGGTCGAACAGCGGGATGGGTTGGATGACGTTGCCTTTAGACTTCGACATCTTTTTGCCGTACTCGTCAACGATATGACCCAGACAGATGACGTTTTTGTACGCCGGAGCGCCGTAAAGCAGCGTGCTGATAGCGTGCAGACTGTAGAACCAGCCGCGCGTCTGGTCGATGGCTTCACAGATGTAGTCGGCGGGGAAATGTGCTTTGAACTGCTCGAGACCCTCCTCGGCACCGGGCAACGGTTTGTCACCGTCAGCGTCCAGCAACAAGTGCCACTGCGCGTAGGGCATCGAACCCGAATCGAACCAGACATCTAAGACTTCCGGCACCCGCTTGAATAGTTTTCCGTCTTTCGTAAACGTCACATCGTCGATATACGGGCGGTGCAAATCCAATTCTGACAAGTCGCGTCCTGCCAGCTCCGAAAGTTCCTGCACGCTGCCGACACAGACCATCTCGCTGCCGTCTTCAGCGACCCAGAAGGGGAGGGGTGTGCCCCAGTAGCGTTCGCGGGAGATGGCCCAGTCCACGTTGCTCTCCAACCACCGCCCGAAGCGCCCGTGTTTGATATTTTTCGGCACCCAGTTGATTTTCTCGTTTTGCTCTAACAACTCCGGCGTCATCCGCTGCGTCCGGACGTACCACGACGGTTTGGCGAAATACAAAATCGGGTCGCCGGTGCGGTCGTGAAAGGGGTAGCGGTGGCGGTAGACTCCGGCCCGGTACATGAGACCTCGAGCCCCCAGATCTTCAATCAGCACCTTGTCGGCGTCTTTGAAAAATTGCCCGCGTGCGTTTGTCACCTGCATCACGCCGTGGTCGTTCGTTCCAAACACCAGCGGCGTGCCGTAAACCCGGCTGAGCTCCAGGTCTTCCGCGCCGTAAACCGGGGCTTCGTGCGCAACGCCCGAACCGTCTTGGGCGCTGACAAAATCCGCGAGTGCGACAAAGTGCATCCGGCCCGTCACACCGAGTTCTGTGACGACTTCCGGAAACGGTTGGGCGTAACCCCAGAACTCCATGTCTCGTCCCCGTAAAGTGGCGAGCACCGCGAGCGGTTCCGCGTGCAGCTCTGACACCCGTTCTACGGCGTCTTGGGCCACGATGATCGGCCCGACAGGACTCCTGCAAACGGCGTAAGTCAGCTCCGGGTTCACCGCCGCCATCGTATTCGACGGCAGCGTCCAGGGCGTCGTCGTCCAGACCACTAACGCGAGTTCCGGCAGGTCGGCGAGTTTTACGTTTTGCGCCGCCAATGCGTCCAGCACCGCCTGCGGCGTCGTCTCCGGTTTTACGGGGAAGCGGACGTAAACACTCGGGTCATCCACCTCGCGGTACGAGTCCTCTTCACCCAACTCGGCTTTGGAGAGCGTGGTAGCGATACGCGGCGACAGTGGCACGACCTTGTAATCTTGCGCGACCAGACCTTTAGCCCATAACCGCTGCAGCAGGTTCCACACCGATTCGATGTAGGGGTTTTCGTAGGTGATATACGCGCCCTCTAGGTCAACCCAAAACCCCAAGCGTTCGGTAAAAACGTTCCAGTCCTGAATGGTGCTCCACACCGATTCGCGGCAGAGGCGGTTAAAGGTTTCCAACTCTTCCCGGGTTGCGTCGTGGTTGCGCCCTTGCAAACCGAGTTTTTTCTCTACACTGATTTCAACCGGCAAACCGTGCGTGTCCCAACCGCCGCGCCGCCCGACGTGGTAGCCCTGCATACTCTTAAAGCGCGGGAACAGGTCCTTGAACGACCGCGCCAGCACATGATGCAGCGCGGGCTGCCCGTTGGCGGTCGGTGGCCCTTCGTAAAAGACGTACTCGCCTTTGGGTGAGGGTTTGCCTAAAGACTTTTTGAAAATCTCATGCTCGCGCCAGAAGGTGGCGACCTCCTGCTCTAAGGCCGGAAAATCGGCTCCTTTAACCGCATCGAACATCGGTTTGGTTGCAGCTTTAACCATCATTTCCCCTCGCCGGGGCCGCAAAAAAGCGCCCCAAAACTTAACGATTGGGACGCCCGGAATGTCTGAGAGCGTGATACCACCCAACTTCGCCGCTGCGTCACCGCCTCGGCCTCTGTGATTGCCCCCGTAAAAGTCGGGGAGAACCTGCCGCTGTCACGTGCGGCTCACGTTCCCGTCTACTCAGGTCGCCGTAAAACTCGTTACCGTAACGGCTGCCTTTTCGGGGGACGGCTCGAGGCTGATTTTCGCGGGCTCCGCGTGTTACCGGGCTTTCACCGTCCCCGGCTCGCTCTTAACCGCTTTTAGCCCCTACTCGTACCTGTCATCGCCTTTATTTTTACCCAGTCAAGGGTTTTTGCATCGTCTACGCTTTACATCGGCGCGTGACCATGCGTATACTCAGGTTAGCAGCACCACACAGGCACGTCAACACGCCGCGCTGCACACCCGCTGACAATTAGAAGTGCAACTATCCGGGTGCTGCAGCCTTACCAAGCTGGACAATCTTGCTGTCACTATGGCCTCTGTGCCCGTCATCTTGGTTTAGTAGCTGTGCAGATATATTATGAAAGTCGAGCCTCCATGAGCGAAGCCAACGAAAGCGATACCCAAACCCTCGAGCCGGGCACCGACGAGGTTGCGCCGCAGCCACGCCGCCGTGGTCGGCCCAAGGGCAGCGGGCGTAAAAAAGACCCCGAAGCCGATACCGAACCTGCCTCTGATACGACCGCAGAAGTTGACCAAAACGCGGCTCCCGCCGCAGAGAGTGAAGCTGCCGAACCCGTCAAACGCCGGGGCAGGCGTCCGAACCGTCCGCAAGCAGCTGACGTAGAAACCCAAGAGCGTGACGACGGCGATACCGAAGCTCGCGGCGCTGATGCTAGGGACACCGACGAAGACAGTGAACGCAGTGCCTCAGAACGAGAAGACACCTCTAGCAACGCCCCGCGCCGAGGTCGTAACAGCCGTAACACGCGCCGCCCGACGCTTAACTACCGCGACCTGCAAGCCAAAATCTTGCCCGAGCTGCACCTCTTGGCTATCGAGGTCGGTTTGTCGGACTACCGTCAGCTCAGCAAAGACGAGCTTTCGGTGGCTATTTTAGAGCGCGCTGCGGAAGCCGAGGGGTTGCGCCTCGTTAAAGGCTACCTGGAGATTTCGTCGGACGGCTACGGTTTTTTGCAAGAATCGCTGCTGCAAAACAACACCCGCTCGGTTATCGTTTCAGCGGGACTGATTAAACAGTTCAAGCTCCGCACCGGCGACTTTATCCTGGGTAAAGCCCGCCGCCCCCGCGATAACGAGCGTTACGGTACGCTTATCCGGGTGGAAGCGGTCAACGGCGTCGACCCGTTCCAGGCCGCCAGACGCCCCCGGTTCGACGACCTCGTCCCGATGTTCCCCGACGCACGGATCAAGCTCGAGACCACCCAAAGCGAGGTTGCCGCGCGCGTTATCGACCTGTTAGCCCCCATCGGGCGCGGTCAGCGCGGACTTATCGTCGCGCCACCCAAAGCCGGGAAAACGACGCTGCTCAAAAAAATCGCCAACTCGGTCGTGCAAAACGAACCCGACATCAAGGTCATCGTGCTGTTGGTCGACGAGCGCCCCGAAGAGGTCACGGACTTCCGCGAATCGGTTTCGGGTGTCGAGGTCATCGCCAGTACCTTCGATGAACCGCCGACCAACCACATCCGCGTCGCAGAATTCGTCCACGAACGCAGCCGCCGCATCGTTGAAGAGGGCGGTCACGTGATGATCTTGCTCGATTCGATTACACGGCTGGCGCGCGCGAACAACCTCGTGACGCCGCCGACCGGACGCACCCTTTCGGGCGGTCTTGACTCTTCAGCGCTCCACTGGCCCAAGCGCTTTTTGGGTGCAGCCCGTAATATCCGGGGCGGCGGTTCGCTCTCGATCTTGGCAACGGCTCTGGTTGAAACCGGTTCCCGCATGGACGATGTGATTTTTGAAGAGTTTAAGGGTACGGGCAATATGGAGCTGCACCTGTCGCGCCGTTTGGAAGAGCGCCGCATCTTTCCGGCTATCGACATCCTCAAATCGGGAACACGCCGCGAAGACCTGCTTTTGGGTGAAGATGTGCTGGCTAAGATGTGGCTGCTGCGCAAAGTCATCTCCGACATGGACCCGGCGGAAGCGATGGACATGCTGTTGTCACGTCTGGGCCGCGTTAAAACCAACGGTGAGTTCTTATCGACGCTGGGGCAAGGGTAACTGCAAGGAGCGTCGGTTAAACCTCGGAATCGTTCCGACTTTCTTGACGTGACCACGCGGCGCGGTCTATAGTTGCCTTTAACTAACCCCCGGGAGGACACTATGTGGGTTTCGACACGCGCACAATACGGGATGCGGGCACTTGTAGAGATTGCCCTCAGCAGTGAGCCGACGAGTCTCAAGGTCGTCGCCGACCGACAAAACATCAGCCAGCACTACTTGGAGCAGATCATCGCAGTTTTACGGCGCGCCGGGATCGTCGAATCGACGCGCGGCGCTTACGGCGGCTACCGCGTCGCCCGGCCTCTCGATGAAGTTACGGCGCTCGAGGTCGTCGAACTCATGGAAGGCAGCCTCGCGCCGGTCGCCTGTATCGAAGACACAGGCGCGTGCGAACACACCGGGCACTGCTCGACGGAAACGCTCTGGAACCGCGTCGATAGCGCCGTCCGCGACGTTTTGGGCAGTACGACCCTGGCGCAACTTGTTTCGGAACGGCAGCTTTTGCAGCTCGAGCCTTTGCCCGAACAGTTCGCTGGAGCGAATTAACAGATTTTTCTCAACTTTACGGTGCGGGCACTGTTCGCACCGTTTTTTACGGTCAACTTTTACGGTTAGCCAACTCGGTTTACGCTCTGTGCCATCTAAAATAGTCTTATGAACGCTTACCTCGACTACGCCGCGACGACGCCCCTCGAGCCCCTCGTTTTAGAAGCGATGCTCCCGGCCCTGAACGCCGATTACGGCAACCCGGCGTCTTTGCACCGTGCCGGACAGCGGGCGCGTAAGGCAGTCGAGACGGCGCGGGAACAGTTGGCGCAAGCTATTAACGCGCAACCTCGCGACCTGACTTTTACCTCCGGCGCAACCGAAGCCGATAACCACGCCCTACGCGCTTACGCTTTGCAGTTTCCGGGTGGGCATATCGTGACGAGTTTGCTCGAGCACGCCGCCGTTTTAAGCACCTGCAAATACCTCGAGACCCAGGGCTGGCAGGTGACGTACCTACAACCCAACGCGCGCGGCGAAATCACCTCGGACGCAGTTCAAGCGGCGTTACAACCTGACACCTTTTTAGTCGCATTGATGCTTGTCAACAACGAAACCGGCGTCATCACCGATATTCCGGCTATCAGTCAAATTGTTCATGAGGCTGGCGCAGCGCTTTTTTGCGACGCGGTACAGGCGTTCGGCGTGATGGACGTAAACGTGCAAACTCTGGGCGCGGATATGCTGGCGCTCTCGGCGCACAAGGTTTACGGCCCGAAAGGGGTCGGGGCACTTTATGTGAAAAGCGGCCTCGAGCTTTCTCCTTTTTTGCTCGGCGGTGAGCAAGAACGCGGTCTCCGCGCCGGCACCTTAAACGTTCCGGCGATTGTCGGCTTTGGTCGGGCGGCGGAGTTGGCGCAAGAACGTTTGGGGACAGACCCGCTCGAGCTTGCGCGGTTGCGGGATAGGCTCGCGGCTCACCTCTTAAACATAGACGGCGTAAACCTCAACGCCCCCGGTGCGCCGCGTAGCCCGAAACATCTGAACGTCCGGGTTGCCGGCGTCGACGGGGAAGACCTGCTGATGGGACTAGACGCCGCCGGGGTTTACGCGAGTGCGGGGTCGGCGTGTGCGGCGGGGACGCTCGAGCCTTCTCACGTCCTGTTGGCAATGGGCCTGGCTCACCGTGAAGCAAAAGCGAGTATTCGTTTCTCACTTGGGCGTGGGGTAACAGAGGAGCTGGTGGAGTACGCCGCAAAATCTTTTGCCGAGGTGACGGAGCGCGTGCGAATGTACGCGGTCTAGTGCCCGTATCCGAGGCCACAGGTTGCTCGCCGTAAACCTCTACAAAAACCGCTCGAGCCCCCGTGCTACTTTAAGCGCCCGCACGTCCCAATCGCCGTGCATCTCAGCGTCCCAGCAAGCCGACAAGACCATGTGAACGAACCCCCACCTAGCGAGTTCCTGCCGGCCCAGCCCCAACATCCCGCTAAAAATCTTTAGGCGACTCGGCAAAAGTGCAATCAGTTCTGCGGCAGTGGCCTGCATGGGGTTGTGCAGATAAGTCCCGACGTCGTAGCCTCTTGCACCGACGATGCCTTTGGGGTCGATGGCTAAAAAAGGCTCTTTCGTAGCCGTGAGGATATTGCCGTGATGCAGGTCGGCGTGAAGCAGTACGGGGTCTTGCTCGGGATTGAGCCCTTGCAGTAACCCCTGCGCCTGTCTTTGCAAATCAGTCGGAATGCTTTCGTAATCTTCCCAGAGCGCCCCCGTCCAACTTGTAAGGCTACGAAACAGATTCGGTTCTACTACCGGACGCCAAAGCCGCCGCATCAGTTCAGCAGTAATTTGAGTATGGGTTTTATCCTCTCCCGGCGTCCAGAGTTCTTGCAGCGAGACACCGGGGGTGACGCGTTCCAGAAGCAGCGCACTTACGTCGTCAGCTCGTTCTAAAAGCTGACAGATGCCGTCTCCAGCGTAGTACTTCAAGGCTTCGGCTTCACAAACGATTTCGTCGTTTGGTGGACTCAGTTTGAGGATGCAGGGCGTTCCGTCCAAACGTTGGGCGTAGGCGACGAGGTTGTACGAAAGTTGCGGGACGAGGCCGGTGACGCGAATGTGCCAGCGAGACTCGAGCCCCGCTAAAGTCTCCGGGAGCGTCTCGAGCCACCCTTCAGCGTCGTCATGAACATCTCGGAGCGCCCGGAGAAGTGCAGGTGGTAGTGCTAGGTCGATCATAAGGCTACGCCGGCAACGCTTCTTTTAGGCGCTTCTGCTGCTATAAAAGACGACTTTACCCGGCGCACGGTTAGTTATATCACCTTGTGACGGGCGCCTCCATCATGCCGCAAAAGCGCAATCCGGTCGCCTTAGAGCATGCCCGCACGCGTTTTTCACGGGCCTTGGGTGCGTCGCAGATGGTCTTGTACTCGTCGCACGACATTCCCTACGCCGACCTCAACGATTTTGGCCCGGATATTCAGGGCGCGCTCCAGGCGCTTTTATTGCAGCTGAGCGGCGGGCTGGACTTGCTGGATGCGTGCGTAGGTGAGAGCCGTTTCGAGGTCGCGGCCTTTGCTAAGCTTGCCCAAGCTACGGATACGAGCGCGACCGAGTTGACCGACGAACTGACCAGGCGCGGCCTCAGCTTTCAGGCGCCGCATCGTCTGGTGGGGCGGTTACCAGAGCTCGAGTTGCGCGGCGAACCTCTGCAACGCAAAACACCCGGGGACGTGCGGCAACCGGGTGGCCCCGGCCTGAGTGACGCCGAACTGCGCGCGGCGCTCGCGCCCGAGACGTTCGTCCGCCGCCGTAATGGTATCGGTGCTACGCAGCTAGCGCTAAGAAATCGCACATAAAAAGTCAAATGACCGTTTGCTTCGTGTCTTTTAGGCGGCGGTTACCTGCTATATACTCGGCACATGAACCTCCACTTGAGCGGCAAGGTCGCCCTGGTAACAGCCGGGTCGAAGGGTATCGGTTTAGCGGTGGCGCAGGGGCTCGCCGCCGAAGGCGTCAGGGTCGCGCTCTGCGCCCGCACTGCAAGAGAAGTCGAGGCGGCGGCAGCAGCGGTGGGCGGGGCCGGGTTCGTCGCGGATGTTTCCTCAGAAAGCGACCTCGAGCGCCTTTTTCGTGAGGTGCGCGGGACCTTGGGCTCCCCCGATATTCTCGTGACCAACGCAGGCGGCCCACCCTCCGGAACGCCGACCCAAATCGGTCTGTCCGGTTGGGACGAGGCCTACGCCCTGACCCTGATGTCGGTCGTCCGGCTCGTCCAGCACGCCCTACCCGCTATGCGTCAACGGGGCTGGGGACGTATCATCAACGTGACCAGCTTGTCGGTACGTGAACCGATAGGGACGCTTACGCTCTCCAACGCGTTTCGCGCTGCGGTGACCGGCTACGCCAAAACGCTTGCAGGCGAGGTCGCCGGGGACGGCGTAACGGTCAACAACGTCGCGCCCGGTTACACCGCGACAGCGCACGTCGATGAGCTTTTCGGGGGCGAAAGGCGGCGGCAGCTCGAGGCCGACATTCCCACAGGCCGTTTCGCCGCGCCCGAAGAGATTGCGGCGGCGGCGGTGTTTCTCGCGTCGCAGGGCGCTGCCTACATCACCGGACAGACGCTGCTCGTCGATGGTGGACTGACTAAAGGGGTCTACTGATCTAAAACCAGAGCCGGACCTTCGGTGAAGATGGCTCACGACCGACAAACTGAGTGGTGGGGAGCACCCGGCGAGAAGTCTCGAGCCGTCAGCCGGGAACGAACATAGACTTGGAGTCAAGCAGGAAACGCTTGCAAAAGTGCGCGGTATCTAAGCAGGCGCGGTAGACAGTCGGGTGTACGCTTGCTAAAGCCCGCAGCAAAGGGTGCAATCACGACTTCGATGTGTTTGGGCAGTACCGCTGTGCGGTGGTGTCCCGGCCCGCTGCCGAACGCAGCGGCAGCGGCAAAGGTGTTGCAAGGTATAAGGTGTTGCAAGGCATCTAGAAACCGAACTCGAGCGCGCAGACTATGAAACCAGGCGTCGGTACTCGGCCCGTCGGCCCGTTTAACCGCACATTCGGCTTTATGTACCTGAACAAGCTGGTTTGTCGCGGGGCGCTTTCTCGGTCGCGGCCCGCTGACGTAAACTGGAAAACTGTGAATATGCTGCCCGAACCCTTTGCCGAAGCCCAAACCTTGCCCGAAAGAGGCCGCGTTCTCTGCGCCATGTCGGGCGGGGTGGACTCGTCGCTGGCGGCAGCGCTCCTTAAAGAACAAGGCTACGAGGTGCAAGGTGCGATGCTGCGGTTCTGGCCCGACGAGCGCCCTAAAGGTGCTTTCGACCTCTGCTGCAGCCCCGACGCGGCTTATGACGCTCGCCGCGTCGCCGATAAGGTAGATGTGCCCTTCTATCTACTCGACGCCAGGGAGCAGTTCGATGAGGTGGTTATCAGCCCGTTTGTACCGGCTTACGAAGGTGGGCAGACCCCCAACCCCTGCGTGTGGTGCAACCGCGAGATCAAATTCGGGACGTTCTTGCACAAAGCGCGGCGGCTGGGCTGCGAGTTTGTTGCTACCGGACATTACGTAAAACGTATTGACGGCCCAAACAGCGTAGAACTTCACCGGGGGGCAGACGATTCCAAAGACCAGACCTACTTTTTGTGGGCCTTAAACCGGGACGTCTTGCCGCACCTGCTCTTTCCGTTAGGCGATAAAACCAAACCTGAAGTGCGTGAACTCGCCGAGGCCAGGGGCTTTATCACGGCGGACAAACCCTCGTCGCACGGGCTCTGTTTTATCACGAGCAGCGTCAAGGACTATCTGAGCGACTTCAGCACAAGCTCGCCGGGAGCTGTACTCGACGCGTCGAACGGTTATAAAAAGGTTGGGCAGCATAACGGCGTGCAGTTCTACACCATCGGGCAGCGGCGCGGGCTGGGGATGTATCACTCACACCTCGAGCGCTTTGTGATCGAACTCCGCGCCCAAACAAACGAAGTCATCGTCGGCACACGCGAGATGTGTCACTGGCGGGGTCTCAGCGCCGAACAGGTCAACTTGTTGCTGCCTGAAGACGAGCTACCTGAGCGGGTGCAGGTGCAGACGCGGTATCGGCAAACCTCGGTTCCTGCGACGCTAAAGCTGGTGGGGGGGAGGCTCGAGCTGCGTTTCGACACCCCGATGTTCGCTGTTACCCTCGGTCAATCGGCGGTAATTTACGACGGCCCGCGTCTTTTAGGCGGCGGCGTCATCAGCGAGCGCCACAGCTAAAACCTGTAAAAAGCCGCACATCTTTTTCGCAGCCGCCTCGCTACTTGCGCTAGACTAACCGCAGGAGGCCCGCCGTGCTGTGGATTGTACTTGCCGTGCTCGTTATCGTCGCCCTCGTCGGGGTCACGTTTTATAACCGTATCACCGTCCTGGAAAACCGTATCAAAAACGCCTGGGCGCAGATCGATGTGCAGCTTAAACGCCGTAATGACTTGATTCCGAACTTGCTCGAGACCGTTAAAGGCTACGCGGCGCACGAGCGCGGGCTGTTTACCAAACTCGCTGAAGCGCGTGAACGCTCACTTCGGGCGACCACCGTCCCCGAACAAGCCGAAGCCTCGAATCAGGTGACAAGCGCCCTGCGGAGCGTTTTCGCCGTAGCCGAAAACTATCCTGAACTTAAAGCCAACCAGAACTTTTTAGCGCTGCAAACCGAGTTGTCCGAAACTGAGGACAAAATCGCTTACGCGCGGCAGTTCTACAACGACGCGGTGCTGCAGTTCAACAATACCATTCAAACGGTTCCTGGCGTCTTCGTTGCCGGGCCGATGGGCAAAACGCCACAGGTGATGTTGGAAACGCCTGAAGCGGAGCGCGCCGTACCCAAGGTATCGTTCGGCTAGACGCCGCAAAAATCCACTAAAAAACCCCGCGCTTAACGACTGGCGCGGGGTTTTTTATTAAAAGCCGAGTTAGGCGGAAGGCTCTTTTTCTTCTTCGGGTTGGGTTTCTTCAGACGTCTCGGGGGTACTGGGTGCGGGACGTCTGCCTTGACGGAACGCGGCGGTCAGGAGCGCAGCGGCCTCGGCTGCGTCGATAGCGTTTTCCGGTTCCTCTGCAGGCTGCTGCGGTTGCGCCTCTGCTCGCGTGGGCGCTTGCCTTTGCTCTGTCTGCTCGGCCGGAGCCGGTTCAGCAGCCTGAGGTGCGGTGTCGGCTACTGGTGCAGAAACTTCTGCTGAGGTCGTGTCGGCGCTCGAGCTTTCACCGGCGCTATCGGCGCGGTTCGCCTGCGCCTCAGCCGGCTGGTTGTCGCTCAGACCGAACTGGGCGAACAGGTCGGCGTACACGTCGCCAAGCTTGGTGGTGGTTTTGCTGCCGGCGTCGGCGGAAGCGTACGAGTAATCATAGTCGATGCCCTGGCTCCGGCGACCGCCACGGCGACCCCCTTTGCGGGCTCCACCACGGCTTTGCGGTGCGCCGAGCGGTGCGCCGCTCTCGTAGCTACCTTCGCCCGCGCTGTACGGCAGGGTGCGTTTACGCGACAAGCTTGCGCGCTGTTCGATAGGGTCGATGTTGAGGATGACCGCGGTAATCTCGTCGCCCTTGCTAAAGTGCTGCGAGATGTCCTCGATGTGTTCGTGAGCCAATTCGCTGATGTGAACGAGCCCTTCGATACCCTCTTCGATCTCCATAAAGACGCCGAAATCGGTCATCCCGGTAATCGGGCCGGTGACTTCCGTGCCGGGCGGGAAACGGTCGGGCAGGCTCGACCACGGGTCGGGTTGGGTCTGGCGAAGTCCTAACGAAATCCGCTGCTGCGGTACGTCGATCTTCAAGACCATTGCCTCGACTTCTTGGCCCTCTTCGACAACCTCTTTGGGGTGCCGGACGCGTTTGGTCCAGCTCATCTCCGAGACGTGAATCAAGCCCTCGAGCCCCGACTCGATCTCGACAAACGCACCGAACGGTGTGATGTTGGTGACCTTACCGGAAACTTTTTGCCCAATTTGGAAGTTCGCCAGCACGTTTTCCCACGGGTCGCCCTTCAGGGACTTCATCGACAAGTTGATGCGCTCGCGCTCCAAGTCCATGTCCATGACTTCGACCTGAACTTTTTGCCCGACCTCGAGGACTTCGCGGGGGTGGTTGAAGCGGCCGTGGGTAATCTCGCTGCGGTGAACGAGGCCGTCGACGCCGCCCAAATTGACAAACGCGCCGAAGTCGGTGATTTCAACGACTTCACCCTCCAACTTCGCACCGGGCTCGAGCTTTTTGAGCGTCTCTTCTTTGACGCCTGCGAGTTCTTCTTCCATAATCGAGCGGCGCGAGATGATGACGCGGTTGCGGCGGCGGTTGAGTTCGATAATCCGCACGCGCATCCGCTGCCCGACATACGGTGCGAGATCGTTGATCCGCCGCACATCGACCTGACTCGCGGGTAAAAAGGCCCGCACGCCCAGGTTGGCGACCAAACCGCCGCGAACTTTCTCGACGATTTCGACCTCGACCGGCAGTTTTTTGTCGAAGATGTCTTGCAGGAGGTTCCACGCACGCTCCTGATCGGCCCGTTTTTTCGACAAGATGATGGTGCTGTTGGCGATATCGACGCGAATGGCGTAGACCTGAAGCTCGTCACCGGGTTTGAAGTATTTGGCGGCTTCAGCGGCGTCGGCTTCAAACTCGAAAAGCTGGTTGTAAGGCACCAAACCTTCGACTTTTTGACCCACGTCAACAACCAAGCCCTCTTGCGAGAGCATGATCACAGAACCGGTGGTGAGCATCCCGCGGTGAATCGGCTTACGGGCGAGCTGCTCGTCCGAGGCGGCCATGACTTCTTCCATGGTCATGCTCGAGCCGTCGTCGTCCTGACCGCGCGCAACTACACTTTTAGCGTCACCTTGAACATCGTCTTCAGCAGCGTCTCGAGTGTTGTCAGTTCGGGGCTCGGCTTGAAGGTCCGCCTGACTGTTCTCTGCGCCGGGTGCATCTTGGGGGGTAGCGTCCGCCGTCTCTGGAGTTGCAGCTGCGTCATCTGCCGAGGTCGGTTCCGTTTCGGCTGCTGTCGCGGGGTTTGTGTCGGCGTCGGCGTCCTCTGGAGTAGAAGATGCTGAGAAGGTTTCGGTCTCAGCCGACGCAGCGCTTTCACCCTGAGTGGGCGCGGCGGTCGGTGCCTCGGTCGAACCGGGGTTCTGGGCTTGGTCGGTGCCGGATTCAGGGTGTCCGGTCTGGTTTTCCTTTTGATCCATGTTGGGGGAGTTCCTCCTTGCCTGGTTTGTGGCAACATTCTTATTTAAGCACGAATCCCTGCGAGGTACAAGACTCGTGGTGCTCACTCCGGCCTGGCTTGACTGGCTGGGGATGACGTAACCACGGGCAAATACGGTGTGGGAGTGGGTGTCTTTCTAAGTGTAGCAGAATACGCGCGCTTTGCGTAGGGGTAGCTGACGAAAATTGACGGAAAAAATTGCTGGACGGAACCGGACGGAACACCGGTCTGCACTGATATGCCTGAGGCGGCTGAACGCGAGTCCCCGGTCCGTACCCGGAGCTGTGTTCAGACCCGTGCAAGCAGCCCCAAGTCAAACGCAACAAGCAGAAAACGCCGGAAAACTTTTAGCAAGGCTTGTGCCGAGGCGAGCGCGTCAGTGTGGGCGGCATAACAAAAGAGGCAGCCGCAGCTGCCCCTTAAGCCGATAAGCCGGTTTAAGCTGTGCGGCGCTGCGTTTTGACCGGCCTTTGACCCCGACGGTTTTGAAACCACACGACCATCGGCGCGAGGATAAAGATGCTCGAGTACGTCCCGAAACCGATCCCGATCAAGAGCACCAAAGAAAAGTCGCGCAGCACGCTGCCGCCGAAAAAGAACAGTGCGAGTACGGGCAGCAGTGTAGTCAGCGAGGTCATCAGCGTCCGGGACAAGGTTTGGTTGACCGACAAATCGACCAACTCGCGGTAGTCCATCCCCTTGTGAACCCGCAGGTTTTCGCGGATACGGTCGGAAATGATGATCGAATCGTTGAGCGAGTAGCCGATGACGAACAAAATAGCCGCCAATACCGGGATGCTGAACTGGGCCCCGACGAGGGCAAGAATCCCCAACACGATACCGACGTCGTGAACCGTCGCAATCACCGACGCGACCGCCACAATCCAGTTCGGCCAGAAACGCCACGCCACGTAAACGAGAATCAGCAGTACCGCTACGAGTGCGGCGAGAATGGCGTTTTGCCGCAGGTCTTCGCCCACCGAAGGCCCGACGAAGTTGTTTTGCAACACCTCACCCCCGACCGCCGCTGCGAGCCTGTTCGCCAAGGTGCCGCTGTCGGCCTCGTTTTGGGTCTGCCCGACCCGCACCGAAATTTCTTTGCCTGCAATCGTCGTGTCCTGCACCTCTTGCACCGTCGCGCCCGCCCCGTCTATACCTGCAATGCCAAGCGTATCGATACCGCTCCGCACGTCGCTCACATTTACGGCGTCGGGAACGCTGAGGAGGATGTCGCTACCGCCGGTAAAGTCGGTAGACAAGTTGAGACCGCGTACAAAGACAAAGCCGAGCGAAACAACTGCCAGCACCAGCGAGAGCGTCATAATAACGGGCGCTTTGTTGACGAACTTGAGCCCCTGAATGTGAAAGCCTTTGGGCAAAAGGGGCCGCCGTGAACGTGCAAAGACCGTGTTAAGCGCAAACGGCACCATCACCGAGTTCATAAACACCGAGGCGACTGCGCCGATTGCCAGCGTGATGGCAAAGCCGCGTACCGGGCCGGTGGTGTACTGATACAAGGCCGCTGCTGCCAGCAAAATCGCCATGTGCGTATCGATAATGGCCGGAATCGAGTGGCTGAACCCGGCTTTCATCGCCAGCCCCAGACCCTTACCTGCGCGCAACTCTTCGCGGATACGTTCGAACGAGATGATGTTCCCGTCGGCTGCCGCCCCAATCGTCAGAATCAGACCGGCGAGCCCCGGCAGCGTCAGCGTGGCGTTAAGACCCGAAAGAATACCCAGAATAAGGAGCATGACGTAAAAGAGACCGAAGACCAGAATACCGCCGAAGAGCGGCCCGTAGTAGAGAAACACGAGGACGACCACCCCGGCCCCACCGATGAGCGCGGCTTTGACGCCTGCGTTTACGGCGTCGCGTCCCAAAGTCGGGCCGACGGCGGTGACGCCTTCGGTGCGGAGCGAGATCGGCAGGCTGCCCGAGCGCAAAACGAGCGCTAAGTCGGACGCCTCCTCGAGCGTAAACTGCCCGGTAATCTGTCCGCTGTTACTGATGCGCTGATTGATGGTCGGGGCGCTCACCACGTTGCCGTCTAAAACAATTGCCATACGGCGACCGACGGCTCCGCCGGTAAACTGCCCGAACGCCGCCGCGTCGCGGTTACGAATCTGAAAACTGACGAGGGGTTGGTTGAGCGTACTAAACCCGGTCGAGGCGTTTTGCAACACTTCGCCGGTGAACGCGGCGGGCTCGAGGTCGGCCTCAGTCATCTCGGCGTCGGTTTTATTTACGGATGAGGGTTTAACAAGCCGGAACTCTAGCACGGCCTGCTGCCCGATCAGGTCTTGCGCGCGGTTTTGCTCTGCGGTCGTCAGACCCGGCAGCTCGACCAAAATGCGGTCGGTGCCCGACGTTTGAATAAGTGCTTCGGACACCCCGAATTCGTTGACGCGGTTTTCGATGACGCGGCGGGCCGCCTGCATATCTTCGGGGGCGGGGTTGGGCGTATCGGCTTGCAGCACGACGCGCAGCCCCCCCTGCAAGTCGAGGCCGAGTCTTAGGGAGGGGTCGCCGGAGGTGTCCCACGGCTTCCAGAGGTAGAGGATGGCGGCTAACAGGGCGGCGAGGACTAAAAGCCCGCGAAAGGCACGTTGGGTCATGAATCTAGGTCTCCAAAAGGGAAAAAGGGTTGAGGGATGTTTGCTTGGCTGGTTGACGTAATGTGTTGGGCTCGAGCCTCATCCTAAAATAGATATGAAAGCTGTATCCTTACCGAATTCAAGCACTGAAGCTGGGCCAAAACGTCGGTAGAAGCAGCCTTAGCCGCCCTCGAGCTGCCACTGCTGAAACATAGCGAGGTCGGTGTGGTTTACTTCTTGTAAAGCAAAAAGCAGCAGAACAATATGCCAAGTCTGCCTAACGGCCTCTAAGTGACCTGTTGTCGGCAGCATGCCGAGTAAACGGCGTTCAGGAGTGCCGAACGTGACAGGGCGTGCGTGCGACTCTAGAAGCGGCGGCGGCGGCGCGTCCATCCCGGCGTGCGGCTCGCCCGGTTCACCGGCCTGTAAATTTTCAGAAACGCTGTAAAAGGGCAGCAGTAAAAAGCAACAAAAAAGGGTGCGAAGACTCCGGAAAGAGCCTTTCACACCGGTCGAAGTCCATACGCTCGTCAAAACAGACTACTTTAGCACACCCTTACGGCGGTCGTGAATTACGAAACCGGGATTTCCACCATATCGTAAACCTCGATGATGTCGCCTTCTTGCACGTTTTCGTAATTTTGCAGGTTGATACCACATTCAAATCCTGTGCCAACCTCGCGCACGTCGTCCTTAAAGCGGCGCAGCTGCGAAACCGTCCCCTTGTAGGCCTCTTTACCGTTCCGCAAGAGCCGCGCTTTGGCTCCGCGGCGGATGGTGCCGTCGGTGACGTACGACCCGGCGATGTTGCCGCTACGCGGGACGCGGATAACCTGCCGCACTTCGGCGTGTCCGATGACCTGTTCTTCAAACTCGGGTTCGATCTGACCCTTGATGAGACGCTGCACGTCTTCGATCAGCTCGTAGATGATGCGGTAGTTTTTGAGCGGAACGCCCTGACGTTCAGCAGCTTTTTTAACGCTTCCGGGCGCAGCGACGCCGAAACTCATGATGCTCGCGCCTGCGGTCGAAGCCAGCAGCAAATCCGATTCGGTAGGCGCACCTACGGCGTCCAACATAACCTCGACGTCCACTTCATCGACCTGCTCGGACTCTTTGGCGATGACGCCCTTGATGGCCTCCAAAGACCCCTGGGTATCGGCGCGTAAAATCAGGTTGATTTTGGTGACTTTGGGTTTGCCGAACAGGTCGGCCAGGGTCACACCTTTTTTGTTGCCTGCCTGCGCTTCTTCGTCTTCGCGGGCAGTGCGCCGCTCACCGACGAGCGCTTTGGCACTTGCTTCATCGGCAACGGCGACGATCTGGTCGCCGGCGACGGGTTGCTCGCTAAACCCCAAAATCTGTACGGGCACCGACGGCCCCGCCTCGGTGATGGCTTTGCCGCTCTCGTCGGTCATGCGGCGGATTTTTGCCCAGACTTCGCCGGAGACGAGGTAATCGGCGACGTGAAGCGTGCCTTTTTGCACCAGTACGGTTGCCAGCACCCCGGCGCGTTTGTCTAGCACCGATTCGATGATAACGCCTTCGGCGTTGCCGCCCGTTGGTGCGCGCAAATCCTCGAGTTCCGCGACCAGCGAGATCATCTCTAACAGGTTATCTACGCCGTCGCCGGTTTTGGCGCTGATGGCGGCGGTAATGGTGTCGCCGCCGAAATCTTCGGGAACGAGCTCGAGGCGCATCAAATCCTGTTTGACCTTATCGACGTTCGCCTGCGGCAAATCGGTTTTATTAATCGCGACGATGATTGGGACGCCCGCCGCTTTAGCGTGGGCGATGGCCTCACGACTTTGCGGCATGATCGAGTCGTCGGCGGCTACGACGATCACGGCGATGTCGGTGGCCGACGCGCCGCGTTGCCGAATCGTCGTAAACGCTTCGTGACCGGGGGTGTCCAGGAAGGTGATGAGCCCGCCCGGTGTTTCGGCCTGGTACGCGCCGATATGCTGGGTGATGCCGCCCGCTTCTTTGTCGGCGACTTTGGTTTTGCGGATGTAATCCAGGAGGCTCGTTTTGCCGTGGTCGACGTGGCCCATCACGGTCACGACCGGGGCGCGGTGGGGCGCATCGGGGGCGGGGGCAGGTTTAACCTCTTCTTCCGGAACTCCTTCCGCCTCGGCTTCGGCGGCAAGTTCGGCGGCTGCTTCTGCTTCGGCGACGCCGCCCTCGTCTTGAACCAGTTGGCGGACGGTCTCGGCGACGTCTTCGTCTAGGCTGCTCGAGTGCGACTTGTAGCTGACGCCCAAATTATCGAGGTGTCCCAGAAGTTCCTTGGAGTCGATGCCCAGCTCCTTGGCGAGTTGATAAATCCTTATTTTTTCAGACATTAAGCCCTCCTGTCCGGCTTGGTGCGCTGGTCTAGTTCATGGTCGTTGGTATGGGTACTGAATTGGTCGTTGAGAGAGCGGCATATCGCCTCCGTTTGGGCGCGGTAGCTGCGTCCGAGCCGTTTGGGTGTCCAGCACGCGGGGGTGTCTTCGCAGACCCAGCTGCCGCGTCCGGGGGCGCGGCGGGCCGGGTCGAGCGCCCACTTCCCCTGTTCGTCCCGGACGAGGCGCAAGAGTTCGGCCTGCGGGCGTACCCGGCGGCAACCGACGCAGCGGCGCAGCGGAATATGACCCCGTTTCATCCGCGTTACGCCCGTTCGGTTTCCCCGTCGTCGGCTTCTTTAGGCGCGTCTTCCGAGCTTTCGAGTACAGCTTCGGACGCGGCTTCCGGAACATCGGGAGCGGCGCTGAAGAGCGCTTCGAAGGCGGCGCGTTTGGCGTCGTCGGTACCTAAAGACGGCTCAGAAGTTCTCGAGGCCACGGCCTGAAGCGCGGCGTCAAGGTCAGACACGTGCTCAGACGCGACCAGGTCGATCTTGAAACCGGTCAGTTTGGCAGCCAAACGGACGTTTTGTCCGCCTTTGCCAATCGCCAGCGAGAGCTGGTCATTACCCACATTGACCTTCGCCTCACCGGTTTCGCTGTTCACGTCGATATTGCCGACCTTGGCAGGGGAGAGGGCGTTGCGGATAAATTCGCGCGGGCTCGGGTCCCACAAGATGATATCGACGCGTTCACGCTGCAACTCGCCGGTCACAGCCTGAATCCGCGCGCCCCGGTGCCCGATACACGCGCCGATCGGGTCGACGTTGGTGTTGCGGCTGATCACTGCGACTTTCGAGCGTTGTCCGGCTTCACGGGCGACGGCTTTAAGCTCGACGGTATCGTCGGCGACTTCGGGAATCTCCTGACGCATCAGGTACTCTAAAAGCTCGGGCGCAGCGCGGGAGACCAAAATGCTCGGCCCCCGGCTGCCGAGTTCGACCTTCATGACAAACACTTTAAGGCGCATCCCGACCATGTACCGCTCGCCCTGAATCTGCTCTTTGGGCGGCATGATGGCCTCGCCTCGGCCCAGGTCGACGAACACGTTACGTTTGTTGTCGGTTCTCGAGACCACGGCGGTGATGATGTCGCCGGCGCGGTCTTTGTACTCGTTGAAGACGACGGCGCGCTCGGCCTCGCGGATTTTTTGGGTGATGACCTGCTTGGTCGTTTGCACCGCGATACGGGTGAACCTCTCGGGATCGACCGGAAACTCCATCTCCATGCCGACTTCGACGGTGGGGTCTAGCTCGAGCGCCTCGGCGAGCAAAATCTCCTGCTCGGGCTCCTCGATCTCTTCGACCACGCGCCGAATCACGATCACGTCGATCTCGCCGGAATCGGGGTCGACTTGCACCTCGATGAGTTTGCCCGGTTCGACGTTGCGCTCATACGCCTGCTCCAATGCCTCTTCAAAGCTCGTTAAGAGCTGTTCCTTGTCGATGTTGCGCTCGGTGGCTAACTGCCCGAGCGCGTCGATAAAATCCTTGTTCATCCTTGTCTCCTCATTAGCGGGGGGTATCGGGCCACTCGGCGAGCCGCGCCTGCATGTCCTCTAGAGCCAGCGTCCGCGTTTGGCCTTTGAGGTCGAACGTTACGCTGCTCTCACCGACCTCTTTTACGCGACCGGTAAAGGTTTCACCGTGCGCGCTGACCTTGGCGAGCAGCCCCGCAAAGCGCCGAAAGTGCTCGGCGGTCTTTAGGGGGCGTGCCGGGCCCGGCGATTCGACCTCGAGGTTGTACTCGTTCTCGAAAGGGTCTAGCCGGTCGAGCTCGAGGCTGAACACGCCGGTCGCCGTCTCCACGTCCTGCATCGTCACCACTGCGCCGTCAAGCCGGTCAACCCGTAACAAGACGTTTCTCTTTTTGCCCTTGCCGCTGACGACCAGCTCCAAGACCTCATAACCGAGCGGCCCCAGCACCTCTTGTGCAGCTTCCGCCAACTCCACACGCACCTCCCGACACCACTACCTTTGCTGCCGTATCCATAAAACCTGTGCCCGGTTGCCAACAAAAAAGGATGGGCCTCGGCCCACCCTCGAAAAAAGGCAGTCGGGATACTTCTCCAAACCCTAGTGTACAGCGCTTCCCTGCCTTTTTACAAGGTAGTACACTACGCACCGCTTATACCGGTCGCTAAAGGCCGTCAAATGGGCGCGACCTCGAGCGTGGTTTTTTGCATCAACGCCGGCAGGCGTACGCGCGCGCAGTAACAAAGCCGCGAGCTGTGCCGAGCGACTCAGCTTGTCTGTTGTCTGTACCAGGCTGTCTTTTCCCTCCTTCAGCCATGCGCTACACTGGGCGCTACAGTGACGAATACAGAGGTAAATTCTGTGGCAGATTCCGTAAAAACCCGGCATAGACGGTTTCGGTGGTTTATTCCTTTGGGATTACTCGCCACTTTGCTGCTCGCACTACTCGGCGCCTTTGTCTACCTCCGCACGTCGCTGCCTAAAATCAGCGGCACGCTCACGCTGCCCGGCCTCAGCGCCCCGGTAGAGATCGTCCGTGACGAGAACGCCGTACCGCACATCTACGCCAAAAGTTCAGAAGATGCGCTCTTTGCCCTCGGTTTCGTACACGCCCAAGACCGCCTTTTTCAGATGGATTTTCAGCGGCGCGTCGGTGCGGGCCGTCTCTCCGAGGTTTTGGGCGAAGCGACCTTGGAGACCGACAAGTTCTTGCGGACTTTAGGCGTTTACCGCTCAGCCAAGCGGACGCTGCCAAACCTCAGTGCTGAGGCGCAGGGGGCGCTAGCAGCGTACAGCGCCGGAGTCAACGCGTTTTTAGATGAACGCAAGGGTGCGTTGCCGCCTGAGTTTTTGATTTTGGGCTATACGCCCGAACCTTGGCAGAGCGCCGATTCGCTTGTCTGGCTCAAGATGATGGCGTGGGATTTGGGCGGCAACTGGGATGACGAGCTTTTGCGTGCGCGACTCCTGAAGGTTTTGCCGCCCGAACGTGTTGCCCAGCTCTGGCCCCCTTATCCCGGAGACGCGCCGCTTATCTTGCCCGATTTTTCTGCGCTCTACCAAAAATTACCCTTAGACAAACTCTGGGCGCAGTCGCCTAAACCATTGCCACCCGGAGCCGGGTCGAACAACTGGGTCGTAAGTGGTGAGTACAGTGTGACCGGCGCGCCGCTTTTAGCCAACGACCCGCACCTGGCCCTGCAAACTCCGGCGCTGTGGTATCTGGCGCAGCTGTCGGCACCGGGGCTCGAGGTTTCGGGCGCGACCTTACCCGGACTACCCCTCGTCGTCCTCGGACGCACAGACCGCATCGCCTGGGGTTTTACCAACACCGGCCCCGACACCCAAGATTTGTTTATCGAACAGCTCGAGCCTCAATCAAACCGCTACAAAACGCCGACGGGCTGGGCCGAGCTCAAGACGCGGCAAGAAACGATTCGGGTCAAAGGGCAAGCCGACGTAACTTTGACGGTACGTGAAACCCGCCACGGGCCGCTCATCTCGGATGTAAGTGCGGGCGCGGCTGAGGTCGCCGGTTCAGGTTACGCGCTGGCCTTTGCCTGGACTTCGCTGCGTGACGATGATTTGTCTTTGCAGGCGGGGCTCGAGCTCAACCGCGCGCAAAACTGGGACGACTTTACCGAAGCGCTGCGTAACTTCCACGCGCCGCAACAAAACATCGTTTACGCCGATACAGACGGAAATATCGGGATGTACGCGCCTGCGCGCGTGCCTATCCGCAAAAACGGTGACGGCCTGGTACCCGTTCCGGGTTGGACGGGTGAATACGACTGGACGGGATTTATCCCCTTTGAAGCGTTGCCGCACGTCTACAACCCACCCTCGGGCCAGATCGTAACGGCAAACAACAAGCTCGTGCCGGACAGCTACCCGTACTTTTTGACCTCAGACTGGGCCGAACCGTACCGCGCCGAGCGCATCACGGCGCTGTTAGCCGCCCAGAAGAAGCATTCACTCGGTTCGTTTGGTGATATTCAAGCCGACCAGCTTTCAGGTATGGTGGGCGATTTTTTGCCCTTTTTGCTAAGCGTTCGAGCCGAGGGTGCCGAAGCGCAGACACTGCAAGCGCGACTCGCTGTGTGGGGCGGGGTGATGGCAGCAGGCGTGCCCGAGCCGCTTATCTTCAGCACTTGGTACCGGGCGTTTACCCGGCTCGTTTTGGAAGATGATTTGGGAACGATGTTTGAAGACGCCTGGGGGTTTAGGCCTGTCTTTTTTCGTAACGTCATTCAGAAACAGACGCAGTGGTGCGACAATGTGGAGACGCCCCAAACCGAAACCTGTGAACTTCTAGCAGCCACCGCACTTCGGCAGTCTGCCCAGGAACTCTACGAGCTCTACGGCGAAGACCCGGAAAGCTGGCGTTGGGGTAATGTTCACTACGCCGACCACGACCACCTCATCTTCGGTGAGACACCACTAGGACGTTTCTTTAACCTGCGTGCCCCCAACGGGGGAGACGCTTTTACGGTCAACGCGGCGCGTTACGCCATTGACGGTGAGGGTGCAGCGCAGACTTCCGGGCCGGGACTCCGGGCAGTGTACGACCTCTCGGATTTGGAGCGTTCGCGGTTTATGCAACCGACGGGTCAGTCGGGGAACGTTTTGTCGTCGCACTACCGCGACTTTCTAAACCGCTGGGTGAACGTCGAGTATCTGCCAATCTTTACGGATAGAGAGCAGGTTGAAGCGAACGCTACGGGAACGCTTACACTAGCTCCGGAACGTTAAACTCAGGCGTCTGAAGGTGGCAACTGCCAGTCCGTAAAATCCGCCCACGCAAACGCTCCCGCCATCAGCACGTCAAATACCGGGTCTTTGATGTCGTAATACGCCTCAGCATCATCCGGAAAATAACGCGCGAGTTGCGCTTTGACTTCAGCGTAGGCGTCTCTGGCAAGCGGCTGTGACCGTAAAAAGTCGCGGCAGAGGAGCGCGTAACGCTGGTTAAAGCGGCCTACGGCGCGAATGTGGAGATGGATGGGCCGTTCTGAGCGCTGGAAATAAAGCTTCTCGAGCTCTCCGGGTGCAAGCGTCATACCGGGCGGCAGATGATCTCTGCGGATATCATCGCGGAAGGTAAAACCAGCGTTCTCTAAAGGGCGTTTTAACGGAACATCAAGGTCGGCGACCGTCACCTGAATATCGATCACGTCTTTGGCGGCTAGACCCGGCACACTCGTCGAACCGATATGGTGAACCGCTAGCGCCGTATTCCCCAGCGCTACGCGCACTTCTGCGCCGATTGCCGTAAATTCGGCGGGCCAAGCGGTTTTATACCGGATGATGCGAATCATCGGCTCGAGCGGCGCGTCAACTTACTGTGGCTAGCTTTACAAACGCCTCGACTGCCTCCGTTTGAATCTCCGAGCGGTACAAGCTCTGAATAACTTCGCCGTTTCGGATAATCAGCAGCTGCGGTGAGGCGTGCTCAGCACCGAAGCGTTCGGCGACGGCAGCTGAAATATCTCTGGCGTACTGCACCGTCAGCGCAAAACGGGGAATCCCCTCGATTGCGACAAACTGCTCTTGGGCGCGGGCGCTAAACGGGCAGGTCAGGCTGTGTTTGAACAGCAGCACCGGTTCTTTTTGGGACGCTTCGGCAACGGTTTCTAGATCGTCTACGGATTCGAGGATTTCAATTTGGGGTGTCATACCCTACGATAGCTTTCAGGCGCTGCCTGCATTTGGGCGCGGCGCACCCTGCGGGGTATGCTTTGGGCGTGCGCTTAAGACTCGATCCCTGGGCGGTTGAATATAACACCGCTTATCACGCAGAAACCGCCGGTGACGGGCGCGCAGACGTCGATACGAGCGTCGAAGGGCTGTGGCAACGCCGTAAACCTGAACATGCCGAGACCTTTTGGGACGACCTCTACTTTTTAGACGGCAGCCGCCGGATTGAAGCAAGGGTGCTTTTGGAGCAAGACGCCGCGCAGGTGGCGTTCGGGGTGCTCGGCACTTACGGCGTCGGGGTCGTGTCTTGTTGCGCCAAACGGAGCCGCCAGGCGAGCTTTTTACACAGAAACGAACACGGCGAGGAGACGATGCTGATTCGCCGGGTGTGCGCCTTAAGCAGTGGACACAGCACCCCGGACTTTGTGATGGCGAAAACGCGCTCACGGTTAGGCGCACTTCACTATGAAGTCGTCGGTACGGCGGAGCGCGACCCGGACGCGGTGGTGCGGCGGCTCCAAACCGAGATGCTGGACGCGGAAAAACGCTTGGCCTCGAGACTCATCGCCCAAAATCCGGAAACGCTTATCATTTGCGACGGCCCCCGACCCTTTTTGGGCGGCGAGAAAAACGTCATCGGCTACCTCAAAACGATTTACGAACCCAAGATTTCAGAAGCCGAGCTGAACGTGGTGCGGGGACTCGAGCAGGGCGAGCGCTCACCGCTCTATTTGGTACGGACCAGGGACGCTGACAACAGCTATTTCGAGTGGTTTCTACGGCTGCGCGACCCGCGCCCGTGGCTCTACAGCCTCGCGGGGATGGTGCGGCTGCAAGCATATGCCGGGCCGAACTGGCGTGAGAGACTCGAGTGGACAGCCAACCTCGCCGACTGGAGCTGCCTCAACCTGCCCGAGTTTGCCAGCCGTCAACACCAAGACCCGCGTGCGCCGCAGCAGCTTTTACCGATTCGGGCGCTGGAAGGTGAACTCTCTCGCCGGATGGGCAACGCGCAAATTGTGCGCCGCCGGGTGATGCAGCATTTGGCGAGTTTGGAGGACGCGGCTTAATGGCAAACATCATCAAGTTCAGCGACCTGCCTATCGGGATGGTCTTGGGCACTGAAGACGCAACGCCCTTGCAGTTCTGGTTCGGTGTGCTGGACGGGTGCAAAGTTCAGCTCGACGACCTGATCGCCGTTGAGGTTGAAGACCCGAGCGGCAGCGGTGAAAAGGTCAACTTTTACGGCGTGGTGGACGAGGTGCGCCGCCGCTTTGAGGGCGTGCAGTTCGACGGCGATACCGAGCTGGTCAGCAGCGGTCTGATGCCCGCCAACATCGCCTACGCCGCACACGTCCTCGTAACCCGCGTTGAACCCGAAGATTACATCCCGCCGACTCCGGGCGATTCGGTCAGGCTGGCGACGGGGGAGGCGTTGGAAAAAGCCCTCTACCTCGACAGCATGGACGCGCCGCTCCCCGCAGGCGTGCTCCGTAACGGCGAACCGGGGTTTATCAACTTCGACTTTATCAGCGGGCAAAAGGGTGCCCACGTCAATATCTCGGGGATTTCCGGGATTGCGACCAAGACCTCGTACGCGCTCTTTTTGCTCTACAGCATCTTTAACGCGCAAAACCGTAAACGCGACACGCCGACGAGCCTGTTAAGCAACGTCAACGCGAGTAAAGCGGTGATTTTTAACGTCAAAGGCGAAGACTTACTGTTTTTGGACAAGGCCAACAAGGATTTTGCTGAGCAAGAGGGCAAGTGGCAAGCCAAACGCCGCAGCGACCGCACCCGCTACGAGATTTTGGATTTGCCTGCCAAACCGTTTGAAAGCGTCGGGCTGCACGCGCCTGCACTCGAGGGTAGCGGTGTCATGGCTTCCGCACAGGGGCGCGGCGGCGTGTCGCCATACTTGTGGACACTGCGTGATTTTGCCAGGGAGCGGATGCTGCCTTTTGTCCTAGCCGATAAAGACGCGATGACGAACTTGGGCTTTCTGGTGTCGCACCTTGAAGAACGCCTTTTTAAGCTCGCTGAAAAACAGCGCGGGCCACACCTCGAGACTGAAGACGGCGACTCGGACTTTGCGCTGGAACGCGATATAGACGCACGGGGCCGCGTCAGGATGGCAGCGGACGAGGCGATCTCGGCTGAGCGTTTAGGCAGCGGTTTGGGCGTGCGGCTCACGAAGTTCGACGATTTGGTGGAGTACCTCGAGTACAAACTCTTAAAAAAGAATGCGGGTGAAGACGACGGCGCGGGCGGCAGCAACAAAGGCGGCGACTCACGCTGGACGGCGAATCAAGCCAAAGCAACCCGTGAAGCGCTCATCCGGCGTTTACGGGGCGCGTCCAAACATTTACGGGCACTCGTTCGCGGCGACCTCTCGGCGGGGGAGGTGAAGAGGTCACGGCTCGAGCTGCTCGACAGTTCCGAACAGGTTCACGTCGTAGACATTCACACCCTCGCACCCCTAGCCCAGATGTTCGTCGTCGGCGTGCTTTTGCGGGGCGTTTTTGAAGCGCAAGAAGGCCGCAACAGCCGAGGTCAAATCTTCGTCGTTTTAGACGAGCTGAACAAATATGCGCCCGCCGAAGGGGACGGTCCTATCAAAGATGTGCTCTTGGACATTGCCGAACGTGGGCGGAGTCTGGGTATCATCCTGATTGGGGCGCAGCAGACCGCCAGCGAAGTCGAGCGCCGCGTGGTGAGTAACGCGGCGGTACGGATTGTCGGGCGCTTGGACGCTGCCGAAAGCGAAAGGGCCGAATACCGGTTTATGCCGCGCAGCTTTTTGGGCCGCGCCACCATTCTGGCTCCCGGAACGATGATTGTCCATCAGCCCGATGTGCCGCAACCGATGATGCTGAACTTTCCCTTTCCGGCGTGGGCGACGCGGCGTAAGGAGATGGATGAGACGGTGACGGATGATGAGGCGCTGGATGTGCTGAATTAAGTTTTGAAGCTGCACACGTACAAGTTCAAACTTTTGAAGGTAAACTTTTTGTGTGTATATCATGTACGTTGACGAGAGCGGTGACATCGGACTTGATAATTCGCCTAGTCGGTTTTTTATCCTTACAGGTCTAGTTGTGCATGAATTACGGTGGCAAGCTAATCTTGACCAAATTGTTGGTTTCAGGCGTCGTATGCGAATTGTGTATGGGTTGAAGCTACGTGAGGAATTACATGCTTCTCACTTCATCAATAAACCGGGTGATTTGAGGCGTATCAAACGTAATGAGCGTTTGGGTATTATCCGAGCATTAGCTACAGAATTGTCAACGATGCAAGATATAAACCTTATAAATGTAGTTGTAGATAAACAAGGAAAGCCACCAGACTTTGATGTGTTTGGCAAGGCTTGGCAAGCGCTTATTCAGCGCTTTGAAAATACGATACGAAACGGTAACTTTCCGGGACCCGCAAACCCCGCAGAGAAAGGGTTAATCTTTCCAGACAGGACAGACGACAAAAAGCTTAGACTGCTGTTGAGAAAAATGCGGCACTATAACCCTATTCCTTCAAAGTTTGGTTATGGTGGTTATCGTCAAATGCCCTTAAGCCATATCGTCGAAGACCCGAACTTCAAGGATTCGCGTGACTCCTACTTTATTCAAGCGGTTGACTTGGCTGCCTACCTTCTTCAACAACAACTTGCGCCAAACAGTTATATGAAAAAGGTAGGCGGGCAAAACTACTTCTCGCGTCTTGACCCCGTTTTGTGCAAAGTAGCAGGTTCAGCTCCTTACGGTATCGTCCGCATCTGACTAAAGGGGGGAGCCGTAGCTCCCCGGGTGGGTCCTAGTCTTGGGTCTAGCCCAGTTTCAGACCCATACACACACTATACAACTAAAAACAGATACGGCATGTGGTACACTGTAAGCTTTTTTGAAATTTCCGGTTTATTGAGCACTGTGCTGTCTAATCCGTAAACCTCGCTGTGCTAGATTTAGTACAGATGAAACGCGAAGAGGTCTACCGCTCTGACCCTGAAACTTTGGGGGGCACGCCCGTATTTGTGGGTACGCGTGTTCCGGTACAGACGCTGCTCGATTACCTCGCGGGCGGCGATACCTTAGACGAGTTTTTAGACGGTTTTCCCGGTGTAAGCTGTGAGCAGGCAGTGGGGTTTCTCGAGCCTGTCTACAAACCGATGTGTCGATGTCAAACCCGGACTTTTCTCGTACTTTAGGTAGTGTTTGCCCAACGTTTGATCTGGCGACGCCCACGGCGGTTCTCGCGCCAAAACGCCAGAAATGCACCCAGAAAAACTGTACCGAGTTGCAAGAAGAGCTCAAAAACGTTCACCCCTCGACAGCTCGAGTAACCCACCACAAAACCTAGCGCTTTTGATGTGCTATACTACTCGTCCCTCACCGATAAACCGTCGGCCAGGGGCATGTCTGGGGGCGTCCCGGTTTCGACGGGGCTCACCAAGGGCGTGGTTGCGCGTAGAGGACGCCGTTGGCCTCTCTAAAAAACGGCACAGCCATTAACTGGCAACAACAATGCTCGTCAGAGCTTTGCACTCGCTGCTTAATTGACAGCGTCCGTTCACTAGAAGCCCCGCCCGTGGCTCGCTAGACCGAACGACCTGAAACGGGATAGCCGAAAGCTTTTAGCGCTGGGCTGAGGCGAACCTAAAGGCGCGTAAGCGTAGGGTGTGAGCACGCCGCTCGGCTCGCCCTGCGCCGACAATCGATGAGCGACTACACGCGTAGAAGCCAGTCTTAGGGGGTTTCGGACGCGGGTTCGATTCCCGCCGCCTCCACCAGAAAGCCGAAGGTTTAGAGCCTTCGGCTTGATTTTTGTTGAGAATGTTTACGGGTTGTTTACGGGTATCCGAGGATTTTTTGACGGCGGCGGCCCCACTCGAGCGCGCTACTAATCCCTTCATCGATACTCCGCTCCGCTTGCCACTCGAGCAGCGCCCTTGCCTGGTCTGCGTTGGCGTAGGCTCCGGCTACGTCGCCGGGACGCGGCGGCGCTTCGGACTTGGCGATGGCCTTGCCCCAAACCCGTTCAAAAGCAGCCACGAGTTCTTTGACGGTTACGCCGTCGCCGGTGCCTAGATTGATGACTGCGTAAGGGCTGTCCACTGTTGCGAGTACCGCGTCGAAACGCGTCACGGCCGCCACGTGCGCTTTCGCCAAATCCCACACGTGAACGTAGTCGCGAATCCCGCTGCCGTCTCTTGTAGGCCAATCGACGCCCGTAATCTGAAACTCCGGGAGTTTGCCGAGCGCCGTATCGACCAATTTGCCGAGGACGTGCGAGGGTTCCCGGACATAGATACCGCTGCGAAACTCCGGGTCGGCCCCGATAGGGTTGAAGTAGCGCAGCGCAATCCCGCACAAAGGTGTCGCGTGCGCGAGGTCGGACAAGACCTGTTCCATCATGTACTTCGTGCGGGCATACGGTGATGAGGGTTTGAGCGGCGCGTCTTCCGTAACCTTAAACCCCGGTACGGCGTCGTAAATGCTCGCCGACGAACTAAAGACGACTCTTGGGTAGCCTAACTCGGTCAGAAGCCGAAACAGCTCCAAAGACTTGCAGACATTTTCGTGATAGTAGCGGTAAGGTTGTTCGACGGACTCCGGCACGACGATCAGCGCGGCGCAGTGAACCGTCGCGTGGATGTCCGGATGGTCGTTACATATCTGCTCCAGCAGTTCTTTGTCGGCGACGTCGCCCTCGTAAAAGATACGCTTTTCGGTGAACACCCTCGGCCCGCTGACGAGTGAATCGAGCAAAATCGGGGTGTGGCCCTCGTCCTCCAAGGCGCTGGCAATCGTACTCCCGATATACCCGGCACCGCCGGTTACTAAGATTTTCATCTTTCACCTCACTTTGCTGGCTTCACTTTACCCGGTTCGAGCTTAGGTCGGTCTCACCTGCTGCCCGGCTCGAGCCCGGTAAACGGTTTTATTTTCGCGCAGCAACGCCTGAGCCGCAAAACGTCACGGCTTTTGTGCGAAAGCGATCGGGGGCCGCGGCGTATAGTCCAAACTCCGGGCTAACGGTCGGCAGTGCGTTTCGCATCGGGTTTGTCCGCCAGCAAAAAGAGCATCTCGGCTGCGAGGTTGGCGCGGCCCACCGGATAGTAATTTTCGTCTAGGTCGACTTCTTGGTAGGCCCGCCGGACGGCGCGCTCAAGCTTGCCCGTTGCGTCCCACTTACCGACTACGGCGTAAGGGTAATTCACAAAATGAAAGGTGATGCCATCCTCAAAGCTCGAGGGTTTGAGCCCTGCTTGAAACACGCCGCCGCAGATATCACTGGCAAACGAACGGTAGCTGTCTTTCATTACCAGTGAGGTCATCGCCGTCGACACATACTGCATAAAGGTGTCGTCGAAGATACTAAACCCTTCCATCGCCAGGTCTTGAAACGCCTGAAAGGTAAGCCGCAAGTAGACGAACGGTTGACAGCTCAGCGCGTCGTTTCGGTCGGCTGCCGGCAAAAACCGCTGATCCCAGACGTAAGCCGGCCCGCCCGGGGTGTATACCCTTCTGACTTGACGGGTTACCTCCCTCGCCATCCGTTCGGCCTCGCTGTAGTAGCTCGCCTCGCCGGTCAACTTGTACATGTAGAGTTGATAACGAATAAATTGCACATAGGGATGCATGAGGTCACGAGTCAAAAACGGAAAGCCGAACGGTACGTTGTTGCGTTTACGCCACTTGGCCTCGAAATCGTTTTTTAGATAGTCTTCCCAAAATATCGCGTGTTCGCGGTAGCGCGGATTAAACGCAGCATTTTCGCGAAGTGCGGCGGCAGCGGCGGCGACGACGGAGTGAGTTAGAATCTCTTCCATCGTGTACTCGTCGTCGCCGTAGAGCGACGGGTTGCTGCCTCTTGCAAGGTAACGCCAGTTTCTAAAGCCGTCGCCGTTGTAGTCGGCTAGTTCAGCGCGGGCCAACTCCATCAACCGGTCGATTTCATCGAGCAGCGCCAGGTCTTTGGTAACCCGCAGCGCAGTCAGCAGGCTCGTAAGGTAGTTGTTGAACTTTCTGCCTAAATCGTTGAGGTCACCGCTGGCAGCGAGCCGTTCGGGATTAAAATCGCTGTCGCTGTTATTGACGTATCTGATACCGTCCCAAAGGCGGGCGTGCCACACCTTCATCTCACCGGGAAGCTGGTTCGGGCTGAAGTTCGGGTCGCCTTTTAAGCTGTAGGTGCCTACCGGCTTAAGGGGTGGGCTCACACGGGAAACAGCCTGGGATTTTACACCGGGGAGGGTACAGCTCGTTAGGAGCAGCGCAAACAAACAGGTTAAAACGCGAGTTATCACGGTTTACATCGTACCGAGGAAACGTGAAGTCCATGTGACGCTTGTCTCCCGGCTGCAAGTCGGCGTCGAAAAAGGTCTGGGAATCCGGTAGCGTCTTTAGGCCCCAATCGTCCAAATCACGCCCTGGACGCCTTTAAGCGCGTACGAGTTAAGTAAACCACTCGAGCGACCCCTGTTTCTCCCGCACCGTAAAACCCACCGCGCCGTAAATATTTTTGGCGAAGTAATGCTCGTCGGCAACGATCACGAGCGTTTTGGCCCCCAAGGTTGAGAGCGCAAAACGTCCTACTTCGTAAAGCAGGGTGCTGCAAATCCCGCGCCGCCGCAAGTCCGGGTGCGTTACGACCGACTGATAGCGGGCCAAGTTGCCCACGTGCAAGTCGGCAAAAATGCCCATATCGGCGACCAGCTTCCCGTCCAAAAAGGCTCCGAACCACCTTCCTAGACCCGCCGCAATCATCTTCCGGTAAGACTCGGTACTCGCTTCGTAAAACCTTCGGTAGCTTGCCTCGTCGTCTTTTTCCTGACGGCAGAGGACGTGCAGCTCGACGTGTTCGGCAAACTCGGCGTCGGTCGTAAGCGCCCGGATGTCAAGTTCATGGTGGTAACGGCGCGGCAGCACGAGTGTATCGGTTGCCATGACGACCTCTTCGCCCAGCGCGAAACCGGCGGCGAGAAAGTCGGCGGTGTCGCCGTGCCGCCCGTCTACCGTGTCCCACGCGAAAAGCTTGTGTGTGATGCGCGGCGGCGTGCCGACCTCACGGGCAAAAAGCTCGTTCCAGCGCCTGAAATCTCCCGGCTCGGGTGGCGCGCCGAAGATAAGAAAGTTACCCCAGCGGTAGCTTGGATTGCTCGGTGTGCGGATAACCAGGTAACGGCCCCGGTCTACGACTTCGCCTTCAAAACGGTGAAAAATCAGGTCGGTACGGTAGCCGAGTGAGGTCGGTTGCATAGCGCTTAAGCTACCATTCAGGAGAGCAGCAGGACTCGAGCCTCCTCCAACAAACTACGTCCCACAAACAATTTAGGAACTATTCCGAGTAAGCTGCTCGGGTATTGACGTGGCGTTGGCAGGGCGCTAGACTACCCCTAAATCCGACCTCGGCGCTAGGTTTTCGTCGTTTCGACGCGGGTGGTGCCAGAAGGAGCTTTATGCTCAGCAAAGCCAAACTTGCCGGTTATCTCGGTCTCGCCCTGACTTTTTCGGGGGTTGTCCTCGCCCAAAACGACCTCGGCGCTATCAAAACCTATCTGCTGGGTAAAACCGCGGCGCTCGTCGCCTCAACCGACGAACTCGCGGTGCTCAGCCGGCAGTATTACGAGTTGGCAAAAGCCGCCGATTTCGACTACGAAGCGCTCTGGGCCGATCGTCGGGCCGAAGTCTCGCGGCTTCTTCTAGACGCCAGAGACGCCTGGACGACTGCCAGCCCGCTTTATGAACAGATGGAAGGTATCGTGGCCGGGACGCCCGGCTTGGCTCAGTTCGACGTTGACCTCGATGCGGGCGCTGCCGCTGCCGAAGACCCCGAGAACGCGGTTTCGTTCGATATCACCCTCCCCGACGGGCAGGTGCTCGAGAAACCCGGCAACCTCATGGGCGTCACCGAGAGTACGCTTTACGGCACCTTTGCGGCCTACTCGAGCGGTGTCGGGGCCGACCTCGGCGGCGATGGCAAGCTGGCCTTCAGCGACCTTTTACCCGACGCCAACGTGCTCCTCGGCGGGGCGCAAAAGATGGCGGCGACGGCCCGCGACCTCGCGACCTCGGCCAAAGCCTGGGAGCCCAGCGCGTCCGACGCCTTTACCGCGCTCATCGTGATGGTTCCGACCATGAACGAGTATTTTGCGTCGTGGCGCGACTCGAGGTTCGTCGCAGGGGAAGACTCGGGCCAGCGCGATTTCGTAGCAATCTCACGGCTTGCCGACGTTCAAGATATTCTGGGCGGGTTGCAAATCGTGCTGAAAAGCGTCAGCCCGCAAATCAGCACCGTCGACGCCGCCCAGAGCGAGCAGTTAGCGGCGCGCCTAGACGGTCTCAAGGCTTACGTCGGTAAAGTTTACGCCCAGGAGCGGTCCGGCAAACGGTTCAGCCCGGAAGAGGCCGACCTCTTGGGCGTCGAGGCGCAAGACCGCGCGACCGCGATTACCGGGCAGTTGGCTCAGGTTGCCGGTGTGCTCGGCGTTACGGTCGAAAACTAAGATGAGACGTTTTACGGCTCTTTTTACGGTGCTCGCTGTTTTCGGCGTTGCTGTTTTTGTCTCTGCCTTTTCGGTGGCGCTGGCGGCGTCACCTGCCCAACTTGCCGAGACCGTGCGGAGCAGTCTGGCAGCGGCGCAGCTCGAGCTGATGCTTTCGCCCGAAGCTGCCCGTGCGCCGCTGCAAAAAGCGAGAGCGGCTTACGCAAAGCTGGGGTTAGCGGGGCTCGAGCCCACTAATACCCGCGCCGAAGCCGCCTTGACCCGGGCGGAAAGGGCCGTAAAACAGGGTGACGGGGCCGCCTTTGCCGCTGCCAAAGCCCAGCTCTGGACGGCCCTGTTGGGTGCCGGTTTTAAGCGCACGGTGACGGCGATTCAGCAGGCTAAACCAGAAACAGCCGCGTCGTGGCTCGTGTTACGGGAGTTTCGTCAAGCGACCCGGTTTTCTCGCCCCGACGCCGACGCGACGCTCGCCTTGCGGCGCTGGGGAGCCGGCGAACTGTCGCAGGAAAAAGCTCTGGCGGCGGTGCGCGCCGACCTGCTCGATACTTACGGGGCGAGGCTCGAGGAGACCCTGGCGGACGTCAACGCGGCCAGTGCGCAGAACTTTTCAGTACGCACCGCCGAAGCCGCCGCGCTAGCTAGAGGCTACTTTGCGATTTTGGCACCGAGTTTTCGTGAACAGCGCGGCGCAGCCGCGTTGCGAGAAGCTGAACAGGCGTTTGCGGGGTTGGCGCGCGGTGACGTTGCACCGGTTCAGGCGGCGCTCGCCGGGTTTCGCGCGGCCCCCCTCAGCCCCGACGAACAGGCCAGCCGCGCCGGTCAGCTCTTCCGCTTCCTGCTGCTTGTCCCGGTCGAGTACGGGCGCGGCGTTCGTAGAGGCGAGGTTACAGTTGACCTCGAGATTCGTGAAGCCATCAGCTTCCTGGAAGCCGCGACTGCCGCCTTTGCCGACATTCAGGGCGAACTGACGACGCGCGACGCCGCCGCCACCGCACGCGCCGCCGAGCTTTTCGCCGGACTGACGCAAACCTTGGACGACGCCAGCAAAAACACTGCCGTCGCCGCACCGGACGCGGTGAAAGGCAACGTTCAGACGCTGACTGCAACGCTTCAGGGCGTGATGCCCGCCGCGTGGCTTCGGCAAAACAGCAGCGCCGACTTCGACGTGATTGAAGAAGCGCTGTCGCAGCTCGAGGCTGCCGTCGCTACCGGCGCCTACGCGCAGGCCGAATCTGCCCGCATCGGAGCCTACGCGATTTTAGAAAGTGGCCCTGAAGCGAAACTAACCGCGTTTGCGCCGCGCTTTGTCCCGGAAATCGAGAACCTGTTCTGGTACGGCTCGGAACCCAAGGGTCTGGCGTACCTGCTCAGCCGTCACGCACCTTTGGCCGAAGTTCAGGCGACCCGAGCCGCGCTTTCAGCAAAGCTCGCCGAGGCGAAAACCGCAATTGGCGGCTCCAAAGCGCCGGGTTCGGTGGCGACCAACGCCGCGATCATCGTCTTTCGGGAGGGGCTCGAGGCCGTCCTTATCTTGGCCTCGCTCCTCGGCAGCCTCAAAATGGCGTCGATGCAGCGCTTTCGCCGTCCGCTCTGGGTCGGCGTCTGGAGCGCTTTAGTCGCTAGCGCCGTAACATTTACGGTGATACGCGGGGCGCTCTTGGCCTTTGCCCAGTTCGGCGAGAAGCTCGAGGCCGTCGTTTCGGTTGTCGCTATCGGTGTGCTTTTGGTCATCACCAACTGGTTTTTTCACGACACCTACTGGACGGACTGGATGGCCGGGTTTCACAAAAAGAAAGCGCGCATCATCGGCGCAGGGGTCGGGCAGTTTGTCGGGCTAGCCCTTTTAGGTTTTACCAGCGTCTACCGCGAAGGTTTTGAAACCGCCTTGTTCTTGCAGGCGCTCATGCTCGAGGCGGGTAGCCTCAGCGTGCTGGCGGGCGTCGCCTTAGGCCTCGCCGCGACGTTTGCAGTCGGTTTTATCGTCTTTCAGGTGCAGACCAAACTGCCGTACAAAAAGATGCTCGTCGTGACGGCGGTCATGCTCGGCGCAGTTTTGCTGGTGATGGTCGGCAATACCGCGCACGCCCTGCAGGTGGTCGGCTGGTTGCCGACGCATCCGCTGCGTTTTCTCGAGTTTCCCTACTGGGCGGGGCTCTGGTTTGGACTTTACGCGACGTGGGAAGGGCTTGCCTTACAAGCCGTTGCCGGGACTTTTGTCACTGGGAGCTACTTCTTGGCTGAGCGGCTCAAAGAGCGCAGACGCCGCACACCAGCTAAAACGTCTAAGCCTGTGTCTGAAAAGGCGCTGCAAACGGCTGAACGCTAAACTGGTTGAAAACAGCGTTATAGGTTCCAAAGGTCCTCCTCTGGAACTTTTTAGCTGGGCTCGTCTAGTCCACGAGCGATTTAGTTTTCTGGACGAGACTACCTAAACGCTTATGGTTGTGTCCTAATTCTTCCGCTGTCCGGCCCACACAGCCCAAGATATCCGTCACTTCGTCGGCAAACGCTTCCGGACTTTTCTCAAAGGTGCGCGTCTCGGCGACCGCACCTTTTTCGTTGACGAAGTAGCGTTCGTTAAGGGCAAAAAGCACCTGCACGAGGCTATAGACACACTCAAAGAAGCATCCGGCAACGTAAGAACTTTCTGCGCGTTTGACAGGCTTTTCACTAATTGCCAAGGCAAACTCGGCTACTTGTAAAAAGGTAGGAATCAGCGCCGCTTTAAGCTTAGGCGGGTAGATAGCAAGCTGCGTTTGCAGCGCGCGCAACTCTCCTGCGGGGTCGTAGAGAATCCGAGCATAGTGGACTTCTCCTAAGTAGATAGGGCTGTGAAACCCATGCGGATGACCGCCGTGAAGATGTCGTTCCGGCTGACCCACGCGGCACTGCTCTAGCACTTTTGTGACCCTATCCAGATCGCGGTAGATAAAGTCAACGCGCTGACCACCGATGGTGAGCCATGCGCCGCCGTTGACCCAAGTCCCCCAACCGCCGTAACCTGTGACCGTCTCGTCGGAACCGCTGTCATCAACCGCCTTGGCCAACGCCTTGAACGTCCAAATGTCGGGGGGCGTGTCCGCGTGGTAGTACACGCCTAAATCGATGTCGCTCTCCGGATGCCCGCGGCCCCTTGCCAACGAGCCGCCTAACGTAACTGCCTGAACGCCGGAAATCCAACCTAAACGTTCGGCTAGTTCTTCAGCTAGAGCATACTGCGCTGCTGCGTCCATATCGCCTCATTAAAAAGAGCGGCTTCGGAGCCGCTCTCGTAAACTTGAAGTCTCTAGTACCGCTCGGCAACGGTTTTCATCTCCATAAAGAGCCGCAGGTAGTCCGGCCCCCCCGCTTTCGCGTTTGAGCCCGAGAGGTTAAACCCGCCGAACGGCTGCACCCCGACGAGCGCCCCGGTAATTTTACGGTTTAAGTACAAGTTCCCGACGTGAAACTCGCGCCGTGCCCGCTCCAAACGTGAACGGTCTTTGCTGATAACACCGCCCGTGAGCCCGTAAACCGTCGCGTTCGCCAGCTCGAGCGCGTGGTCGAAGTCTCGCGCCCGCATAACCGACAAGACCGGCCCGAAAATCTCTTCACAGGCAATCGATGCGCTCTGCGGCACCTCGGCAAAGATGGTGGGTTCGATAAAAAAGCCTGTTTCGTCGCCCCGGTTGCCGCCCAACACGAGCTTCGCCTCGGTTTTACCGTTTTCGATATAGCCCATGATCTTATCGACCGCTTTTTGATTGATGACCGCGCCCACATCGCTATTTTCTTCCGCTGGGCCGAACGAGAGCCGTTTAGCACGCTCCACGACCTTCCCCAGCAACGCGTCGTAAACCTCATCGACGACGATTAAGCGGCTCAGCGCCGAACATTTCTGCCCTTGAAAGCCGAAGGCGCTGGCGACGGCAGCGCCTGCTGCCATGTCCAGATCAGCCGTCTCATCGACAATCAGCGCGTCTTTGCCGCCCAACTCGGCGTAAACTTTTTTCAGCCACTTCTGCCCCGGTTGGAGTTTGGCGGCGCGTTCATGGATGCGCAGGCCCGTCGTAAGCGACCCCGTAAAGTTGATAAACCGGGTGCGCGGATGGTCGACCAAAAGGTCGCCGATGTCGGCGTCTGCGCCCGTAACCAGGTTGATGACGCCCGCCGGAAAACCTGCCTCGGCAACGCATTCCATAAATTTTTGCGCGATAATCGGCGTGTCGGGCGAGGGTTTGACGATGACGGTGTTGCCGACGACGACCGGCCCGACGGCGGTACCGACTAAAATCGCCAGCAAAAAGTTCCATGGCGGAATGACCACACCGACGCCGATAGGGACTAAAAACGAGGTGTTCTCTTCACCGGGGTAGTCGTAGGTCTCGAGCGGCCCGTCGAGTTTAAGTGCCTGCCGCGCGTAGTATTCGCAAAAGTCAATCGCCTCGGCAACGTCGGCTTCGGCCTCGGCAAAGCTCTTACTCGCTTCGAAGGTTTCCCACGCCGAGAGTTCGAATTTGCGGCGGCGCATCACGGCGGCGAGTTTGACGAGTGCCCGCGCCCGGGCGCTCATCGGCAGCTGCGACCAGCTTGCGTAAGCGTCCCAGGCCGCGTTCAGCGCCCGCTCCACCTCTTTGCGTTTAGCTTTGGCGCTGCGCCCGACAAGCTGCTCTTGGTTACACGGGTTGACGGACTCGAGCCACCCGTGCGCCGTTTCGACCCGTTCACCGCCGATGATAAGCGGGTAGTCTTGCCCGAGCTGACCGCGAACAGTCTCTAAAGCCTCTTTGTAGGCGTCCTGCACACTTCTTTGTGAAAAATCCGAGTACGGCTCGACTTGGTAAGGCTCAAATAAATCCATAAAGCGTATCCTTTGGGCAGTAAAGCGTATATATACATCACTGTAATCAGGGACGTGAGCGTTCGGGTGTCGGCTGTAAGACGCTTCTCAGAAGTCAGGATACAGCACTGAAGAGCCGCAAAACCTAACCGAAAAGTCCGCGCACGACGAAGAACAAGTTGGCGGGTCGCTCGGCTAAGCGGCGGCTGAAGTAGCCGTACCAGTCGTGACCGTAGGGGATATAAATCCTGACCTTGTGGCCTCTAGCAACCAGGCGGCGCTGCAAAGCGGGTTTGACGCCATACAAAAACTGAAACTCGTAACGCTCCGGCCCGAGTCCGGCCCCGCGTACAAACGCCAGGGCTTCGCGGAGGATGCTCTCGTCGTGGGTGGCGACGCCGATAGTCGCCCCGGCCTCGAGCCCCCGGTAGACCAAATCGCGGTAATTCTGGTCGACTTTGGCCTTGTCTTGAAACGCGACCGCTTCGCTTTCGCGGTACGCACCCTTGACAATTCGCAGCGTGGGGTTCGGGGTGCGTTCCAAGAGCCCGTTCAGGTCGTCCATCGTCCGGTACAAGTAGCTCTGCAACACGGTACCGACGTGCGTGTGACCGGCGTCTTGGAGCGCGCTGAAAAGTTCGAGCGTCCCGTTAACGTGCGGCACGTTTTCCATGTCCAAACAGAGCTGCGCGTTTACGTCACGAGCTTTTTCGGCGATTTTCAGGGCGTTTTGCAGAGCCAGGTCGAAACTTACGCCGAGCCCCAGCTGCGTCGGCTTGACACTCATGTATCCTTCGCCGGGTACGTCTTTAAGCGCCTCTAGCGTCATCAAAATCTCGCTTGTCATCGCCGCCGCGCCCGCCTCGGTATCGATGAACTCACCCAACAGGTCGAGGATGCTCTCGAGCCCGTCCTGACGCAGTGCCCGCACCGCTTCTAAAACCTCGGGCAGCTGTTCACCGGCAACAAACCTCGAGACGCCCAGATTAAACCCCCGCTGTTTGATAAACGTCGTTATCGGCGGCGCGTCGGCAACAGAAAGCACCGTGCGGCGGTAGAGATTATCGATAGCTTGCACGCTTTATACTACAAGATACCCGGAAGCAGATACCTAAAAGGCTTGACGTACCGCGCGCCGACTAGCAGGTAGCCGTCTTACCTGCGGCCCGAAAGTTAAGCATCGCATACTCAACCTCTGACGTACTCTGCTAGGCTACGGATGTCCGTTGCCTGAGCCCTATTTTGTCAGGCTGCACCACTCATCTTGACGACTGCGAAGGGGAGACGCCGGGGCCTCTCGAGACGCAATGCACACTTTCATGTACGCGCTACCTAACACTCCAGCTCAGCACACTTTAGCCTGTTGTAACTACCGCCGTAAAAGCACTTGTGCTACCCTGAACCATGTCGGCGTCGCCTGCCATCAGTTCTGCCGAGGTACTTGCCAAAGGCGTGTGAGCTGCGTATGAAGCTCTTTTTTATCCGCCACGGTGAGACCGACTGGGGGGCCTTAGAGTCGCGCGGGGTACGCGGCTGGGCCCGCTCGTTTGCGCCACTTACGCCCAAAGGCCGTGTCCAGATCGATGTGATTGCCAACGATTACCGCCTCGAGGCGGCCCAGGGCATTCTCAGCTCGTCGTATGCGCGGGCTTTAGAGTCGGCGGCGCGCCTGTCACGGGCACTCGACAAACCCTTGCACGTCGAATACGATCTGCACGAATGGCTGCCGCAAAAAGACTCGCTCGGCGCGATGGACGACGCCATCATCCGCGACGCCAATCAGCAGCTCTCATACTACACGGGGTTTATTCCCTTCGCCGAGCGGCGTGTGCGGGCCGCTTCAGATTCGGCAACGCAAAAACCTGAGGTCGACCGGCGCGTTCCGGTGTCCGAGCGGCAGCCGCCGCCGCCCGAAGCGCGGAGTTGGGAGAGTGTCGAAGAGGTGCGTGCGCGCGTCGTGAATGTACTGCGGCGCTACGAACACCTCGACAGCCTGATCGTCGTGTCGCACGCGGTGGTGATCAGCAGTATGCTCGGGGTGCAGCGCGCTATCGATTACGCCGAAATCGTCCCGCTCGAGCTCGACCTCTCGGCGCAGCCTTTAGCGTCTCCTCAAGCGACGCTCCCCGACGTGGATTTGCAGGTTGGTTGAGGCCGGCTTGCAGATTCAGCATCCGCTCGTCTTAACGGGCCACTTGGTGACGCTCGAGCCGCTTACCGAGCAGCATACGGGGCCGCTCCTGGAGATTGCCCGGAGGTCGCCGGAGCACTACCGCTACACCTCGACCCCGACGACGCCCGCCGAAGCCGCAGCGTACTTCAGCCGCGCCTTTCGGGAACGAGACGAGGGCGCGGCCTATCCGTTTGCACTGCTTGTAGGCGGCAACGTCGTCGGGACGAGCCGTTACTCGCGCCTCGATTACAGTAGCCGCAACTGCGAGTTGGGATTTACCTGGCTCGAGCCGTCGGTGCAGGGAACCGGCGTCAACCGCGAGAGCAAATATCTGCTGCTTACCCACGCCTTTGAAGCTCTGAACTTCTTGCGCGTTTACTTCTACACCGACGCCCGCAACGTCCGCTCGGAAAAAGCGATTCGCAAACTAGGCGCAGTTTACGAAGGGACGCTGCGCGCCGAGCGCGTGTTAAAAGATGGTCACATCAGAGATTCGCTGCTCTTCTCAATTATCTATACCGACTGGCCCGAGGTGAAGCGGGGGCTCGAGGCGCGTCTTGGCTCGGTGCCCGCGCAACCCTGACCGGCAGACCGCCGCGCGGGTGCAGCGTGTTGCCCGCCTCTGCGACCGGTTCGGCCCACAGCGGCGTCAGCGTGTAATCCCGTAAAAGATGTTTAAGCCCCAAAGTCAACACCCGCGTTGCCAGTCCTGAGCCGATACAGTAACGCGCGCCGCTGCCGAAGGGTAGATAGCTGTAGGGCGGCGGCGTAAACGTCTCCCAGCGTTTCGGGTCGAACCGTAAAGGCTCGGGGTAGCTAGCGGCTGAGCGGTGCGCCGCGTAGATTGAAAACGCCGCCGGGTGCCCTGCCGGGATGTGGTAGCCGCCGAAGGTAAGGTCGCGTGACGCCCGCCGCAAGCCTGCCGGGGCGGGTGGGTAAAGGCGCAAGGTCTCTTTGATGACCTGGGCGAGCAGGGGCGGTTCATCCGAGGTCGAAAGCTCGGCGCGCAGCTCGGCGAGCAGCTCGGGTTGCCGGTGCAGCTCCAAAACCGCCCACGTCAACGCCGCGCTCGTCGTGTCGAAGCCTGCCGACACCAGGCTGATGGCCTGGTCGCGCATCTCGAGTTCGTTCAGACCCTGCCCGTCCTCGTCTTTCGTCTCTAAAAGAAGTCCGAGTACATCGTCGCCGAAGTCGCCGGTCTCTCGCCGCCGCCGGATTTCACGGTAAAGCGCAGCGTCGGCCCGCTCCCGCGCCGCCAAAAACCGCGCCCACGGGCTACCGGGAACGCGCAGCTTGACGAGTTGATACTGAAAGGGCAGGTTGGCAAACCGCATCATCCGATTGATGTCGGCGGTGAGCGGGGTCGTAAGCGCCGCCCGGCCTAAAAGCACCTCACAGATAACCTCGAGCACACGCCCCTGCACCTCTTTGTAAAGGTCTACGGTGCGCCCGACCCAACTTCCGAACAGCTCCGTCAGGCGCGTCTCTAAAAGGGTCTCGAGCGACGCCAGCCGTGAACGGTGAAACGCCGGCTGCACGAGCCGCCGCCGCCGTAAATGCTCGGGTTCGTCGGAGGTGATAAGCGCAGCGCTGCCGCCGATGGTACGCAAAAAGCCGTAGGCGGGGCCGAGCTGAAAGTGCGTGGCAGCGTCCTCCAGCACGAACTTGTTCGCCTCCGGCCCGACAAACCAGATAAAACGCACCGGCCCGACACCGAACGCGAACACCGGGCCGTAAACCCCGTAAAGCGCCGTAACCGCCCGGTTGATGTCGCGGCCTGCGAGCCGCATCGCAGCGAGGTGCTCCTGACCTTTTGGGGATGGAACAGCTTTCATAGCTGAGGTTGCCTGGTCAGCGAATGCCGTGCAAAATCTCCTCTAAACCCTCGGGGTCTTGAATCAAGACCTCTTTGGGACGGGTGCTGATGACGCGCTCTTCCTCCAGCGCCTTGAGCGCCCGCGTGACCGTCTCGCGGCTCGTCCCGGCGAGGCTCGCCAGCTCTTGGTGCGTAAGCCGTAAAAGCGCCTTACCCTCGTCGTTAAAGTCAATCAGGCCGCCCCAGTAGAGCCGCAAAATCACATAGGCGACGCGGCCCTGTGCGTCTTTGTAAGAGAGCACCTGCGCCTCGTCGTTGGCGCCGTAAAGCCGCTGTGAGAGCGTGTTGGCGACGTTTAGGCTGATGCTCGGATAATCTTTTAAGAGCCTCTGAAAGTCGTCCTTGAAGAGCAGGTAGACGAGCGTTTCGCGGATAGAAAGCGCCGTCGCACTCCGGCCCTGCTCGCCTAAAAGCGCCATCTCACCGAAAAATTCGGGCGGTTTAAGAATAGCGAGCGTTTTTTCGTGACCCTCCAAATCGATTTTGAAGAGCTTGACGATGCCTTTGTTGAGAATATACAAAACTTCGCCCTTGTCACCTTCTTGAAAAAGCACGGTGTCGGGGGCGAAAGTGCGGGGTTGCAGGGCTTGCGCGGCAATCTCGAGGGCGCGCTCCGGCGCACCCTTAAAGAGCGGGACTTGCGCGAGGAACGGCTCGAGTTCAGCCATGAGCGGTTCCAGAAGAGGCGGTTCCGGGGCAGAGGTGAACAGAGAGCTTCATTAGAAAAAGCCTACCACAGAGCGTGAGAAATTTTGCAGCCATGATAGATGCTTTGGCAGGAGGCTCGAGCACAACGCGCGTAGTTCAACTTCAGCGTTCTGCGGAGCCAAAAAGGGGTGCCCCACACCGTTCATCGCCAGAGTCACGGTGCGGGGCGTAAAGCGCATGGTCCGGATGCGCTTTATGAACACAGGATAAAACTCGGACTCTTACAAGATTCTTACTCGAGGATGGGCACAAAAAAGAGCTGCCCGAAGGCAGCAAGAAAGTAGACTGCATTTCTTTCGGTCTGCTGCAGTGCTATGGAATTAAGCGTTGACTCTGACGCCTTCGCAAACGATTTTCCGGACCATTTTTCACCCCTTTTAACTATCGATGAAACGCTAAAAGTAACGCTCTTCGAATGAAGACGCTCTGGCGTTCGCCTCCTAATAACAATCTTATATTGATGCGAAGTGAGCGTCAACATTAGAAAGATTAAAGTGGTTTATTTCACAGCGCCCGACTACTTTTTCATAACCAACCTCTTTAGGTAAAATAGCGTTGATGGAAACAGAACGTCTATTTTTACTTTAATTTTCCTGCCTTTAGTGCCGTGCAAAAAGCCTTGACAACTTCCTTCGGGTAGTGAATACCGGCATATTTACGAAGTTCGGCGAGTGCTTCGGCTTGGGATGACGCTTTGCGGTATGGGCGGTCTGTCGTCATGGCATCAAAAGTGTCTGCTACGGCGACAATAGAAGATTCAATCAGTATCTCATCGCCAGACAACCCGTAAGGATAGCCGCTGCCATCAGAACGTTCGTGGTGTTGCTCGACAATTACCCCTGCTTCTTTCATAAACGTTTGGTCTAAGAGTTCACGACCATGAGTTGGGTGTTTTTTGATAACTTCCCACTCTTCAGGAGTCAACTTGGCAGGTTTGTTCAAAATAGCAAGAGGTACACGTATCTTGCCTACATCGTGAAGATAGGCTCCATAATCTAGAAGATGTAATCTTCCAGCCTTCAAGCCAAGCTCTTGACCGATGAAATAAGACAGGGTTTGTAAACGCAAACAATGGTCTGCTGTGTAGCCATCTTTAAGCTCTATTTCGACAGCCAGTTTTCTAAGCTCATTCAGGTCTTCACTAATTGTATGGAACTGCGCTTGTTCTGTGACATAAAGTAAACTCGTCCTATTTAAGGCAGTGAGAATCGCAGGTTCTATGAGTGATTTCGTGACTACATAGTCACCTTTTGAAAGAACTTGCTGACCTTTGCCCAAATCGCAGACAAGCTTTCCAGAAAGGACAAAAAATGTTTCAGTGATCGAGCCAGCAGGAGTTAGCGTCAGACGAGCGTCCGGCTTAAGGTCTATCTGAGTTATCTCAAAATTTGCATGGTTGTTTAGAAGCTTGAAGTCCCCGAGTTTTGAACTCACCGTCTCCAAAGACTCACCCTGACGCCGGATAATCAAACCCTCAGGTGTCTGAACGTTCTCTTTGCCAGTTTTACTCATGACCCCGTTCACAAGAGACCTCCTGGTAGCTCATGACCACTATGACGCCTCCTCTCTGACAAAAGTCTTACAACCGTCTTACAAGCTGCAAGCGGCGGTCTTACCAAGGGCTTTACAGTAGACGTTCGGGCGCGCGTCGCAGGTGACTTTTTCGACGTTTGCCCGACTGACTACGCGTTGCTGCCGCCGGACTCGGTACGAAAAGTCGGGGGTCAGCGGTTATAGTAGCGGCGTGACCCGCTCCGAAGCTGCTAAAGCGTCACCCTCGCCGTCTCTTGGGGTGGCGCTCTCTTGTACCGGGCTGACCCGCACTTTTGCGACGCCGGGGGGGAGCTTGGAGATTCTTAAGGGGCTCGAGCTGAAGGTCTACCCCGCGCAAATCATCGCTATTCTAGGGCCTTCGGGGTCGGGCAAGAGTACGCTTTTACACCTCTTGGGCGGGCTCGACCGACCTACTTCGGGTGAAATCTATTGGGGCGAGCGGCGTATTGACGCTTTGCCGCAGCGGGTATTGGCGGCGCTGCGGGCAGAGCGTTTGGGTCTGGTGTTTCAGCAGCATTATCTGCTCGAGGATTTAACCGTACTGGAAAACGTGACCCTGCCGGGGCGTATCGGGGGCCGTCCGGACGCGGCGCGCGGGGCCGAACTGCTCGCACGCGTGGGGCTGTCAAAGCGGGCGACGTTTTTGCCGAAGCGCCTGTCGGGGGGCGAGCGGCAGCGCGTCGCGGTAGCGCGCTCCTTGTACAGCCGTCCGCAGGTGATTTTGGCGGACGAACCGACCGGGAGTCTAGACCGCGCCTCGGCTGCCGCTGTTTACGCGTTGTTGGCGCAGCTTGCCCGCGAGGAGGGGAGCGCGGTGGTCATGGTCACGCATGATGAAGGACTGGTGCGGGGCGTAGACGCACGCTTCCACCTTGAAGGGGGCGTTTTGGTTCCTGTCTGAAGCAGTCTGAGGCACCGCAGCAACGCTTTATGCAGCTTTCGTGCCAAGTTTTCAAGCTTGTGTTTTGTATTCCGTTTTTGTCCAGTGCAAAGCTCTACAGAAAGCACAAGCCCTCGAGAGTCTTCCTCACGAGCTTGCCGCAGCCTTGTGTTAAGCTTTGATGAGCATTGCGCGGTGTTTGGCTGGAGTTGGGTTCTTAAAAGACCGGACGCCGCCCCGATGTACTTTCTGGAGGTGACATGAAAAAACTGCTTATCGTAACAGCGCTGCTTTTAACGCTGGGTCTGGGGAGCGCGCAGACGCTCGTGTTCGGCGGCAGCGGCTTGCCGGTCAGTCTCAACGACGCGACCGACGGCAACTCGCTGACGGTCGCCTATCAGATTCTGGAAAACCTCGTTTTTGTCGAACCCGGCGGCACCGAACTGCAACCCGGTTTAGCGACCGAGTGGTCTTCGAACGACGACGGCACCGTCTGGACGTTTACGCTCCGCGAAGGGGTGACGTTTCAAGACGGCACGCCCTTTAACGCCGAAGCCGTCAAGTTCAACATCGACCGCTGGAACGACCCCAACTTCGAGTACGGCTTCCGCGACCAGGGCCCGACCTACGAAGCCTGGGGTTATGTGTTCGGCGGCTTTTTGGGCGATGAGTCGGCGATTTTGAGTGAAGCTACGGTTATTGACGAGTACACCCTCGAGCTCACCCTGAACAACCCGATGGGCTTTTTGCCTGCCGCGCTCTCATCGTCGTACTTCGGGATTCACAGCCCCACCGCCGTTCGTGAAGCGGGCGCAGACTACGGCACGCCGTCGGTCGGCGCAGTCGGTACCGGCCCTTTTCAGTTCGTCGAGTGGGTGGACGGGTCGCAGGTCGTTTTGGAGCGCTACGAAAACTACTGGGGTGAACCCGCCGCAGTCGAGCGGCTCGTCTTTCGCGGTATCGAAGACCCGACCGCGCGCCTCGCCGAACTCCAAGCAGGTAGCATCGACATCGCCGTAAGCCTTTCGCCCGACGATGTTCAGACCATCGAGAACGACCCGAACCTCGAGGTCGTCACCGCAGATTCAAACCTGAATATCGGCTACATCGGCTTTCACCAGTCGAACGCGCCGCTTGAAAACCTCAAAGTTCGGCAGGCCATCGCCCACGCCGTCGACTGGAACGAGGTCGTCACCGCCTTTTTCGGTGAAGGCGCGCAGGTCGCCTCGCAGTTCATCCCGCCCGGTCTGATCGGCTACAGCGAAGACCTGGAGCCCTACAGCTACGACCCCGAGATGGCGCGGCAACTCCTCAGCGAAGCGGGCGTAGAGGGTGGCTTCTCGACCGAGTTCTGGTATATGCCCGTCTCACGCCCCTACTTCCCCTCACCCGAGCCGGTCGCGTCCGCCGTGGCGTCGTACCTGGCCGACATCGGGATTCAGGCCGAGCTTCAAACCGAAGACTGGGGCACGTACCTGGACGACAACAACACCGGCAAGTTCCCCATCTATATGCTCGGCTGGAGCGCCGACTACGCCGACCCGGACAACTTCGTCTACACCTTTTTCGGGGCTCAAGAGGGGATTCGCAACTTCGGTTGGGACAACGCCGAGGTGCGTAACCTGCTCGACCAGGCCCGTCAGGAACCCGACGAAGCGACCCGCGCCGAGCTCTATCAGCAGGTCAACCAGATCATCTACGACGAGGTTCCCGCTATTCCGGTCGACCACAATCCCGTTTTGAACGCGGTGCGCGTCGGTATCGAAGGTTTTACGCCGAGCCCGCTCGGCAGTACCGTACCCTTCAGCACGATTAGCAAAGCCGAGTAAACCCGTAGGGGCCGGGTTTAGTCCGGCCCCGTATTTTTAGCCCTATCAGTTCTATTACAGGAGCGCACCTTTGACCCAGTATATCTTCAGGCGCATTTTGGGTCTTATCCCGGTTCTGATCGGTATCAGCTTGATGGTTTTCACCCTGACGCGAATTATTCCCGCCGACCCGGCGCTCCTCATCTTGGGCGAACGTGCAACTCCCGAAGCGCAGGCGCGGCTCCGCGAACAGCTTGGGCTCAACGAACCGCTCTTTTTCAATACGGCGGCGGTTGCCGAAACCGGTAGCCCGCTCGCGCTCTTCGACGCTCAATATTTCAATTTTGTCGGCGGCGCGCTGACCGGCGACCTGGGGCGCTCGTATTTTACCCGTATCGATGTTCGCGACGGCCTCATCCAGCGTTTTCCGGCGACCTTCGAGCTGGCTGTCACCGCGATGATTTTTGCGCTCGTGATCGGTATTCCTGCCGGGGTGTTTGCGTCGCTCTACCGCGGCACGGCGATAGACACCGTGCTGATGATCGGCGCACTTTCCGGCGTGTCGTTCCCGGTATTTTGGCTGGCGATTATCCTGATCTATATCTTTTCGATCAATCTGGGCTGGTTGCCCCCGTCGCAGCGCTTAGACGTGTCGCTGAGTTTGCAGCCTGTCACCGGGCTTTACGTCCTCGACGGACTTTTACGCGGGAACCTCGAGGTCTCGTGGAATGCGCTTAAGCACCTGATTTTGCCGGGGATCGCGCTCGGAACGATTCCGCTGGCAATCGTCGTGCGGATGACCCGGAGCTCGATGCTGGAGGTTTTGGGTCAGGATTATGTCCGCACCGCCAAAGCCAAAGGGCTCGCGCGAAGTCTGGTCGTGAATAAACACGCGCTTAGAAACGCGCTCTTGCCGGTCGTGACAGTCGTCGGGTTGTCGTTCGGGTCGCTGCTTTCAGGCGCGATTTTGACCGAAACGGTCTTTTCCTGGCCGGGTATCGGCAAATGGGTTTACGACGCGATTTCGTCTCGAGACTACCCCATCATCCAGGGCGGCGTTGTCTTCGTCGCGTTCGTCTTCGTCGTCGTCAATCTGCTCGTCGACCTTTCCTACGCGGTGATCGACCCAAGGATTCAGTACACATGAGGCCAATATGACCTCAGGGGGCGCAGACCTAGGGGGGGGCACGGGCGCAGTCGCCGATACGCTGACGGACACCGACGCCGTGCGCAGCCGCTCGCTTTTACGCGATTCGTTGCGGCGCTTTTTTCGCAACCCGACCGGCGTTGTGGGTCTTGCGGTCGTGGTTTTTTTCGTTGTGATGTCGCTGCTCGCGCCGGTTTTGCGCCCCTACGACGCGACGACCGACCGTAACTTGCGGCTCCGGCTCGAGCCGCCGTCGTGGACGCTGAGCCCGGCTGAGCGCACCGAACTCGGCGACGACGCAAATATGGACATTACACGCTGGACGCTCCCTTTCGGTACCGACGAAAATGGACGCGACCTGCTGGTGAGGGTTTGGCACGGCGGGCGCATCAGCCTCCGTATCGGGATTGCCGCCGTTGCGATCTCATCTGTTATCGGGGTGCTGTTGGGGCTTTTAGCCGGTTACCTGGGCGGTTGGTTCGACCTCGTGGTCGTCTGGCTGATGGACATCTTGCAGGCGTTTCCAGGGATTTTGCTGGCGATTGCCATCGTTGCGACGCTCGGCCCGAGTCTGACGAACGCGCTGATTGCCATTAGCATCACGCAGATTCCCAGCTACGTCCGGATTACCCGTTCGGTGGTGCTGGGGTTGCGGGAGTCCGAATACGTGCAGGCGGCCAGGGCGCTCGGTTCGGGCGGTTCACGGATTATCTTTAGGCATATCTTTCCAAACAGCTTGTCGCCTATTATGGTGCAGCTGACGCTTTCTATCGGGGTGGCGATTCTAGACGTGGCAGCACTTGGATTTTTAGGACTCGGCGCACAACCCCCCGACCCCGAGTGGGGGGTGATGATCCGTGACGGCTACCGGCAGTTTTTACGGGCCCCGTGGATGAGCATCTTTCCGGGGCTAGCCATCTTTTTCTCGGTCGTCGGCTTTAACCTTTTAGGTGACGCGATTCGTGATGTGCTCGACCCGAGGCTCAAAAACGTGCCCTGAGTCGATTGCGGCCTCAACAACAGCTCGAAGGCGTTTGCTATGCTAACCTACTGAAATCGAGAGATGGATTTTACATCGCCCGAGGAGCTACTTATATGAATGGAAACGGTTACAAGACAGATTTCTTATTTGCGAGCCCGTCACTACTTTCAGGCGCGGCGAGAGCTCTAGACATGTTCGCTGTTTTTGATGAATACAACACCAGTAACAGCGTTGAGGAAGCTGATAGACGCGCAATAGAAAGTGACTGGGGTATTGTCGGACAGGATATGGCAGCCGCCATTCAGAAGTACGTAAAAGAAAAGTAGCTGCATGGGGAGAAAGTCTAGATTTAGCAGGCAGGCAACAGCTACCCCAAAAGCAAAGAGACGAGCAGAAGCAGCAAAGGAAAGAGGCACCGCAAGGTGTCCTTCCTTTTGATGTAGAAAGAACTGAAATTACTGCAGAATATTTTCAAGGCCCTTATCCACATCCTAGATTGCTAGCGGAATATGACCAAGTGAAACCCGGTTTAGCAGAAGAGATAGCAGTAGGTGTCAGAGAACAGAGGCGACATAGACAGCAACTTGAACGTTGGAAGTTGTTGAACGATATAATCCAATCGTACATAGGTCAGGTCTCAGCTTTCGCTATAGCTGCTCTAGCTCTCTTTTTTGGATACAGAATTGTGATTTCCGGCAATGAAGTAGCAGGGTTTTTTACAGGCTTCTTCGGTCTTACTTCTTTGGTGACAGTTTTTATAGTGGGAAAAAACCAGCAGAGGAGAGATCTACAGAGTAAATCACTCCCCTCAAAAGAAATAGAGAGACCCAAGTAAGGTGATTTCCGTTTCCTGAAATGTTGGGTATGGCAGGTATTGTCCAGTTTGAAACGTTCTCGGTACGAGGTTTGTCCTATAGCATGTGCGCTCCCAGATGAGACCTGAGTCAGCCCTTAGTAGATGTGCCAAAAGCTACCAACATTTCGTCAGGTGACTTGGCGGCCTGCAACGTAAACCGCCTGTACCTGCAGGTCGCTGTCTAGAACAACTAAATCGGCACGTTTGCCCTCACTCAGGCTGCCCCGGTCGGTCAGGCCCATATAGCGTGCGGGAATTTCTGAAAGCATCCGGCTTGTCTGCGCCAACCCCACGCCCAAAGAAACTGCGTTGCGTAGGGCCTGCCCCAGCGTCAGGGTACTTCCAGCAATCGTCCCGTCGGCGAGCGTCGCCGCGCCGTTTTGAACTTTGACCCGTTGTCCACCGAGTTCGGTGTCACCGTCGCCTAAACCGCCCGCACGGATACAGTCGGTCATCAGGTGAAGCCTGCCCGGTTTGGCCTGGAGCGCCGCTAGAAAACTGCCCGGATGGACGTGATGCAGGTCTAGAATCAACTCGCTGTAGGCTTCTCTATCGGCGAGTGCTGCGCCGACGATACCGGGTTCGCGGCCCGAAAGCCCGCCCATCGCGTTGTAAAGGTGTGTAATACCGAGCGTCCCACCGGCGTTTCTGACGGTCTCGGCAAACGTCCCGACCGTTTCGTAAGTTGCTACAGTATGCCCGACACTGACGCGGACACCCGCCCGTGCAAAACGGCGAGCGGCTTCGGTTGCGCCCGCAATTTCGGGGGCAAGCGTCACGAGGCGGATAACGTCAGGAGCCAACAACGCGTCTAGGTGTTCGGGGGTAGGGAGAAGCGTCAGCGGCGGTTGTGCGCCGAGCCGGTACGGGCTGATAAACGGCCCCTCGAGATGTACACCGGGGAGGTCGGGAAGCGCCCGGTCAGCCTCGCGCTGCACCTCTTTAACACCCTCCAGGGCCCCGATAATCTTCTCCCAGGGGTTTGTGATCGTCGCCGGATAGAGCGTCGTGGTGCCGTGCTGTACGTGAAAGCGGGCGAGAGTGCGGACGCCCCCCGCGCCGTCCATGGTGTCGCCGCCGCCGCCGCCGTGAACATGGGTGTCGATAAAACCGGGCAAGATATAGCGTTCTGCGCCGCTGGCGTCCGTGATTTCGGTGATGTGGGTGTCGAACTCGAGCGCTCCCGTTCTCACCCCCTGCGGCGTGACAAGCTGTCCGCAGAGCCGGGTCATGTGAGGCGGGTTTTAGGCGTAGAGAAGGACGACATGCGTCTACTTTAACCCGGTGCGTCCGGCGCAATTTGGCGACCCGGAAACGCGAGGCGAATCCTGTCCGCTTGAAACATAAAGAGCCCATCCCGCCGGGCTGCAAGCAGTAAAACGACTACGCGGTCGTAATCGTCGATTCCAGCCCCGACACGCTGGGTGCGGAGGTAACCATCATACAAACGCGTTTGTAACAAGGTGACGAAGTTGGGTGCGAGGTAGCGCCTGTAAGTACGGCTAAAGGCAGTGAGATCCGTTTTCGCTCTAGGCGACAACCCGTTGAAAAGTGTTTCGTAGCGCTCCGGTGGCAGCGCCCGACCAACCCGTAAAAAGAGAACCAGCGCCGCGCCGTAACGCACGGACGCGCGCTTTGCGCTGAGGCCCGCGAGGGCGGCGATAAAGTCGGCTTCGGCTTCGCCTGCGTACCCCGCGACGTGGGCGGTTTCGTGAAGCGCTGTTGCCAGCGCCACCGGGTAGGGGAGAGCGCGGTCGAGATACGCCTCGAGCGTCCACGGTACGGTAATGCCGGTGGCTTGTCCGGTGAATATCAAAAATCCGGGCGGGGTGTACTTGATAAAGCGCGGCAGCGTGACGGGGTGAGCCTCGAGCCCTTCGACAAGACCTTTTAACGACGTTTTGCCCGCGTTCAGGTCGGCTGTCCAGTTTTGCGAAGCGCCACTATCTTGACGTAGTACCCGACTTAAAGCTTCGGCTAACGTAAACGTCTCAGTGGCGGTCGGCGCGTCGGTTGAGAGACCCAAGCGGGTCTCGAGCGGTGTTTTGCCGTAGTTCGCACCCCATAAGACGATGAAAAGTGTGTAGAGCGTTGCAGCGGTAACCAGACCCCGCCAGAGCCAGCGCCAGAAGGCTTGCGGCCCACGCAGACGATTTTTATTCAGGGCAATGCTGAGGACGAGCCAGACCAGCAAAGCTGCCAGCAAAAGCGGCGTTACCGGGAGCGGCAGGCTGCCGGTGAGCGGGACGAGCACGCCGGCAATCGCGGGGTAGATGACGCCGCCGTAAACTCGCCCCACCCACCCCGACGGGGGCGGGAACAAAACCCACCAGACGATGAGCGCGGTACAAAAGAGGAACCAGCAAAAGATAAACCAGCGGGTGCGGCGCATAGGCTTTAGTCTACCGTCAGATTTTGCTTCGGTTCAGGTCAGGTTTTGTTGCGCTGTCGCCGCCGTTCGGCCCATTCCGACGGGTTCGGGTAACGCAAGCTGCGCCGTTCGGCCCCTGCTTTGGCCTGTGTCTGTTTGGCTTTTGCTTGTTTTACGGGCCGTAAAAATCTTTCTTGCAGCGCGTAATGTTCGCGGTCTTGCACCCACCAGTCGTTTCCGGCAGGGCTGAAGCCGGCGGTGCCGAGGTCGCCTTCATGTTGCAGCTGCAAGGCGTGCACGCCGAAAACCTCGAAGGCGAGACGCGCGGCCCCGCGCACGAGTGCCTGCTCCGCTTTGGGGAGCAGGCAGCTTTTACCATCATGACGTAGCCGCAAATGACCTATTCGTGTGCTTTCGTCGAAAAAGAGGAGTACGTCAAAACCTGTGTCGCTGCAAATTACAACCGGGACTGTGTCGCCATCTGTAGTCAGGGTGAGGCCCCCCCCCTGTACCCGGTAGCGCGGAGCCGGAGGTGCTAAACGGGCGTCGTAACGTTCTGAAAGAAGGTCAACGAGTTCGTAAAGACGTTTTTCGAGCCGCAGTTTGTCGCGTCCCGAAAGCCGCAGCGGGTCGGCGAGCAGCGTTTCGGTGTTCATGGTTTCGTCTTCCAAAGCCTCGAGTTCGGCTTCAGGGTCGGGTGCGGTTTCGTCGATTTCTACCCTGTTTACGGGCAGGTCGGGCTCGAGCCGCAGTTTTCCGGCGTAGTATCCGGCCAAGCCGCCACGGTACTCTTTAAGTTCACCGCCGTCAAGCCCTACGACCCGCGTCGCTACGGCGTCTATGAGCGCGGCGTCGTGTGAAACGAGAATCAGCGTGGCTGAAGTGTCTTGCAGGGCGGCCTCGAGCTTTTCGACCGTCTCGACATCGAGCCCTTCACTCGGTTCGTCGAGCAGCAGCAGATTCGCCTCGGTCGCCAGGAGCAGCGCAATGCCGGCGCGGGCGCGTTGTCCGCCGGAAAGCGTTTCAGGCGGTTTATCGAACGCTTCAGAAAGGCCGACGAGCGCCAGCAGCGAGCGGGCACGGGGTTCGGAGACGCTCCGCAGCTGTTCACCAAGCGGCACGCCGTCTTCCAGACCCCGGCCCTGCTGGTCGCATGCCGCAAGCCTGACGCCTTGACCAAACTGCACCGACGCTTCAGGGTCTTCGGACTCGAGCCCCCCGCTCAACAGCTCCAGCAGGCTCGTTTTGCCGCTTCCGTTGGGGCCGACCAAGGCGAGCTTGTCGCCCGCGTAAAGGTTGAGTGAAACGTCTTGTAAAAGCGGTTCGCCGTTTTGCGTTACGGTTAGATGCTGTGCGTCCAGAACGATACTACCCGGTTTCGTATCCGCTGCGTTTAGCATGAGCGTTACGGTGTTTTTTGCCGCTGTGACTTTAGGCGCGGCAGGGAGCCGGGCGAGACGACGTTCCAACCCTCGCCGGGTCGAAAGCGTCGGTTGACTCCGCAGACGGGTCTCGAGACTTCGCCGCTCATGCCCCAAACGCATGTTTTCCCGCAATCCGCGCGCCGCTACGTGCTCGCTCTGTACCCGAAAACGGCTGTACGCGCCCCGGTACCCCGTTACGGTGCCGTTTTTGAGGTGCAGTGTCCGCGTCGTTACGGCGTCGAGCAGCGCCCGGTCGTGCGAGGCCAGCAGGAGCGCCCCCGGATAGTCTTTAAGCGCGTCTCCCAGCCACCGCTTGCCGGGCAGGTCGAGGTAGCTGCTCGGTTCATCGAGTAGCAGCAGGTCGGCTCGCCCTGCAAGGGCGCGGGCCAGAGCCAGCCGTGAACGCTCACCCCCGGAAAGGGTCAGCACGTCGCGTTCCAGATCACCCCCGGAAAATCCCAACCGGCTCAGCGTCGCCCGCAAAGCGGTTTCGGCTTCGTAGCCGCCCGCCGCTTCAAAGAGGGCGCTCAGGTCGCCGTAAAACTCCAGACCAAGCTTATCCAAGCGGGTTTCGGCGTCTCGCAGCTCGGCCTCGAGCCGCCGCACCTCCGCCAAACCCGCTTCAGCCACCGCCCAAACCGTCCCGCGCCAGCGCTCGGTGTGCTGCTCGGCGTAGGCCAGCCGTAAACCCGGCGGTTTGACGATGCGCCCTTCAGTCGGCGTCAGGTTTCCGGCGAGCAGCCCCAACAGCGTCGTTTTCCCTGCCCCGTTCGCGCCGACCAGACCGACCTTTTCACCCCGTTTTAGCGAAAAGCCGACATTTTGCAAAACCGTGTGTTCAAGGCGCGTAAACCCTACGGCCCCCAGCCTGACAACCTCATCCACTTAACTATGAACGCGCAGGTCTACCAGCCCCACGTTCCGGCCTCACCCTTAAACGGCCCCTTGACTTCGCGGGTAATCCAGCCGCCGTAAAAGTCTCCAGCTTGCGCCTGTACGCGCTCCCGGTCTACAAAACACGCTTCGACCCGGCCCGGATAAAACGCCAGGTAAGCTTTTATGGCTTCAAAACCCTCCGTCGGATTGGGGTAACTCCAGGCGACGTTTTGCGACTCTTGTCCGTTTAGAGCAAGCGTCCAGTACACCGCGCCGCCCTTGAACTCACAAAAGCTCTTCTGCGCGGTCTGCGTCAAAAGCTCCGTCCGAACGTCCTCCGGCGGGACGTAAAAAACAGGTGGGTGCGACGTTTCCAGAATCCGCAGGGTGCGCCTCGAGTCCGCAATCAGTTCTCCGGCGAAGTAGACCTGAACGTGTTTGGGGCTCGCCTCGAGCCTCGGCGGGCGCGGGTAATCCCAGACCGATTCCTCGCCAGTGCCGTGCGGTTCACGTGTTTTCGTCGGTTTACGCGTCATAAATCAAGTTTACGCGCCCCTCAGGGTGTGAGGCGTGTTTTGCGCTGTCCCCGGCAGCGGTCGGTATCGTCACCGAACAAGCGGTCGGCGAGCGCCGTAAGCCCGACACCCAAAGCAGCTTCAACCAAAAACGGAATGTAAGAAATCCTACTCGAGCGGTTTGTTTATACCGCTTTTTTCGTTACGAATACCGTTCAGAACGTCTTAACCTTTGTTCTCGCGCACGACCGGGCCGCGCGCGGTCGTGGGAGAATTCACGCGGAAAACCTGCGACCTGTAGTCATGATGAGTTCAGCGTGTGTACCCGGTCGGCTGTCGGCCCAAAGGTACCAGCAGTCAGGGAGAGGACTACATCATGATGAGAGCTTATTGCGCGCAAGGGGCAGGTTTGACTACACGGTTCGTGGCGGGAAGGGGCTCGAGGCTCCCCCTCAAGACTCCGGCAAGTTGGGGGTTTTAGTGAAATCTTTTGGTGCCGCATTTATTTTGCTATTTTTGAGCCTATTGGGATTTGCCTTTGCCCAAACACCGGTCAACACGGCAATTCAAAACACGGCGACGGCGACCTACACGAACGCCGCCAATCAGTCGCTGACGGCAACGTCGAATACCGTTACGACGACGGTTTTGCCGATCTACCGCTTTGAGATTACCCCCAACGGAACCGACGCACCTTTTGTTTCAGGTAGCGGAACCGGGGCCGGTCAGAGCCAGACAGGTGCAGCGGGCGGTACGGTCGTCTTTACCTATCAGCTCGAGAACCAGGGCAACACGGCGAACAACACCATCAACCTCTCAGCCCTCGACTCTGCTACCGACGATTTTCAGTTCGGTACCAAAACGATCTATCTGGACAATCCGACCGCCGGGATTCAGGGCCAACTCGACCCGCAAGACTCCCCGGTAACCTCGGTGACGCTGCCGTACAACAGCACGCCGGTCACGCTTTTCGTCGAAGCGGCCATTCCCGGTACTGCGGTGGACAACCAGGTCGGCAGGCTCAACCTCTCAGGCGCTTCAGCTACCGGCGGCGAAACCGATGCGAACAACTGGGCCGAACTCGCCGCGTTTACCAACGCAGCCTTGACCTTGAACAAAACCGCGACCGGCAACGTGATTCCGGGCGGCACCATCAGCTACACGGTTTCAGGTGCGAATACGGGTGGGACGAACCCCTACGCGGTAACAGGCGTTGCAAATATCTCCAGCGGGGGCGTCACTGCGCCTCGAGACGGCATCCTTGTTTCGGACGTGATTCCTGCGGGCCTCAGCTACGTACCGGGATCGCTTACGTTCTCGGGTTCCAATACGGCGTCTACAACCGTTGTCCTCTACTCGACCAACGGCGGGACGACCTGGGTTACGGCGCAACCAGCGAGCGGCGTCAATGCGGTTGGGGTCTATATCGGCGGTACTGCCGGTCAACGCGTCTCGACAACGGGCGGCGCGCCGCTCTCCTACAGCTTTACCTTTAATGCAACAGCTCCGGCAGGCGCAACCGCCGGAACGGTCTATAACAACACCGGTACCATCCGCTACGACAGCAACGGCGACAGCGACGGCGCAGACGCCGGTGAAGTGGTAACGACTACGCCCGCACCGACGACCGTCGATCCGTCGGGTACCTTTGCCGTCGGGCCGTACACCTTCCCGACCGCCGGAGCCTCCGGCAGCTACACCGTTACGGGCGAGGGTTACACCGTCTCCCGCACCGACGACGCCCAGACGATTGCCTCGGCGCCTAACGAACGCGAGGTCAGCTTCCGGCACACGCTGGGGAACGCTACGAACTTTGGCGACACCTTTACGCTCAGCAGCACTTTACCCACATCACTCGCCAACAACACGCCTCCCGGTTCAGTGAGCTTTTATGCGGTCAACGGCGACGGCTCGCGGGGTGCACTCATCACCGCGCCGCTGGCAGTAGCCGCCGGTGCTACCGCAGACTTCTATACGGTCGTAACGTTGCCCGCCGACTATACAAGCGCCACACCGCTCGACTTTACCGTCACAGCGACCTCCACCCAGACCGGCAACACCGATACGACGATAGACACCATCAGCGAAGTGACCGAGGCCCAGGCCGTCGATATCGGCAACTACGCCGGAAACGGCACGCCGAACAACGCTTCGATCGACTTTCCGGCGCAACCCGGCAGCACCGTCAGCATCCCGCTGATCGTCCGTAACAACGGTGCTGACCCCGACACCTTCGGTCTCAGCGCCGTCATCGCGCCGCCCGGTTACACCGTGACCATCTACGGGGATGATAATTGTAACGGACGTATCGATGGCCCCGACACAGAAGTCAGCAGCAGCAACGAACTCGAGCCCGGTACCTTCGAGTGCTTTATCCTTCAGGTCACCATCCCTACCGGAGCCGCGCCCGCGACCTACGACGTCACGGTTACGGCGACGAGCCAAAATGACCCGAATATCAGCGATTTCATCACCGATACCGTCACTGTAGGACTGCTCGAGAACTTTACCTTTACGCCTACCCCGCAAGCTCAGGCGACCAGCTCGACCGTACCTGTCGTCTACACCCACACGATCACCAATAACTCGAACGAGGTCGCCTCGGTAGACCTGACCTTTACCGAAGAAGATGCGACGGCTTGGACTTACGAGTACTCACTTACGGGTGCTGACGGCTCCTACACGACTACCTTGCCGACGGGTATCTCGGTCGCAGCCAACGGCGGCACGCAAGCCATCTACGTCCGGGTAACGCCTGACCCGGCTGCAACCGAGGGCACGACCGACGCTTTTACCCTGACCGCGACGCCGACCTACGGCGCAACCACGGGCGCGGCAGCCTCCGTGACCGACACGACCACCATCGACCAGGAGTACTTCGGTCAGCTCGACCTGGACAAAACCGTCAGCGTCAACGGTGGAACTGCAGGTACGGACAACGACGCCGAACCCGGCGACACCCTGACCTACACCGTTACCGCGACCAACCTCGGGGCGGGTGCGCTCAACAATGTTCAGCTTACAGACGCCGTCCCTGCAAACACGACTTTCGTCTCCGCTACGGCGACTGCCGGCGGCGGCCTCGCCGGACAAACGGTGCTTTACTCCACGAACGGTACGACCTGGAGTACGACGCCGCCTAGTACGCTCGCTACCGGCAGCATCTATGTGGGCGTCAGTACAAACGGCGACAACAACGTCAACGCCAACGACAGCTTCCCGGCAGACGGCGTGCTGACCCTGACGCTGGTTGTCACCATCGACTAAGACTCTTTTGGGCTGCTCCTCCGGTCGCCAGCGGAGGAGCAGCGTTTTACCCAAACGCCTACAAGCCCGGTTCAAACACGACGCCCAGCCGAACCCACTCGGCTCTACTGCTCGACCTTAAGTCGTCCGCCTGCTTGGTATCAGTCGCCGGAGACTGGTGAGGATGAAACGTGAAGTTAATACACAGTTTATTTTTTTTGCTGCTCTTGGGGGGAGCTTTCGCTGCGGGGACGCCTGCCGGAACGGAGATTAAAAACCGGGCCGAGGCGACCTACATAAACCCGGATGGTAACGTTCAAACGGTCGCTTCAGACGAGGTTGTTACGACCGTTTTACCCGTTTATGATTTCGTCATTTTGCCGAACGGGGCCAGCCCCGACGCGCCCGGTCAGACCGTTACGGCAGTAGCCGGAAGCGCGGCGCAGTTTTTTTATACCGTTACAAACCAAGGCAATATAACAGACACCATCACCCTGACGCTCGCTCAAGCCGGGGACGACTTTAATCTGAGCAATGTTCGTATTTATCTGGACGAAGACGGCAACGGCGTTTTAGACGCGGGTGAACCGCTCGTGACTGAAGTCCAACTCGGTGCGGGCGAATCCGCCCAGCTTATCGTTATCGGAACCGTGCCGGAGGGCACGGTGTCCGGGGCAACTGCCAATGTCAACCTCGAGGGTGTTTCAGTCGGGGTTCCGGACAATACCGATACCGACAACTGGGCCAGAGCCGTCCTCGGCAATGATAACGGCGGTGGTGGGAACGTTGCGGGCGTCAACATCGGCAACAGCGACGGCGACCCGGACACCGCGCCGAACGACGGGGGCCTTACCGAGTCGGCGCAACCCGGCAAAGCGGTGAGTTTCCCGCTCGAGCTAACCAATACCGGCAGCGCACCCGACACCTTCGACCTGAGTATCGTCAACCTGCCCGACGGCTGGACGGCAGCGCTTTTTGCCGATGCGGATTGCGACGGCGAAGCCGACAACGAAGAACCTGTTACAACGGTAGGGCCGCTCGAGCCCGGTGAAAACATCTGCTTCATCCTTACGGTGACGCCCGCAGCGGACGCACAACCCGGTTCGGTGCCGGTTACAGCCACCGCCGTAAGCCAAAGCGACCCTTCAAAACGGGACAGCATCACCAACCTCGTCATCATCGGCGATAACGGCGGCGGTCAGGCGGGCGCGGAAATCGTCCTCGAGAAGTCCGTTTCGCCGGCGGGTTCGGTCGTGTCCGGCGCGACCCTGACCTATACGGTTACGGCGATCAGTACCGGCGACGCGGCGGCGACAGGCGTCAGCGTGAGCGACCCGTTGCCCGCCAATACCGCGTTCGTTTCGGCTTCGGCGAGTACGACGCTGGACGGCGCAACCCTTTATTCGGCGGACGGCTCGAGCTGGTCTACTGCGCCCCCGAGCAGCCTAGAGCCCGGGGCGAGCCTTTACGTCGGCGTCGATACGAACGGCGACGCCACCCTCACGGACGCCGACACTTTCGGGCCGAACGAGACCTTGACCCTGACGCTCACCGTGCAGGTTACGGGCGGCCCGGAGGTGAGCAATCAGGCTGAGGCAACTTACGGCGACGGCTCGGCCTCGTCGGAAACGGTGACGACACCTGTAGACAACGCTGCGCCGGAACCCGAACCCGCCCGCTGCGCCGTCTCGGTCACACCCGACGGCACCGAAGAAGTGCCCGGTCAGCTCGTTCAGGCACTGCCCGGCAGCACCGTCTACCTGCCCTATACGCTGCAAAATACGACACCGCAAAACATCGCTGAACCGGGTGACGCGGACAGCACCTTTATTCTGAGTGCAGACACGCTTACGGGCGAAGTCGCAGGTCTCCGGATTATTGCCGACAGCAATGCCGACGGTGTACCGGACGAAGGCGAAGAGGTTGTAAGTCGGCTAGACCTCGCTGAAGGGGAGAGCGCGGCGCTGCTCTTAGAGGTCACGCTGACCCCAACCCCCGGCACTTACCTCGTCAACCTCGCCGCTAGTTGCGAAGGTGCGGACGAAGACGCCGTAGACTCGAGCGATACGGTCAACGTCTCACAGATCGATGTTCCGGCCCTAAACCTGGCAGCCCCCCAAAAAACTGCCGTCCCACCCGCAGGCACGGCGCTCTACGCGGGCGCGGCGGTGTCTTACGTCGTCACCTTTACCGCGCCGGAACTGCCTCTAGAAAACGTCGTCGTGCGCGACGTTTTAGACCCCAAACTGGCGCTGCCGACGACGTATACGACCGGCACCGTCACCGACCCGGCGACCGGACTCAGCACCGAAGCGGTCGCTACCTTAGAGAACCGCACACTGCGCTGGACGTTTACCGAAGTTCCGGCAGGAATGACCGTGACGTTAGCTATCGAGACGCAAGTCGCCGCTGACGCCGCCGTTACCGAAACCGTGGACAACACCGCGTGCATCGCGGCTTTGAGCTTGAGCGAAGTGTGCAGCGCCCCGGTCACGCACCCGCTCGCGCCGGTTGAGCTGAGCTTAAGCAAAACCGCGCTCTCGCCGAGTGTCACCGTCGGCGACACCTTGACCTACGAACTCGTAGCGACGAACCTTTCAGATGTTGTCCCGGTCACAGAAGGGACGCTGACCGACACCTTGCCGGAGGGTCTCGAGTACCTCCCGGACAGCGCCGTACGGCTGGACTCGGCGGGAACGACCGAACCCTTTGAACCCACCCAAACAGGTCTCCTCGTCTGGAATCTGCCCGACCTCGCGCCCAGCACGTCGCTGACGCTGCGTTTCGATGTCCGCGTGACGGCGGCGGCGCTCGGGCAAGAGACGCTTCTTAACCGCGCCGAGTTCGACGCGCTCGGCAGTGACGGCGGGGTCGTCGCCTCGCAAGAAGATGAAGCGGCGGTCGCGGTCGAAGCGGGGTTTTTCGTACCCGGAGCGTGCTGCTCGGACACCTTTATATCGACAAGGACGACAGCGGTGATTTCAACCGAGGCGATAAGCCTGTGAAAGACGCGCGGCTGTATCTCTCCAACGGGCTTTCAGTCGTAACAGACGCGTTCGGACGCTACACCGTCACCGATTTACCTGCGGGTCTGCTCGCGCTCCGGCTCGACAGCACGACGACGCGGGGGCTCGAGCCAGCCCGCAACGAACGTACCGCTGCCAAAGACGGCCTCTGGCGTGTGCGCTTGCAGCCCGGTCTGCTGACCCGCCAAGACATCGGCTTCGTGCCGCCCCCCGTAAAACCCACAGAAAGTACCGTAAAACCGACACCTCAGGCGGCAGAAACGCCGACGCCGAATCTAAATACAGACACGTCAGACCCCGACCTGCCCGAAAGCCCGGTCGAGACCCTGAGCGGCGTCAATATCATCGCCCCGGAACCGGGTACCTTGCTCCGGGGCCGGAGCAGCGTCCCGATTGTCGTCGAAACGCCGCTCGGCGACGTGGTGAGCTTGAGCGTCAACGGTCAGCTCATCCCTACGTCGCTGCTCGGCAAACGCGTGCTGGACGAAGTGCGGCAGCGGCAGCGCTTTGAATACGCCGGAGTGCGGTTCGAGCCCGGTGAGAGTGAAATCGTGGTGCAAAGTCAAGCTGCCGGGGGCGCGGTGACCGAAACGCGCGTGACGATTGCCACCGCCGGCCCGCCTGAACGCATCGTAATCAGGCCGCTTGAAGCATTGACGGCTGACAGTGCCGCGCCGCTGGCGTTTACGCTGCGCCTCGAGGACAAAAACGGTTACGCGCCGCAAGATACATTTGTCACCCTTAGCGTTGACAGGGCCGAATTCGCTTCGGAAGATGCGAACAAACGCGCCCTCGGGATGCAGGTTCGCACCCGTGAGGGGCGCGCCCGCTTTACCCTCAAACCCTTGCCGGTTCCGGCGACGATTGTCGTGCGCGCCGAGTTGGGCGCTTTGGAAAGCAAACAAGATTTTGCGGTACGCTCCGCCAAGCGGCCCTGGATTGCGGCGGCGGCGGGCAGCGTCGGCGCGTCGCTCGCGCCCGGTGAGCCGCTGCAAAGTGCCGATTTCGGCGCGTCGGGCACGTTGTTCGCTCGGGGCAGCGCGTACGGACAATTGTTGACCTTCAGCGTGCGCTATCCGCAGTCGGTTTACGGCGACCCCACGGACCCGTTTAACGTCCTGCCGGGTGACACCCTCGTCGAACCCGAAGTGATCACCGGTTCGGGCCGCGACCCCACCGCCGAAGCGAGAAGTCGGGACGGCTTTTACGCCCGCGTGGAAAACGACCTCTCCTTCGTTCAGTACGGCGATTTCGCCACCGACCTGCTCGGGCCGCTCTTGGGCGGTTCCCGCGAGCTGACCGGTTTGAGCGGACGTTACGCCCGTTTCGGCGGCGGCTTTGAAGCGCGTGCTTACGCCTCGTACCGCCCACAAGGCGAAGAGGTTACCAGCCGCGACGTTCCGTCGAACGGGACGAGCCTTTACCTTTTACCGGCGGGGCTCGAGTCCTTGGTCGTTTACGCCGTCACCAAAGATGATTTCGGTTCTCTGACAGGCCAAGAAGAGCTGGTGCGGGGCGCGGACTATACCTATACGCCCGCCACCGGACAGCTCTTGTTAAACGACCCGCTGCCGCTACAAAACAACCTCGGCGACCGCGCCTTTTTACGGCTGAGCTACCGTTTTCCTGCCGACGTGGGCGCACCGAGAGTGTTAGAAGCCGGAGCCCAAGTAGCTTACGACGCAGGCGACCTCAAACCACGCCTCGGCGCGGCGCAATCCCAAGACGGGGTGAGCACGGCTCGAGCCGTCTCTGCCGGTATGTGCTTTGAGCGCGACGAGCTGAGCGCTGAAGCCGACGTCGCTTACGGTGGCGATGAGAGCAGCAGCGGTTTTGCAGCGACCGCGCGGGCGAGTCTCGACAGCGAACAGCTCGACGCCTCGGCAACCTACCGCTACACCGCCCCCGGCTACCGCTCGCCCGCTTTGGGCGTCAGCAGCAGCGCCGGACACGAGGCGAGTTTCGGCGTGTCGTACAACGTTACCGACGCCCTCAACCTTTCGGCAAGTGGAACGGCGGCGCAGGCGTTACGCGCCACCGGGCAAGACCTGAACTTCAGCGCCGACGTGCTGGGCCGCTACCGCGTCGGCAGCGAAGCCGCACTCGGGTCGTTCGTGTTGGGCAGCAATCCCGAACTGCAACTCGGGGCCGAAGTCGATACCAGCCTCAGCGATACCCGGAACGACTGGGTGCCGCGTGCGCTGGCAGGCTTTAGAGTCCAAACACCGCTGGGCCTTTCCGACGCCGAGCTCAGCGTGTTGCACCGGCAAGGGCTGTTAAGCACGCTCCCCAGCGAGACCGATTTCGGCGTGCGCTACCGCCTTTTGGAGAACCTCTCGCTAACCGTCACCGAACGCTTGACCTGGGGTATAGAAAGCGACCTGCTGGTGGGCCTCGAGACCGGTTTCGACAACGCCTCACTCTTGGGCGGCACCCGCTACCGGGGTCAGACGACCCTCAGCACGCAGTACGAGCTGCCGGGCGGCGTGAGCGCCGACGCGGGCCGCGCCCGTTTGGGCCTGCGGACGCAGTACCCGCTTAGTAATGCGTGGAGTATCGACGGGTCTTTGGAGCAGCTTCTGGACTTTTCCGACGGTGGCAGCCGCAGCGCCGCCTCGTTCGGGACAACTTACGACACCGACGATGTAGACGCGCAGGCGAGCTATCAGTTTAGTTTGGCAGACAGTCTGACCCGGCAGCTGCTGAGCGCGGGCAGCAACTTCCGCGTCAACGACCATCTTTTCGGCGGGGTAAGCGCGCTTTACAGCCTCGAGCTTGGCGGCGCGGACACCGAAGGGTCGCTGCAAGGCTTTTCTTTCAACATTGCCGGTGCCTACCGGGGCGCTGTTATCGACGTATTGATGAGCCACACCGCGCTGTTCGGTTCGCTCGCGCCCGGCGGCGCAGAGCTGACCGGCGACGTGCGCGCCGCCGTTCCCCTAACTGACCTGTTCGACCTGCGCGGCTCTTACTTGTACCGCAGCGAAGCTGCGACCGGGCTTCAGGACGTAGCGGCGCTCGGCGTCGGTGTCTATCCGTGGAACGGTGGCAGCGTTGCCCTGTACGGACAACTGTTTCACCTCTGGACGCCCGGAACGTACCTGCCGGGGGTGAGTCTCGAGGTGTCCCAAGAGGTCTTTTGCGGTATTTACGCGGTAGGCGGTTACAACTACGGCGGGCTGACCGATCCGCTCGGGCCGGGGTACGGCGGCGAAGGTTTCTTTATCCGGGTGGATGTAATTGCCGACGAGCGGTTTAGTTGCGCGGGGGCAGGGCAGTGAACGGGTTTGTGAAACGCATGGTGCGGACAGTTGTGCTGCTCCCCCTATTTTTCAGCTGGGGATTTGCACAGACACCGGCCTGTTCGACGCTTTATGGCGGGGGCGTTGCAGCTACGAGTACCAACGCCGGGCCGATTTTTTCGATCAACACGGCGACCGGGGCCAGAATTTCAAACGTGTTTACGCCACCTTACGGAACTGCCGCATTTGCGCGGAGTCCGGTAAACGGTCGCATTTACTTCATCGAGTATACGAGCGGCACGACCTCTTCCAGAGTCGGGTATTACGACCCCGCTACCGGAACTACCACCACAGCAGCGGCGACGATCAATAAGGGAACGGATTCAGGACTATTCCTTCGTTTTGGCTTCAACGCCGATGGGGTAGGTTACGCGTCGATTGCCGACAACAATTCCGTCTATACGATTACCCCTTCGGGCAACACCGCTACGGTTGCGCGCCTCGGGACGATTACGGGTTTGCCAACAGGTTTAAGCGGCGATTTTGCTATTACTGCCGCAAACCGGGCGTGGCTAAGCGGCAACGGTGAAGTCTACCGGATCGACCTCAATAAACCTACCTTGCCAGCAGTCGTAATCTACGACTCGAATAATGTCAACATCAACGGGGTCGCGTTCGACACCAACAGCGATCTGTTGCTTTCCGATACGACGCAGCTTTTTCGCATCGATCCGGGAACCCTGCAAAAGACAACTGTCGGTACGGGCTTTAACATCACGACGCGCAGCGCCGACCTTGCCAACTGCGTGATTCCGACGCTCGAGCCCAACCTCACCATCATCAAGTCTGTTGCTCCAGCAGGGCCGGTCGCGCCGGGAACGGTGCTGACCTACACCATCACCACGACCAATAGCGGGAACGCGGTCGCGGTCAACACGACGTTTCAAGACAGCATTCCGGCAAACACGACCTACGTCGCCGGTTCGACGACCAAGAACGGCGTAGCGGAGCCCGACGCTGCAGGTGGCGTCATGCCCTTTGTCACTGCCGCGACGATTACGAGCCCCAGCACGCAGTTCGGGCCGGGGATTGTCGGCACCGGCACCGCAAACCAAGCGACTGTAAGCTTTAAGGTCAGGGTCAACAATCCTTTTCCTTCAACTGTAGCAGCAGTAACCAACAGGGGCTTCGTCGAGTACGATTCGGGTGCTGGCGATACACGCGTCATTCAGCCCACCACGCCTCCCGGCGGCGGCGATAGCGCGACACCTATCACCATCGGCAACCGCGACTTCGGTGACGCCCCCGACGCAGCGACCGGCACCGGGACGGGCAACTATCAAACGACCGGCAGCGGACAACGGCCCGAGTCACGCCATCGTTTCGGGTTTACGGCTCGGCTCGGTTGTCGCCGACGCCGATGACGGCACCTTGCAAAATGTGGGCGCAACAGCTGATAACACGACCGGAACGAACGACGAGGAGGGTGTAAGCAGTTTCCCGGTCTTTACCACAACGTCCGGACAAACGGTAACCGTGCCGGTAGCAGTCACCAACACGACAAGCGCGGCGGCATCTTTGGTCGGCTATCTCGACTTTAACAAAGACGGTGACTTTCTAGATACCGGCGAACAGTCGGCGCTTGTACCGGTGGCAGTAAATCAAACGTCGGCCAACGTCGTTTTTACGACCCCTACAGGACTCACGGCGGGGACGACCTACGCGCGTTTTCGTATCGGCGGCGTTGCGGGCGAGGTGACGTCATCGGTTGGGGGAGCCTCGAGCGGTGAGGTCGAAGATTACCGAGTCACAATTGGTTCACCTGATTTGACGATAAGCAAAACGCACACTCCGGCAACTTTTGTGCGGGGCAGGAGCGGTACCTACACCCTGACAGTCGGTAACATAGCGGCAATCAACCGACCTCCGGAACTATCACCTTGACCGATACCCTGCCCGCAGGCTTAAGCGTCAACGGTGGCGCTACCGGAACGGTGACGCCGGGCGGGACGAACGCCGCCAACTGGACGTGTTCTTCAAATGCAGCGTCGCCGCAGGTCATCACCTGCTCGAGTACCACAGTCATAGCAGCGAGTGGGAGCAGCGTGTTTAATTTGGGCGTCAGCGTGGCCCCCGGTGCCGGAACCCCGGTGGTCAACAACGTAGCAGTGTCCGGTGGGGGCGAGGCAGCGGCAAATAACGGGAACAATACAGCGAGCGATTCGGCGGTTACGGTTGCACCGACCGACCTTACGCTTAGCAAATCGCACAGCGGCGACTTTACAGTCGGCGGCGCAGGAACGTACAACTTTACGGTCAATAACAGCGGCGGGGTCGCGAGTTCCGGCACCATAACCGTGACCGACACGCTACCTACAGGTCTGAGCTTTGTCACCGGTTCGACGACCGGGACAGGCTGGAGCTGTTCAGCCTCGGGCCAAACCGTCACCTGTACAAGCAGCACGGCAATTGCCGCAGCCGGGAGCAGCACCTTTGCTTTTAACGTCAACGTCGGCGTAGCCACCGCGCCGGGAACGAACAGCGTGACCAACACAGCGAGCGTTTCAGGTGGCAGCGACAGCAACACGGCAAATAACAGCGCTAACAACGGTGAACGGCGACCCGACGACCGTGCTTTCACCTGATCTGACTGTAACCAAATCGCACACACCGAGCAGCTTTGTTCAGGGTGGCGTAGGGAATTACCGAATCAGGGTGTATAACGACACCGTAAACGCGACGGCCTCGACTACCGGCACGATCACCGTCACCGACACCCTGCCGGTTGGTTTGAGTGTCCCAGCCGGTGCCGTGACGCTTACGGCGGGCGGGACGGTCTGGAGCTGTACGGCGTCCGGGCAAGTCATCACCTGCAGCTACACGAAACCGATTCCGGTAGGCAGCGGCAGCATATTCAGGTTTAATGTCAACGTCGCATCACCGGCCCCGGCGAGTGTAACCAATAACGTGACGGTTTCAGGTGGTACTGAGGCGACCGCAAACACAGGCAACAACACGGACTCTGACCCGACCACAATCGTTGATGCGGGCAACCTCACGCTCGTTAAAAGCGTCCGTAACGTCACGACGAACTCAGCGTTTAGCAGCGCCGGGAGCGGGGAACCGGGAGACGTGCTCGAGTACTGCGTCGGCTACAGCAACCCCGGTCAGAGTCCGGTGACGGGTACGGTCGTAAGCGACAGTATTCCGACAACGACCACGCCGCTCACCTCGGTCGGCGACTACGGCAATCAGGCGATTCGCTGGCGGATAACCCAGCCGAGCGCCGGCACGCAAAACCTCAGTGCGGTCTCAGGCGACGACGACGGTGAGCTGGGCGCGGTGCTGACGGTGCGGGTCGGCGCGGTTCCGGCGGGCGGCGCAGGCGACGTCTGTTTTCGGGCGCAGATCAAATAGCCTTACGCTTAACCGTGAGAGGGATTGCGGCAAACCTGTCGCGGTCCTCTTAACGTAAGGCATGTCCGACACAAAAATCCGCAAACAGATTCAAGACGAACGCGTTCAAGAGCTTAACGATAAGGAGACTCAAGAAGGGGAGTACGTCCTCTACTGGCTGCAAAGTTCGCAGCGGAGCGAGTACAACCACGCCCTCGAGTACGCCGCTCTCAAGGCCAACGAACTGGACAAACCCCTGCTCGTCGCATTTGGCCTCACCGACGACTACCCCGAAGCAAGCCTGCGGCACTACCACTTTATGCTGCAAGGCTTGCAAGATGTTGCGAAAGCTTTAGAGAAGCGCAAGGTCAAGTTTGCCCTGCAACGCGGCGCACCCGATGATATTGCCGTAAAACTCGCCGAAGACGCGGCGCTGGTCGTGTGTGACCGCGATTATCTGCGGCTTCAGCGCAAATGGCGTGAGCGCCTCGCCAAAAAAGCGCCGTGCCGGGTCGTGCAGGTCGAAACCAACGTCGTGGTGCCGGTCGAGCTGGCGTCGGGTAAAAAAGAACACGCCGCCCGCACCTTGCGGCCCCGGCTCAGCAAGCATCTGGACAAATTTCTGATTCCGTTAGACGAGGTAAAGCTTAAAGTAGATTCTCTTGACCTGAACATCAAAGGTGAAGACATCTCCGAGCTCGACACGTTTTTGGGGAAACTGACGCTCGAGCCCGACCCCCCGCCCGTCAAACTCTTTAGGGGCGGCACCGAAGCCGCGAAAAAAGTCCTGAGTAATTTTCTCAAAAACGACTTTGCCGACTATACCGAAACCCGCAATCAGCCGCAGACGAGCCATGTGTCGCACATGAGCAAATATCTGCACTACGGGCAGATTTCGCCGGTGTATATCGCCCTAGAGGTCGAGTCCGCCGGAGCGTCTAAGGAGAATGTGGACAGCTACCTTGAAGAACTCATCATCCGCCGTGAACTGCCGATGAACTTTGTGTTTTACGAACCCGACTACGACCAATACCGCGCCCTGCCCGCGTGGGCGCAAAAGAGTCTGGCAGAACATAAAGACGACAAGCGCAACCCTGAGTACACCCGCAACGAGCTCGAGGCCGCTGAAACCGACGACCCCTACTGGAACGCCGCCATGAATGAGATGAAGGTTACCGGGTATATGCACAACTATATGCGGATGTACTGGGGCAAAAAGATTCTCGAGTGGTCAGCCAGCCCCGAATACGCCTTCGAGACGACGCTTTACCTGAACAACAAGTACTTTTTAGACGGGCGCGACGCCAACTCCTACGCCAACGTCGCCTGGGTTTTCGGACAGCACGACCGGGGTTGGAAGGAGCGGGCGGTGTTCGGCAAGGTGCGCTATATGTCGGCGGGCGGACTGAAACGCAAAGCCGACCCGGACGCGTACGTCGAAAAGGTGGCGGGGTTCATCGAAGAAGCCCGGACCTAAGCAACGAGCTATGAGCAGTAAGTAAAAGCGTTTGGCTTACTCGCTGCTCATGGCCGGGTACTCATTGCTCGTTCATCGTCCCCTATAAAAAACCTCACACCTCACGCAAATCCTGTGCGAAAGTGCATCTGCGCTTGACGAAAGTTAGAAAAAGTAAATCCAAATGGGCGTGGGCTGCGTATACCTAATACAAGAGGCTCACAATTTCTACCGCCCTCGAGGTGAGTCGCTTTTTACTCAGGGCCAGGAGGCAAGTGTATGAACGTCAACAAGGTGCTTAATGGCAAAGTAGACCGCCGCCGACTACTCGGCAACCTGGGGCTGCTCAGTGCCGGTGCAGTCCTGACCGCGTGCGGCGGTTCCGTCGTCGGGCAAGTCGGTGCGCAGCAGTCCGGTGACGATTACGACGCCGCGATTCTGAACTTCGCGCTCAACTTGGAGTATCTAGAAGCCGCCTACTACCTCGCCGCTGTGGGCCGCCTGAACGAGCTGCCCGGTTACGATCCCGAAAAGGTCATCTTGCCCGACGGTTATACCGGCACCGACCCGAGCACCTCGCTCTACGCCTCGATGTACACGGGCGGTATGAGCACCCAGACGGTGACGAAAGTTACCGAACTTGTCGGCGCACTCGCCAACGAAATCGCCCAGGACGAACTCTCGCACGTCGTCTTTTTACGCACGGCGCTTGACAGCGTCGGTGCGCCCGTTGCCGACTTGCCGGTCGTCAACTTAAACAGCTCGTTTAAGGCCGCTGCGACTGCCGCCGCCAGCTTTACCGCCAACGGTCTCGGTTTCGACCCGAACGCGTTCAATCCCTTTGCCAACGACACCTTCTTCCTCTTCGGTTCGTACATCTTTGAAGACGTCGGCGTTACCGCTTACAAGGGTGCAGCCAAGTACATCACCAGTCCCGACTACTTAGAGGCCGCCGCCGGCATTCTGGCAGTCGAGGCGTACCATGCGGGCAACGTTCGCAGTTTCCTCTACACCTCGGACATGCGCGCCGACTACCGTTACGGCGGCGTCGATATCTGGACGATTGCGCGCGCCATCTCGGACGCCCGCGATTCGCTCGACGGCAGCACCGACTTAGACCAGGGCATCGTCGGCAACCCCACCTACGATACCGTCAAACCCGCCGGACACGCCGGCCCCGACGGACTTGTCGCCAACATCATCCCGGCAGACAAAAACGCCATCGCCTTTAGCCGCACCCCGCTGCAAGTTGCCAAAATCGTTTACTTGAGCCCCGACGCCGTCGTTTCCGACGCGAGCTTTTTCCCGCAGGGTATCAGCATTCCTGCAAGCCTCACCGACCAGTTCGGCGCGCTGCTCGACCCGAACTTCCCGAACAACCTCTAAACGTATTGCAACCTGGAAGGGGCTTGTTACAAAGTCCCTTTTTTCGTATTTTTGCTCCCACATCTTTATAGTGAGTAACATGAAATATCTTTTGCTTATCCTCTCCCTGACCCTAACGGCTTGCGACCTGTTCGGCGGTGTTACACCTCAACCTGCGCCGCAACGCGTCACGCTGAGCGCGTCTCAAACCGAGGGCGAAATCCCCTTCACCGTAACCTTCACCGCCGAAGCGAATCCTGCTGGTGTGTTTAACTGGGCGGTCGGTGGCGAGCCGCAAGCGGAAACGTCCGACACCTTTACCAGGGTGTTCGACAGCTCCGGCCTTTACGTTGTAAGTGTGTCGGCAAACGGGGCGTCGGACAGCGTAACGGTCACGGCAAATGCGCCCGACACCCCTAATACGGGGCCGAATATCGGCAAGCTCGAGCTGTCTCAAACCCCCGGCGGCCCTGCGCCGTGGGCCGTGCGGTATACGGTCACTGCCGATGTTGAACTAGGCGCTTCTGTCACCGGGCTCGAGGCCCGTTGTGGTGAAAACCGGGCGTACCGACAGCTCGTTTCAGGAAGTTTTGCCTGTGTGCATAACAGCGCCGATACGGTGAAGGTCAGGTTCGTGGTCGCCGGCGAGACCGCCGCGAGCGCCGAAGCTGTCCCGGACATCACCGAAAATAGCGGCGTAGCGTTCGCCGGGCGCTGGCGCTACAGCTCACGCGGCGTGACCGAAACCTTTGCCATCGTTAAGGGCAGCGAAACCGCAGGGGAGAGCGCCGACGGGCGTTTCAAGCTCTTTACCGTCGGGCTGCGCGAAGGACTCGTCGCCGAATTTACGGTAGACGGGCGCACCGTCGTATTGACCCCGACGCCGGCTGACGACGGAAAACAGCTCTTTGAGGGCCGTGTATACGGGCTGGTGCTCGCGCCCCTACCCACCAACTAAAGGACAGCCGAGCGGGTCACATTATCGTTCTTACAGGCGTGTCACAATAACGTCACGTGACAGACAATCCCGCCTCGCTCAGCGTAATTCTGGCTCTAGGCGGCTGCATAATTTTGTGGCTGGTGGCTCGAGACGCTCTGCCGCTGCCACATGTTTCTAAAGAGCGAATCGTCGTCGTTTTGCTCTGGGCCGGTCTGATAGGTCTTTTGTGGGTCTCGGATTATCCGGCGGCGTGGCGCGTCCCTGAAATGGTCGAATACTTGGCGGAAACGACGCTTTCGGTGTTTCGTATCCTCCTCGTGACCGCGACCGGTACGGTACTTTTCGGCAGCATGGTTGCGATGCTCTTTTTTACCCGGCCCAAATCTCGCCGCCGTACCAAGCTGGACCAACCCAAGCTAGACTAATCAGGTGAAACCTAACCGCGCAGAGAAAACACAAGCGAAAACACACGAGAAAACACATCAGACTGCCGTCGTCATCATTCCGCCCAAAAGGGTGTGGGAACCCGTTCAAGCGATTCGCCGAGTACACGACAAGCAGTTTCGGCGCTGGATGCCGCATCTGACGCTGCTCTATCCGTTTGCGCCCAAACGCGACTTTACCCGCATTTTACCCGAGCTTGCCGAAGCAGGTTGGGCGCAGGGACCGTTCGAACTGACGCTGGCGCGCTTTGATTCGTTTCGGCACGGACGCAATTACACGGTGTGGTTGGAACCTGCGCCCGCCGAACCCCTCAGCAAGCTCTACCGGGCGCTGACGAAAGCTTTGCCGCAGTTTTCCGACACCGGCTCGTTTAGAGACGGCTTTACGCCGCACCTGAGCGTCGGACAAGTCGAAGGCGCAGGCAAGCTTAAAAAGCTTTTGGCAGAACTGAACGGGAACTGGGAACCGCAGCGGTTCTCTGTTACCGAGCTGTCTTTAATCTCGCGTAAGGGGCCGCCCAACGATATTTTTCAGGTTGACCGGCAGATTACCCTGGGGGGATAGGTCACAGCGAGCTGGTGTGGCACTTGTCCCGGTAACTGCCCACGAAGCTCGCCAGTATCACTTCAGAGTGCGTGTCCCGGACTGGTTTCATGCTCTAGAGCCGGCTTAAACAAAAGGGTAACTGCCAAAAGTGGCAAGTATCCTTATGGTCAGATACACGCTCTGTCCGATATTCGCCCGGTAGCATGCAAATTATAAAAATGCCGTACAGCGCCGCTTCCGGCAAAGGCCCGCCCGACCGGTCAAACCGTCGGGCGGGCCAAAATCCTGACTCCAACTAGCGCATCAGAGACCTAACGCGACTCCAGCGGCGTAAACGTCTTGCCTTTTTCGCCCTCGTAAGAAAGTTTAGGCCGCATCAGGCGGTTGTCGGCGTACTGCTCTAAAAGGTGCGCCATCCAACCCGGCGTCCGGGAGACGGTAAAGATGGGTGTGTACATCTCGCCGGGAAACCCGAGCATCCGGTAGACCGACGCGGAGAAAAAATCGACGTTGGGCCTGACCTGTTTGCCTTTTTTGTCCATCTCGCGCTCCATGACCCGCTCCATCTCCTGCGACATCTCGAACCACTTCGAATCGCCGGACTCTTCGGCGAGTTTTTCGGAGACGCCCTCCAAAATCGCTGCGCGCGGGTCGAGCACGCGGTAGACGCGGTGCCCGAAACCGGGGATGCGGGCTTTGGGTTCCGAGAGTTTTTTCATCACGAAGTCTTCGACCGCTTCGACGCTGCCGATTTCTTCTAACATCTGCATCACTGCCGTATTCGCGCCCCCGTGAAGCGGCCCCTTGAGTGAGCCAATGGCGGCGGTGATAGCGCTGTACACGTCGGTCAGGGTCGAAGCGGTCGCCCGCGCCACGAAGGTACTCGCGTTCGAGCCGTGTTCGGCGTGCAGCACGAGCGCCACGTCCATCACGCGCACGGCGGCCTCGGAAGGCTCTTCACCGCTGGTCATATAAAGAAAGTTCGCGGCGAGCGGCAGGTCGGGGTGCGGCGCGACGGGTTCTCGAGCTTCGCGGATACGCTGCAAGGCGGCGGTCAGGGTAACGATTTGCGCGGTCAGCCGGAGTCCGATGCGGCGCACGTTCTCGAGGTCAACGCCGTCGCTCTCTGTGTCCGACGCGGCAAGGAACGAAACGGCGGTGCGTAGGGCGTGCATCGGGCTTTCTTCTCTGGGGAAGTGCCGCAACACGTCGATGGCGTCATCAGGTACGGTGAAGTGAGGTTTGAGCGACGTATGAAAATCGGAAAGCTCGCTCTCGGTGGGCAGCGAACCGTTCCACAACAAGTAGACCACCTCTTCAAACGAGGCTTTGTCGGCCAACTCGCGGATGTCGTAGCCGCGGTAGATGAGTTCGCCCTTCATCCCGTCGATGCTGCAGATTTCGCTGGTGTCGATAACTACCCCGTCGAGTCCGCGCTGAATCGTTTCGTCCATAAATTCCTCCATTAGGTCGCTTTTTTGCTGTTGCTTTTCTGCTATTACTCTAGTGTAGCTGCCCGCCGCGCAGGTCATGGTAAGGTCTGTGGGCTTTTGCGGGTTTCTAGCTTGCCGCGCTCTCCGGGTCGCTGTTTTTATCCCCGTCCGGCTCACGGTCACCGCGTAAAACGCTCAAGACGGTTTCACCGTAGCGCGAACGCTTGATCGGCCCGACCCCCTTGACGGTGCCGAGTTCGCCTAACGTTTGGGGATTTGCAGCAGCAAGCTGGGTGAGCGTGTCGTTGGTAAAGACGATATAGGCCGGGACACCCTCGGCCTTGGCAGTTTCGCGCCGCCACGCCTCGAGCCGCTTGAGCCGAGTATCGGCCTCTACTGAGAGTGCGGTTTGCGGTTGCGGCTGAGCGGCGACAGCAGGTGCTTCGGTATGGGTCGGGGTGTCCGTTTGCGCTACGCGCTCAGGTTCGGCTGCGGGTGTAAAGGGCGGGGCAGACTCGCTCGCCGGTGTAGGTGCGCCGTCCGTGCCGTCTGAAAACGCCGGGCTAGCTGTTTGGACGGGTGTCTGAGCGGGTGTGTAGCTACCTGAAGCGGGTGTTTCGGGCGTATCCGTGTTCCCTTCGCGGTAGAGCAAATAGGCCCCGGCAGCCACCAGCACGAGCGCAAACGCCACCGAACCGAGGAGCCCGAACGAGCCCAACGCGACAAGCGCGCCCAGCACTGCAAAGATACCCGCGCTGTAGAGCGCCCAGCGGTTGGGCTTGGGTTCGGTGCGGTCGATGGCGAAAAACCCGGCTGCCAAACTCAAGAGCATCCCGCTGTCGGTGCCTATAAGTGTGCCGACGGCGATACCCATCAAGACGCCGCCTGCGACCAGAAAATTGTAATTTTGACGCGACACATAGCCGACCAGAAAGATCGCGCTGATAAGCGCCAGCCAGAGCCAGTCCGCGCCGCCGATGCGTGAGAGCAGCATAATGACGCCGATAGTGATAAGCGCGTAGGCCAGTAGGCGCTGTGGTCTCGTTTTCATCCGGGCCTCCTCGTCCGCCCATGATAGCGCACCCCGGCCATGTAACGAACCTTCCGTCTTTGCGTGTTTGCCGCATAGCTATCTGTCCTATAGGTATACGCGAATGTATTACATGTATGTACAAAGTGTAACCATGTAAGGAACGTGAGGTTTTCACACGCGCAGAGTGCTAGCATATACCCAACATGTGTGACATCCGCTCGAGGGGACGATGAAACCGCCGGAACAGCCACTACGACGCGTTACCAGCATCACACGGCTGTTCACGCTGCTGTTTACGCCGCCTCTTGAAACGTCGCTGAGCTGCCGAGAAGTACGGGACGGTCCAAATGCGCACGTATCCATACGCCTTGTTTCTGCCTGTCTTGTAAAGGAGCACCCGTGATTCAGGAAACGCACCTTTTTAAGCCTTTTGATAAAACCCCGATTTCAGTCATCAGTGAGGCAGGTGTCTGGAACGCACCCTTCGAGCTGAGCTTAGGGGACGACACGCTCAAGAAGATGTATTACGACCTCGTTCTCGCGCGGCTTTTGGACGAACGTCTCGTAAAGCTTCAGCGGATGGGTAAAACCAGCTTCGTCGCACCAACCTCGGGACACGAAGGGGCGCACGTCGGCACGGCCTACGCATTGCGGGCCGGGTTCGACTGGCTTTTTCCCTACTACCGCGACCTTGGCCTGACGACGGCGCTAGGCGTACCGCTCCGCGAAACCTTCGGGCAGATGCTCGGTACCAGGGCCGACCCCAACAAGGGCAGGCAGATGCCGAACCATCCCGGTTCGGCGGCGCTCAATATCTATACGGCGGCCTCACCTATCGCCTCGCATATTCCCCCGGCAGTCGGTGCGGCCCTCAGCATGAAACTGCAAGGTACCGGACAGGTCGCGGTGACAACCTTCGGCGACGGCGCGACGAGCGAAGGCGACTTTCACGCCGCGCTGAACTTCGCCGGGGTGCAGGGCGCGCCCATCGTCTTCGTCTGTGAAAATAACGGCTACGCGATTTCGGTCGGGCTGAACAAACAGAGCGCCTCGGAGACGGTCGCTGCCAAGGCGCACGCCTACGGGATGCCGGGGTACACCGTCGACGGCATGGACACGCTCGCGTGCTTTTTCGTGGTGCAAGAGGCGGTGGCGTGGGCGCGTGAGGGACGCGGGCCGGTGCTGCTCGAGCTGCTCGTCTACCGTTACGGCGCGCACTCGTCGGCAGATGACGATTCGGGCTACCGCGCCCCCGAAGAGGTGGCGGCGTGGCGCAAGCGCGACCCTCTGTTACGGTTTCAAAAGTTCTTGACCAAACGCGGGCTCTGGTCGGACGAAGAGGAAGCGGCGCTGAGAAAGGAACTGGGGCAAACCCTCTCGAGCGCCCAGGCCGAGGCCGAAGCTGCCGGCAGTGTCCCGACCGAGTGGCTGTTCGACGACGTTTACAGCGAACAACCTGAGTTTTTACGCAAACAACGGGGCGAGCTGTAATGGAGAGGGTTTAGGTGGCGCAGCTCAACTTTGTACAGACGGTCGCGCATACCCTGAGCTTTGAAATGGCCCTCGACGATAACGTCGTGCTGCTCGGCGAAGATGTCGGCAAACGCGGCGGCGTCTTTCTAGCCACTGAAGGGCTTTTTGAGCGTTACGGCCCCGACCGGGTCATCGACACACCCTTGTCCGAAGCGGCGATTATCGGCGCGGCGGTCGGCATGGCGGCGCACGGCCTCCGGCCCGTCGCCGAAATCCAGTTTTCGGATTACGTCTATCCGGGTTTCGACCAACTGGTCTCGCAGGCCGCCAAGCTCCGTTACCGTTCCGGTGGACAGTTTTTCGCGCCGATGGTCGTGCGGATGCCTGCCGGGGGCGGCGTCAAAGGCGGTCATCACCACTCGCAAAACCCCGAAACGCACTTTGTTCACACGCCCGGCCTCAAGGTGGTTTATCCGTCGTCGCCCGCCGACGCCAAAGGACTCTTGAGTACCGCCATCCGCGACGACGACCCGGTGATTTTTATGGAACCCAAACGCCTCTACCGGGCCTTCAAAGAAGAGGTGCCGGACGGCGAACACCTGATTCCGCTCGGGCAGGCGCGTGTCAAACGCGAAGGCGACGACGTGGTGCTCATTTCTTACGGTGCCAGCGTTGCGGAAACCCTTAAAGCTGCCGACGCGCTCTCCAAACAGGGGATTTCAGCTAAGGTTATCGATTTGCGTTCGCTGTTGCCGTGGGACAAGGGGGTGGTTTTGGAGGCCGTCGCAAAGCTCGGACGCGTCGTGCTGGTCTCCGAAGCGCCCAGAACCGGCGGCTTTGTGAGCGAAGTTGCCGCGACCATTTCCGAAGAGGTTTTGGATATGCTGCTCGCGCCGCCCGTTCGCGTCACGGGTTTTGATACACCGTATCCCTACGCTCAAGACAGGCTCTATCTGCCGGGGGTAAACCGCATTTTGAAGGCGGTGCAGCGGGTACTCGAGTACTGATGCTCCCCGTAAACCTGTTTGTTTCACCGGATACTGCCGCAGCTTACGCCCAGGGCCATCCGTATTTTCATCCGCCGGTTGTTTTGAAACGTAAGCTGACCGAACAACTTAAACCCTTCTTTTACGGCGAAGAAACCTTCCCTTTCGCCGGTTTTATCTGGCTACTTAGGAGAGATTCGCGTCATGCCTAGAGAACTCGTACTCCCCGAACTCGCCGAGTCGGTCGTCGAAGGTGAAATCGTCAAATGGCTCGTCGCCGAGGGCGAGCGCGTCGAGGAAGACCAACCGGTTGTCGAGGTCATGACCGATAAAGTCACCGTCGAACTGCCGAGCCCGTTTGCCGGAGTGCTGGAAACGCAGCTTGTCGCCGAGGGGGATGTGGTCGCGGTTCACGCGCCGATTGCCCGCTTTGCCGACGAAGCGGTCGGCGAACAAGCGGCGGGCGCAACCGAAACACCGTCACCGACAGCCGATTTGGTTCAAGTTGAAGCGGCAGACGACACAGAAGACGATACGGCTGAAGACACAGAAGGTACAGACGACGGCGACGCGCGCAGTTTGTTCCGGGCATCCAAAGATGACGACGCTGAACCGGTCTATCAGGTTTTACGGCAAGAAACAGCCCGTGAGCCTGAACGTACGGGGCCTTACGGTCGCCCGGTGGCGGTTCCGGCAGCGCGTAAACTCGCCCGTGAGTTGGGCGTAGAGCTGAGCGCCGTTTCCGGGAGTGGCCCGAACGGGCGTATCCGCGTAGACGACGTGCGGCGTGCTGCCGAGCAAGGTGAGACTCAAACGCCGACTACGCCCAAAGCGCCCGCGTACAAAACGCCTGCGGGCTACGAAGGTCGTGAGGAGCGCGTCCCCGTCCGGGGTTTACGGCGCGCCATTTCAAACCAGATGGTCGCCTCGCACTTGCAGACCGTCCGGACACTGCATGTTGACGAAGTAGACGCTACCGAGTTGGTCGCGCTGCGATCACGCCTCAAACCGCTTGCCGAAAAACGCGGGGTCAAGCTCTCGTATCTGCCGTTTATCATGAAGGCGACGGTGGCGGCGCTGAAAGCCTTTCCGGTGGTGAACTCGAGCCTCGACGAAGCCGCGAGTGAGGTCGTGCTCAAGCGGTTTTATAACCTGGGTTTAGCGGTCGCCACCGACGTCGGTCTAGTCGTGCCGGTCATCAAAGACGTCGATAAAAAGAGCGTGCTCGAGGTCGCCCAAGAGGTCGGTACACTCGCCGTAAAAGCGAGGGACGGCAAACTCGCGCCCGAAGACGTGAAGGGCGGCACCTTTAGCGTCACCAACATCGGCTCACTCGGCGGACTTTTCAGCTTTCCGATTATCAATGTTCCCGAAGCTGCCATTTTAGGCGTCCACAGCATCAAAAAACGTCCGGCGGTGATGCCGGACGATTCGGTTCAGGCGCGGCAGATGCTCTATCTGTCCCTGTCGTTCGACCACCGCATCATCGACGGGGCGGAGGCAGCGCAGTTTACGAGCTACTTGATCGAACTGCTCACGACGCCCGAAGCGCTCCTGCTAGAAAGCTGAGCTGCGTAGCCGGATGTTCCCGGTACTCCAGGCGGGCGGACGCACCAGCAGGGTGTCGATCAACCAAAACAGAGCATAACCAAGACGGAGCATAACCAAAGACAGAGAGGCGCGCCGCTGGGCCGCGCCCAGCTAAAAACTGGCAAACCCCCGCTCCCGCGCCCAGATCACCGCTTCAGTCCGGGAGTGCACCCCGAGCTTGTCGTAGAGGTTGGTAATGTAGTTGCGTACCGTTTGCTCGGCGAGCCCCAAGTCGGCGGCGATGGCGTCGTTGCTCCGGCCACTCGCGATATGCTCCAACACCTGCTTTTCACGTTTGGTCAGCGCGGCGACCTCCGCCGTATTAACGCGCTTGCCCGAACGTTTGGCCCGCGCCTGCGCAAGTTTTTCCATCAAGGAGCGGCTGAACCAGGCGGCGTCTTGCATCACCTCGCCTATCGCCTGTGTCAGCTCTTCTTCGGACTGTTTGCGTTCGGTAATATCGAAAAACATCTGCAGCAAACAGGGTGCGCCGCCCATCTCGACGGTCTCGGCGGACGCCAGGATGTCGCGGACGCCGCCCGCTTTCGTCCGAAACTGGAGTTCCAGGTCGTGATAACCCTGAGCGTCCCGTAAGGCTGCCGCTATTGCCCTTTGGTCTTCAGGTGAGGCCCACATCCCCAGGGTTCGGTTCGTCTGACCGACGGCTTCGGCAGCGGTGTAACCGGTCAGCTTTTCAAAGCTCAGGTTGACGTCGAGAAAGCGCCCCTCACCGAGGGTCGTCAGGCAGGTTGCCACCGGGCCGACGCGAAACGCCTGTTCAAACCGCCTTTCGCTGTTCAGCAGCTGCTCCTTGGCCTTTTCGTGTTCGGCAACTTCCGCTTGAAGTTGCGTGTTGGCGGTGCGAAGGTCCAGAGTCCTTTCGCCGACCCGCGTCTCGAGCTGTTCGTTTGCCGTGTCTTGTGCGAGGAGCAAGTCGCGTACCTGATACTGCCGTTTGCGGGCAGTTAGCGCCGCGCGCACGACCGTGATGAGCGTCGGGACGCGGAGGGGGCGCTCGAGCACCGTCGCGGCGCTCAAGTTCCCCAAACCGCCCAGCCCCGACCATGACGCGCCGACCAAGAGCACGAGCGGCAGGTCCGACCAGCCCGGTTGCGTTTCGGCGGCGCGCTTTACGGCGGCGAGCGTCGCCGCCGTAAGCGCCTCTTCGGTGAGTAGTAGCACCCCCACGCCCGCGCTCAGCTGCGCCGCGAGGTCGCCGCCGGAGACTGTATCAAAGGCCGCGCACGGCAGACCGGCTGCTGAGAGCGCCCGGCATAACAGCAGGGCGTCTCGTCCCAGCGGAGCCAAAACCAAAACGCGCTCCGCCGGACTCGTTACCGGCTCCGTTACAGAAGCGGTTCCGGGGCCGGTTGGCGGTTCAGTCGTCATCTTGAGCGCGCCGCGTCAGCAAGTCTTCAGCGCGGCCCTGGTAGGTCGGCGTGCCCGTCAGGACGCCGCTAAACATGGTGATGGGGTCGCCGACCTGAATCCCGGCAGGGGTAATCCGCAGCTCCCGAATGGTATCTTCGTGCGGCCCGTAACGTTTTTTGATGACCGAAACCGCGAGCCGGAGGTGGCCTTCGGCCTCGAAGTGCCGCAACAGCAGCACCGTGTCGGCTAGGTAACTGATGTCTAGGGGCTCGAGTTCACCGCTCCCGAGCACGCCCCGTTCGGCCATAATCAAAAACGTCAGGACGCCCTTCCAGCTCAGGTAGGTGAGCAGCTCGTGAAGTTGCGCGACGAGCAGCGTTTCTTGCGGCATGGCGTTCAAGTAGCCCGTCAAGCTGTCGATGACCACCACCTTGGCCCCGCCTTTGCCCACGGCCTCCCGGACGATGTGCGCAAACTCGCCGGGTGACAGCTCCCCGGCGTCCACTTGTTGCAGCCGCACTGTGCCCGCCTCGAGCTGCGGCCTCAGGTCGAGCCCCATTCCCTGCGAGCGCACGTGAAAAGTTTCGGGGCGCTCGTCGAACAAAAACACCGCCGCGCGTTCGCCACGGGCAGCGGCGGTGTGGGCGTAAAGCGTGGCGAGCGAGCTTTTGCCGGTGCCGGTCGGGCCGACCAGCAAACAGGCGGTGCCGAACTCGAGGCCGCCCCCCAACAGGTGGTCGAGTTCGCCGACGCCGCTCTCGGCGACCGTCCGCTGCCTCGCGCCGTCGTCAGAAGACGCGGGCGTCTCGAGGCGCGGAAAAACCTCCAGCCCGCCCGTGCGGATACGAAAGCTGTGGTAGCCGCCGTGGTAGGTCATCCCGCGCCCCTTGTCGAGTTTGAGCCGCCGCCGCACGTCGCCGTAGTCGGGCGCGCGCTGCTCGAGCAGCAGCGCCCCGTGCGCCACGGTCGCGAGCTGCCGGTCGCCCTGCTCGACCGGTTCACCGGTTAAAAAGAGCGAGGTACACTCGAGGTCGCTTAAAACCTGCTTGAACATCAGGAGCTGCGAGCGGTAGCGCAGCGGGTTGTCGGTCAGCAGCCGAATCTGCTCGATGGGGTCAAAGACCAGGCGCTCGGGTTTGGTTCGGGTGATGACCGCCATAATCGCCTCGGTCGTCTCTTTAAGCTCGACCTCGGCGGTGTGAAAGACCGTCTGCTCGGCAGTGATGTAAAGGGCCGCTTCACCTGCTGAAAACTCGTGGACGGGCATCCCGCCAAGCGACCAGCCGTGCGACGCGGCAATCTCGCGGAGCTCCCGTTCGGTGTGCGACAGCGTGATGTAAAGGACGCGCTCGCCGCGCCGTAAACCCTCCAGGAGAAACTGCAAGCCGAGGGTCGTCTTGCCGGTACCGGGCGTACCCTGAACCAGGTACAGCCAGCCGCGCGGCAAGCCGCCGTTCAGCACCGTGTCGAGCCCGGTCACGCCGGTCGCGGCTTTTTCCGGGCCCGTCTCCATCCGGTTCATCAGGGTCGCCCGGGCCGAAGGCAGGTTGGTCGGCCCGGATCGGGTGACGTTCGTACTGCTTTTCTGGTGTTTTGGCGTCTAGTATCTAAGTAACTCATCTGTCGGTATGATATACCTAACCGTGTAATTCAAATTGTTATCTTCCCGCAAAGCTGAACCCGTGTCTAGGGGTTGAAACCCTTAGAGAACTGGTACTCGGGCCTCTGTAAGCGTCTTGGAAGGTTTGTTTTAATAACGCGGTAACACTCCGTTGGGGGCGGACCGGCAATAGACGACCTGCAAACGACCTGCAAACGACCTGCGCCTAGCGCCGCCGTCTGCAGTTTGTTTTGTCGGAGGCCCCGGCGAGCGCTCAACGTGTCAAGGCGCAGAGATTTAGGGAGGGTGTAACTATCAACCGAGCTGTTCTCGAGGCCACCCTCAACACCCTGAGCGAACCGCTGCTGGTTATCGGTTCCGACCGGCGGGTGACGTTTGTCAACGCGGCGTGGCGACGTTTGCGGGAGCAGCTAGGGGAACCGGACGGGGATAAGGCGTGGCTCGAGCCGGTTTACGGCACCGCTTACCAAGCCGGGTGCGGAAACCTGCTCAGTAACGAGGCAGCAAGGGGTGTCGAGGCTGTTCTGGGCGGAACTCTGCCCCGTTACGAGACTGTTTTTAAGTGCGCCGCCGGGTACGAAAGCCGTACCCTCAAACTCGAGGTGTTGCCGCTGGCACTAGGCTGCCCCGGCGCGCTGCTCAGCTACCATGACCTCACCGAACAGACGCGGCGTGAAACGGAAATCTACAACCTGGCGAACTTAGACCCGCTGACCGGACTATTTAACCGGCGTTTGTTCTTCGCCGAGGCCGAACGGGTGCTGGCGCTTGCCGAGCGGCACGGGCACCCTTTTACGCTCCTCTACCTAGACCTCGACGGTTTCAAGGCGGTAAACGACTCGAGCGGTCATGAAGTCGGCGACGAGGTGCTCTGCAGGGTGGCGGCGAGGTTGGGCGGGTGCCTGCGTAAAAGCGACCTGTTGGCACGTCTGGGCGGTGACGAGTTTTTGCTGCTGTTGCCGGAAACGGATGAACGGGAGAGTTTGGTAACGGTCAAGCGCTGCTTGGAGAGCCTTACCCGACCTTTTACGGTTGACGGTCATACCATCACGCTTACGGGCAGTTTCGGGGTTGCCCACTATCCGACTCATGCCCGCACGATTGACGAACTGGTGCGGCTGGCGGATAAGGCTATGTACCAGGCCAAAGCGAACGGCGGCGGCGTCCGGGTCGTCCCTAGAGCGACTGTTCACCGCAGCGCTTACCACTAAAGGAAAGACACGTTAGGCCGAACCGGGGTTAAAACCCCTAACGTTTTAGTCTATGTACCTCTGGCTGCGGCGCAACCTTCTTGTTAGGGTTGTAGCTGTAGACAGGTGTTTTATACGCTTTCCAACTGAGCTGTGCGCACGAAACCGTAAATGCCACCATAAATGTCACCGTTTCAAACAGTTTTAGTACCCGGCCTTGTCCGGTCGTAACGACCCAGCAGACCGCTACTTACTTTCAAGCAAAGGAGCCCTCCTTGTCGAGCCTGACCATCCCCCCCGCGAGCATCCTAGACGACCTCCGCAGCCGCACGCCCGCCGGTATGCTGAGCCGCCAGGAAAAAGACCGGCTGATCGAACGCGGCTTTTTGGGTCTTTACCGCTGGTACACCGCCCGCAGCCAGGAGACGCGCAACTGGAACCCGGACAAATCGTTCGCCTGGCGCAACCTGCGCAAAGACTTCTCCGAACCGCTGATGCAGATTTTGCAGGGCTTCTTTGCCGTCGAGTACTACACCCCCGACTACGTCGACGAAATCCTGAACCTGGTACGCCGCTCTCACGGGCGCAGCCACTTCCAGCTCCGCTGGGGTTCCGAAGAAGAAAAACACGCCGACACCTGGGAGAACTCGCTTTTGTTCTCGCAGCAGCGCACGCCCGGCTTTATCGAGTCGTATAAAGAAGACCTGCGCGCCAGCGTCCACCGCAGTTTATGGGAAGGCGACGCGCTGCGTAACCTCGTCTACACGGTGTTTCAAGAACGCGCCACCCAGCTCAACTACCTCAACCTGCTCAAGATCGCCAACGGCAAGTCGGACAAACCGCAGCACCAGAACGACGCCGACCCGGTGCTAGCGCGTGTGGCCCAGACGATTGCCACCGACGAAGCCGCGCACTACAACTTCTTTCTAGAAGGCGTCAGACTTTTCTTGTACTACTACCCGCAGCGCACTTTAGAGGCCATCCAAGACGTGATCACGCACTTTACGATGCCGGCGAACAACATCGTGCCGGATTGGGACAAGTTCAACTACGCGGTCTACAAAGCCGGGATTTACGGCCCCCGTGAATACGCCCGCGACGTGGTGCAGGTGGTGTTTCGCAACCTGGGGATCGAGAGCCGGAAAAAGCTCGAGGAGGGCATCAAAAAAGGCCGCATCGTCCCGAGCAAAGCAGACGACGGCACGCAGCTGACCGCCATCTGGGACTCGTTCGATTACGGGCTGGTCGAGGGCGACGTGCAGCGGATTTACGGCAAGATTACCAGGCACGAGCGTGACTTCGGGCGTTATGAGCTTGACCCCACCGACTTTGTACCAAATCCCGAGTGGCCGGGGAAGTAACGCCTCCAAAGGCCTGCGTGTCAGATTACAGTAAAAAGGCCTGAACGTAGAGGGGGGGTAGTACGTTCAGGCCGCAAAACGTTCACGAAACCGTGGTACTTGCTCCCCCAGCAACCGTTTTTCGCAACTCTGCCCGTCGCCCCTGCGGTTGTTGGGCGCATCCCGGTTTCACCCATCATTAAACAAAACGGTGTCGGGCTGGAACAGAGGTGGCTGTCAAATATATAAGGGGTTTTTACCCCGGTTTTCTACCTTTACCGGAACCGGCACATGGAGCCTGGTCGGGCCGGTTCGCTTCACCGTTTTACGGCGGGTGAACGCAAGCAACCTTTTACCCGACCCTCTCAGCCGAGCAAAAACACATACGCCGCAACATCAGCAGATGGGCGTGCAGCACCTCTAACGCCGTCACGCTGAGGATGTTGGTTTCGTAGCAGGTGGCGAGGGTCTCGAGGTTCTCTCTTACCAGACCGTAGGCCCTACTGCTCGCGTGGTCGCGGTAGCCGGGTAGACGTGCGTAAAGTTCATCAATCGTTCTCTGAATCTCCTCGTGGTAGCCGCGCGCCGAGGTAAACTCCCAAGGCCGTTCAAAGTGCCCCTCGAGGCTGGGTTCTGGAAAACTGTCTGTAAGGCAATCTGTGTTACGCACCGCCACCTCCACGCCTGTAATAGCCTGTTGCACCGAAGGGCACTTAAAAGGTACTCCCCAAGTCGGTTTTGTCTTTATCCGCAGTTTCGGTTCGTTCGACCGCTATTTTTTCACGCCTGAACGTGACCTGCGGTGCGTCCGTATGTTCCGAGCGCTGCGTCGTCACCCGCACCTCTGCGACGAGCATCAGCTGTTTGCCGACGACCGGCACCGCTTCGTAACGGAACACAATCACCGTGTCGCTCTCATAACGCTTTACGGCGTCTCTGCTAAAGCCGCTGCTGGTCAGCTCGCCAACCACCTGTCGGACGTAGCGAGACTGCCAAAAACACCGATTACACTGTTCATCATGGTTTTCTCCTTTGCGCTAATTACAGCTGCTTCAACCGCAAATTTGAAGAGGTTCTTACCCCTGCTCGCTAGGTGTTTGAACCCTACGGCTTGCGCTTTACGGCCTGAACCGGCTACTTTGAACCCGGTACTTTTGAACCCGGTACTTTTGAACCATCATCCACTCGAGGTCACCGGCGCGAAGTTCTAGTGAGCTGATGGTCGCCTTCCGGGGTTTGTTTGCCGCGTCAGCGCCACATTACGGCAAAAACCGATGCGTTTATTCCCGGCTATGCGCGCTGGACTGGAAGCTCATACAGAAAACTCACACAGACGGTTGTGCTTCTCCGAGTTTCGCACCCGTCAACCCGGCAATGACCGTTTGAGGGTTTGCAAGCTTGGCCTGTAAACATGCATAAATACCAGAAGTCGGTGTTTTAAGCCTAGTACTCCCACCCAGATACATCTGTTGTGTGCCGCTTGCGTCTGCTAGATTGCAACTGAAGCGTCGTGCTCGGCACACCGCAGCTCAACACACCGCAAAAGCAACTTCATAGAACACGACAAACAAGCACGACAAGCCGCGTAGCCGGATCGGCTTTTTAGAAAAGCACCGGATTTTGGGCTCGAGCGTCCTTCAGGCGCACATAACATTCAGGCGCACATAAGCTGTCGGCAACACGAGCAGGAGCCAAAGTTAGGAGTCGGGGTAGTTATGACGGATTGGCACGGCACACAAGCTGAACTCGGGGCGGTTCTTGACTGCTATTACCGACGGGCTTTTCGTGCTCGATAGCGACTGGCGTTTTACTTTCCTAAACGCACCGGCGGAGCAGTGGTGGCGCGCGCACGAGGAAAAACCGGGCCAAGCAAACCTCGCCGGCGCAAATGCCTGGGAGACATTCCCGGAAACCGTCGGTAGCGACCTCTACGAAGCTTGCCACCACGCGTCCCGGGCACAGACCCCCGGCAAGCTCGAGCTTTACGCCGCGTCCCGCAAGCAGTGGCTTATGCTGCGCCTTTATCCGTTCCCTGACGGGCTTTGTGTTTATTTTGTGGACGTAAGTGACTACAAGCAGCTAGAACACGAGCTGCTCGGGGCACTTCAAGAGATAGCTAGCGAAACCCTGTGGTTTAACCATTCACTCACCGATAAGCTGGCGCAAACTGCCGCCAAGACGCGCAGGGCCGCCGCAAAAGCCGCCGCGCCGCCGCTGACCCGGCGCGAAAAGCAGGTTTTAGAACATATCGCCAGAGGGCACGATGACCGCTACATCGCCGCCGCTCTGGGCCTTGTCGAGCAGACTGTGCGTAACTACATCACGCGTCTTTACGCAAAACTGGGGGTTCATTCACGCGCTGAAGCCGTCGTCTGGGCGCGTGAACGCGGGCTTGGCAGAACCGAATAGAGCAGCGAACCCTGTACAGGCGAATTACAGACTGCACCTCTACGTTCCCGACCACAATTTTTCGGTAAATATGTTTGACAAATAGTTGACAGCGCGCGCGAGTAGCCGGTGACGCACCCGTAATCCCTATTAGGGGTAGCTACCCCTACGTAACCGGTCTTTACTTCTCTGGTGTGCCCTTTTAGAAATTGCTAACTTTGAAAGGCACGTTAACGGCTCGAGCTCGCTTTTTGTCTGAGAGTTACATGGGGTGGGAGTGGCTAAAATTAGATGTTTTGTAAGACGCAGCAAGGTTCAAAGCTTTGGGGCTTGCTAAGTTTCAAGGGTACAAGGTGACTCGAGTCTACCTTTTGTCTGGGGGTTACAGGGGGTAACTGAGGCTGGATGTTTTGTAGGGAGCCGTACAGGTCTAAACGGTTAGGTAACCAAAAGGAGAAATGTGCAGGCCGGTGAACACGCCTCGAGCTTTCAGTGGACAGCCGTCGGCGCGAGCAGCGGTACCGACTACGAAAACTCGGGTTCGGAACCGACGACGGTCATCACGCAGTAATAGCGACAGCAACAACGACAGTAAGGCAACCGTAAAGCGCTAAACGAACTACCAAAACCGCTGGGCAGGTGAGCTCACCTGCCCAGCCGCAATCCCCACCTTTTCCAGCAAAGGAGCAGCACATGAATATCCGTAACGGGTGGCGCACCGCCGTCACCGACACTACCGGTAACACCTCACGACGTTTTCCTCGAGCCTTACGCAGTTATCTACTCGCCTTCGGCGCGCTTCTCCTTTTGACGACGGCCTGCAACAACCCGGCGCAAACCCAGGACCCGACGCTCAACGAAGAACTGACGGCGCTTCAGGCCCAGGTCGGCGACTTCGAGTCGCAAGTGACCGAACAGACCCAGGCGCTGCAAGACGCACGTGCGCGTGTCAACGAATTAGAGGCCCGGCTCGCCGAACAGCAGCAGCAGGTCGCAGAGGCCGAAACGGTGGTGCAGGAGCGTGACCAGTTCAGGCAACAACTTGCGGCGCGGCAGACTGCCTTGCAGAGAGCGCAGGCGCGGATTCGGAACCTGGAACAGCGGCGCGAGCTGACGCTCGAGGAGCGCTTAGCGTCGATCAACCAGCGGATCGATATTCTTCAGCAGGAGCGCGCCCAGCTCAATGGTCAGGCCGGGGGTCAGGCCGGGCCGGGAACGCAAGCTCCGGCAACGAACGAGGTTGGGGCCGACTCCACCCCGTAAAGCTTATTGATTGAGCGCGCGGCGCACTTCGCCGCGCTTCAACCAACATTTTTTACGCGGCGCTTGTCAAACAACCGTTACAGGATATGGGCTACCCAGAGGAGAGCCTAGAAAATGTCAACGACAACAGCAAACCCAAAAGGCTCGAGCACCGCTACCGGACTGTCTGATGCTGTGAGTACAGGTCGTCAGGTCGCGGCTGAACTCGTCAACCGTGGCTTTGACTGGGGCGTGGTGACGCTCGGGCGCGAAGTGTTTACTGCGCTGTGACAGGCCGAACGTTACGCACGAGCAGCACCGCGTCGTTAAAGTCGTTGAGCCGGTTCGACTCGTCGGTAGCGAGGACAAACCCGCCGTCCCCCAGCGGATAGGCCCGGACGTGATGCGGCGAGGTATCGAAGGTATTGCGCGCGTCTTCGGTATAGACGGTGCGCTGCTCGAAAAAGCGGGTCGTCGGCCACACGGAATAAAAACCGAAAGGCTCAGCGGGCGGCGTAAAGCTCACGACCCCCGCTGCAACCTCTGTGGCTACGGGCGTAATGACGGGCTCGAGCCTTTGACCGTTAAGCGTCGGGAAGATGGGAAGGCTTAAAAGCGGTTGCAACGATTCGGCGTTACTCGCGCCGTAAAAACCAAACTCGAATACCGGCGCGACGTCCGGAACGGCGAACGTGGCGAGCACCTGAACCGTAACCGGCTGTGCGGGGTCGGCGCGGACGAATGTTTGCGCGGAAACCTCGTCGCCCAGGGGATAATTTGCCGGTTCATCGACCAGCGGAGAGGTTGCGGGGTCTTGGTCGCCGGTTTGCAAGCCGAAACCGTAGGTGTCGAAAATCCACTGCAGGGAAGGCTCGAGGGTCCCGTTCTGGCCCTGAACGTGGAGGCCGCCCAAAGCGACCTGCACCGTGTTACTACCGGCTGCGTTACCACCGGCTGCGTTACTGCCCGCAAGGTTGAGCAAAGCTTGTTGGGGGCCGAGATTACCTGCAACCGGCGTAAACGTCACGGTAAGCTCTCGGCTCTGACCGGCGCTGAGGCTAAAAGTTGACGTGCCTTGGAGCGCAAACTGCGCCGCATCTTCACCGGTCACGGTAGCTGAAACCTTGAGCACACCCGTCCCGGTATTTGTTACTTCTACGGTACGCGCGTCGTTTGAGATGTCGCCACCCGCGTTAAAAACCACTACGTCGCGGCTTGGCGTCAAACCTCCGGTTACAGTACCTCCCGGCACGCCACAACTCGCTAAAACTACGCCCAGCACGAGCGTTAAAGGTAAAGCTGGATATTTCAAGGTAACCCACCCCTTTCAGAAGGCGACCTTAGCACAAGCGGATGAGGGTGCCGCTGGGCAAATGCACCTGCACGTTGGCGAGTAGGTTGGCGCGGGCCGACCGTAAGCTGTAGCGGCGACGGCTCCGAAACCCCTAGCTCACGCTTCTCCCGAAAAACACTTTAGAATATCTTTTATGAGGCGTTATGCGTTACTACGACCTACCGAACTCGCACAGCTCGCAGAGCTCAGCGAACGGCACGAAGAGCTGATGCGGCGGCTCGAGACCGGCGAACCCGACCCGCTACTAGGGCCCCGCGACGTGCAGCTTGAAATCCGGCAGCTCCGCCAGGAGGCGCTTAAGGTGCTGAAAAGCGTGTCGCAAAATATCGAACAGCTCCCTTGAGCCCTTGTTATGAACCCTAGCGCCACCCTGATCCACAACGCGCACGCCGCCGGTCGATTGCGTCTTTCGACCGCGCGCATCATCGAGCTTTTGGCGGAAGCCGGTTACGACGCCGAGCACATTCCGACCGAGAGTGAAGCCGAACTTGCTAACGTCCTTACGAACCCCGGCGAACTCGTCGTGGCAGCGGGCGGCGACGGCACGATTCGCGGCGTCGCGCTGGCTTTAGCTGCGTCAGGGTCAGCCGTCCCTTTAGCCCTCGCACCTTTAGGCACCGCTAACAATATCGCGCACACGCTGGGGCTGACCGACGTGACCGAAAACTTGTTGCGTGGCCTCGCTACCCCTTACGCGCGCCCCTTCGACCTCGGTCTGATTCGCGCGCCGTGGGGTCAGGCGCGGTTTCTCGAGGCGTTCGGGGTCGGCTTGTTCGCGCACGGCATGGAGAAATACAACCCAGGCGAGGGCAAAAGCCTCTTTCGGGCGGCACAAGCGGCGATTGAAACCCTGACGCAGTACGAGGCGCGCGAGTGGCAGCTCGAGCTCGACGGGCGCGACCTCTCGGGCCGTTACCTGCTGCTCGAGGTGATGAACACCACGTCGATGGGGCTGCGCCTGCGCCTCGCACCTGACGCCGACCCGAGCGACGGTCTGTTCGACGTCGTGCGAGTGCGCGAAGACAAGCGGATCAGCTTCCAGACGTACTTCCGCAAACTTACGGCGGGTGACTTGGAGACCCTGCCCAACATCGACATCGTTCGGGGGCGGCGGCTCAAGCTTCTTTGGGACGGGCAGCCCCTGCACTTCGACGAAGAGGTGCGCGGCGACGACCCGGCGCGTGTTCCCGGTGGTGAAATCGACATCGAGCTGCAGCCGGGCGCGCTCACGTTGTGGCTGCCCGAGCAGGCTCGAGCCCCGTAAACGTACACTTAACTTTATGAAAATCGACCTCCACCTCCACACCGAAGCTTCGTTCGATTGCGTGGTGCCGCTGCCGCAACTTTTACTGCAGGTCGGGCGCGCGGGTATCGATGTTCAGGCCGTGACCGACCACAACGAAATCTGGGGCGCAGAAAAGCTTAGGGCGTTGGCCGCTGCGCGCCGTAAAACCCACCCTGAAACGCCGCAGATTATCGTCGGCGAAGAGGTCAGTACCCGCGAGGGCGAAATTATCGGGCTCTTTTTAACCGAGCGAATTCCCCGTGACCTGAGCCCCGAGGAAACAGTCGCCCGTATCCGGGCGCAGGGCGGGCTGGTGCTCTTGCCGCACGGCTTCGACCCGCTGAAAAAGAAACGGCTCAAACCCGAGGCTTTGGCGCGTATTGCCGGTGACGTCGATATCGTCGAGAGTTTTAACGCGCGTATCTCGAGGCCGCGCTGGAACCGCGCCGGGGCTGTGTGGGCGGACGCGCGCGGCCTCCCGAAAAGCGGCGGCTCGGACGCGCACACCCTCGCCGACGTAGGCGACGCCTGGACTGAAACGCCGCAACGCGACGTGAGCACGCCGGAGGGACTGCTCGAGGCGGTGCGCGCAGGTGAGGTGGCGGGCCGCTGGACGCATCCGCTTCTAGCGTTTGGCTACAAGCTGTGGGATTCGGGCTTTGCCATTTCAAAGCGTTACGTTTCCGGCAGACGTTAGGTTTAGGCTCCGCGTCCCCGAGTTTCGCGTCTAAAGCGCCGTAAAAGGCGCGCTCAGGTTGTATTACGGTATTTGGTCGATCACTGTAACCGTTGTGAAAACCCCAACTCGCACACGCGGCGTTCGCAACCTCTCGTATTACTTCCCATGTTACCGCCTATATCCTGTCCTGGACGACGCTTTTTCATATGTAGCTTTCATATGTGGCGTAGCCGGGTCGCTAGTCCCTGCGCTATACTCGCTCAAGGAGGGTTGTGTCCCATCTAGACGAGGCGCTCGAGCTGCTGCTGGCGCGCACCCACAGAGACCCCGAACTCGCTGCGGCGCTGCGAACCCTCTTGGAGGGTGTTTTGGCGCGTTTACCCGAGCCCGGGCCGGTCGCTGGGCCCGTACCCGAATCTGCGCCGGTCGCAGTAGCCCCCGCAGAACCGGCGTCTGCTCCTGAAGCCGAGTTAAACGGTGAGACAACCGGTGCGCTAACCGACGAGATAACCTTCGTCGAGTGGCCCGAGTTGGGAGCCGTAGGCAGAAATCTGCAGCTCAAGGCGGGTGCGTGCCGCTGGGTAGCGGCCTACGGCTACACCGAAGAACCCGCGGCCCTCGGCGAACGCTACGCGCTGCTCGACCACGCGAAAGCGGCAGGGTGTTTTTTGTGGATGTTTGACCGCGTCCGCGTCAATCCCTACAACACGGCCGGGCTCACCACCCTGGCTGAACTGTTCGAGTTGACGGCGCAGGCGCTGAACTTCTGGCGCGACGCCGGCGACACGCCCGAGGAGCGGGCAGCCGATCACCTCCTGGCGGACGCGCAGGCGGCGGTGCGCGCCGCTGCCTGGACGCTGGCCGGCTATAGCGACCCCGATCAGTACGACCTCTACAAAGCGCTAAAACTGAGCGCGCAAGCCTCGAGAACCTATTTGCCGCAGCTCAGTCTGGGCTACCGCCCCCCGGCGCTGGGCGAACTCACGGTGCGGCTGGCAGCGCTTGGCGAGGCCAGGCAAGCGCGCGAGGCGCGGGCGCGGGCAAGCAAAAAACTTTACGGCAAGGCGCACTATCACATCAAGCTGGTTGCTAAAAACCCGGCCGACATGGCCCAGTGGCGCAAGGTCGATGAGGCCGTGCGCGAGCTGCTGGCGCAGGGCGAAGCGGTCGCGGGTCTCCTCGAGCCGCTCCGGGGGCGCGCCGTACCCCCGGATTTGTCCCGGCTCGCCGCGCTGCTGAGGTTGCCTTTAGCCGCGCCGCCCGCACCCGTGGGGCAAACCTCGTTCGTCCCCGCCGCGCCGCAACTGCCGGAAAGCGCGAGCGAGGCGGTGAGGCGCGTCGGGCAGCTTTTGGCAGGGCGTGAAATCCTGATCGTCGGCGGCGACGAACGCAAAGAGGCGGTCGCGGGGCTTGCCGCGGCGTTCGGTTGCCGCGTGCGGTGGCTCGAGACCGCGCCGCACACCTCGCTGTCGCTGCTCGAGCCTGCCGTGACCGAAAGTGTCGCGGTCGTCTTGCTGCTGATCCGCTGGTCGAGCCATGTTTACGGCGAACTCGCGCACGTCTGCAAGGCGCGGGGCGTGCCGCTGGTCAGGCTCGCGGGGGGCTATAACCCCAACCGGGTCGCGCACGACGTGCTGGGGCAAGCGGCGGCGCGGCTCAGCCCGGATAGTAGACCTGACAACAAACTTGACGACGCTGACGATACCGACGACAAAGCGCTCGAGCACACGGCCTGAAGGCCCAGGCTCGTGAAAAAACGCCCGCCGAATTGTTCACCTGCCGCCGCGCCACGTCACCGTAAACCCGGTCGAGAAGTCGGGACGGGGCACGGTGTCGGCGTCGATGTCTCGGTAACTGAACGCCCCCTTGGGGGCGGCCCAGCCCCCGCAGCCGCTATATCCGACTGGTGCGGTAAACGCGTCACTGTGAACTTTCGGCGCAGCTAAATGGATTTTTATCTGCTCGTCGCCAGCCTGCTCGTCGTCGCCGCCGTTCTGAGTACCCGCGCCACCCAGCGTTTCGGTTTACCGGCGCTCGTACTTTTTGTCGCTATCGGGATGCTGGCCGGGAGCAGCGGGCTCGGACGGATTCGTTTCGACGACTACGCGCTCAGCCTCGAGGTCGGTCTGGTCGCGCTGGCGATCATCTTGTTCAGCGGCGGTCTAGACACCCGGATGCGGCTCTTTCGGGCGTCTTTGGCACCGGCTCTCAGCCTTTCGACGGTAGGTGTCGTGATTACGATGGGGGTGGTGGGCGGCGCGGCCTGGCTGCTCACGCCGCTCGGCTTCGTGCAGAGCCTTTTGCTGGGCGCGGTACTCGCCCCGACCGACGCCGCCGCCACCTTCAGCGTCTTAAAAGGGCGCGGTATCCCGGCGCGCCTGCGCGGGGTGCTCGAGACCGAATCGGGGACGAACGATCCGGTGGGTATCTACCTTACGGTGGCCTTGACGACGGTGCTCGTCAGCGGTCAGGCCAACGGCCTGAGCCTCATCGGTGGCGTCGCCCTGCAGCTCGCGCTGGGCGGCGTTTTGGGGTACTTGTGGGGTTTAGCGCTCGTGTGGCTTTTTAACCACGTCAAGCTGGACAGCTCCGGGCTCTATCCGCTGCTGGCCCTCGCCAGCGGACTGTTCGCCTACAGCGCGACCAACCTAGTAGGCGGAAACGGCTTTTTGGCGGTCTACCTGATGGGCCTCGTCGTCGGCAACCGGCGCGTTCCGCACCGGCAAAACCTCGCCTACTTTATGGAAGGGCTCGCCTGGGGCGCACAAATCGTGATGTTTTTGCTGCTCGGTTTGCTCGTTTTTCCCGACGAACTTCCCGGTATCTTGCCGGTTGCGCTGCTCCTGACGCTCGTCTTGACCCTCATCGCCCGCCCGCTGGCGGTGGTTTTGTGCCTCGAGCCCATCCAAAGATTGACGCAACACCACAGTTTTACCTGGCAAGAGTACAGCCTGCTCAGCGGCGCGGGTCTCAAGGGAGCCGTGCCAATTATTCTCGCTATCTTTCCGCTTCTGAACCGGGTCGATAACGGCAACGCGATCTTCAACATCGTCTTCGTGGTCGTCGTCGTAAGCACGACCCTGCAGGGGCTCGCCATCGGCCCCTTGGCCAAGCGCCTGGGGCTCCTCAAACAAGAACCGCCGGAGTCGCCCTTGCGGATTGAACTCGGCGGCGTCGCACCCCCCGGCAGCGCGGTACTCGACGTGTTTTTAGAGCCCGATACCCGCGCCGTAGGCCGACCGCTGCGCGATTTACGGCTCTCTCAAGACGTGATTATCGCCGCTATCTACCGGGACGGAGAGCTCATCACGCCGCGCGGCGAGGTCGTGTTTAGAGCGGGCGACCACGTTTTTGTCATTACCAGAGACGTCGATAAAATCGGTATTCCGGCAGCTTTCGTCGCGAAACGGCGCGAGGGTGAGGCTTAGGTTCGGGGTAACGCTTTGGCTTGCCCCGAGCTTCAGCGGGATTCGGCGAGGGTTTTCACTTCGCCCTGCCGCTGTTGCAACAAGCGACACTCTTGTCAACTTGTGACCAGGCTACCGCATTTAACCGCAACGAGGACGACGACATCCCGGCACTCTCGAGAGAAGGCTTGCAGATTACCACCGACGCGACCATCCGTTTTCGCATCGACCCGGCTCAGGCCGACGCCATCTTTCAAACGCTCGGCACCGACTACGAAAACACCTTGATCCGCCCGCAGGTGCGCTCGGTCATCCGCGACCGGATCGCGCAGTACAACGCCGCCGAGGTCATCAGCACGCAGCGAACCACTCCAGCAGGGTATCAAAACTACGCTCGCACAAGAACTCGAGCTGCTTTAGGTCGGTGCAACCCTGCGCGCGACCCGTTGTTCGCGCCGCTTGGCGTAACTTACGACAGCGATACCGGCGAGCGCGACAATGCCTCCCACCAGCGTTAAGGGGGACGGCACTTCAGCGAGCAGGAGCCACGAAAAGAACAAGCTGAAGACCGGGACGGCGTAGAGAAACGTCGTCGCCAAAGTCACCGGTAACTTGGAAATCGCATAAGAAAACTGTGCGTAGGCGACCGCCGCCGGAAACACCCCGATGTAGACCGTCGCCGCCAGCGGCAGCGTTCCCGCGCCCGCGACATCGGTAAAAAAACCGGGCAAAAAGACGAGCAGCGGCAGTGTCCCGGCCCAGGTGCAAAAAGCTGTGACCTCGACGGCCCGGTAGCGCGCGAAGAGCGGTTTTTGCAACACCGTAAAAAACGCCGTGGAAAGTGCCGACAAGAGAATTAAAAAAGCAAAAGGGTTGAGGCTGAGGCCCGCGCTGTCGCCCAGCACAATCAGCAGCACGCCCACGAAAGAGACCCCGGTACCGACCCAACCGAGCCGCGACAGCCGGTCGCGGAGAACGAAAAAGGCCACGATCGCCGTAAGCGCCGGGGCTGTGGCGATAATCAGGCTGGCCGCCCCCGCCGAGACGTGCAGCTCGCCGTAGTTGAGCGCGAGGTGGTAAATGGTAATTCCTAAAAGTCCGGCGAGAAAAAACGTCGGCAGGTCGCGCCGGTCAGGAAACAGGCGTCTTTTCGTTGCCGCCAGATAGACCGCAAAACACAGCGACGCCACGAGAAAACGCAGCAGCGTCAGGTCAGCCGCCGAGAGCCCCTCGAGCCCCAGTTTGATTGCCGGAAACGCCGAACCCCACAGCACCGCGAGGACGAATAGATTAAAGAACATACCCCAGGTCATAAAGACAGGCTACCCCGTAACTCGGGAGTAGCCTATCTGGTTTCGTGTTCAAAGTGTCCGGCCTTTAAGAAGGCAGCGCCACCGGGCGACCGCACGCGCAGCTTTCAGACTCGCGTATCATTTTGGTCTGGCCTTCGCGGTACCAGAGGGTGTCGCAGTCGGGGCAGCGGATTTCGTTTTGCGAAATGCTGCGGAGCGCGTCGGACTCCAGCCAACGCGCCTCCCCGCACCAGTGACAGACGACTTCAGCGCCGCCGTCCTCTGCAATCATCCGCTCGCGCTCTTCGGGCGAAAAGTAAGCGAGGGCGTCCAGGGCTTTTTCGTCCGAACAGCGGCATTCAAAACGGAGCGGCAAGGCGTCGGGCGTGAGTAGTTTGAAATCCAGACCCCAGCACAGCTCTTCGATGATTTCAATGAGCGACGCGCGGCGCATCGCGTCGGTGAATTGGCCCAACGCGCGGACGTTGGCCTCGAGCAAATCTAGCGCCGCGTCGTCGGCGTCGGGCAGCGCCTGCAAGATGACGCCGCCGGATTTGACCACACCGGAGGGCTCTATATACACCCCCAACAGTACCGCCGAACGAATCTGCTCGGACTGCGCCAAAAAAACCGCGACGTCTTCAGCGATTTCACCTGTGACCAAATCCACCGAACTGCTGTACGGGTCGCCGTAAGGCGCGTGCGCGCGGATGACCTGCAGGTCGCCCTTGCCGAGCGCCCCGCCGACGTTGAGTTTGCCGTCCGGACGAGGCGGCAGCGTCGCGTCCGGATGATTGACGTAACCGCGCACCGCACCGTCTAGTCCCGCGTCGGCAATCACGCCGCCGAGCGGCCCGTCCCCGCGCAAACGGAGCGTCACGCGGTCTTGCGGGTTTTTGAGGAGAACGTGCGATAAGAGCAGCGCCCCGGTCAGGGTGCGGCCCAGAGCTGCGGTCGCGGTTGGGGAGGTGTCGTGACGGACACGCGCGTATTCGACGAGTCTGGGTGGTGTCGGCGGCGACCACGCGGACGCCGCCAGCGGCTGCGACGCCGCGAAGCAGGTAAGACATGGGTTGTCCTTTCGGATTACAAAACTCAAGTATTGCTAGTGCCGCCCCAAGGCGGCGTAACCAGAGAATTATACGGTTTGGAGGCAAGTTTCAGGGTAAGGCTCAAGACGACCTTACCGCAACGCGGCAGCGCCTACTCGCAGCTCGAGCGCGAAGCGGTATCTACAGGTGTACGCCCTCGGCCCAACTTGCGATAAACCGTGAGGGGTCGTTGCGCCCGGTGTGTCGCTGTGCCTGCTAGCGGTCGTCCTTTCCGAAATGCTCTTGATAACGCTCCAAAGCCTCCCGGATAACGTTGTGAGCGTCCCCCAACCCCAAAAAATCGCTGACTTTGACGTCCCGCTTCAGCGTGTCCTGATAGTCCTCGAAAAACCACTCGAGCTTCTCGCGTTCGTAAGCAGGCAGGTCGGAGAGGGTCTTGTGGTCTTTATACATCGGGTCGGTAACGTGAACACAGATGAGCTTGTCGTCCCTTTCGTCGCGGTCGGTCAGAACGAAGATACCGAGGGGCCGAACCTGCACCAGACTCAGCGGCGCAACCGGGTTTTGCATCAGTACCAACACGTCTAGCGGGTCGCCGTCGGTGGCGAGGGTGCGCGGCAAAAAGCCGTAGTTAGCAGGATAAGGAACCGGCGGGTGCATGATGCGGTTGACGCTTAAGAGGCCGAGCGCCTTGTCAAGCTCGTACTTCGTCGTGTCGCCGCGCGGCACCTCGACGACTGCGCGCATCTCAAAGGGAGCATTGTCACCGATAGGAACGTCGTGCCAGGGATGGGTCATAAGCCCAGCATAGATTATCTCTAGCGGGCGCGTAAGACCAGCGCAACGCCGCCGAGGATGAGGGCTGAAGAGATCACCAGCCGCACTGTAACGGGTTCCCCAAGCAGGACAACGCCGCCGAGCGCCGCGAGTACCGGCACGCAGAGCTGCACCGCGCCCGCCGTTGTCGCCCGTAAAGACGGCAGCGCCGCGTACCAGACCAGATAGCCGAGGCCCGAGGTGACGGCTCCTGCAAGTACCGCGTAAAAGATACCGAGGCCGTCAAACTGCAACCTCACCTCAGGCCAAAATGAGACGAACAGTATCAGCGCGGCAGCCAGCGGTACCGTCCGCAAAAAGTTCCCTGCCGAGACCGCCGCCGGGTCATGTGAGCCGCGTCCCCGGAGCGAATACACCCCCCACGCCGCCCCCGCTAAAGCCATCAGCAAAGCGGGGCCGAGAGGCGGTGCGCTCAGACCGGGCAGCACAAGGTAGACGAGGCCGCCGAGCGCCGCTACAAGTCCTAAAATCTGCGTAGCGGAAAAGCGTTCGCCGCGCCCCAAACCGTGTCCGAGCATCGTCAGCTGTACGACGCCGAAGAGCAGCAGAGCACCTGTTCCGGTCCCGAGCACCGTATAAGCGAAAGAGAAGGCGGCGGCGTAGCTGAAGAGTGCGGCGGCTGAAGTCCAGTTGCCTGCAGCAAAAACGGGACGGTTGCGGGGGAGGGTGACAAGCCCGAGCGTAAACGCGCCACTTAGAAGACGTACCGCCGTAAACGTCGCGGCGTCTACCGGGGTGGTTTGCAGCGCGAGCCGGTTCAAGACCGAATTCGCCGCAAACGCGACCATTGCGAGCACCGTCAGTGCATAGACTGTAGTGGGCCGAGCTTTCACCCTGAGTCACCCAAAACTTTTAGCGTCGCCTCAGGTACCAGTCCCGAAACGTCGGCCCCTAAACTCGCCAGCTCACGCACCCGCGTCGAGGAGACGAACGACCACGCCGGCGCGGCGAGCAGAAACAGCGTTTCGGCGTCCGGGTAGAGCATACGGTTGAGCTGCGCCATCTGCGCTTCGTACTCGAGGTCGAGGGGCCCGCGCAGACTCTTGACGATCATCTGCATCTCATTAGTGCGAACATAGTCGGTTAGCAATCCGGAAAACGTCTCTACCGTCACGTTCTCCAGGTCAGCCGTCGCCTCACGGATAACTTGCGCGCGCAGCTCCGGCGGCAAGAGTTTGCTGCTTTTAAGCGGATTGCCCAAAACCGCGACAGTGAGCTGGTCGCACATACGGTGGCTGCGCCGGATGATGTCCAGATGACCGTTATGCAGCGGGTCGAACGACCCCGGATAGACGGCGCGCCTCATATGACAGGGTTTTTATCGCTCAGGAGTTTATCGACAATTTCAGCAGCAGCTATTTCTCCAGCTAAAACCGCGCCGAGCAGCTTGGGCTCGAGCCCCGCCAACCGCCTCCGCACGTATTCGGACAACAAAGCAGAAACCTCGAAGTGCGCCCGCTGCCGGCGCAACACGTCAAGGCCGCCGGTCTGCTCGAGGTAGCCCCGGTGCGTGCTTAGCATTTCCAAAAGTTCAGCAACCCCCTGACCCGTCGCAGCGACCGTTTCCAAAATCGGCGGTAGCCATTTACTTTTATCGTGCGGAGCCAGCTCTAGAGCCGCCTTGATGTCTCGCCGGAGCCGTCCGCTACCCGGCCTGTCGGCTTTGTTGATGACGAACACGTCGGCGATTTCCATGATGCCCGCCTTAAACGCCTGTACCCCGTCGCCCTGTCCGGGGGTCAGCAACAGGAGCGTCGTATCGGCAACCCGCACGACGTCGATTTCGGACTGCCCGACCCCGACGGTCTCGAGCAAAATCAGGTCGAATCCGTAAGCGTCTAAGAGCGCCGTGACCTGCAAGGTCGCCGCCGCCAGACCGCCGAGGTGCCCGCGCGTCGCCATCGAACGGATAAACACGCCTTCGTCTTGGTGGTGGCGCATCATCCGCACGCGGTCGCCCAGAATCGCGCCGCCGCTGTACGGGCTCGTCGGGTCAATAGCGAGTACGGCGACCGTTTTCCCCGCTGCGCGCGCCTCGGCGATAAGGGCGTCGGTCAGGGTGCTTTTGCCGCTGCCGGGGCTGCCTGTGACGCCGACGATATGCGCCCCGCCGCCCTCTGCGCGTACTGCCTTAAGGAGTGTCTGGCCTACCCTGTCACCGGCCTCGAGCAGGCTGATACCGCGTGCCAGGGCGCGCTCGTTGCGGGCGTTAAACCGTGCTGTAAGACCTTCGGCAGTCGTGCTCACGCCTAGAGCGTATCTCAAAAAGCCCTGCAAGGTAGGGGAACTGCATAAAAAGGGATGCGCTCGAGCCACCCATGCCCAGGGTCGGTAAGCGTGAGCGCCTGAGGTAACCAACGTTTCCGGCTCGTATCCAGCTTTGGGTAGACGGTCTCAAAATCCCTCTGGTCTTGACGCCGCTCACCAGTACCGGTGTTTTTGCTCTTAAAAAGCAGTACGAGTTCAGGGGCGAGGAACGGAACGCCTGTCGGGGACTGCAAAAAAGCTTTTTCAGCAGGGCAGGTGATGCGTGGGTCGCGGCGATACGTCCAGGTCTCCGCGTTCATATCGGTGAGCTGAACGTCGATAAACATGCCCTCTCGGTGCGCGTGAATCTGGATTTGAGGTTCTTTGGGGCTGCCCATAGGCCACGGCTCGAGTTGCCCGCCTAGCGGCAAAACGAGCTGCCAACCCCGGTCTGTCAGATGCTGCCGTAAATCGGATATAGCCGTGCGTGAGACGACCACATCAACATCGTGATGGACGCGGCTGACGCGGTTTGTAAAAAGCTCGAGCGCCCAGCCACTCCCGACAAACCAGGGGTGCGCGAAGGTACCGAGTTCGTAAGCCCCGCGTTCAACCGGCGTAAACCCGTAAAACGCCGTCCACTACGCTTCTGATTGTTTGCCCTTACGCCTCGGCTGCGTCGCCGAAGTCCGACAAGCCGACCTGTTCGACGACTTCCTGCGCCACCCAAATCGGCGCGTCCGTGCGGACTGCCAGGGCGAGGGCGTCCGAGGGGCGGGCGTCAAGCTCGAGTTCAATTCCCCGGTTCTCGAGCACGACTCGCCCGTAAAAGGTGCCGCCTTCAGAAGTCGTCACGAGTTCGGTGACTTCGACGCGTTTTACGGTTGCGCCGAGCAGCTCGAGCCCTGAGAGCATCAAATCGTGCGACAGGGGCCGTGTGGGGGGCTCCGCGCTCCGGCCCGCGAGAATCGAGAGGGCCTCGAGGTGGCCTATCGTAATCGGCACAAACTCACCCGAGAGCGTTTTTAACAGCACGATAAAAAATTCGCCGTTGCCGGCGACCGCCACGTCTTCTAACACCGCTTCGACGAGTCCGTTCATGAGATTAGCTTACTCGTTTTGCCAGGAGTGTTGACGAGCCTGCGCAAATTTTTGCTCAAGCGTAAAGCCGATCTGTGCGGAGAACAGAGAATACAGGCAGGAGAATGCAGAACGAGACCGCTAGATTCTCCCTTCTGTATTCTGCTTTCTCGTGCAACCGAATTCACGCGAGCCAAATCTCCGAATCGACTTGCTAAACTGTCCCTAATATGCCTGAACTCGAGCCCGTCATCGGCCTGGAAGTCCACTTGGCCTTAAGCACCAGAAGCAAGATGTTTTGCGCCTGCTCCGCCGAAACCTTCGGCGACCCCCCCAACACGCACACCTGCCCGGTCTGCCTGGGTCTCCCCGGCAGCTTGCCGACCCCCAACCGCGAAGCCTTTGAAAAAGCCCTGACGCTCTCCCTCGCACTCGGCTGTTCTGTACCGGAACGCACGCAGTTTCACCGTAAAAACTACTTCTACCCCGACGCGCCGAAAAACTATCAGATCAGCCAGTACGACCATCCGGTAGGGGAAGGCGGCACCCTGACGCTCTCTACGGGGCGGTGTATCGGTATCACCCGTTGTCACTTGGAAGAGGACGCCGGACGCTCGCAGCACCCGACTTACGCCGACTACAGCCTCGTAGACCTGAACCGGGCCGGCGCGCCACTGGTCGAGATGGTCACAGAACCCGACCTTCGCACGCCGGAAGAGGCGAGGGAGTTCTTGAACACCGTTCGGGCCGTAGCAAGGGCCCTCGGCGTCTCGGACGCAAACCCCGAAGCGGGCAAGATGCGCGCCGATGTCAACGTTTCGGTGCGGCGACCGGGAGAGCCGTTCGGTACCAAGGTCGAAGTCAAAAACCTCAACTCGTTTAGGAGCGTGCAGCGGGCTTTGGAGTTTGAAATCAAACGGCAGAGCCGGATTATAGAAGACGGCGGCAGCGTCCGGCAAGACACGCTCGGTTGGGACGAGGGCGGGCAGAAGACGTATTTGCTGCGGACCAAAGAGGGCGAGGCCGACTACCGCTACTTCCCCGACCCCGATTTGCCGCCCTTTTATATTGATGAGGACTGGCTTACGCGCCTCAGAACCGCCATGCCGGAGCTGCCGGACGCCAAAGCCGCGCGTTACGCCGCGCTCGGAGTACGCGCGGAAAGCGCGGCGCTGCTCGCTTATGACGTGGATTTCTCAAGGTTTTTTGACGCGGCCCTCGAGTTCCAAAACAACGCCCAAGCTCTCGCCAACTGGCTGAGCGGCGACGTGACGGGCTACCTCAACACGCACGGTTTGACGCTGACGAGTTCCCGGCTGACCCCGGAACATCTTGCTGGACTCGTCGGTTTGGTCGAGGCCGACACGATTTCAGGCAAAATCGCCAAGGATTTGCTGCCCGAAGTCGTCGGTGGGGCAGACCCGGCGGCGTTGGTGAGAGAGCGGGGGCTCGAGCAAGTCACCGACACGGCAGCTTTAGAGGGCGTGGTCGCACAGGTTCTAGCTGAAAACCCGAAGCTGGTCGCAGAGGCCAAGGCGAACCCTAAAGCGGTCAACGCGCTTTTAGGCCGGGTGATAAAAGCAAGTGGCGGCAAGGCGAACCCGGCGCGGGTGCGTGAACTTATCACCGAGAAATTAGCAGGGAGCTGATGGTAGGTAAAGATATGCTCAGCCTCTGTACCCGCCGACACGAGCCCCGTAAACCTGCCCGGTAAGATACTCCTATGAACCTTATGGCTGTTTTTGCCCATCCTGACGATGAACTCGGTTGTGTCGGTACGTTGGCCAAACATGCGGCGCGTGGCGACCGTGTGATGCTCGTCTGGACGACACACGGCGAGTTGGCAAGTCAGTTCGGCGACACCGACCACGCCGAGGTGCGGCGTGTGCGGCAAGAGCACGGCGCTTGGGTTGCGGGGCAGCTCGGGGCCGAATATCACTTTTTCGATATGGGCGACTCACGCATGACCGGGAGCCGTAACGAAGGTTTGGCTTTGGCCCGTCTTTACGCAGACTTCAAGCCCGACGCCGTCATCGGCTGGAGCGACGACCACGCGCACCCCGACCACCGGATGAGCGCCAAAATCGCCTTCGACGCGGTTACGCTGGCGCGGATCCCCAAAATCATCAATGAAGAGTTAGCGGAGCGGCTCGAGCCCCACCGTAAACCTGTCCGGTTTTATCAGTACCCCTCGGCGGGTTCGGCGTATCCAACCTTGCACGTCGATGTGTCGGAACACGTAGAGGTCGGTGAACGCGTGTTTGCCTACTACCGCGACTTTTACGGTTGGGACGCCCGTCCCGAATGGTTTAAGCGTAACCTGACGGCGCGCGGCGCTGAAGCGGGCGTGAAGTTTGCCGAGGCGTTTCAGTTTCGGGGGCGTTTCGTGCCGGCGCGGGTGTATCTGCCCTGACCTGCGCCCTTGCAGTATTGCTGCACACGGCTCTCTCACGCTGCCTCGTCATGATAACGGTATGGTCTTTAGCACCGCTGCAAGTTTAACCGCAAGTGTGGCTGCTTGTTCACCCGCTCCCGGACTGTTAGAATGCCCAGGTTTGACGTGCAGGGGGACTGTCGGCAGGTATGTTAGTATCTGCCAATCTGCCGCCGCAACTGAGAGGGTTTCGTGAAGGTGTTTCGTACTGCAGTTATATTTTTAGGCTTGCTCTTTCTGCTCCCGCTAGGGGCGGCGCAAGAGATTGCCGAACGTTCGACCCCTGAACTGCTCCGCTACGGCAGGGCGCTTTATGAGCGGGGTGAGTGCTTTTCGTCGCGCTACTTGTTTCAGCAGGTGCTGGAGCGGGAGCCGCAAAATCCGGAAGCGCTCTCCGGCAAGGGCAGGGCGCTTATCTGCGAAGGGTCGTTCGACGAAGGCATCGGCGCGCTTGAACAGGTTGCCGAACTCGCCCCCAACGCGGTCGGCGTCTATACCCAGCTGGCTGAAGCGTATCTAGAGCAGTACCAGCGTGACCCGAAAACGCACGAGGGGCGGCTTCAAGACGCGCTCGGCGCGCTCGAGCAGGCCGACGCACAGGGCGCGAACAGCGCGGCAGTGATGAACCTGCGCGGCGTCGTCTACTACCGTCAGGGCGATTTGCAGCAGGCTAAAGACGCGCTCGAGCAAGCGACCGAACAAGCCCCCGATGTAGCCGACTATCAACGCAATCTGGGTCTCGTCTATGTGCAACTCGGTGATACCGAGGCGGCGGTAAAAACGCTGCGGCGGGCGGTTTCTTTAGAGCCCGACAATGCGCTCGGTCACAATCAGCTCGGTCAGGCGTACCTACTTTCAGAGCGCTGCGACGACGCGGTGTTCGAGTTGGAGCAGGCGGCGACGCTCGCCCCGAACGAAGCTGCGGTCAACCTCAACCTGGGCATTGCCAACTTCGACTGTAAAAACTTCGAAGCGGCGCGCCCCTACTTCGAAAAGGTTATCGCGCTGGAACCGACCGCGTTCGCTCCGGCGTATACTTACCTAGCGCGGATCGACCTCGAGGCGAACGACTTCGACTCGGCTGTGACGCAAGCGACCAAAGGGGCGCTCTTGCCCCCCGCCAACGCCGAAGCCTACTACTGGCTCGGTCAGGCGTATGCGGCGCGTGGCGGCACGGCAAGTGACGGTACGCTCGACAGCGATAAAGCCGAGGACGCCTACCGGCGGGCGCTCGAGCTAGACCCCTTGTACGTTCCGGCGCAAGACGCGCTGGACGCCGCTAGGTGACACCAACACCGGGCACCCCCTAACGGGTTTTCAGAGGGCCGAAGCAGCAGCGGGATGTCTGCTTTACGCCTCACTTTGTAACCAAACTTTTGCTCAACGTCCCGCTCTGGAGGCACATGTCGTACTTAGGTATGAAACAACTGCTAGAGGCCGGGGTTCACTTCGGTCACGAAACCAAACGCTGGAACCCGAGGTTCAAGCGCTACATCTTTGCCGAGCGCAACGGGATTTTTATCATCGACTTGCAAAAGACACTGGTCGAGTCGGACAAGGCGTTCGAGTATCTCAAAGACACGGCGGCGCGTGGCGGTACCATCCTTTTCGTCGGTACCAAAAAGCAGGCGCAGGAGATTTTGGCGGCTGAAGCCAAGCGTTGCGGGATGCCGTACTTAAACGAGCGCTGGTTGGGCGGAACCTTAACCAACTTCAAGACCATCCGCGCCCGCGTCGAACGGCTCAAACAGCTCGAGGCCATGTTCGAAGACGAGTCGATCCTCCGCTACGGTAAAAAAGAGCAGATCGACCTCGGCAAAGAGTTGCAACGCTTGCAACGTTACCTGGGCGGTATCAAAGAGATGACCCGCCTGCCGGACGTGTTGTTCATTATCGACCCGACCAAAGAGGCGATTGCCGTGCGTGAGGCGAATAAGCTCGGGATTCCGGTCGTCGCTTTGGCCGACACCGATTCCGACCCGGACGTGCTCGACTACATCGTCCCCGGTAACGACGACGCCATCCGCTCGATTCAGCTGGTCACGGCGCGGCTTGCCGATACCATCGTCGAGGTACGTGGCGGCGCTGCCGACGCGCCCGCGCCGAGCGAAGCCGCTACCGACGAGGAAGGTCGCCAGACCATCCCGACGCCGCTGTCTTCGCCTGAACGCACCATCACCGAGGCAGCGCAGCGTGGCTCCGGCCCTGCCGACGACCAAGGTTAAATAATCGGTTAGATAACCGGGCCTGAGCATTCACCCTCACTTCTCCGGCGGGGCCTTCGGGTCTCGCCTGTGCGCTGCCTACGCTTAAAGTGACGGTAGAACCAGTTACCTAAAACTCATACCTAAAACGCAGTACCCCGAAAGGAAATCTAATGGCTGTTACAATGGACGATATTAAAAAACTCCGCGCTATGACCGGCGCAGGCATGATGGACGTCAAAAAGACCCTCGAGGAAACAGACGGCGACGTCGAGCGCGCCGCAACGCTCTTGCGTGAACGCGGTATCGCCAAAGCTGCCAAAAAAGCCGACCGTGAAGCGCGTGAAGGCTTTGTCGGGTCGTATATTCACCACAACGGCAAGATTGCGACCTTAGTCGAACTCAACTGCGAAACCGATTTTGTGGCCCGTAACGATCAGTTTCAGGCGCTCGCCCGCGACCTTGCAATTCACACCGCGATGGCGAACCCGGCCTATAAAAGCCGTGACGACGTACCCGCCGAGGTCATCGAAGCCGAACGCACGGTTCTGACCGAGCAGGCCAAGCAAGAGGGTAAGCCCGACAACGTGGTCGCCAAAATGGTCGAAGGCCGAATCAACAAGTACCTGCAGGAAGTGTGCCTTTTGGAGCAGCCCTTTATCAAAGACGACAAAAAGACCGTCGAGCAGCTCGTCAAAGAAGCCGTTGCTACAATGGGTGAAAACATCCAGGTCGGTTCTTTTTACCGCATCGCTATCGGCGAATAATGCGGGCCTGAATGCGCGTTTTACTCAAACTCTCCGGCGAGTTTCTCGCGGGTGAAAACGCCTCCGGCGTTTCACCCGACGCGACCCGCACGCTGGCGCAAGAGATCGCTGCGGCGCACGCAAGGGGTTCACAACTTGCAGTGGTTGTCGGAGCCGGGAACTTCTGGCGGGGCGCGCAGCAGGGCGGCGGGATGGACCCGGCGACGGCGGATTACGTCGGGATGATCGCCACGGTGATGAACGCGGTTGCGCTGCAAGACGCCTTAGAGCAGCAGGGTATCGACACCCGCGTGCAGTCGGCGATCAACATGCAAGAGGTTGCTGAACCCTATATCCGCCGCCGGGCGCTGCGTCACCTCGAGAAGGGCCGGGTCGTCATCTTCGGCGGCGGTACCGGCAACCCGTTTTTTACCACTGACACGGCGGCGGCTTTGCGGGCGCTGGAAATCGACGCCGACATGGTGCTGATGGCGAAAAACAAGGTTGACGGCGTGTATTCAGCCGACCCGCGCACACATCCCGAGGCAACCCGCTATGAAACGCTCAGTTATCTAGACGTACTCAATCAGGGTCTCAAGGTCATGGACGCGACCGCTATCAGCCTCTGCATGGGCAAAGAGATGCCGATTGCCGTTTTTGATATCTTTACACCGGGGAACTTGGAGTGCCTGTTAGCAGGTGAACACGTCGGCACACGCATCAGCGCTGCCCCGAGCCGGAGCATAAGCTGAGCTGAGAATTAGAGGAGGAACTGTGAGCGAACTAGGGAGCATAACGTCGAGCCTCCGGGCGAGCATGGAAAAAACCCTCGAGGCGTTTGAAAACAATATCGGTATGGTCAGGACGGGCCGCGCCAATCCTGCCGTTTTGAACCGTATCCAGGTCGATTATTACGGCTCGAGTACCCCCTTGAATCAGCTGGCGACGGTCTCGAGCCCCGACCCCCGGACACTGCTGATTACGCCGTTCGACAAAAGTGCTATCCGCGAGATCGAACGGGCTATTCGTGAGAGCGACCTGGGTTTCAACCCGAACAACCGTGGCGACAACATCTTTATCAGCGTTCCGGCGTTAAACGACGAGCGCCGCCGCGCCCTGGTCAAGCAGGTCAAAAACATGGCGGAAGAGGCCAAAGTTGCGCTCCGTAACCACCGCCGCGACGCCAACGACGAACTCAAAGAGTACCGTAAAGAAAACCTTTTGACCGAAGACGACGTGCGTCAGGGCGAGGGTGAAGTGCAGAAATTGACCGATACTTACGTCGGAACGATTGACAAACGGGTCAAGGCCAAAGAAGAAGACATTATGGCGGTGTAGGCTCATATCAAGTTGCTGCCCCTAAACCATAAAGTCTCGCGGTCTATACGGGGAGGTTTTACGGTTCAGGACACTTAACGCTTCTACTTGACGCTTCGTGGCAACTGCCGAAAACGTCCTGGTAAATCTCCCCTGAGCTGTCCCTAAACGTCAAAGTTCGGGCGGCGCTTTTATCTAGCCGTGCTCAGCGCGGAACGTTGCCGTAACCGCTGCTGTAACCGCTTGTAGTAACCGGAGCTCTCGGGCCTCGAGGTCGGCTTGGGGCGTGCGCGGCACATCACCGTGGTTGCCGGGTTTTGCCGTGACAAAAGCCCGAGGCTCGAGTCGTGTGTAGCCGACACCGATACAACTGCTCCCGTTTAACTCTGCGGGAGCAGTTGAAGATTTAGGTTTAGTGCCGGCGACGTTACTTCTGCGAGGTACCCGCCACGAGCGCCGGTTCGCCGATGGCCCCGGCATTTTGCGGTACAGCTTCCTGGAGTGCGCGCTCGTCCGGAATACCTTTGCGAAGCGGCAATTCGGGGATAAAGAAAACGATAAGCGTGCCCACGGCGATAATGGCAAAGCTGACCCAAAAGAGCAGGCGGATGCTCTCGGCAAAGCCTTGTTCGACAGCCCTCAAGACCTGCGCCGAAAGCGTTTGGGCCTGCGTGTTGAGTCCTGCTCGCAGCTGCTCGAGTGCCTGCGCCTTGGCTGCCGCTGAAAGCGGTGGTGCAGCCCGAACGAGGTCTTTGACTTGTGCCGGGGTCTGTGCGCCGTTTAGCAGCGCCACGCGCGCCGCTGCGTTCCCGCCGACTGCCGCCTCGGTTTGCGCGTAAAGCCGGTCGAACCCGGCGGCAATGCTCGCGCCGATATCGCCTCCTGCGCCCGCACCCTGGAGCGCGCCGATATCGAACTTCTGCGACTGCAACGCCGGAATATCCGGCAGATGTTTGGGAATCGCCGTCCCGACGCTGAGCGTCAGCAGCGAGCCGAAAACCGCTAAACCGATGGTCGAACCGATCTGCCGAAAAAACTGGCTTGCGCCCGTTGCCACGCCGAGTTGAGCTTGCGGTACGGCGTTTTGAATTGCCAGGGTAAAAAGGCTTTGCGCCGGGCCGAGGCCGATACCGACGATCACCATCCGCCAGGCAAGCCCGAGCTGGGTCGTATCCAGACTGATGCTCGTCAGGGTAAAGACGCCTGCGAGCAGCATGAGCGACCCGAAGATCATAAAGAGTTTGTAGCGCCCGGTGCGCGTGACCAAGAGCCCCGTCAGCGTCGAACTGGCGATCAGCCCCGCCATCAGCGGTAACAGCGTAAACCCGGAATTGGTCGCGCTGATGCCCAGTACCAGCTGCATAAAGAGCGGCAAGAACATGATGATGCCCAAAAACGCGATGTTGATGATAAACGACGCGCCGTTGGCGATGCTAAAGACCGGCACGCGGAACAGCTCGAGCGGCAAAATCGGGTTTTTTACGCGCAATTCGACCACTACAAACATAACGAGCGAAAGTGCCGCGACCCCGAACAAAATCAAAATCGTCGGTGAGGCCCACGGATAGGTCGAACCGCCCCAGGTCAGCGCCAACAGCAGCGGCACGAACGCGCTCAGGATGAGCCCGGCCCCGGCAAAGTCGATCTTGCCGCCGCCCGACCCGGCTTTCAGGAGCGGCATTTTGCTGGCAATCAGATAGAGCGCGACAAGTCCGAGCGGAAGGTTCACGTAAAACACCCAGCGCCAGCCCGCGACGGCGTAGCCGAGGAGCGTCACGGAGCCGTGGTCGGTAAAAAAGCCGCCGATTATCGGGCCGAGTACCGACGCGAGGCCGAACACGCCGCCGAACAGCCCCTGATAGCGGCCCCGTTCGGCGGGTGGGAAGATGTCGGCGATGATGGCAAACGCGCTCGAGAACAGCGCCGCACCGCCCAAGCCCTGAATCGCCCGGAAGACGATCAGCTGCGTCATCCCCGAACCGAGCAGCGGCAGCGCGCCGAACTCCCCGGCCAGCCCGCAGAGCACCGAACCAACCAGAAAGAGCGAGACGCCGAAGCTCAAAATCGGTTTGCGCCCGTACATGTCGGACAACTTGCCGTAAATCGGCACCATCACGGTTGAGGCGAGCAAATACGCGGTCGTCACCCAGGTGTAGAGCGACAAACCGTCGAGGTCGGCGATAATACGCGGCATGGCGGTCGAGACAATCGTGTTGTCGAGCGCGCCGAGCAAAAAGACGACGAGCACTGCGCCGAGCGTGAGGTTGCGCTCGCTTTTGGTAAATGCGCGCTGAGCCACTTGAGTTTGAGCTATAGGTTGAGACATTATTCTCCTACGGGTGTAAGGTCGGGCGTTTTTTTAGCGTTATCAGGTGAAGCATTGAGCTGGTCGCTCAGGGTCTCGAGTAAACCCAGAAACTGTTCTTGAGCGTCGCCGAGGCCGGCAAGAAAGGGCTCGAGCAGCCCTTCGACGCTGCCGCGCACTTCAGCGTGTAACTTTTTTCCGGCAGGGGTCGTCTCGAGGCGTGTCCGGCGCGAATCGTGTGCGTCGATTGCCTTTTCTATCAAACCCGCCTGAAAAAGCGTTTGCAAAATCCGACTCGTCGTATCTTTGGGGAGTTTGAGGCGTTCGGCAAGTTCGGTCGGATAACGCACGCCTCTTGCAATCGCTGCGAGTACCAGAAAATCTCGGTACGAGAGGCCGTGCGTAGTTTCCAGAAGAGGATTGACGTAATCGTGAACAGCGCGGCCGATACGCCAATGCGCGGCAAAAAAGCGGGAAGCGGCTGAGCTTGGAGGGGGAGTGTCGGGTGGATGCATACCTCAATAGTTGTACGCCTAACTAGTTGAATATTTCAACTATCTACGAGCACAACTATTTTATATTCTCTGAAACCTGCTGTTACCGGACCGTGCCGTAAATCTCGCGTATCACCTAGGTAAAACCCGTCACCCTGATGAACCTGAAGTCAGGCGAGGGGGTTTTCGCCTGCCGAACGCTCGGTTTACGGCGGTTCAGCAGGCTCTAAGTAGCGTTTACGCCTTGGGATAGACCGTTACCACTGCAACAACCGGCACCGCGATTTCGGGAAAAAGGTCGCGCCCCTGTGTAACTGTCGAGGCCAAACGGGCCGAGCGTACCGAAAACGCTGACGGTCGCCACGTAGCGGGTCACAAACAGTCTTACCGGATTTTTCACGGCTGATCCGCGAGGACACTGACCGGCACGCCGTCCTGGAGGTCGGACGGCACCGGATAAACGACCCGGGTGCCCGGTTGCAACCCCCGGACGATGATTTCGTCACCGGCTTCGTTGACGACGTTGACCGCCTGACGTTGGGTCGCGCCGCCTGTAACGGTAAATACGTAACTCTGACCGCCGCTCGTTTGCACCGCCCCGGAGGGAAGTTTGATCCCCTGGGCCAGCGTCAGCTCGTAGTCGAGCTGCGTCACCGTACCGGTCGGAATCCGGTCTTCGGACGGGTAGAGCTTGGCCGTAACTTCAACCAGCCGGGTCTGCCCCGGAACCTGCGACGTGCGGAGAATCTGCGCGGCGTAGTCGAGCCCGCTATAGCTGATCCAGACCTGCCCGGCCTCTTGAAGGCGGGTGGCGTCTTCGACCGGGACGCTAAAGCGGGCGAGCTGCTCCTCGGAGCTGACCAGTCTAAAAGCGGGGCTACCCGCGCCGATAAACTCGCCCTGTTCGACGAGCACCTCGGCGACTTCACCCGCGTAAGGTGCGGTGATGTTGGTTTCGGCGAGGGCGCGTTCGGCCTGACGCAGCTGGGTTTCGGCTCCCTGAATCTGCAAGCGGAGCAGCTCCAAGTTTTCACTCGGTGCGCGCTCTGCCTGCGCGAGCGCGTCTTGTGTCTGCTGGTACGCCGCCTGCGCGCTCTCGAGCTGCGCTTTGAGCTGGGTCAGCTCGGTTTGCGCGATGCCGCCCGAACCGAATAACCGCTGCCCCTGCGTGTACTGCTGCCGGGCTAGCTCGAGGTTCGTCTCTGCGCCTCTTAGCGCATCTTGCGTTTGGGTCAGGCTGTCCCGCGCCGCACGCTGGGCGCTCGTCAGGTTGATGCGGGCGCTCTGCACGGCGGTGCGCGCACTGTCTACCTGAAGTTGCAGGTCTACCGGGTCGAGCCGAACCACGGTGTCACCCGCGCTCACCCCGCTGCCCGTTTGCATGACGATACTCGCCACTTGCCCGGAGGTACCCGCCGCCACCTGACTGTCCTGCGCCGGTTCGATCGTTACCGAGGCGCTCCGCGAGGTGCTGAGGGTTCCTCGCTCGGCCACGACGACGCGCACTGCGCGGGTTGCCGCCGACCCCGGCGTCCCGGCCTGAGCGCTGTTTTGGGCGCTAGCTTGGGTGCTGTCCTGGGCGTTGGCCGGGTTGCACACAGCGAGTGCGGCGACGAGCACTGCGAACAGTAGCGGCGTTAGCTTGGCGTTCATTTTTCCTCCTGATGGCTGGCGGTTCTAGGATTAGGCGGCGGGGCGTCGAGTTCAGCGGGCCCGGCGAGGTCGACGAGGGTGCCGCTTTGCAGCTCGAGCAGCGCGTTTAACAGGTCGTAGCGTGCGCTCTGCGCGCCCTGTTCGGCCTGGGCACGTTGCAACTCGGCTTGGCTGAGCGCCAGTCTCGAGATCAGGCCGCCTTTGAAACGTTGCTGCTGGGCCGCTAAGCGTTCGTCTGTATTTTGCAGCGTTTCTTGCGCCACCCGGTAGCGCTCTCTGGCGCTTTGCGCCTGGTTAAAGAGCGTGCGTACCTGGATACGAAAACCGCGCCGGGCTTCGGCGTCGCCGGCACGCGCGTTGGCGAGTGCGCTTTGGGCACCCTCGAGCTGCGTCGGGGACGCGTAAGACGGGTCGAGCACCGCGTCGGCAAGTTCCGCCCCGGCAAGTTCCTGCGCGGCCTGCACGACGGTCGGGTGCCGCGTCGCCGCCTCGAAGACGGTGTCGAGTGCGGGAACCGGGACGAGATAAGCATCGGAAAAGTCGGTCAGTTGTGCGGCGCTAAGCTCGCGGCCCAACAGACCCGCTAAGTTACTCAGCGCGACGTTTAGCCCGTCCTGGGCCGAACGCAGCCCGTTACGGGCTTCGTCCAGACTGACCTGCGCTTCATCGACGTCGGTTTGCACCGCGCTCCCACCCTCGAGCCGGATTTGGGCCAACTCGCGGGCTTTTTCGCCGAGCGCCTCCCCGCGCCGCGCGACGGTTACCCCTTCGCGCGCCTCCAACACACCCGTATAGGCCGAGGCGATCTCCTGGAGCGCCGCATAAAAGGTCTGTACATAGGTGACCCGGGCGAGTTCTAGACGCTGCCGTGCCTGAAGCTTGTCGCTCCGCACCGTAAGGGGGTCTCTTTCGACCCGCTGCCGGTTGAGCGCGGCGTCTTGCAGCTCGGTACGCGCGCTCAAGACGGCGGGTCGCTGCGGCGCTTGCCGCAGCGCGTCGGTCAGACTCAGGAGGGCTTGTGCTTGAGCAGACGCGATAAGCAGGACCAGGACGAAAAACCATTTCACCCTAGTACCTCCGAAGGGGGTAACGCGTAAAAGCCGTAAATGTCGAGCAGCGCTTGCAGGGCGCTCTGCCGCGCCTGGCGCAACTCCAAAGCTGTTTGTAACAGTTCTACGAGCGCCTGCTGCGTTTCGAGCGGCGTGATCAAACCGAGTTCCTGACGCTGCTGATTCTCCCTAAAGTCTGCCTGCGCGTTGCGAAACTGAAGCTGCTCGAGCGTCAGGGTGCGCTCTGCTTGTACCCGGCTGCTTCTCAGCGCGGCCCTTTGTACCGCGGCCCCGGCGCGGCTCGCCTGCAACCCGGCGCGCGCGGCCCCCAGCTGCTCTTTGGCAGCGTCAAGCGCGTCAAAACCACCAAGCGGAATCGTTGCCGAAACCCCCACCGTAAAATTGCTCCGGATAGCACTCTCAGGCAGCGTGCGGGCCGGATTCTGATAGCTGTAGCCGACGCTCGGTTGCAGGGTGCGCGACTCGATCGAGGCGGAAAGCGAAGATCTGTCGTCCAGGTTGTAATTGTAACTCGCCTGTACCGTCGGATAGACCTCGCGGCGCGCGCCACCGACCCCGACTGCGGCCTGCGCGACGGGAACTTCGGCGCGCAGTACCGCCAGGGGCGTTCTGGTCGGAGGTTGAGGCAGCGCTGCCAGAAGTTCAAAGCTGGGCGCGGGCGTATCGCCGACCAGGTTCGTAAGATTCAGCCGGGCAACCGCGACGTTCTCGCGGGCGTTCCGGGCAAAGTTCTGCGCTTCTTGAAAGTTCACCTGGGCGTCACGCAGCTCGCGCGCGTTGGCTGCGCCCAGCTCGAAGCGCGTCCGCGTCGCAGCGAGCGCGTCTTGGGCCAGCGCCACGCCTTCTTGTGAGAGTTCCAAAGACTGTTCGGCAAGCCGCAGGTTGAGCGCCGCGCCGAGGGCGCGCGTCTCGAGCCCGGTCAAGGCTTCGCGGTAGTCGAGCAAGCTGTTTCTGACGGCGAGTTCTGCCTGACGCACGGCGTCGGCCACGTCACCAAAAGGAAAAGGCCGAAAGCTCACGTTCGCCGAAACCTGTTCGGACGTGGTCGGGATGCCCCCCTCGGCTTGGCTGACAGCAAGCCCCTGTGCGGTTACGGCGTCCTTTAGCCTCAGGCTGGTCAGGCCCGCTGTGGTCTCGAGCTGCGCCGGGCCGCGCAGGGCTTTTAACTGCGCTTCGGCAGCCCGCAGCGCGGCGCGGGCGGCGGCAAGCTCAGGGTTCCCGGCGAGCGCCGCGAAAAAGGTGTCGAGCTGCGCCTGCCGCGCCGCGAGCGCCGCTTCCTGCGCTTGCAATTTTTTTAGCCGTGCTTGCAAGGCTGCCGCGCGCGGCTCCAACGCCTCGAAACGCGCCTGTAACGCGGCCTTTTGAGCGGTAAGCGCGGTTTTTTGCAACTTCAGCGCCTGCTGCTGCGCGCCGGAGCCGCGTTGTTGTGCCAACGCTTCTTCCTGTCTGCTCAAGGCTTGCGCTTGGGTCGCTAACGCTTCTCGCTGCGTTTCCAGGCCACGCCGCTCCTGTTGCAGTTCTGCTTCCTGCGCTTCCAGCACTGCGCGCCTGGCTTTTAGCGCCTGCGCGGTGGGGACAGGTGCAGTGTTCTCGAGTGCAGGTATTTGTGCTTGTTGTACATCTTGTGCGGAAGCAGAGGTGAGGGCCGCGCTCGTTGCGAGGGCTACCACCAAAAGCAGCGCAGGTAAAGCCGGCGTGCGAACTAGTGCCACTGCCGCTCCTGCCGTTTGGTACGACCGGGGTTACTAGCGACCAGCTTGCCGGGTCTTGATAGCGTCTTCCTTGGTGTACGCTGAGCTGTAGGGTGTAGCAGAAATTCCATACAGACAGTATAGGCAGACCTTGTAAAGAGTTCTGCAAGCGGATGTAAAGATTGGGCGAAGACCGGAGTTTGGTAACGTCTTTTCGGGAGATGCACTTGTAATTGATCGCTGATTGTCTTTACAAATGTACGGCTGGTACCCTTGCTGGTTTATCTCGCTAAAATGTTTGCGCCGACACGCCGGACAGCCTCAAAGAACATCGAGCTTAGGTAGCTCGAGCCGCCTGCAAGTCATCACCTACTGAATCCTACGTGGTTATCCGGGAAGTCGGGATGGTCGCCTTGAAATCAGCTCACTTTTCACCCGCCCGGAGCACCGTCAAAAGCCAGCAGTGCAGCCCCGGGCAGATAGCCGAGCAGCACGGTACAACGCCCGGAACCTTTCCCCGACCGGTCGGCCCGGACGAGTACGGTAGAACCGTCCCGACGCTGACCTGTCCGAGCGGCGAAACGTCTTTCTACGATCGCCCTTAGCAGATATCTTCTGGTCGGCGATACCTTCTGTCTAAACTTCGCTGACCGGCACGCACACTTAATAATGACACCTGTATCGCTCGTGGAAATGCCCATAGACAAAACGGCGTAAAAACTTCCCCGGGCGCTCTTTCCAGCCGTCGCCGTGTCAAAAATCGGCTGCCGTTTTACCCTTTCAACGTTTCAGCCCGCCAAAAGCGCCGCGCCACGTTGACGCTTTTTTGTCTAAAACTTATACTCGCTTCACGGTTTCCGCGCGCCCGGTTTCGTGAAACAGTTACATTTTGCCCGGACACCCGACAGGAGACCGATGTCACTTTCAGTTGCGGCGCTGAACGCACTTGACGAACCTGAATTTGTCGCCGCGCTCGCGGACGTGTTCGAGCACTCACCGTGGGTCGCTGCCGGAGCCTACAGCGAGCGTCCGTTCGGGTCGCTGGGCGAACTTCACAGTGCAATGTGTGAGGTCGTGGGGGCGTCGGGTACCGAGGCGCAGCTAGGGCTTATCCGCGCGCATCCCGACCTCGCGGGCAAAGCGGCGCGCGCCGGAGCGTTGACGGCGGCCTCGAGCTTTGAGCAAGCCGGAGCCGGCTTAGACCGTCTGACCGGGGCTGAATACAGGCGGTTTCACGCGCTTAACGGTGCGTACCAGGCGCGTTTTGACTTTCCTTTTATCTTGGCGGTCAAAGGCCACACCAAAGAGAGTGTGCTGGCGGCGTTTGAAGCGCGGCTCCCGAACGCGCCCGAGGCCGAGCGCAAAGCAGCCCTCACCCAAATCTACCAAATCGCACGCTTTCGCCTGGAGGCGCTGCTAGGAGTTTTATGACCAAGGCGAGACTATGACTAGGGCGGAATTGTGACGAAGGCGAGCTTATGACCAGCGTGAAGATTGCGTCTATCGATTACGGCAAGGGCGGTATCGGCTGCTACCGTTTTGCCGCGAAGCCGCTCGTCGTTGCCGCGATTCCCGAATCGGCGTTTACGGGGCGCGGGAACGAGCTTTTCGGCGTCGAGGTCGACGTGCAGGTGTTGGGTGGCCCTTTTACGGCGGCGTATACAGACGGCGACAACCACAACGTCGTAGCGACGGACACGATGAAAAACTTTGTTTTAGCGCAGGCTCTGGCGTTTGAAGGGAGTACCCTCGAGGCGTTTTTAGACTTCCTCGGACGGGCGTTTTTGGCAACTTATACGGATATGAAGGCGCTCCACGTGACCGGGCGTGAGTTGCGGTTTGAAGGGATGACCGCCCCGGACGGCGACGGCTTTTCCCCCAGCACCGTACTTTTTTCGCGTTCACGCGACGATTACGGCGCGGCGGAACTTTTGCTCGAGCGTACCCCCGGCGGCGTCGCCCTGACCGACCACGAGTGCGGGCGGCTCGAGTTGCAGCTTCTCAAAACGACCGGCAGCTCGTTTGCGAGTTTTGCCCGCGACGCCCACACCACCCTTCCTGAAACTCAAGACCGCCCGCTCTATCTCTACTTGGACGTGTTCTGGCGTTACGCCGACCCCGCACAAGTGGTTTCCGAAGACACCACCCATTACGTCCCTGCCGAACAGGTGCGCGACCTCGCCGCCACCGTCTTTCACGACTTTAACAGCCGTTCGATTCAGCACCTTGTTTACGAAATGGGGACGCGTCTTCTGGCACGCTTTTCCCAACTCGCCGAAGTCCGTTTCGAAGCGCAAAACCGGCTTTGGGACAAGGCGTTCGAGACCGACAAACCTGCTGAAAAACCTGCGGTGCAGGTACGCACCGACCCGCGTCCCCCTTACGGGCAGATCGGTTTGACGTTGACCCGTGATGATGCCGGAAGCTAGATGAGCGGGCTCAGCACCCATGTTCTCGATACGGCGCGCGGCCTTCCTGCTGCGGGGGTGTCTATGCAGCTCTGGCGACTTACCGGGGAAGAGCGTAGTTTGCTGGGGACGTACACCACGAACGAAGATGGACGCGCGACACTCTTGTCCGGTGACGCCTTACAAGTCGGGACATACGAGCTGATTTTTGCTGTCGGGACGTACTTACGCACTTTTCAGGCTGCGCCCGAACCGGCTTTTTTGGAGGATGTCCCGGTGCGTTTCGGCGTGCCTGACGCGGGCGCACACTACCACGTGCCGCTCCTCTTGTCGCCCTACAGCTACAGCACCTACCGGGGCAGCTGAGGCCCGGTCTTGTTTATGTTTGAGCTGTATGGCTGAGCTGGTTGTTCGGGGCGGCTTGCTGGTTTCGCCGGACGGGGTGATGCGAGCTGACCTGGCGGTCGAAGGGGGCGTCGTCGCCCAAGTAGGGGAGGTCGGAGCGGGCCGCACCGAAATAGACGCCGAAGGGCTCCATATCTTTCCGGGCCTTATCGACGCACATGTGCATTTTAACGAACCGGGCCGGACGCACTGGGAAGGCTTCGCGTCTGGGAGCGCCGCACTCGCTGCCGGGGGCGCGACGCTCTTTTTCGAGATGCCCTTAAACGCCCACCCGCCGCTCCTGACGCCCGCCGAATTTGCCACCAAGCGCGCCGCAGCGGAGCGGTCGTCCGTTACCGATTTTGCCCTCTGGGGCGGCTTGACGCCGGACAATTTGGGCGAGCTGCCGGCGCTCGCGGCGTGCGGGGTGGTCGGGTTCAAGGCGTTTATGGCGAACAGCGGGATTGACGAATTTCGGGCGGTCGACGACGTTACGTTGCTCGCGGGGATGAGACAAGCTGCCGCGCTGGACCTACCCGTCGCCGTTCACGCCGAAAGCGAGAGCTTAACCCAGGCTTTGAGCGCCAAAATTCGCGCGGCAGGCGGGCGGAGCATTACAGATTATCTGGCCTCGAGACCCCCTGTCGCCGAACTCGCGGCCATTCAGCGTGCTTTACTTTTCGCTGAAACAACCGGAGCCGACCTGCACATCGTTCACGTCAGTACGGCGCGGGGTGTGAAGCTTGTGCGTGAGGCCGCCGCGCGGGGCGTCCACGCAACCTGCGAGACCTGCCCACACTATCTGTACTTTTCTGAGGACGATTTACGGCGTAAAGGCGCGGCGCTCAAATGTGCGCCGCCGCTCCGCTCCGAGGCCGAACGCAGGGCGCTGCTGGGGACGCTGGGTGACCTCGAGCTGATCGCCTCAGACCACTCGCCCGCGCCACCCGACCTCAAAACCTCAGCCGACCTTTTCGAGGTCTGGGGCGGGATTTCAGGGGTGCAGGCGACACTTGGCGCGCTGCTGAGTTTGGGCGTTTCACCCGAGCAGCTTGCGCGGTTGACGGCGCGGGGGCCAGCTGAACGGTTCCGTCTGAAGGGTAAAGGGCGGTTAGAAACCGGTTTCGACGCTGATTTCTCTCTGGTTGACCTGAACGACACGACGACCTTCGACGAAACCACCTTGCTGACGCGTTACAAAGACGGGGCGTACTCCGGCGAAACGCTTCGGGGCCGCGTCCGGGCCACCTACTTACGCGGTAGAGCTATTTTTGCTGACGGTCGGATTATCGCTGAACCAGCAGGCAAGCTCGTCACGCCTGAAAGGATTTCCCATTGACTTTGCCCGCATCGACTTTGCCTGATTTTACGGCGCTCGGTCAGACCCGCACACGGCTCACCGCGTCGCACGCCCTGATTGCGCCTGACGGACACGTCCGCACGCAGTTGCCGGGGTGGAGAAATACATCTGTCGTCGTTCTCATCTCCGCGCAACTCGGCGCACGTTTTACGCAGTATCTCGCCCACCTGGAAGCGGGCGGTGAGGCGGCGGCAACAGCCTATGAGCGGTTTGTCTTCGTGGTTTCGGGGAAGGTGGGGCTGGGGCTTTCCGGCACCCACACCCTGACAGTGTCCGATTACGTCTATCTACCTGCGGGCGTGCCTGCAACCCTTTACGCCGACGTCCCCGCAACGCTCTGCGTGTTTGAACGCCGTTATTTGCCGCTACCCGGCGTGTCTGCGCCTGAAATTGTTTTCGGCAACGAACGCGAAACTTTTGGCGAAGCCTTTATGGGTGACGACGGCGTGCATGTCCGCAAGCTCTTGCCTGAACACCCCGGTTTCGACCTGATGCTCAGCACGATGACCTTTCAACCCGGCAGAAGTTTGCCCTTTGCCGAAACGCACGTGATGGAACACGGCTTGTTGATGCTCTCGGGCGGTGGTATCTACAAACTCTCCGAAAGCTGGTATCCCGTGACTGAGGGCGACGTGATCTACATGGCCCCGTACTGCCCGCAGTGGTTCGGGGCGTTAGGCGAGACCGAGGCGAAATACTTACTTTACAAAGACGCGTTCCGCGACCCGTTCGCGCTCTCGGAAGGCTGATGGACGTCGACGCTGCGCGGTTGACCGAACAGTTAGCGACGCTCGCCGGATTTTCCGACGCGCCTGCTCCGGCAGTGACCCGCGTCGTTTACACCCAGGCCGATTTGGACGCGAGAGCCTACCTCAAGACCCTGATTGCCGAAGTGGGGCTTTCTATACGTGAAGACGCGCTCGGCAACCTCTTTGCTCGTTGGGAAGGGCAGGGGCCCACCTTGCCCGCCGTAGCGACAGGTTCGCACATCGACGCGGTTCCGTTTTCCGGGCGTTTCGACGGTACGGTTGGAGTGCTGGGCGGTCTTGAAGCGATTCGTGTGCTTAGGAGCTCAGGCTTTCAGCCGCGCCGGAGTCTGGAACTCATCTTGTTTACTGCCGAAGAACCGACGCGCTTCGGGGTAGGGTGTTTCGGCAGTCGGGCGCTGGCAGGTGTTTTGAGTCCGGACGCGCTCGCCGAGCTTAAAGGGGAAGACGGCTCGAGTGTCCTCGAGGCCGCTCGGCGAGCAGGTTTTACCGGAGATTTGAACAAGGTGAAGCTCGAGCCCGGACATTATCACGCTTTTACCGAACTCCACATCGAACAGGGGCCGAGGCTCGCGGCGGCTGGTATTCCTATCGGAGTGGTAAGTGCAGTGGCGGCCCCTGCAACGCTGCACGTGACCTTAAACGGTTCGGGCGGACACGCGGGCGCGGTGTTGATGCGCGAACGCCGGGACGCGCTCGTAGCCGGGGCCGAAATCGCGTTAGCGGTCGAGGCGGCGGCACTTGCGACCGGTGCGCCCGATTCCGTTGCGACAGTCGGCATCTTCGACGTGCATCCGAGAGCGGTCAACAGTATCGCGGGCCGTGTCTTTCTGACTATAGATGTGCGCGATACCGACCTTGAGCGGCGCGACAAGGTGGTGACGCGAATTCAAAAAGATATCTCGGCAATCTCGCGAAAAAGAGGCGTTGAAGCTGCCGTAGAAATCTTAAACGCCGACCCACCCGCGACCTGCGCGTCCGAAATTGTCGGAGCCGCCCACGCCGCCGCCGAAGCCGAAGGCTTGAGCGCCCAGACACTCGTCAGCCGCGCCTACCACGACACCTTGTTCATGGCCCGCGTGTGTCCGGTCGGGATGATTTTTATTCCGTCTCAAAACGGTTACAGCCACCGCCCGGACGAGTACAGCAGCCCCGAAGAAATCGTGCAGGGCGTGCGGGTACTGGCGCGGACGCTGGGGGCGCTGGCAGAGTGACGACGATGATGTCGCTCCAGTACGTTCAGGCGGTACGTCAGGAAAGCCGGTCGGTCGCCAAAGGCGGTATTAAAGCTTTGAGGTTTCAGCACTGTCATTTACGCTGTAATGTTTACGCCATATTATTTACGCCGTAACCGGTTGTTCAGGCCAGAGCAAATTACGACTTCTTTTTGTGAAAGCTCTCCCGGCGCCTCAGTGACAACACGTCTTGGTGACAACATGCAAGGACAACTAAACCTGCGGCAGCTTTAACGTGACTGACTCTCAAAGCAGGTGTCGAGGCTAAACGTCTTAGAGCAGATCGGGACCGCGATGACCTCTTCAAACTCCTCGCGACTTTGCGGTTGCCCGACTTTGGTACGCTGCCGTTTGAACAAGCCCGCCGCAGCGTGCTAGACTACTACGTTGGGTACCGTGACACACTACTTAAGTCAAGCACGGCCTACCAAGTAAGGGGCACAAGGTTGCGTTCACCCTATTAGATACGCGGCTTTAGCCACCAGAAAGAGGCACAGCTATGATTACCAAAGAGCAAAAAAGCGAAATTTTTACCGAATTTGGCGGTAGCGCCCAAAATACCGGTTCGACCGAAGTGCAGGTGGCGATGCTGACCACCCGTATCAATCAGCTCAGCCAGCACTTGCAAGCCAACCGCAAAGACCACCACGGTCGCCGGGGGCTCCTGACGATGGTCGGACGCCGTAAACGACTTTTGAAGTACCTCGAGGCCAAAGACTTCGACGGTTATAAAGCGCTTATTGCCCGTCTGGGTTTGCGCCGCTAACTTGCCTTATCCGCTTACGGAGACGCTACGACAGCCAAACTAAGGCTCAGCCGGGTGAGGTCGCACGCGATTTTGCCCGGTTTTGAGTTACGCCCTATTTTACGAATTGCACGACTATTCTGCGCGACCGGAACCGCTATTTTGTGACAAAGACTATCCAAAACAAAAGGAGTTTAGGTGAATATTCCAGAAGCTAAACGCTACAGCACCACGCTGGGAGGGCGCGAGCTGGTGCTAGAAACCGGCAAATACGCCAAGCTCGTGTCCGGCAGCGTCACGGTGCGTTACGGCGATACGGTCGTGCTCGTGACCGCGCACATGTCGGACTCGGCGGGTACGACCGACTTTTTGCCGCTGACGGTCGAATACGAAGAGCGGCACTACGCCATCGGCAAGATTCCGGGGTCGTTTATGAAACGCGAGGGTCGCCCCGGCACCCAAGCCACGCTCAACGCCCGCATCACCGACCGGCAGATTCGGCCTCTCTTTCCCAAAGGCTTACGCAACGAAGTACAGGTCATCATTACAGTGCTTTCAGCCGACCGGCAAAACGACCCGGCGATGATCGCCGCGATCGGTGCGTCGGCAGCACTAAGCATCTCAAACATTCCCTGGGACGGGCCGACCGCGTGTATCAGCGTCGGTTATGACGAGGGTCAATACGTCCTCTACCCGACGTTTCAGCAGCTTGAAGGCTCCGCGCTCGAGCTTACCGTCGCCGCGTCCAGGGACGCCGTGCTGATGGTCGAAGCGAGCGCCGACGAATTACCCGAAGACGTGATGGTCGGGGCCATCGAGTTTGCCCAGCGCGAGCTGCAACCCGTTTTAGCGCTGATTGAAACCATGAAGCGCGAAGTCGGTCACGAAAAAGCCACCTTCGAGGCGAAAGCGTCCGTGTCCGACGGAGAAAAAGAGAGCATGTACCAGAGCGCGGTTCACGCCGGGCTTAAAGATGCGCTGCTGACACCCAACAAAAAAGACCGCAGCGCAGCGACGAAAACGCTCCGCGACACGCTGATCGCCGCACGTGTCCCGGACGCTGACTCCGACGAAGACAAAGCACAGATTGCCCTCTTAAAAGAGGCGTTTTCAGCGGCGGTGCAACGCGAATCGCGGCGGATGGTGCTAGAAGACCATCTCCGCGCCGACAACCGTAAACCGGACGAGATTCGGCCCATCTGGATCGAAGCGGGCGTACTGCCCAAAGCGCACGGCTCGGTGGTGTTTACCCGCGGCGAAACGCAGGTTCTAGGCGTCGCCACGCTCGGTACCGGCAAAGACGACCGGCTGATCGACGACCTTGGCCTCGAGACCAGTGAAACATTCATGCTTCACTACAACTTCCCGCCCTTTTCGACGGGCGAAGTCAAACGGCTCCGGGGTATCTCGCGGCGTGAACTCGGGCACGGCAACCTGGCAAGACGTGCGCTCGAGCGGATGATTCCCAGCCAGGAAGATTTCGGTTACGTCATCCGGGTCGTCGCGGAAACCTTGGAGTCCAACGGCTCGTCGTCGATGGCGTCGGTCTGCGCCGCCACCTTGTCGATGATGGACGCGGGCGTTCCGCTCAAAAAACCCGTCGCCGGAATTGCGATGGGGCTTATTAAAGAGGGCGACGACTACCAGATTTTGTCCGATATTCTGGGCTCCGAAGACGCCTTGGGCGATATGGACTTCAAGGTGACAGGCACCCGCGACGGCGTTACGGCCTTGCAGATGGACATCAAGATTCAGGGCATCACCGCCGAGATTATGAAAGCGGCGTTGGCGCAGGCCCGCGTCGGCCGCACGCACATCTTGAGCATTATGGACGAAACCCTGAGCGCCCCGCGCAGCGAAGTCTCAAAGAACGCGCCGCGGATCGTGTCGGTGCAGATTCCTACCGAAAAAATCGGCAGTGTGATCGGGCCGGGCGGCAAGCAGATTCGTGAACTCGAGGCGATGGGCGTCCAGATCGACGTGGGCGAAGACGGTCTGATTAAGATCTACAGCGAAGACGCGAGCGCCGCCGACGCCGTAAAAACGCAGATCGAAGGGCTGACGGCAACGCCCGAAGTCGGTAAAACCTACGACGGTAAAGTTGTCAAAGTCGCCGATTTCGGTGCGTTCGTCAATATCTTCCCCGGTACCGACGGACTCTTGCACATCTCACAGGTTGCCGAAGAGCGTGTTCAGAACGTCGAGGACTTTCTCAAAGTCGGCGACCAGTTACAGGTCAAAATTGCCGGCATCGACAACCGCGGCAAACTTGATTTGATCCGGCCTGAACTCGAGGGAAAAATTGCGCCGCGGGCCCCGCGCTCTAGCGCCCCGCGAGGCGACCGTTCAAACGGCAACCGCGACCGCGGTTCACGCCGTCCGTAAAAAACGCCTGGGCAGCTCTCGGAGTCTTGTTCCTACAAGCTGCTCGGGCGTCCGCATAACCTTAAACCTGCCGGATACCCAACCGGAGACCGACTTGTAACGCGGTAGGGCCACACCGCCGAACAGCTACTATGCTATGGCCGACAAATCAACGAGGCTGCCGTCTCCCCGAACGAGCACGCCTGTCTACCCAAGCACGTACCCAGGGGGCCGTAAACCCTGCGGCATCCACAAGGAGATTTATGAACCGTCCTCGCAGACGTGAACCCAACAGCAACCGTAACGGCAGCCGAACCGCTGCCCAAGACGGAGACAGAGAAGCAGACGCGCCTAACAAGGCGCTCCGCATCATCCCGATTGGCGGGATGGGCGAAATCGGCAAAAACATGTTCGCTCTAGAATACGAAGACGAAATCATGCTCATCGACGGCGGCCTGGCCTTTCCCGACGCCGACATGCTGGGCGTCGACATTTTAGTCCCCCGTATCGACTGGGTGATCGAAAACGCTGCCCGTATCAAGGGCTGGGTTTTGACCCACGGTCACGAAGACCATATCGGCGGACTGCCGTATATGATCAAGCTCTTGCCTAAAATTCCGATGTACGGCGCAAAGCTGACGCTCGGGCTGCTCCGCGGCAAGTTCGACGAGTTTCGCCTCAAAGAGTCCGACGCCGACCTCCGCGAAATCTCGACCGACGAGCGCATCAAGGTGTCGAAATACTTTACCGTCGATTTTTTCCGGATGACGCACTCGATCCCCGACAATTCGGGGCTGATTATCCACACCCCCATCGGTCGCGTCGTGCATTCAGGCGATTTCAAACTCGATTACAACCCCGCCGACGGCAAAACGAGCCACCTGCACAAACTCGCGCAAGCTGGGCAAGAGGGCGTCTTGGCGCTCATTTCGGACTCGACCAACGCCGAACGCCCCGGTTATACGCCGAGCGAACGCGACGTGATGATCGCCGTCGATCAGCTTGTTTCCAAAGCCTCCGGGCGCGTCATCGTTACCACCTTCGCCTCACACGTCCATAGGTTGCAAAACTTTATCCGGGTTGCCGAAACGTACGACCGGCGCGTCGTCGTCGAAGGCCGCTCGATGGTCAAAAACACCCGCATCGCCCAAGAACTCGGCTACTTGGAGGTCAAGCACCCGCTGGTGAGTTCCGACGAGATGAACAACTTGGCCGATGATAAGGTGCTGTTTTTATGTACCGGTTCGCAGGGGCAACCGATGGCGGCGCTCTCTAGGCTCGCGTCAGGTACGCACCGTAAGATCAGCCTCAAACAGGGTGACACTGTGATCTTGTCGTCGAACCCGATTCCCGGCAACGAAGAGGCGGTCGGGCGCGTCATCAATGAACTTTACGGCAAGGGCGTGTCGGTCTTTTACCCGCCGACCTACCGCGTTCACGCCTCGGGGCACGCCTCGCAAGAGGAACTCAAGCTGGTTTTGGACCTCACCCGACCCAAGTTCTTTTTGCCGTGGCACGGTGAGGTGCGGCATCAGGTCAACCATAAACGGCTGGCCGAACAGATGGCGACGCCACCGCAAAAGACGCTGGTCGCAGAAAACGGCGATATCTTCGAGCTGACCCGGAGCGACCTTAAAAAAGTCGGACAGATCGACGCGGGCGTTGTTTTAATCGACTCGGTCGGCAAAACCGGCGAAGAGGTCACTGAACCCATCATCCGCGACCGGCAGACGCTCTCGTCAGAAGGCGTCGTGGTCATTATGGCGCTTGCGGGTAAAAGCCCTTCGGTCGAGGTCATTACCAGGGGCGTCTCGCAAAACCACCGCGAACTCAACGGGGAGATTGAAAAAATTGCCCTGGAGAGCCTGAAACGCGGCGTCCGCGAAAAACGCACGCTCTCAGACATCCGCGATGACATCTTCTATCCGGTGCGGCGGCACCTGCGTAAAGCGACGGGCCGCAACCCGCTGATTGTGCCGACGGTGTTGGAGGGCTAGCTACCTCACCTAACCCGTTTTCATTTATGAGAGACACGACTTAGGTTCTGTCTCTTTTTTTACGGCTGCTATAAACACAGATTTTCGCAAAGCTTGGCAACAGGTTAAAGTTACGTTGCCCCGGATTTAAGCAAGTCTTCATCGAACCTTTAACTTCCCTGAACTTAAGTTTCGCTTAAGCTTTCGTTCTTAAGCTCAGCACATAAAGTTCTAAGAAAGGGAGATCCAGGCCACCGTTAAAGACTGTTTTGCTCGAGCAACATCCTATTTTACGTCTAAACCCCTGGCTCAAACGGTCTTCACCCTCTCAGCGAAGCGACGCTAAAACGTCGGAAAGGTTCATCATGAAACGCATTTTATTTTTTGGACTGTTACTCCTAGCTGCCTGTTCGCAGGCTCCTGTCCCTGAGGCCGGTGCCGACCTTGCCGCCCAGCGTTTGGGGACGCGCGCCGACGACGCCGTTACGAGCGTTGCAGTAGACACCAAACTCGGCGCAGTTTACGTCATCGGTTCGACCGAAGGCTCGCTCGACGGTGCGAACAAAGGCAATACCGACGTCTTTTTGCGGCGCTATAACCGCAGCGGTAAGGTCGTCTGGAAGCGCCAGCTCGGGTCCAGCGGTTACGACGGGGTTGGAGGCGTCACCACGGACGTTCAGGGGTTCGTTTACGCCGGTTACACATTGGACTCGTCCAAAGGGACGGTGAGCAAAATCGATAAACTCCGCAGCGACGGCGCACTCGTCTGGAGCCGGACAGTTGAGACCAAAACCTCGTATGGTTATGAACCGGTCAACGTGTCTGCCCTAGCTGTTGATAAAAACGGGAACGTTTACGCGGGCGGTGCCCTGTACGAAACCATGTTCTTGTTCAAATACTCGAGCAAAGGTTCGTGGTTGTGGACAAGGAGGGTAGACGGCGGCGGGATTTTCTTCTATCCGACGGGTATCGGTACGGATGCGGGCGGCAACGTCTACGTTACCGCAAACGATATGGACGACTGCTGCCTCTGGAACGCGCTGCTCAAGTACAGCCCTGACGGAACGCAGCTCTTTAACAAAACTATCAGCTTTAAGACGAACGAGCTCGAGCTGACCGGGCTTCAGGTTCAGGGCGACGCGCTCTACGTTTCAGGAACCAAACACTATAACTGGGGCGGTGACTACGACAGAAAATACGACGGTGACGGCTTCGTCGCCAAATACTCACTGAGCGGCGTAAAAACGTGGCAAAAAGGGTTCGGCACGGGCGCATATGACGTCGCAAACGGTATGTCGGTCGGCGCTGACGGCAGTGTCTACGTCACAGGGTATACCTACGGCGCACTAGGCGGCGTTCGTCAGGGCGGCAGCGACATCTTCTTACGCAAGTTCAGCACCGGCGGCAGTACCCTCTGGACAAAGCAGATTGGTTCTAAAGGCGACGACTCCGGGTACACCGTTGCTGCGTACAGCAACGATGAACTTTACCTCGTCGGGAGTGCGGGCGGCGCACTTCCGGGCGGCACCTACCGGGGTGGGTACGACGGGTTTTTAAGCCGCACCGACGGCGCGGGCAAACCGGTTTGGACAGACCAGTAAGCAGCTAGTTAAAAGGGGGCTCGAGCCCCCTTTCTCACGCCCTTAGACCAACCAGTCTCCCGCTGCAACTTTGGTGACGCCTGAAGCCGCCAACCGCTGCTGGTTGACGTAGACATACGTCCAGACCGCCTCGCCAGAGGGTTGCACCGTAACGAGGACGCGCGCGTATTCGGGCGGGGTGAGGTCGAGGCCCTCGAGCGCGTCGAGTACCGGGAGCGCCGCTTCAATATCCGCGAAAGTCAAGACAACGCCGTAAACGCGGCCTGTGCCCGGAACTATAGCCGGGTAGCCTTCCGGGTCGAAGTGCAGCAGCTCAAAGCCCTCCAGATAAGCCGGGGCCGTTTGCGTAACGCCACGTGCCAGCGCGTAGTTGGAACCGCCCGGTTTGAGGGTGCCGTAAACGAAGATTTTTGCGGTCACGGCAGCTTATTATTTGAGCGCAACATCTCGAAACGTCCATAGAGCCAACTTATCCAGAAGCTCAGTTATTTCACGCTCGGCAAGCAGCAGATTTCTGTGTCCGGCTCGCACTAAACCTTCCTCAACGGCGTGGTCAGTCCAGGCGATAAGGTGGTTGTAATATCCGTTTACGTTGAGGACGCCGCACGGCTTCGCCTGCACCCCGATTTGCGTCCAAGTCAGCATCTCGAACAGTTCGTCTAGTGTCCCGTAACCGCCGGGCAAAGCGATAAACGCATCTGCCAGCTCTGCCATACGCGCTTTGCGGGTGAGCATATCGGGGACGACCTCGAGGCGTGAAAGCCTAGCATGTGCGATTTCGCGCGCGACCAAGCTTTGCGGGATAACGCCGACGACCTCACCGCCCGCAGCGAGAGCGGCGTCCGCTAAAACGCCCATCAGCCCGATATGGCCACCACCGTAAACGAGGACGAAACCGCGTCTTGCTATTTCATAACCCATCTCGCGTGCCGCTTGGACGTAGGACTCCTTGACGCCGCTACTGCCGCCGCAAAAAACCGCAACACAGTTCATATCTCCGCCTGAGAAAAAGAGGTGACAGTTTGGCTATGTAAGCTGCAAATTCTTCGGAGATTCATAAAACATATCTTAAGGTCTACCTGACCTGTGGTACATCAAACCTCACTTTTGTTAGCTACGTCCCGAGCGTCAGCACGCAGAGCGGCATCTCGCTCGTCCCGTCCACCTGCAACAGCCGCGCCAATTCATCGTCGTAAAACTCGGCGCGCATCGTCGCGGCGAGGCCCAGACCGACGGCGGCCAACATCGCACACTGCGCCGCTGCGCCCGCCTCGAGGTACAAATAGCGGTACGCCCGGCTTTTCGAGCCATCGTCGATACGACCCGGCAATCCCGTGTAGGCGACAATCGCCGCGCACGCGCTGATGTCGGTATCGCCTAGAAGCGCGTCGGCTAAGTCTAGGCTCGGTTCGGTACGCTGAAGATGCTCTAAAGCGTGTTCGCGCGGGTTGTAGTGGTACACACCGGGAAACACGTCCTCGATCTGCCGGACGATGAGGTAGGTTTCGAGTCCGGCAATCGGCACCGCCGTCGCGTGGGTGCGCTGACCGCCGTAGGTAAACCCGGAGGTCGCCCAGAGCAGCTGTGACACGTCACTCTGACGCAGGCGGCCCCCTTCAGGGATGCTCGCCCGCGTCGTCGAAAGCGTCGCCCACAACCCCCGGCCTTCGGAGAGTTCGGGAACCGGCAGCGAGGCGACCTCGAGCGGGTTGGCGTAGACCTTGAACGGACTGACGACCTTGCCCGTTTTCGGTGGCAACGCGCCCCGGCGATACTTGGTCTGCGCCTGAAAGCTTTCGCCTATCGTTTTGTCGCGACTGCTAGACAACACGGCTCCTTAAACGTACCTACCCGCAGCTACTTGCCTAAAGTGTAACATTCCCGTCTTAGGGGCAGAACGGCACTTCATAACGACACCCCGACGCTGGCGCAGAGGTTACCTTGGTGTATGACGCCCTTCGCCGCCAACCTGCTGGAATGGTTCGCTGCTTGTGGGCGGCGTTTGCCGTGGCGCGAGGCGCGCACCCCTTACCGCGTGTGGGTCTCTGAAACGATGCTGCAGCAGACGCAGGTCGGCACCGTCATCCCGTATTTCGAGCGCTGGCTGACGCGTTTTCCAACGCTCGAGTCGCTCGCCGCCGCGCCCCTTGATGACGCCCTCAAAGCGTGGGAAGGGCTCGGCTACTACCGCCGCGCCCGCCTGCTTCATGAAGGTGCAAAACGCGTTGTCACGGATTACGGGGGCACGTTGCCGGAAATCTATGACGAGCTGCTGACATTACCCGGAATCGGCCCCTATACCGCCGCCGCAATTGCGGCGCTGGCCTTTGGCGAGGCTGTGCTGGCAGTCGACGGCAACGTTAAACGGGTGGCCTCGAGGCTCTTTTGTCTCTCCGGCGAACCTGCCCCGCGCGCCGTAAAAGAAAAGTTGGAGCCCCACCTCCCTCATACCCAAGCCGGAGCTTTTAACGAAGCGTTGATGGAACTCGGCGCGACGCTCTGCACGCCGCGCCCGCCCCACTGTGCCGCGTGTCCGGTCAGCGCTTACTGTGAAGCATTTCAGACGGGACGGGTAGCCGAGTTTCCGGAAGCAAAAGCCCGTAAAAAGGTGCCGCATCATAGGCGCTTTGCACTCGTTTGCGCAAAAGGGGGGGCGCTCTGGCTCCGTCGGCGTGGTGAAAACGAAATGCTGGGGGGACTCTGGGGTTTTGTTCTGAGCGACGCGGCCCCGGCAGGTAGGCAGTTAGCGCCCGTTCAGCACGCCTACACGCATTTCAAAATTACGGCGACGCCCGTTTTGACGGCTGAGCCGCCCGACTCCGGGAGTTGGGTCGAGCTGGATAATATAGCGGCCTTTGCGCTGTCAACGCTCGACCACAAAATTCTCGCTAAAACTCTCGCTGTGCTTGACGCATATAAGGCGTCGCACGAACTGGGCCGAGCGCAGGTCGAAACGCTTTTGGAGCCGAAAAGCTTGTAAACTCAGGGCTCGCCCCGGCATACTTCACGGCGCAAAACCGTTTGCATTAGCGGGCCAAAAATGATACTTTAGTTCTCTTGAGCCTGGCTCGAGGGCCGCGCCGGGTTGGTAGCGAACCGGCTTTACGGTGGGTGTAGCTCAGTAGGTTAGAGCATCGGATTGTGGTTCCGAGGGTCGTGGGTTCAAATCCCATCATCCACCCCAACAAGTTAAAGGTATTATCTTTAATGCATTAAAGATAATACCTTTAACTCTTGCGAGGATGGCGGAACTGGTAGACGCGCTAGATTTAGGATCTAGTACCGCAAGGTGTGTGGGTTCAAGTCCCATTCCTCGCACCAACAGCAAGCCTCGGCTTGCTTTTTTTATAGTTACTCGCGCTGCACTACTACCTATTCACAACTACCGAGTTCAAGTTACGCAGGTATTATTCTCTAACGTGACGTGAACGTAACCACCAGGGTAAATCACGTTTTTTGGGGTGGTCTAAGCCGGATAATAGTTGCACTACAGGTTAGACTAGACCGTTTCGCCGCACTCCGCCAAGCTGCGGCACCCCAAACTGCAGCACCCCAAACTGCGGCACTTAGGAGAGTTCATGCAAACGCATATCGTAGAAAGAGACGCCGAGCGCGCTAAGATCAAGGTCGAAATCCCCGCAGACGACGTTTCAAAAACGTACCAACAGGTTTTGAGCAGTATCTCGCGGCAAATTCGCGTTCCCGGTTTTCGCCCCGGTAAAGCGCCGCGCGGCGTGATCGAAACGCGTGTCGGCAAAGACGCCATCGCTCAGGAGGTGCGCGACGCGCTCGTACAGACGTACTTTCCGCAAGCAGTAGAAGAGCTGTCGCTAACGCCGGTTTCGCAGCACCTGCACGCACACGAACCCATAGACGGCGAAGACTACGCTTTCGAGGCCGAAGTCGAGCTTTACCCCGATTTCGAGCTGCCGGATACCTCACAGATCGTCTTCGACACCGAGCAAGAGCCGGTAACAGACGAGTTGCTACAAGAAAATATCGAGGCGCTCCGCCGCCAGAATGCAACGCTGATTCCGGTCGAGCGTCCAGCACGAGCCGGGGATTATCTGCTGGTCGAAACGGTGAGCGAAGCGGGTGGGGAAGGCTCGAGCATCCCCGTAGACTTGGAAAACGTCGCCCCGGAGCTTGCCGAGCAGTTCTTGGGCAAAAGCATCAGCGACGAAATCGAGCTAACCCTTGCGGAAGAAAAAGACGAAGACGCCGATGTGGACGAAGCAGCTGAAACAGCCGAGGCCGACGCAGAGGTGGATGCAGCAGATACGGAAGTAGATGCGGCAGCTACCGAAGGCGTAGAGCCTACACCTGAACCCACGACCCTGCGCGTCGTCGTCAAAGACGTCAAGGAAAAAGAACTCCCCGAAGCCGACGACGAGTTTGCCCGGACGCTGGGTTTAGAGACCTGGGCCGAGGTCGAAGCGCAGCTCCGCACGAACCTGGAGCTACAATTCGCGCAGGACGCGCTCGCCGCGCAGCAGGAAGAATTTACCGAAAAACTTCTTTTAGAGACCAACGTCGCCGTCCCGCCGAGCCTCAAAACGCGCCGTAAAAGCAGCTTGTTGCAAAACCTGGCGCGCGACCTCGAGGGCCGCGGCGCGACGCTGCAAGGCTACCTGGAAAGCTTGGACGCCGAAGCGGGCAAACGCGAAGAGTTCGACCGTGAACTCGACGAAGCAGCTGAAAACGCCGTCAAACGCGATTTGGTGCTGGAAAGATTGCTCGAGCAGCGTGGCACAGTTCTCGCCAACGAAGAGTTCGACGCGGCGCTCGCTTACACCGCGCAGCGTCAAAACAGTACGCCGCAAGCGCTGCGGCAAGAACTCGGTGAGTCGGGTTTAGCCAACTACCGTTTTCTTCTTACCCGTGATAAAGCCGTGCGTGAGACCGTCCAAGAACTGCTCGCCGCGCAAACCGCTGACGCTTCTCAGCCAACGCAACCCCAGCCAGACAGTGTTCAAGCTGACAGCCAGCGTGACAATGACGCCGAAACTCCGGTAGAATCCGAAGTATAAATAGCAGCGAGGAGCGCGTTATGCCCTTAGTCCCCTACGTTATCGAACAAACCGGGCGCGGTGAACGGATGTACGACGTTTACAGCCGCCTCTTAAAAGAGCGCATCATCTTTTTGGGTTCGCCCATCGACTCGGAAGTCGCCAACGTCATCGTCGCGCAGCTTCTCCTACTCGACTCGCAGTCGTCTGAACAAGAGATCAGCATGTTTATCAACTGTCCCGGCGGTGAGGTTTACGCCGGACTCGCCATCTACGACACGATGCAGTTTATCAGCGCGCCGGTTGCCACAACTTGCGTCGGTATCGCCATGTCGATGGGTTCGGTGATTCTGATGGCCGGGGCCGAAGGCAAACGGGCCGCCTTGCCGCACAGCCGCATCATGATCCATCAGGGTTCGTCGGGGTTTCGCGGCAACACGCCGGACGTCGAGGTGCAAGCCAAAGAGGTGTTGTATCTACGCGACCAGATGGTTGACCTCTATGAGCGCCACACGAACCGCAGTTACACCCGCGAAAAACTCCTGCGCGATATGGAGCGCGACTTATTTATGAACCCCGAAGCCGCGCGAGAGTACGGCCTCATCGACCGGGTAGTCGAACCGCGGGGGTTAGGGCGTTTTACGGGTGCCGGACTTCCCGAGGGAGACGAGTAGGTGGCGCAGGCCCGCTGCAACTTTTGCGGACGCACCCACGCTGAGGTGCGCCACTTAGTCGCCGCCGAAAACGGTGTCACGCACATCTGTAGCGACTGCGTTGTGCGTATCTCGCAAGTTTTAGCACAGGCCAAAGGGCGCAGCACGCCGCTCCCGCATCCGGTCACGCCACGCGAAATCAAGGCTCAGCTAGACGCCTACGTCGTCGAACAAGACGAAGCCAAAAAGACGCTTTCGGTCGCGGTGTTTAACCATTATTTGCGGCTGCAGCACCCCGACTCGGAGTTGCAAAAAGCCAATATCTTGCTGCTCGGCCCGAGTGGGACGGGTAAAACACTCCTTGCACAAACGCTTGCTCGCATCTTGCAAGTGCCGTTTGCCATCGCCGACGCCACCACGCTGACCGAGGCCGGATACGTCGGCGACGATGTGGAAAATATCATCGTGCGGCTTCTCCAAACTGCCGACTACAACGTCGAGGCTGCCGAGCGCGGCATCATCTACATCGACGAAATCGACAAAATCGCCCGTAAAAGCGAAGGCACGAGCATCACCCGAGACGTGTCGGGCGAAGGCGTACAGCAGGCGCTCCTTAAAATCGTCGAGGGTTCGGTGACGCATGTGCCGCCGCAGGGCGGGCGCAAACATCCGCATCAGGAACTTATCGCTGTAGACACCTCAAATATTTTATTTATTTGCGGCGGCGCGTTTGAAGGCTTGGACGGCATTATCCGCAACCGTACCGACGTGTCGAAAGTCGGCTTTGGGTACAAGGGTGAGGCGAAAAGCGAAAACGTCGCAGCAAAAGTTACACCCGAAGACCTCGTGCGCTTCGGACTGATTCCTGAACTTATCGGGCGCTTGGCGGTGACCTCGAGCCTCACCCAACTCAGCCTAGACGCCCTCGTAGACGTGTTGACCAAACCGAAAAACGCGCTCGTAAAGCAGTACAAAGAGCTGTTTAGGCTCGAGGGTGTCGACCTCAGCTTTAACGAATCGGCCCTCTATGAAATCGCCAAACGCGCCAAAGCCAGAGGTACAGGCGCACGCGGACTTCGCTCGGTGATGGAAAAAACACTGTTAGAGCTGATGTATGAGGTGCCGGGGAACGACCTGTCGGCGATTAACATCAACCTCGAGAACCTAGACGACCCGCAGATGATTTTGGCGCAGGCGGAGCGGCA
>CAWCXJ010000013.1:0-485831 GCA_963799485.1 uncultured Trueperaceae bacterium
GTGGTTTTGGTTTTGCTATCCAGCGCGTTTCTAGCTTGCACCGCCAAACCGTATTTGGCGAACCAGTTGAAGTCGTCGTTGCTGATAATGACAACCTGCTCGGCAAGGCGGTTTCTGCTGTCTCCGTGGGGGATGAGTTTTTGTAATTCTTTTGCGACGCCATCATCGTCATCAATCTCGCCCGCAACCGTAAAACTACGCTCTTCTAAAAAGAGCTTTTTATCCTTGATATTTTTAGCCAACGCCTCCTTGCTACCGACATTCGGCACCGTAAACGAGGCGCTTTCAGCGTCTCCGCGCATCAAGTCGCGCTTTAAGCGCTCGAGCAGATGCGGACACGTCACCCATTTGTAGGCGCTACTTAAGCTGCGAACGGGCAACAGCACAAGGCGTGCGTCGGAGACAAGCAAATCCCCGGCATTCTCCTGCTTGCCGAAAACCTTATCGATATCGCTACTTTCACGCTGCTCAGCGGCGTCACGAAAAGCACCCTTAAGGCTCGAGCCTGCGATAAACGGATAGTCCGTGGCAGCTTCTCGGGCTACGGGCAGGTCGATAGCCCCGGCGTTTTGCCCACTGCCGGGGTGGATAAAGGTTTCTGCCAACATGCCAACAACTGCGTGTTTCATCTATGTACGTCCTCCCATAAGCCGATCAAAAGCTGTCCGTAACCCCAGGCGGTTTTTACGCCGATGTGTCCACCATGTTTTTTAAGAATTTCCGCTCTCTCGTCGGGCCTCGCCTCGAGAAACCAGGTGCTGCCCGCCGGTAGGTACGCTTGGAGCGGTAGAGGTTCTTTTTTAAGTGAGTTCCAGCCGCCAATCATGACGGGTTTGCCGACGCACGCCGAGATGACCTTGCCGGGTAAGTCTGCCGGCTTGCCGTCGGGCGTTTTCCAGCTGTCACCCTCGAGCCTGGCCGGAGTCATAAGCGTGACGGTATAGCGAATCGTGCCATTTTCAGGCAGCTTAGGTTTGTCGGGTAAGGTGAGCTTGTCTATTTCCGTAAGCCACACCATCCGGCTTTCACCGCCCAAAAGCGCCGGGTTTTGCGGTTGCCAGTCCTCCGGTAAACTCGACACCTGCATTCCCAAACTGACGCCCTCTTGCAGGCGCACATGAGCGATGTTGTAAAGCGAGTCTTCCTTGGTCGTGCGGCTCTTCGGGTCGCGTTTGATGCCGACGCGGAGTTCGGTGTGCCAGAGCTGCGTTTTTGAAACAATGTGGGCGTCTTCAGGCTTTCCCCCGGCAAGCACGCGCTGCATCCCTTCACCCGTAAGGTAGCCGCCCAGCTCTTTAGCACCATCAATGTCTTCTACTTTTTCAGGCAAGCGAGCCTGATCGATGTCCGTTTCTAAAGAAGCACCGGGGCGCAAGCGCGTGGTAAGCCATGTTTTGCTTTTGCCATCCTCCGTTTCTACGAGTTTGCCTAACAGATGTAGAGGAACCGGAAAGAGTATCTCGCCGTTACACAACAAGAAAGGGCCGTGAAAACTGAGCTGACCGAGCGTTTCGTGGTGGTTGCCTAAAACTTCTTTGAGCGCGTCGTCCCAGTCTTTTGATGACTCACCCGTCCAACCGTGTCCTCGAGCCAACGCCGCCCGCAGCGCCCCGACCACCGTCGTCGGTGAGGGGGGAAACGTCCCGACAACCTCGAGCTGCCCGGTTTCGCCCAGATTGAAGGGTCTGCCGTCGCGGAAAAAGAGCGTGTCGAGCGGGGTGAGCTTGTATGTTTTCACCGCTCTACCCCCCGACCTTTGCCCGCCAGAAAACGCACCAGCAACGCCCCGTCCGGTACCAGCGTTTGCTCGTCCGCTTTGCCCTGTTTGCGAACGCGGCAGACTTTTAAGAGGTCATGAACGTTTCGTTCTGCCGTTTGAGAATCTGCCGCGCCTTGGCGATTTTTTTGGTACTCCGCTTTGAGAAACCAGAAATCCGCATGTTCCATGTCAAACTCGAACTTATTGGTTTTTTCATTGACCAGTACGCCGAGGCGTTCACGCAGGTTGTAGAAGAACTTGCTCGAGAACTGCTCGTCGTCCCCAAAACGTTGGGATAAATCGTGTAAAACGTTCGTTACAGAGAAATTATGCTCGACATCATGCCAGCTCGAGACCCACTGCACCGTTCTGCCGCTGCCCGTAAAAACCGACACCGCCAGACTGTCGCGCTCGTTTTGCGCTTTGGCAACGCTGTCGAGCTGATGATGCGCTTCTTTAAGCACCGCCCGTAAAGACAGCGTGTAGTGAGCAAAAATAACCGCGCCGGAAATAGTCGCTTGATGACCGGGAGGGAGCGCTACCTTCTCAAAAGCCTCGAGATACGCCTTTCTCAACTTGTTTGCCGCAGCAAGGGCTTTGTCTAGTGGCAAGAGCGCCATCACATCGTCGCCGCCTGCATAGACCGTTTTGCCGCAGTACTCTCGGACGATAGTGTCTACTTGGTTTGTAAACCTCGAGAGTGCCCGAGACACCTCGGTTTCATCAGCTTCGCGCAGGAGCTTACCCAGGCTGTCGCCATCCATCAGCAGCAGCGCGTAAAAGGTGCTGGCGGGATGTCCGACTGCTTTATTGACCTTGCGAAGTTCGGCGGCAAGCTCGCGGCGCAGTGCCTCATCTTCCGGCTCCGAAAGCTCAGGCTTGAGCGGCGTGGCATTTTTGTTCTCGAGCGCCGCTTGCTGAAAAAAGTTACCGTCGAGTTCGGCAAATTTCCCTGCGTTCTTCAAGCAGGTCAGCCCTGTGTTGTATTTACCGAAAGCCCACTCGAGCTTAGCGTTTTCGACGACTTGCAGATACTTTTTGGCTTCGTCCGTTCGGTGCGCCGTCTCGAGCCACGGCACCGCCGCCATGTACGGCGTGCTGGGCCAGTTTTCAACGTCGAGATTCCAGCCGATAGCTTTAACTTTTGGATAAAGGCGTTTGATAAGGGCAACCGCGCTGAGGCGTTCGTGTTCGCCTAGCTCGAGGGTGCTGAGGCGTCTATTTTTGCGCTCATCTTTCTGCTCGCGCAACGCATTCCAAAATTTCTTTTGCTCGTGCTTTTCTTTTGAACGGATAAACCCTGACAGCTCTTGCCAGTCGCCCATCAGCGTGCAGTGGTCGCCGCCCTCTTCGGGCGGGATATGCGTGCGCCAGTTTTTACGCCGGTCGAGCCAGGTACCATTCTCGTTCGCATCGTCCGAGTCACCCATAACCCACGTCATGTCCCAAAACGCCTCGAGCTGACGATCCCAGATAGTCTGTGTGTCTATTCCATGTTCAGCGATATGAAAAACGTATTTGTACCAAACAGCGTCCGCCACCTTTTTCCAGGCACCTCTAACTGCTTGCTCGCAGTGCTTAGGGTCAAAGTCGTCCGGCACGCTTGCTTTGAAGCGGTTGGGTAGTGAGCCGATTTTAGGGTTGTTGTGCGGCTCGCCCATGATGGCTTTAAGCAATTCATCAGCAGGGTTTTCTTTTGTGCCTACGTCTGGAAAGGTGATTGTGCCGCCTGCCTCAAATACCGCTTTCATCGCCTGACCGCTCAGGTACGAGAGCAAGAACGAACCGGCCCAGAGATCTCTGGTGCGCCGCGCCTGCTCGACGAAGCTTTGGACGGGGCCGAGGGTGAAGTGGAGGGTTTTGGTCATGGCAGCACCTTCATGGAGTTTGAAAAACTATCAAGAAAGTTGTGAAGGGTTTGGAAATCGTTCGTCTCTTGTGAGAACTCTTGCGGCTCTAACCTTCTTCCATCATCGCTTACATCTTCAAGTCTAATCAGGTCTTCTTCGGGGAGGAACTTTGCGGGCATAACGGCTAAAATTGCCGCATGCTGTCCCTTATCTAGTTCATGTGCGTGGATAAACAGGGGGCTGGCACGGCGATTGCGTTTCTCGTTTGTGCTGTTTACGTCAACTTTAACGTCGCGCCTTCTTCCAGCTTGGCGAAAAAAATAGTTGTGAGGTAAGCCAAAAAGTACTCGCTCTGGATGCTCTGAGACTCCGGCACCCTTTATAAAATCGCCGACCACTTTGTCTTCTAGGTTCATGCGGTACTCTTGCAGCGCTTTCCCGATGCTATCAAGTAATTTCAAAGGGTCTCTACCCGTTTCTACAACGCTTATACGGCAAGCTTTACTAAAAGCCGTGTACTCGGGCAACTCCTCTGAGTTTAGAGAAGTGGAAAGCACTTCTTTAACCAAACTTGCCAACCCTTTCTTATCCTTTGGAGGATGCCAGGATTCAGCACCACTCAGATTTATCAGGTTTACGCTCCCATAGCCTTTACGCGCTTTGCTACCTAACGCACCAAGTAGACCGAGTATTTGAATGGCTTTGACGACCTCGCTTTTAGATTGCAGAGAAGTACCAGGCTTAAAGCGACAGATTAAGGTGAAGGTGAAAGGGGCGGGCAAACAGGCACGGAGAAGCTCCCCTCTCTGTGTCCCTCTTTCTCGGTTATTAGACGACTCGATAACTCCATAACCCAGATAGCGCGCCCCGCCCAGGCGCTCCAAGCCAAGTTCGACCTTATTTGGCCCTTTCTGTTGTGGAAGTTCTTTAACCTCGAGCCTCATCAACACCGCCGCTTGTCCCGTGTCGGTACTCCCAAAAAGCCTGTTTTCTTCTGTACGAATAGCCTGTAAATCCCCGCCGTGCCGCTCCCACGCCAGCGCTCGCCACCAAAACCTAAGCGCCCCCTTGATGCTCGGTAACCGCAGCTCGGCTTTCGTGGGCTCCGCGCCGCTCATAAACATCGGCGTCACGACTCTAAAGGTTGCCTCAATCGTTTCCACTACTCCTCCATCCCGCCGCTCCAGCAAAACTCGGCGTAGGCGCAGGTTTTACAAAAGTGAAGCCACTCGGCTTTAGGCGGTTTAGGCTCCGCCACAAGGCCTTGAATAGCGTTTAGCGCCTCTAGAAGCCTATCCCTGACCTCATCTAAAACGACCCCCTGCCGCTTGCGCTCATCGGGAACGAGTACCTCGCCGGTCGCAGTAACCCCTTCTTGCTCCAAAAGCCACAGATAGTAAGCGAGCTGCAAGCCGGCGGCTTCTAAAAACTTACTCGACTTTTTAATCTCTTGCAGCACCAGCTTACCGTCTTCACGCCGGATTTGGTCGACGCGAACCCCACCGGGGAGGGTAATCTCTTTATCCTGGCGCTCGTAGTGGGCCTCGGTGTTGAGGCGGCCTAGAGCGAGCAGGTCGTTGTCGCGTTCGGGTTCGATTTGGTGGGCCATAAGCCAGCATTCGCGCGGGCAGATGGCGTAGTACCAGACCAAGGTGCCGGTGATAGACAAATCGTTTAGAGAATTGTCGTTTCGTCCTGCCACTTGAACCCCGTCTCTAAATCGTAATAGTGTGGCTCATCTGCATAAACGTCGCCTATATGAACATGAAAGTGCTCTGCAATCGTGTCTTCTTTGGTTCGTTTGTAGGGTGGGTTCTTGTTAACCCGATATCTACTCGGCGTGACAATGTAAGCGCCTAAATCTCTGTAAGCCTCTTTGAACGCGTGTTTGTCGCCACCTTGTTTGTAAAGCTGCTCGAGCTTGCTCACGGCTTCCTTAGCATCTTCACTGAGTTCCACAATGACAGCTTCATTCTCATACTCCTCAATCAAGCTGTATTGGCTTACCGAGAGGGCATCATCAACAAAATGAAAATGGAGCTGATTGACTGCTCTGATAAAACCGTGAGATTTGTCTTCGCTCAGTCGTCCAGTCATGGCACCAAAGTATCTATCGATTGTCTCATAAAGTTTAGGTTCCTCAATCGAATCGGTCAGGATGCGGTTTGAAATGTCGGGAAGAATCTTCCCATAAACGAGAACGGCGTCACTTCTCCCGCTCTCACGAGCGAGGTTCACGACGTACACAGCTTTGGAGCTTCCCTTTGTACCATTACGGTTGCAGCGCCCAGCGACCTGCACAACCGAATCTAGTGGACCCTGGTCTCGAATGACGATATCGAAATCCAAATCTACCCCTGCCTCGACAACTTGTGTTGAGATGACAATAGGTTTTCCGCCTCGATTTATGTAGCGCCTGAGTAAACGTATGCGTTGCTTGCGCTGCCAAGGTGTAATGTTTGTAGAGAGGTGGACGATAGGACATTTTCCTGTGAGGCGCTCTCTGCCTATTTCTCTGTATGGTGTAAAGCCAACTGCGCCATTTCCCTCTTTGTCTGTAAGTTTTTTGTAAAGCTCAACAGCACTGTGAATCGTGTTCACAACGACCAGCATAGATGTCTCGGGCTTTTTTTGTCCGTCAATAAACTCTTTTAGTTGCTCGAGGTCGCAAATATCTTTCTTTGGTACAAGCTTCGTCCGAGAAAGCCCCTCAAAGTGCCTTTCAGGTCGCTCTAAAAGCTCTTTGGCTTTATGGTCTTTGAAAATGTGAGGTTGTGTTGCTGTCATTTGTAAAACGGTACACCCGAGATGCTCCGTAAGCGTCGCTAGAACATACTCAACCAGTCGCCACTGCTCGTAAGGAATGCTCTGAACTTCATCAAGAATAATGATGCTGCCAGCGATGTTGTGAAGTTTTTTCAGCGCACGGTTTCTGTTCGTAATCAGGCTTTGTAAGAGTTGAACAAAGGTCGTGACTATAACCTCTGACTTCCACGACTCTGTAAGCAGTAGAGCATCATCGTTGCTGCGGTTTTCGTCTTCCTTAAAAGCTAACGGGGCAAGGTGATGATGCTTGAGAAGGTAATTGGACTTTTCCGCCTTGAAATCCGCGAGCTGAGAGAGAACCTTTTTTGTTACGTCGTAGTTTTGGTCAATGATGTTGACGAACGGCAGTGCATAAATGATTTTCGGCGCGTGTTTAATGCCATGCTTGTTTTGAATGCGTTCACGCAAACGAAAGGCTGAGCCGAGCGCCGTGAGCGTTTTACCTGAGCCTGTCGGTGCGGTTAAGCTCAAGACAGCGGGGTAAAGCTCTTCAAGATTTCCAGTTTCGATAGCCTGAGTTGCTTCTACATAAACATCACGGCGAATATCGAAAAGCCTCTGCTGCATTCTGGTCATATTTTCGGGTCTTTTTAAGGTCTTGATGTAGTCGTCAACGAGGTACGAGGGTAGCTCGAGCCGTTCCAACACCTCGGCATCCTTGCCTTGGCTTGCCGCTACAGAAATGTGTTTGTCAGCGTCAATGAGCGCTGAAAAGAGGAGGGTAGCTTGCCAGTAAAGGGCGACATCACTGTTACGTGTAAGCTCCTTGTAGTTTCGCCTCAACTCATCGAGAAGTTGCCACCAGTTATCTTGTTCCAGAAATGCTTCGACTTCGGGTACGCCTAGCGACTTCATCTCCTGAGTAATTTGCGTGTGGTAAACACTATTTTTCAGATTTTCAATTTGTGCCTTTATAGCGCGTAGGTGCTCACCCTTGATAAAAGACGGCGGTGCTCCACCTATATCCTCAAAAGTGGGGGCGTCCCTCAAATACTTGGCGCGAGGCAACACTTCGTTTGGTGTTACTAAGTGCCCATGATGCCTGTGAATAGCCAGATAGATAAGTAGCGCAGGTTTAGGGTTTTCTGGATACCGCTTCTTCGCTACAAACGCACCAAGGAGCGCAGAAATAAAGGCATGATTGCCGTAAGCCTGTTTTGGCGGTGCCTGCTTTTTAGGCGGTAACTTGTCCTGAAAATAGCTGGTGTACTTGCCAAAATCATGTGTGAGACCGCATAGCTCAGCCCACTCCGAAAGAACATCCGAATTCGGCAAAGCTGGAGAGCTTAAACTGTCTTTAGCTCTCGTAGCAACATGGCGAAGATGTACTTTAAGCTCTTCGGCTGGAATGACCCTGCCGTTTTGCTTCTTTTCCGGGCGGGCGCGAAACATCACTTGAGAAACACCCCGATTTCGTCGGTGACGCTGCCTTGCACTTCATAGGTCACATGAAATGCAGGTCGGTTCAAGCGGGCGGTGATACCTTTGCCTGTTCGTTCGTAAAGAACGTCACAGATTGCCTCGAGCTTACGTTCGCGGTCTAAGGCAAGTGGGATACGCTCCTTGATAATTTGTGAACCGAGTATTAGCTCAGGCGCACCTTCTAAAGCCTGAACAGGTATGACGGTGGAGATTGGTGTCGCGTTCTCAAGTTGCTCGAGGGTCCAGTGCGAAATCGTAGCAACGTGTTCGACCTGTGCCAAGCACTCAGACATACCGAGGTATGGAGGGTAAATCCAAGTATCGGTTGTGAGTAACATGTCTAACTTTTCAAGCCAGTGTCTATCTTCATGCGTCACGTAAACGCGGTAGCGCAACTTTGGGTTGTCAATCTCGGGAAAAATCCACTCAACAGGAATTTGTGTGCCGCCTTCACTACCGTCAAAATCTGAGGGAGATTTGGTCATCAGGTAGTTCACTGTCTGCATCACATGTCGCACGGGTATTCGCACCGAAACGGCGATTTTACACTGCTCGAGTCCTAAATCTTTCCTGTAGCTATCTCGCTCATAACCCATCAACCCTGCAACAAGTCCCGCAAGCGTCGAGCGTGGCGGAAAGGGGTAAGACAGCGATGACGAGTTCGTATAGAACTTGCGGAACATCGCGTAAGCCCCCGTGAGGTCGAAAATAATCAGTGGGTTCGGCACGGTGCTAAAATTGTTTCAGGCGCTCACCGAGCACATTTTTTAAGTCGTCCGCGAGGCTCGTTTCCAGCGAAGGGTGGAGAAATAAGTAAGCGTTTTGAATGTCGCCTTCGTGTTGCTCGACGCGGTTGACGAGCGAACTAACGTCAAGCGTGTAATCCTTGATGTCTCGGATGGTGTCTTGCAACTTGCCGCTTTTGGCAACGGGCGTAACGTCTTCGCGCATGTCTCCGAGCTTGGCGTTGATGTTCTCTTGGTACTCAACCCGTAGATAAAGCCTTGGCACTTGACCAATTTTGCTACGCGAAGTCGCTTCTGAAGGGAGCGCTTTAAGCATAGCGTCATCGAACGTTTGAATATCTTCGGCTTTTAACTCTGTGTGTTTAGCACGGTGGCGCGTCACAATGCCGTAAAAGCTAATGAGAGAATAGAGTACACGCCAATCTTTCCCGAACGTGCCGTAGTCGCCTTTATCTCCCGAATCTCTGCCCGCAAAGGTGCTCGAGATGGTCGCAGACGGATTGATTTCAACCCGGTGGAGTGAGTAACCCCACGAGAACTGCACAGGTCCAGTAAAGGTTAAAGACGAACCAGACATCGGCATAGTTGCGCCGAAAAGACGGACATCGAGCAATCTCCCAAGCAACCATTTCTTGAAGTCGGCATCTTTGCTAGCAGCCTTCTCGGTCAGCTTTTTGCCACTGGGCGATTTTTCAAACTGTTCGAGTAGACCCTTCATCCGGCCTTTGGCATCCGTAGTTGAGCCGTCATCATTGCGCCTAACCCAAATATCACTCTTCTCGTTATTTAGCCAGTAGTCACGCATGTAACGCTTTAAGCGCACGTCTGAAACGAGGTTGCGCCCTGTTGCGTCGTCCATACGTGGTTTGTTTTCTTCGTCGGGGTCGCCGTTTGGGTTGGCGAGTTTCGCGTCGTAGAGATACAGGATGTCGCTGTCGAAAATACTCATGCTTACTCTCCTTCAGAGTTGGGATTATCGGAACTTTCTCCGTCGGGGGGACGTGGGACACTAGTAATAGCTTGAAGAGTAGAATGTGAATAACCACTCAGGATGTAGTAGACGTTTTCATTGGGTGTAAGAGTCCAAGAGCCTGCGCCTTCGCTGAGTAATGTTTGCGCCTGAGCGAAAATTTTTTCGTTTCGAGCGTTGAGTAGCGGTTGACGCTGGCTGTCACGGTATTGTCTTAATTTGTCGAAAAGGTCTACCGCAAGCTGCTGAACTTTATTCAGGGTCATCCCTTGATAATTCAGTTTGTTCAAAATCGTTTTCTTGCCTCCTTTACCTTCCGAGCCGAGGCGGTATTGCGAGTTGGCTATTTCCCCGATAAGAACACCTAAAAGGTAGAGTGCGGTTTGATTTTGAGAGTAGCGTAGTTTCTCCAAATACTCTCTTTGCTTGTTGCTAAGGCTTAAATTGTCAAGATAGTTCAGTGACACATTTTCCTCCTTTAACTGACCTTGAGTGCGCAAAAACGCCGAGAGTAAATTGCTCTGAGCGACATAGCGAACAAGTGGATAGTCTTCTGAGTTATCTGAGGGCTGCGAAAGGTGGTAAGCGGCGTAATTACCGAAGCGATAAACCTTGATCAATTCCATAAAATCTTGAAGGAGTTGCCGTGCGTCTACCAAGCCACCTGTGATGAGTGTGGCGTAGAACTCGAGCACGCTACGACTTAAAAAATCTGTACCACTTTTACGGACTGGGAGCAAATAATACATTTTTTGAGGGGTTAGTTCCCACTGACTACTTTCGCCAAAAAGGACATCGCCTAAGGCTGTCTTGATATGGTCGCCTGCGCGTCTAAGCTCGGCAAGTCTGTACTCAGGAACATCTTGAATGAGGCGAACTACTTTGAAGCTAGCCTGAGCGCGTTTGTAAAATAACAGGTCGAGTGAATAGTTTCGTTCACCAGCCTCGTCATCGGCAATTTCATCTAGTCTGTCCTGAATTCCCAAGTTGATGTCGGTACGTTTTTTGATACCACGCGTTGCATCTAAAATGTCACCGATAGCCGTAGTAGGCATTTCAACTTGATAAAGATTAGGAAGGACGTAGCCGTTTGTACCTGCTAGATAAAACCTCATCTCGCGTTCTACAAAGCGTTCACCAACGAGCAGCGCAATGTAAGCGTCCTTAGAGACTGCCAAATTAGCTTGGAACCCGTCTTTAACAGCACCCGAAGCAAAACCATGTTTGTCAGTAATGTAATATTTGAACTTCAGACGTGTGAGGTTTGAAGTAACGGGCGTAACCACGCCCGTCAGGTGACAGCAGCCTATTTCGGCATCTTCAAAAATCTCGCCTACGTAGACGTTTTCGAGATAAGTAAGGTATTCATCGTTATTGACTAAAAGCTGCCCGTCAACCTCGAGCGTAAAAAGAATTCTGTCACCGTTAAGTTGGTTTTTGAAGTGCTCCACTAGTGCGTCAGCCACTAGTTTCGGTAACCCCTTGACAGTTCCTTCCTTACTGACATATTGCTGCGTTTCATCCAATGTTGGACCCGGAATATTTAGCTTAGGTAAATTCAAGACTTTTCGGGAACGTCGGTAGGTCATGGCGCTATCAGAAACGCCGAGGCTGTCTTGTTCACCCATATCAATGAAGAAAGCATTGATAATCTCGGTGAGCGTATTGTAAAGAGGGGTATCTACTGTGATGGCTGAAACGAGGTTGGGTAGTGTTTGAGAAACTAGGTAGTGAAGTCCATCCGTTGTGAGTCTATCTTGATCGCTAGCAGAGCTTGCGGCATTTCCAAGCCAGAGAAAGTCTTCAACGGTATTTGCGCCGCGTTCGCTGATTTCGCGTATTTCTAGGTCAAGCGTTGATGCTTCGGTGTCAAACTTCAAAATGGCAATAGTTGGCTTGTCTTTTATTGTATTCGGCGGCGCTTTTGCCAATGATTCTAAAAAGGCTCGTTTGCCGCTCGAGTCCTCCATGATGGCTTTGCCAATTTGATAAATGCTCTCAATCATTTAGCGAATACCGTCATCTTGCTTTTCATCTATGTACTTCTGGTCCAAGTCAGCTAAATGCTTCTTGATATTTTCTGGACTCATATCAAATTCTTTCCCACTGTTGAAAGTGTGAAAAACGACAGATTCGTTCTTGCCATGGTTCGGCTCGAGCCTACCCCGCATAGCCTCGGCATCAGGTCCTGCAAAGGTCGTTACGCGGGCGGGTTCGCGGCTACCTTGTTTAGGGTCTGCGGCCTCTGGCAAGTTGTCTTTTGGGTTGCCAAAACATTTTTCATCCATTGTCACGCCTCCTTTGCGCATTTTGTTACTGCTCGAGTCGTCCTCACCCTCACCTACCCAACTACCTCAACCATCCCGAACCCTTGGGCGTTTTTGCCGCCTAACCCCACGTCATACCCCAGTTCAAAGTACCCCTGCGGCAGCTTCAGTTCGTAAAGCCCTAACCAGGCTTGAACGCTGAACCCCTTGTAGCTGACTATTTTCTTGTCCCTTTCAGAAACCCGAAGCGGTTTGATAAAGGCGTGCGCGAGCGCCCTATCCGTGTCGTCTTCCCACCCCAGCGCCTTGGCTTTACGCGCCAGGTTTCGCAGCAGCATCGGACTCCAGTCGCGTTCTTGTGGGCTGTAGTAGTGCGTGAGCTTGCCGCCGCCTGGTTTCTCGAAGGTGCTGTAGACCGTAATCGGCGAGAGCGCTTTTACCCGGACAGATTGACCCGCCTGAACACAGGGGGGGCGGAGAATCTCGACCCCGCCGACCTGCACCTCGTTTTGCCCCAGCCGCAACGTCTGGCTTTTAAGCAGGTGCTCGGCGAGCGAAGCGAGAATCTGCGTGTTACAGCTGGCGAGTTGGAACCTGATGGGGCCGCTAAATGAGATGCGTTTGGTCTCCCGGTTTAGGTCGAAGGCTCCGGTCAGGCGTGAAAAGGTAAACATCTTATAGGTGCGCCTAGCGTAGCTGTAGGCGTCGCCGTGAAGCCAGTTAGCCAGGTTAGGCTCGAGCTGACCGTAGATAAAGCCTTGTAAAATCGCGTTGTAGTGAACGGGTAGAGAGAGCGTGCGTGACTCGGGGACGAGGGTGACTTGGATACGCAAGGGGGCTCCTTGACCTGGTAAGTTAAACAAGTATACCTAAGTGCACGGGCGGTTGGTGCAAAAAAGTACCCGCAATGTTCAGCACCCTGATCTTGCCCCGTTTTCCCGGAAAGGTAGTTAAGCAGCTTCAGGGAAGTGTACTCGAGCTTTTGTCAAGTGTTGTGGACGCAGGTCTTCAAGCGGCGAGCTTGTCCTCTCTGATGCCGTCGATGAACCTTATATTTTGAAGTACGTCTTTGAGCAGTTCTGAGCCTTTGAGCCTCAGCCACTTCCTTTCTGCCGCCTGGGCGAGCTTGAAAACGAGTTAGAGCATGGTGTCGCGGGAAAGGTTGTTGCGGGTTTTAGTTGTGCGGAGCCTGACGGTAGCAAAGGTGGATTCGATGAGGTTGGCGGTGCGAATGTGCGACCAGTGCCGAGCGGGGAAGTTGTAAAAGGTGAGCAGTGCGTCGCGGTCTTTTGCCAAGCACGCAGCCGCTTTGGGGTACTTATCTTCGTAGCTTTCCAAGAAAAAGTTGAAGGCTTTCTCGGCATCGTCTTTTGTGACCGCCATCCAGATGTTCTGTAGGTCGCTCTTGGCTCTTGGTTGTTGGCTCTTGGGTAACGCGCTCAGGACGCTGGCGGTCTTATACACCCAGCAACGCTGCGCTTCACCCGAGCTGAGCCACGCGCCGACGAGTACGTTCCCATCTGCAAGACTTATTTGATCCTTAGGCGCGGCATCAGTACGTCTTCTAGGGAGCGTCCCAGCAGTACGAAACCGAGAACTGTAGCGGAAATGAGTAAGCCTGGTGGGATCACCCACCAAGGCCACGAGCCGTTAAGGAAAGCGCCTCGGGCTTGGGCGTAAAAGAGGATGGTACCCCACGACTTCTGTAGAGGATCCCCGAGCCCCAAAAACGCCAATCCGGCTTCGGTTAGGATCGCACCCGAGGTGGCCAGCACGAACTGTGACAGTGCAAGCGGCAACACCCCCGGCAGGACGTGGCGGAAGAGCAGGTGGTGAAACTGTCCTCCAAGTGACCTGGCGGCTTCTACATATGCGAGGCTGCAGATCGACATCCCCTGGCTACGGACGATGCGAGCCGGTCGCGCCCAGATCACCAACGTGATGACCAGTGCGGTATTCCATAAGCTAGGCCCTAAAAACGCAGCCAGCACGACCGCCAGCGGTAAAAATGGAAGGGTCAGCACTACGTCGGTGAGACGCATCAAGACCGTATCGATCCAGCCCCCAGCGAGGCTTGCGACGACTCCGACAGTTGTACCGAAAAGGATTGCGGCACCCGCCGCGACAAGTCCAATCGTCAGGGAAACGCGGGTACCCCAGAGTACTTCGGAAAAGATATCCTGACCGATGTCGTTAGTACCGAGCCAGTGGGCAAGCGAGGGTCGGGCGAAGGGCAGGCCGGTTACCTCCCTTGGGTCGTAGGGGGCAATCACCGGGCCGAACAGAGCGAGAAACAACATTATCCCGAGCAGACCGGTGCCGAGCGCGGCGATAGGTGAGCCGAAAAGGATCTGACCGAGGGTTTTCACGTGGTCGTCTGCCGCACGCGCGGGTCAAGCAGTGGATAGACCGCGTCGGAGAAGATGTTGGCGACGATGACACTAACTGTGAGGATCAAAAAAGCCCCTTGCAGCATGGGGTAGTCGCGGTTTAAGACCGCTTGGTAGAGCAGCGTACCGATCCCGGGGTATGAAAAGACCGTTTCGATGACGGTAGCCCCCCCGACGAGGAACCCAAGGTTCAAGAAGATGACGGTAGAGACGGGCAAGAGCGCGTTACGTAACGCGTGCTTGAGGAGAACGGTGCGTTCACGGACACCCTTGGCGCGGGCCGTACGAATATAGTCTTGACCAAGCACATCGAGCATGGCGTAGCGCATCGTCAGGTAGGTGCCCGAAAGGGTAGCGAGAGTCAGTGAGGTGGCGGGCAAGATGAGGTGGCGCAAGATATCGAAAACGTACGGCCAACCGCTCTGCACGCCCCACGGCGTCACTGCGCCGTAAACGGGAAACCAGCGGAGTTCAACGGCGAAGACGGCTGTGAGCATCATCCCCAACCAGAATGTCGGTAGCGAGTCGACGAAAATGGCACCTAGCAAAGAACTCGTATCGATAAACTTACCGCGCCGCCAGGCAGCTAATGCGCCAACGACCACCCCAAAGAGGCTGGCCACGAAAAGGCTCGAGCCGACCAGCAGAAGAGTCCAGGGCAGCCGTTCGAGAATTGTGCGGGCGACGGGTTGACCGAGCTGGTACGAGTAGCCCCAGTCACCTGTAACGCTCGCTCCAAGGTAACGCAGGTACTGCACGCCTAAAGGTTGGTCAAGCCCGTAGCGGGCGCGCACTTCGGCTACTTCATCAGGCGCGAGAGTGCCGACCTCATCACCGGCGAGAAAGCGCAGCGGACTGCCCGGCATCAGGCGCGGCAGGAAGAAGTTAAGCGTCAGCGCTGCCACAAGCACCAGCGTATACTGACCAAGTTTGCTGACGTACCAACTCACTCCTGGGCAGTTACGAACGAGTTCTTGTTGATGATGCCTTGACCCGCCATGTAGGTCCAGGCGTCGTACACAGCCGGGCGGTAGGCGTAGATGCCGTCCTGATAGAAAAGCGTAATGAGAGGCAGGTCTTCAGCGAGAATCTCTTGCACCTGGAAGAGGAGCTCGCGGCGCGCTGCGTCGTCAGTCGTAATGACCGCCTCGTCGGTGAGTCTATCGACTTCGGGATTGGCGTAACCCGCGAGGTTGAGATTGCCTTTAGCCGGATTTGAATGAAGCAGGCCGATCAGGTTGGCTTGCGAATTCACCGGCGCACTCCAGCCGAACATTGACAGCTGATAGTTGCGGCCTTGGGAAACGTCGAAGTCGGGCCAAACCCGCTCGACTAAGGCTTCGTTCTCGATGGCCCGCACGGTTACGGCGAAGCCTGCGACGTTGAGATCTTGAGCGATGAGTTCGGCGGCGCGCAAACGGATGGGGTTATCAGAAGGTGCGAGAAACTCGAACTCGAGGCGGTTACCATCGGCGTCGGCGTAGATACCGTCTGCACCGGCGCTGAAACCGAGCGCCTCGAGCTGGGCGCGCGCCTCGTCGGCTGTCATAGCGGTGTACTCGGCGGTTGCCGGATTGGCAAAAGTGCTTTCGGGATGCATAAATCCCGGCGTCCCGGCAGTAGCGTAGCCGAGCAGGAGCGTGTTGACGAGTTGGTCATAGTCGATAAGCCCGGCCATCACCCGGCGCACCTCAGGCTCCGCGAGTGCTCCCTGAGTGACGTCCATGATCAGTAGAGTCGAGGCGAACCCGGAACCTTGAGCGATCTCGAGGTCGCCCCTCTGGAAACGCTCTACCAACTCGGGTGGCACAGTGCGGGCAGCCACGTCGATCTCGCCTACCTGAAGCGCCTGAAAGGTGGCGGTCTGGTCCTTAATGACCGGAGCAATAATCTCATCGAAGGCAGGTGCCGGTCCCCAGAAGTCGGGATTTTCGGTGAGACGATAAAACTGGTCGGTGCGGTACTCCGCCAGTCTGTAAGGGCCACTGCCAACAACCGCTTCGGTGGGTGCAGTATTTGGATCGCCTACGTCACTCCAGATGTGCTGGGGGAGGATCGGCAAGTCGGCGAGCCCCGTCTGCGTGAAAGTAGCGTCGGGCGCTGCTAGCGTGAGCACCACAGTTTGCTCGTCAGGGGTAGCCACCGCCGTAATTTTGTTGGCTGAGGTGGTGAAACGACCTAGTAAATTATCTTTGTAGTACTGCACCGTGTAGGCGACATCCGCCGCAGTGAGCGCCTCACCGTCTTGCCAGACGAGACCCTCTTTGAGCGTCACGGTGTAGTTGAGGCCGTCATCACTGATCGTTAAACCCTTGGCCAGCCACGGTTGCGGGGTGAGGTCGGCGTCCATCAAGTACAGCGTGTCATAGATGAGCGTCATTAGTTCATAACCCGGAAACCCGGTCTGGTAGGTGTAGGGAGTGAGAGTCCCTTCGTCTTGGGTGATCGCCAACCGGAGTGTCCGCCCAGTGTGACCGGCGAATGCTTGAGCTGAGAGCCATACCATCAGCAAACACGTAAAAAGCTTTGTGCCGCGCGTCATCCTTGCCTCCTTGGGTCCGACCGTGCGCCCATCGGGCGCGAGGTTGACCACCACTAGTTTATGAAAAATGACTATACCGGACATACAGCCGCTAAGTCCACCCCCTGGGGGTGTGGGACTGTCACAGCTTGGATTGTTGTGGGGCAGGTATAGCTCTAGAGGGCTTTTGAGAACCCCCCACTTGTGCTTGGGTAAGGAGTTATACTCATTCCGGCTAAATCCCGAATTAAACGAGGGGCCACCAGTGGAAGAGGGTGTGCTGGGTGAAGAGGTCAGGCTGAGTACGCAAGAGTAGGTGCAGCGCCCAGACAAAACCTCTTGTAACTCTTACAAGTCGTCGATAGAGCGGTTGACAAGTGGCTCGTCGGTACGAGCCCAGAGATGTTCGACAGGTTGAAGTTCCGGGGAGTGTGAGGGTAGGAACAGAAGCTCAACGACGTCGGGAACGCGCAGCTTGTCGGAGGTGGGCCAGCTAGAACAGGTAACCTTGACGTGACCCCCGAAACCCAAGCCAAGAGGTCGAGACCCTTTGCAGCGCGAGCAGGACGCCGCTGCGCTGCTCGAGCAGATCACCACTATCTTCGAGGAGAGCGGCAAGCGCTACGGCAGCCCGCGTGTCCACGCCAAACTGCGTAAGCGCCGGGTCGTGTGCGCTTTAAGGCGCGTCAAAAGGTTGATGCGACAGGCTGGGCTCTACGCCGTACCAGAGCGCAAGTATAAGCGTCGCAAGACGCCCGAGGTGTTGTTAGAAACAGCGAACCTGCTCATTCCCAAGCTCAACATCGTCGAGGCAAATCAGGTCTGGTATTCGGATATCACCTTCGTGAAGACGAGCGAAGGCTGGCTTTACCTAGCTGCAGTCATGGACGCTTACTCAAAGCGCATCGTCGGCTACGCCATGAGCGACAACATGAAAACCGCTCTCGTGATCCAAGCGCTGAGGATGGCGACGAAGCAGCGCTGCACACCCAGAGGGCTCATCTGTCACAGCGATAAGGGTAGTCAATAGACCTCTTGCAGAAGTAAGGCGAGCTGTTGCAAGGTGGTCAGATGCGTTACGAAGCAGTGAAAGACTTAAGTCCAAAAGCGTTCAAACGGCTGACGGGTGTCAAACCGGTGGTGTTCGGGGAGATGATCGGGGTGCTTCGAGAAGCGCAGAGGCACAAGAAGTCAGGCCGCCCGGGCAAGCTTTCTCTTGAAGACAAGGTGTTGTTGACGCTGATGTATTGGCGAGAGTACCGGACGCAGTTTCATATTGCGGCGAGTTACGGGGTACATGAAGCAACCGCCTGTCGCATCATCAGGCAGACTGAAGACGCGCTGGTCAGCTCGGGTCAGTTCAGCTTGCCCCAACGCCGTGAAGTCGCCGAGCATGACTGGGTGGTGGTCTTGGTCGACGCCACCGAGACGCGCACCGAACGCCCCAAAAAAACCAGCGGCGCTACTACAGCGGCAAGAAAAAGTGCCATACCTTGAAAAGTCAGGTCGTCCTCGACGCGAGAAGCCACAAGCTTCTCGCCACCGCCCACGCCCCGGGGTCAACGAACGACCTCACCCTCCTGAGAACGGCTGACCCCAAGCTGCAAGCCCACGTCTGGGTCGTCGCCGACGGCGGTTATCAAGGTTATGCCAAAGACCATCGGCAGCGCTGTCTACCTATCCGCAAACCGCGCGGAGCTGAACCTAAACCTGAAGACAAAGCCCACAACCGCTCGCTCGCCCGCTTCCGCGTCACCGTCGAACACACTATCCGCTCACTGAAAATCTGGCACATCCTCAAAGACCCCTACCGCAACCGCCGCAAGCGCTTCTCCTTACGTTTTCGCCTCATCGCCGGGCTCATCAACGCTCAGCTCCAAACCTGACTTTCGCAGGAGGTCTACTAGGCTGTCAACAAAGGTTTACAGAGTAAGCTAGAGAATGCGAAGACGAGAGATCAGCCTAAACGAAGAAGAACGAGAACAGCTTCAAACGTTGACACGTAAAGGCAGCGCCCGTGTTCGGAAGATTGACCGGGCGCGTATCTTGCTACTTGCCGACACCAACGGTGAACACCTTAGCGATACAGAGATTGCCAAGGTGCTGGGCATAGCCAGCACAACCGTGTGGCGCACGAAACGGCTGTTTGCCGAACAGGGACTACAAGCAGCCCTTGGCTACGCTCAAGCGGTGAGGTTCAAGCCCCGTAAACTTGACGGACGTGGCGAGGCTAGACTGATTGCGCTCGCCTGTAGTGAAGCGCCCGCCGGACACGCAGGATGGACGTTGCGAATGCTCGCAGATAAGCTTGTGGAACTCGAGGTGGTCAGCACTATCTCACATGAAGCGGTGCGTCAGACGCTCAAAAAAACGAGTTGTCCCCTCACTTAAAGGAACAGTGGTGCATCCCTCCGGAGGCGAGTGCCCGTTTTGTCGCTCACATGGAAGATGTCTTGGATGTATACGAGCGACCGCTTGACCCGAAGTTTCCGGTGGTCTGCGTTGACGAACGTCCGTGTTACCTCATTGGGGACAAACGTGAGGTTGTCCCCGCTAAACCTGGACAGCTTGCCCGTTTCGATTTCGAGTATGTCAGAAACGGCACGGCCAACGTATTTGGGCTGTTTGCACCGCTATTGGGCTGGCGCGAGATGATGGTGACGCAAAGGCGAACGAAGCTGGCGTTCGCCGCCTGCATGAAGCGGCTTGTAGACGAGTTCTTTCCTGAAGCAGAGCGGATTATCGTCGTCCTCGATCAGCTCAACACCCATTCAAAGGCGTCACTCTATGAAGCCTTTGAACCCAAGGAGGCACATCGGCTTGCCGCCAAGCTCGAGTTGCACCACACGCCTGAGCATGGCAGTTGGCTAAACGCCGTTGAAATCGAATTTGCGGCGCTCAGCAAGCAGTGTCTGGACAGGCGCAGCGCCGACTTAACCCGGCTTACGCAAGAAGTAGGTGCTTGGACATTCGAACGCAACTTGCTGGGCACCAAAGTGAACTGGCAGTTCACCACCGCTGATGCCCGCATCAAGTTGGCTCGGCTTTATCCTGTAAACCTTTGTTGACAACCTACTATTGGTAGCGGAGGTTGCAAGGTGGCGCAGATGGCGGCGTGCAATCCACTTACGGCTGGGGTCAAACATAGTGAACGGCGGCTTAGACGCCTGGTGCATGGTGAGAACAAGCGGGCTGAGGTGAATGCTCAAGCCATAGGCAAGGTGCTCTGTTCAGAAGGCGCGAAACAGCTCAAAGGTGAACACGAAGTGCTCTTGATCATGGATGAATCGGACCTCAGAAAACCTTTTGCTAGGTTGTGTTGACATTTCACCGCAGCCAGATGAGTGCCGAAGCGAAGTGTAAGAAGCCAAGGTAGTTGCGAGCAAGCTTATCGAAGCGAGAGAAGCAACGCCTATAGTATTTGAGCTTGCCGATAAGCACTCGGTGAGGTGCCGCTCTTTGTACAGCTCTTGGTCGTACTCAGGTTGCTCTTTGCGGTTTTGCTTGGGTGGGATAACCGCTTCTGCACTCAGCGCGGTGATGGTGTCGCGGCTATGCTGGGCGTCAGCGAAGTTACCGAAGCGGTGCTGGCCGAGGTCAAGTTGTGGCAACAGCGCCCGCTGGATGCGCTTTATCCGGTGGTCTATCTCGACTGCATCTTCGTCAAACTCAGGGTTGAGGGGGTGGTTAGGACACAGGCCGTCTATCTGGCGATTGCCATCAACCTGCAAGGACTTAAGGAAGTTTTGGGGATGTGGGTCGGCAAAGACCAAAAAGAGGGAGCCAAGTTCTGGCTTTCGGTGTTGAGCGAACTCAAGCAGCGCGGCTTAGGCGATGTATTCATCTTCTGCGTCGATGGGCTTAAAGGCTTTCCTGACGCCATCGAACAGGTTTATCCGCATTCCCAGGTGCAGCTCTGCATCGTTCACCTCATCCGCAACAGCCTGACGTTTGTGCCCTGGGGTAAGCGTAAAACGGTAGCCCGCGACCTCAAGGCCATCTATACGGCAGCCAACGAAGAACAGGCCCGAGACGCACTTGAGGTCTTCGAGCAAACCTACCGAGACAGCTATCCGACCATCGCCCAGCTGTGGCGCAGAAACTGGGATCACATCATCCCGATCTTCGACTACCCTGCCGACATCCGCCGGGCAATCTACACCACCAATGTGATCGAGTCGTTTAACTACAGTCTTAAAAAACCGCTTAAGACCAGGGGTGCGTTCCCTACCGAAGATGCCCTGAGAAAGGTGCTCTACCTGGCAATTATGCAAGCGTCAAAGAAATGGACCATGCCGATCCGGGATTGGAAAAAGGCGCTCAACTGGTTTGCTCAGCTCTTCGGTGCTAGACTGCTCGATAAGTTGGGTACACAAAATTCCTGATACCCTCTAGGCTTTGTCGCCCAGCACAAACTCGGCTTCATAACCTTCGAGTAACGCTTTAGCATAAGGTGCTTCATGGACTTGACCCGCAGTTAAAAGCAGCCGTAGCGGATTGCCTAGCGCATCGACGGTGACGTGGACTCTGGCACCAAACCCGCCCCGGCTATAGCCGAGTGCTTGCGCCTTTTGCCCCCCTTTTTACGTGTCGCACCCGCCGAACACGCATGAGCCCGAATCACGCTACTGTCCAGCATCACATTTTCTATATCAGGATCGTCAGCAAAGTGCTCAAACATCTCCTGCCATATCCCTCGTTCGCTCCACCTGTCAAAGCGCTTGTAGACGCTGTTCCAGTGACCGTACCGCTTAGGCAAAAGTCGCCACTGAGACCCCGAACGCACTATCCACAACACCCCTTCGATAAACCTTCGGCACCGCTTCTCCTGGCCTATGTACACCTCTGGGCGCTCATCTAAAAATGCTCTGATTTTATGCCACTCTCTAGCCTTGAGTTTTACCTGCGTCATGCCTTTTTCTAGCAACTCAGCACATGAGATTGTCAACAGAGCCTAGTCCTTAAAACTGCCCAGAGTATTGACCTACGAGCTATAAGAAAACCTTTTTTGCTTATTGCTAGGTACATGTTGCTTTTCCAGAACCGGCGACGATAACCTCGACCCCTGCCTCTTGCACATATGTCGCAAAAGGCTCCGGCAGCGCCGCGTCGGTAACGAGCGTTTGCACCTCTTCCCAACGTGCAAAGGCTGCCAGACTGCCCTGGTCTAGCTTGCTGTGATCGACGAGTACCACGCAGGTTTTGGCGGCGCGAACCATCGCGGCTTTGGTCTCCGCGACGCTGAAGTCGGGGGTGGACAGACCCCGCTCGGTAGACGCGCCGTCCGCACCTAAAAAGGCGGTATCGACCTCGAGCCGCGCTAGATTCGCCACGCTGAGCGGCCCGAAAGTACTCAGGCTGTGTTTGCGTACCCCGCCGCCCAGAATGATGAGTTCAAAGTCGGGGACGGCGGCAAGTTCGGTGATAACCGGTAGCGACCCCGTAACGATAGTGAGCCCGCGTCTGTATTGCGGCAACAACCGGGCGAGCGCCAGCGCCGTGCTGCCAGCGTCCAAGATGAGCGTATCGCCGTCGTGGACGAGCGTCAGGGCTGCCTCCGCGATAAGGCGTTTGTTCTCGCTCAACCTCGTAAGCTTGTAGCCGAGCGAAAGGTTGTACTTCGAGCGCCGCGCCGCGACTGCGCCGCCGTGAACACGTTTTAAGAGGCTGTGTTCTTCTAGGTCTTGCAGGTCTTTGCGAATGGTTACGTCTGAAACGTCTAGCACTTCTGCCAATTCAGCGACGCTGACGCGCCCCGCGCCCTCCAAACGTTCCAAAATGCCCTGTTGCCGGACGTTCGGTTCATATCCGTCGGGAAAACTGCTCACTGCCGACTCCTATACATAACGCGTAATATAGCATACGGTGTTACGATTTGTTCCGAATAAAAGCTGTTGGCTTACGTTCATTGACAAAACACAATCCGGTTGCTATATTCAGGGCTGCTTTTTGCTGCCGGGTCGCGGCCCCAGCCGACTTCTAGCCCAGCCGGGTGGTTCGGCCTTATGATTAGGGGTAGCGGAGAATACTGAACCTGTTATAGGCGGAAAAGGGGGCTCGAGCCGTCCCTGGACAGACGGTTCTGTACGTGAACTGGCACGCAAGTTTTTAGTACACAAGCATTTTAAGGAGAACGGTGGAGCGCAAACACGGTACCGAGTACAGCATTAAAGGTCAGGCCGAGGTAACGCCCAATTCGGCGGGTTGGGATTATCTGCATTTCCGTACGCAGATGCTTTCTGCGGATGAAACGCACAGCGGGAATAGCGGGCAAAACGAAGTCTGTATCGTCTTTTTACGGGGCGACGCCGAAGTCGCGTTTGGCGGGGAGGTGCACCGCGTAGAGAGTCGCCGCAACGTGTTTGCCGGACTGCCCTACGCGCTCTACTTGCCGCCCGGTCAGGACTACGAAGTCAAAGCGCTCACCGAAGTTGAGTTGGGTATAGGCGAAGCCGCCGCCGAAGGCAAACTCCCCGCACGCCTCATCACGCCGGAAGACGTCAAGGTCGAGATACGCGGTGGGCACAACGCCACCCGGCAGATTACGCACATCTTAGACCCCGGCGACGCCGAACACCTCCTCTGCGTCGAGGTCTACACGCCTTCAGGCAACTGGTCGAGCTACCCGCCGCACAAACACGACGTGCAAAACCCGCCTGAAGAAATTGACTTAGACGAGGTGTACCACTACCACTTTTCCCCGGCGGACGGCTGGGCGATGCAGCGGCTTTTTACCGACGACCGCAGGTTAGACGAGCGCCTCGTCGTTACGGACGGCGAGACGGTATTGGTGCGTGAGGGCTATCATCCGGTCGTGACTGCGCCCGGTTACGACTGCTACTATCTGAACTTTTTAGCCGGTGAGACGCCGCTATGGGTGGCTAAAGACGAGCCGCAGCTTGCGTGGGTACGCGGGTCTTGGGAAGGTGCAGAAGACCGAATGGAATTGCCTCTGTCCGGGACAGGGCGTTAGGAGACCAAGGTGACGACAACGACGCAAAACGAACTGCTCAACTACGTCGGCGGAGAGTGGCAGCGCTCGCAGACGGGTAACTACGGCGAGGTGCACAACCCTGCAACCGCCGAGGTTTTGGCGCAGGTGCCACTTTCGGCGAAAGAAGAGGTGGCGCAGGCTGTTGAGCAGGCCGCAAAAGCATTTCCCGACTGGCGGGCGACGCCGGTTACAGAGCGGATTCAACCGCTTTTCAAGCTGAAATTTTTACTGGAAGAACACCTCGAGGACCTAGCCAAAACCATCACGCAGGAGTGCGGCAAGACCTTTAAGGAGTCCGTGGGCGAACTCAAGCGCGGCGTCGAAAACGTCGAGGTGGCGTGCGGAATGCCCCTGATGATGCAGGGCTACAACAATGAGGACATCGCGCGCGGCATCGACGAGCATATGTTTCGGCAGCCGCTGGGCGTCGTAGCCGCGATTACGCCCTTTAATTTTCCCGGCATGATTCCGCTGTGGTTTTTGCCCTACGCGGTTGCGACCGGCAACTGCTTCGTCCTCAAACCTTCGGAAAAGGTGCCGCTGACGAGTCAGTATCTGTTTCGGCTGCTGGCGGAGGCCGGGTTTCCCGAAGGGGTCGTGACGCTCATCAACGGCGGCAAAGAGACTGTAGACGCGCTGCTAGATCATCCTGAAGTCAAAGCCGTCTCTTTCGTCGGCTCGACACCGGTCGCCCGCTACATCTACAGCCGCGCCACCGCCAACGGCAAACGCGCGCAGTGTCAGGGCGGCGCGAAAAACCCGGCGGTGATCTTGCCCGACGCCGACATGGAGATGACGACGCGCATTCTGGCGGATTCGGCGTTCGGGTGCGCGGGTCAGCGCTGTCTGGCGACCTCGGTAGCGATTACCGTCGGTGAGGCCAAAGACCCCTTTACCGAACGCATCGTCGCGGACGCCGAGGGGCGCAAGGTCGGCTACGGGATGAACGACGACGTGCAGATGGGGCCGGTCATCAGCGGGGAGAGTAGAGAACGCATTGCGGGGCTGATCGACAAGGGCGTAAATGAAGGTGCAATGCTCCTCCGCGATGGACGTGAGGTCAAGCCGGACGGGGACGCGTTCGCCAACGGCTACTTTCTCGCGCCGACAATTGTAGGTGACGTGGCCCCCAAAAGCGAGTTCGCGCACACCGAAATCTTCGGCCCGGTGTTGTCGCTGATGCACGCGGGCACGGTCGAAGAGGCCATCGAAATCGTCAACGCTCGAGCCTTCGGCAACCAGGCCTGCCTCTTTACGAGTTCAGGGTCGGCAGCCCGTAAGTTCCGCTACGCCGTAAACGCCGGTAACGTCGGCATCAACTTAGGCGTCGCCGCGCCGATGGCCTTTTTCCCGTTTTCGGGTTGGGGTGACTCGTTTTTCGGCGACCTACACGCGCAAGGGGCGCACGGCGTCGAGTTCTATACGCAGACGAAAATCGTGGTCGAACGCTGGCCCGCCGAGTGGTCGCGGACGTTTTAGGACGTGCTCGACCTCATCACGATGGGGCGCTCATCGATTGACCTCTACAGCAGCGACGTCGGCGCACCCTTCGAGGAGATTACCAACTTTGCGGCTTACGTCGGTGGCAGTCCGACGAATATCGCGGTGGGGACGCGGCGGTTGGGGTTGGAAACCGCCCTTCTCACCGCCGTCGGGAACGACAAGGTCGGCGACTTTATCCTCCACTTTCTCAAAAACGAGGGTGTCGAGACGCGGTTTATTCCGCGTAAAGCGGGCAAGCGCAGCAGCGCCGTGGTGCTAGGTATCGAACCGCCCGACCGGTTTCCGCTGGTGTACTACCGCGAGAACTGCGCCGACACCGAGCTGACGATTGACGACGTGCTAGCGACGCCGATTGCCGAGGCTAGGGCGCTCGAGCTGTCCGGTACGGGGTTGTGTCTCGAGCCGAGCCGCAGCGCCACCTTTTACGCCGCAGAACAGGCCAAACGCGCGGGTAAAACGGTATTTCTCGACCTCGACTTTCGTGCCGACCAGTGGCACGACCCGAGGGCGTTCGGCGTCACCGTCCGGGCGCTCTTGCCTTTAATCGACATCGTGTTCGGCACCGAAGAGGAGATCAACGCCGCGATGGTCGAGACGCCGGACGATATCGTCATCGAACATCAGCAGGTGAGCGCCCCGACAATCCGCGGTAACGTGGAGGCGAATATCGAGGCCATCTTTAGGCGGCGCAATCGGCCCCCAGGCACTCGTCGCCAAACGCGGCGCGGCGGGCGCAACCGTCCATCTGCGGAACGGCGAAGTCACCGAAGTGCCTGGTTTTCCGGTTGAAATCTACAATATACTCGGTGCAGGCGACGCCTTTGCAGCGGGGTTTATTTACGGCTATCTCAAGGGCTGGGACTGGTACAAGGCCGCGCGGATGGGCAACGCGTGCGGTGCAATCGTCGTAACGCGGCACGGTTGCGCGAACTTTATGGGTTACGAGGACGAAGTGCTGGACTTTATCGAGTCGCACGGCGGCTTCTGATGTTCGTCGGCGACGGACGGACACTCATCCGTGACGCGTTTGAGAACGGCTACATCATGCCGGCGTTTAACGTCTGTTCGGCGGAGATGGTGCGGGCGTGTCTCGAGGCCGCCGAAGCCTTACGCGCCCCCGTCATCTTGCAAACCTATCCCAGCGACATTGAACAGCTTGCGCCCAAACAGATGGCGGCGCTCGTGAAAAGCTACGCCGACGAACTGCACGTCCCGGTGATGCTGCATCTCGACCACGGCCCCGGTTTCGAGCTGGCGCTCGACTGTTTACGGGCGGGCTACAGCTCGGTGATGTACGACGGTGCGGGGCAGCCGCTCGAGTCCGTCGTCCGAGAAACGAAGCGTCTAGCGGAGGTCGCACACCTGCAAGGAGCCGCCGTAGAGGTCGCCGCGGAAAGCTTCAACGCAGGCACAGTCGCGCTCACCGAACCGCAAAACGCCGTAAACCTTTTTGAAGCGGGCGCGGATATGGTGGCGGTTTCGGTTGGGAGCGAACACGGACAGTCGGGACGGCTCGAGGGGTCTCTCCTGGGCGAAATTGCAGCGCTGACGCAAAAACCGCTCGTGCTGCACGGTGGCAGCGGCATCTGCGCCGAAGATTTTACGGCGGCACGCACCAAAGGGGTCGTCAAGGCCAACATCGGGTCCGCGCTCTACCGGGTTTTACGGCGTGTGTGGGAGGGGTCGGCAGGGGCGGCAAACCACCGACAGGTCTACGCGGCGGTCAGGGCTGCGCTCCGTGAGGTTGCCGAGGAAAAGCTGCATTGGTGCGGAGCCGTCGGTCAAGCTGACGGTTTCGGCGCGCCCAGACCCAAAAGGGACGTTTCGGAAGGGGTCATCAGGTTATGAAGACGGTCAGATTAACCGTCGCCCAGGCGCTGCTGCGGTTTTTAAGCCAACAGTACAGCCGTCTGGACGACGACGAGCAGCGCCTCATCCCCGGTTTGTGGGGCATTATGGGGCACGGCAACGTCGCGGGAATAGGTCAGGCCGCGCAGGAGTACGGCGAGGCGTGGGACATGCCTTTTTACCGGCCGCAAAACGAACAGGCGCAGGTGCATCTCGCGGCGGCGTTTGCGCGGCATAAAGACCGCTTGGCAACCTTCGCCTGCACCGCGTCGGTCGGCCCCGGCTCGTCGAACATGGTGACGGGGGCGGCGCTCGCCACCATCAACCGCCTGCCGGTGTTGCTCTTGCCCTCGGACATCTTCGCCAACCGCGTGCCCGACCCGGTGTTGCAGGGGCTCGAGCATCCCACGGAGCACGACTCGAGCGTCAACGACATCTTTCGCCCGGTGAGCCGCTTTTACACCCGCATCAGCCGCCCCGAACAGCTCTTGCACGCCCTGCCCGAAGCGGTGCGCGTGCTGAGCGACCCCGCCGAGACCGGCGCAGTCACGCTCTCGCTGCCCGAAGACGTACAGGCCGAAGCCTGGGACTGGCCCGCTGAAATGTTTAGCAAACGTGTCTGGCGCGTGCGCCGTCCGCCGCCGGAAAATGAATTGGTCCAACGTGCAGCTAAGCTTGTTATGGGGGCGCGGCAACCCCTTATCGTGATGGGCGGCGGCGTCAAGTACAGCCGTGCCAGCGAAACCTTAGCCGAATTTGCCGAAACTTACGGGATTCCTTGCGGCGAAACGCAAGCGGGTAAAGGTGCAATCCCGTGGAACCACCCGATGAACGTCGGGGCGCTCGGCGCAACCGGCGGGACGGCGGCGAACCGTCTGGCAGCCGAAGCCGACGTGATTCTCGCGGTCGGCACGCGCCTGGCGGACTTTACGACCGGCTCGAAAACGACCTTTAGACCCGACGCGACCCTCATCGGCCTCAACGTCAACGCGATGGACTCGAGCAAACTCTTCGCCTTGCCCGTCGTGGCGGACGCAAAACGGGGGCTCGAGGCTCTGAGCGAAGCGCTCCGTGAGCTTGACTACAGCGCAAGCCCCGAACAACGCCAAACTATCTCTGAACTCAAAACCGAGTGGGACGGCGTCGTCGACGAGATTTTTACGGTAGACGACCCCGAAGACCTCGCGCAAGGTGCCGTTATCGGGATGGTCAACGCGGCGTTCGGCGGCGACGCCACGATGATATGCGCCGCCGGCAGTATGCCCGGCGACCTGCACAAACTCTGGCGACCGGGGGACGCCCGCGCCTACCACGTCGAATACGGCTACTCGTGTATGGGTTACGAGATTCCGGCAGGCCTGGGCGTGGCCTTAGCCGAGCCGGAACGCAAGGTTGTCGTCATGATTGGCGACGGCTCGTACCTGATGCTGAACTCTGAAATCGTGACGGCGGTGGCTGAGGGCTTGAACCTCACTATCATCGTGGTCGACAATCACGGCTATCAGAGTATTCACGGGTTACAGCGCTCGACCGGGACGCCGCACTTCGGCCTCGAGCTGCGTCACCGCGACGAACAGGGGAGGTTGGGGGGCAAGTTTGTCAAGGTGGACTACGCCCAGCATGCCGCTTCTATGGGCGCACACGCTGTTTACACGCGCACCGAAACCGATTTGCGCCAAGCTCTGCAAGAGGCCAGAAGGCGTAAAGGCGTAAACGTTGTAGTGGTCGAGGTCAATCCCGAAAAACGCGTCGGCGGCTACGCTTTCGGCGGCTGGTGGGACGTACCCATCGCCGAGGCGACCGAACAAGAAAGCGTCCGGGAAAAGCGCCGTCAATACGAACACGACAAAACGAAACAGGTTCTCTTTAAGGAGCAAGGGTGAAAGTCGGGAACGCGCCCTGCTCGTGGGGCACCATCGAAGGGATAGCGGGCGAGCGCACCCCTTACGCGCAGATGCTGGACGAACTCGCCCAAACCGGCTATACCGGGACGGAACTCGGCGATTACGGTTTTATGCCGACCGACCCCGGCCTTTTACGGGGGGAACTCGAGCAGCGCAACCTCACCATGCTGAGCGCGTATGAAGGCGTCAACTTGGTCCACGCCGGGAGTCACGACGAGGGCGAGGCGCGGGTGCTGCGAACAGCGCGGCTACTGGCGAGTGTAGCGGACGTGGGCGACCCGGCGTGGACGCCGCTGCTCGTTCTAGCCGACGAACACAGCCTCAACGCAACACGCTTTCAAAATGCCGGGCGCATCGAACCGGAGATGGGTTTGACTGCTGAGCAGTGGACGACGTTTTGCGGCGGCGCGAACCGCATCGCCAAGACCGTGCGAGACGAGACCGGCTTGAAGACGGTGTTTCACCATCACTGCGCAGGTTTCGTCGAAACGCCGGACGAGATTGCTACCTTTTTAGACCAGACCGACCCGGCGCTTGTCGGTTTGGTACTCGATACGGGGCACCTCGTTTACGGGAGCGGGCAGAACGACCCCGACACCCTGCTGCAAACGCTCGAGCGCTTCAAGAACCGGCTCTGGTACGTCCACCTCAAAGATGTTGACCCGGAGGTCGCTGAAAGGGCGCGTAGAGAAAAGCTCGACTATAAAACGGCAGTTGGTGTCGGGGTTTTTTGCGAACTGGGGCAGGGCTGTGTGGATTTTACGGCGGTTAAAAGGGGGCTGGGGGCCGTAAATTATGAGAGTTGGCTGACCGTCGAGCAAGACGTGTTGCCGGGGCTGGGGACGCCGCGCCGGAGTGCGGCGCGTAACCGGGCTTTTCTGGCTTCGCTCGGGTGGTGAGCAAGCTGCTTGACTTTCCGATGGCCTTGCTAAAACAAAAGGTGTGACGGACAGGTCGCGCGAATATGTTCTCGGCTTGCGGTAGCACTTTGCAAAAGCCCCTTTTAGAACACGGCATAGCTGGGTTTATAGGTGCGCCGAAGCCCACCGGTTTGGTCGCAACGCTGTAAAGCTGCGTTCTCGTGATACGCCCTTGGGGACTTTCGGCAAAAAACCTTAGCAGCCGACGCCCTCCGTAACGTAAGATAGACGCGTGAACGAAAAGGTCTTCCTGAGCGCCCTTGCGCTCCTCACGCTTATCGGTCTTTTTACCGCGCCGTGGGCCGCGATAAGTCGGGAGACCGGCGCGCGCGGTACGGTCATCATCTTGCCAAACCGCATCTACGACTTTACCGGACGTACCGAGCCGGTAGAGATTCCGGGGCAAGGCGTTATTTTGGGGGTGGGCGTGCTGGCGCTGCTCGCCGTCGCTGCCGGAAGCCGCCTCTCCGAGCGCCGACGCTTTATCGTCTGGCTCGTCGGGGGCGTGGTACTCGTCGGCGTAACGGTTTGGGGGAGTATGGCGGTCGTGCGCGCGACGCAGGGCGCGCAGGTTTCGGCGCTCCTTGCCAACGCCCAAGAAGAACTCGCCGACCCCGGTCGCCGTACCGACGTCGAGGCGCTTCAAGCTGTTCTGGATGGGGCAGATGCGTTGACGACACCCCAACTACTTACCGGCTTGCAAGACGCCGGTCTGCGTATCCGGCAGCTGCCCTACGCGGCGACCTCGGCAGGTCTGGCGGCGGCGCTCACCTTTGCCACCGGACTGCTCGCATTTTTGTTCGGCTTGCGGCTTTTTCCGCGTTTGGGACGGTGGCTCGAGCGGGCGCTCGCTGCCGTGGCAATTCCGGCAACCTCGATTGCTCTAGCACTCCTTGCCGCCGCCGTCGTGATTCTGGCGTTGCAACCCACACCGCTGGGCGGCGGCGTTTCGGTAGACAGCCCGCTGATGTACCTTGCCGGACGCCTCGACGTTCTCTGGTACGCCTATCAGAGCCTCTTTGCTACGTCGCTCACCAATCCCGCCGGATTTATGGAAGCCTTAAAGTTCGCTACCCCGCTGATTTTCACCGGCCTCGCCGTCGCATTCGGGTTTCGAGCCGGACTGTTTAATATCGGCGCACCCGGGCAGATGGTCTTGGGCGGCATCTTCGCCATGCTCGCCGGGGTGTATCTACCCGGGCCGCGGCTTATCGTGTTGCCGCTCGCGGTACTTGCCGCTGCTTTAGGGGGCGGTCTATGGGGCGCACTACCGGGCTGGCTCAAGGCGCGTTTCGGTGCGAGCGAGGTCATCAATACGATTTTGCTCAACTATATTGCGGCGTCGCTCCTCTTGCTGGTGTTGTCGGCGCGGCAGGTGTTTGCCGAGCCGGTCGCCCGCATGTTCGTCGCGGTCGGCGTGTTTGTCCTAGTCGGTATCGTTCTGAGTCTGATCCCGGCAACGCGGACGCGGATGGCAAAAATGCCCCGGTTGTCTGCCGCCGTTTCAGGGGGGCTGCTCCTTATCGTGTTGGTCGTCGTGGGGCTGCCCAGGGCCGGGGACGGTTTGGTCAATCTGGGTTTGCCGTTCAAGGCACCCGGCTCCGAACCCAAATCGTATGAACTTTCCCAAGCGGCGCGGTTGCCGCAACTCCCGGCGCTCGTCGGCGTCCCACCGGGAACGTTTGGCGAGACGGAGGTTGCCCTCGACATCGGTCTCTTTGTCGCTCCGGTAGTGGCACTTTTGGTCTTTGCACTGCTCGGCGGTGTCAGGCGACTACGCTGGCCCCTTCGCCTTGTGCTGGCACTTGTGGCGGGCGGCGCACTCTACCTTGTCTTTGGCGCACTCGGTCTCAACGCCCGTCCGACGCTGATTCCGCCGACCAAACTCAACGTATCGTTTCTTATCGCGATCTTTTCGGCGGTGCTGATGTACGTCATCTTGTGGCGCACGACCTGGGGCTACGAACTGCGGGCGGTCGGCCTCGCGCCCAAAGCGGCGGAGTACGGCGGCGCGAATATTTCAGCGAGTGTGATCTGGGCGATGGCGCTCTCCGGCGCGTTTGCGGGCCTTACCGCGTCGCACTATGTGCTAGGCGGCGCGTTGGAGGACTACGCGCTGCGCCAGTCGCTACCGACCGGCGACGGCTTCGACGGGATTGCGGTAGCGCTTTTAGGGCAAAACACTCCGCTCGGGGTCGTATTGTCGGCATTTCTCTTTGGTGTCCTTAAAAACGGCGGTTCAGCGCTCAACATAACCTTTACCGACCTGACCAGAGATGTCGTCAACATGATTCTGGCGCTCGTGGTGCTCTTTATCGCCGCCAGAGGCTTTTTGCCCGACTATCTGACCAACCCGCTCCGGCGCAACCCGCAACTCACGGACGACCCGGCTTCAGCCGAACCTCCGACCGACCCGCCCGGACGCCCTGAGCGCACCGGCGAAAGGGTAAGAGAACGTCTAGATGAATCTACAGGAGACGCATAATGGAGACCGCTCTACTCTTAACGCTTGTGGCTTCGGCGCTCCGGGCGACGACGCCACTACTTTTAGCAGCACTTGGCGGGATGTTTAGTGAACGCGCGGGTGTGGTGAATATTGCGCTCGAGGGCATCATCTTGTTCGGCGCACTTGCCGCCGCCGTCGCCGCCCGCTTTGCCGAACTGCCCGCGCTGGCGCAAAATCCGCAAGCGGTCGTCCCTTACGCGCCGTGGCTCGGCGTGTTGGCGGCAGCGGTCGTGGGTGGCGCTGTCGGTTGGTTACACGCGTTTATCTCGATTCGTTTTCGCGCCGATCAGGTCATCTCCGGCACCGCGATCAACCTTATGGCGATCGGCCTTCCAGCCGTTATCTTGACCGGTCTGTACAACAACTCGGCGACGAGCGACCCGATCCGTAACCGCTTGCCGGAGTGGAGCCTCGGCCCGTTTTCGTTTTCCCCGCTCGTTTATCTGGCGTTTTTACTGGTGCCGGTCTCATATTACGTGCTTTTTCACACGCCCTTCGGGTTGCGCCTGCGCGCGGTCGGCGAACACCCTGAAGCCGCCGACAGCGTAGGTATCGACGTGAAACGGATGCGCTACTACGGGGTGATTATTTCGGGCGTGCTGGCGGGGCTTGGCGGCGCATTTTTAAGCATCGGCAACCTCAACCAGTTTATCTCGGAGATGTCGGGTGGGCGCGGCTTTATCGCGCTAGCGGCACTTATCTTCGGTAAATGGCACCCGCTCGGCGTCCTCGGCGCAACGCTTTTGTTCGGCGGCTTCGAGGCGGCGGCGACGCTTTTAGGCGGCAGCCAGCTGATGCCCCCGACCATCGTGCAGAGCTTGCCGTTTATCCTGACGATGTTTGTCTTAGCCGGATTTATCGGGCGTTCGGTCGCGCCCAAAGCTATCGGGAAACCGTTTGTCAAGTAAGGGGCTCCCGGAGTCGGTCAAGAGCGATGGATAAAAAGAACGCAGAAGGTAGAATAGAAGATGTAGAAGGCTCGAGGTTGTCTTCTCCGTTACCGCGCTCAACTCTCTTCAGTAGTCATTTGATCATCTTCTAAACAGAACAGGAGTTTTCATGGAACGTTCAGCAGGTATTCTTTTGCACCCGACCTCGCTTCCGGGGGGGCACGGTATCGGTGATTTGGGCGCGCAAGCTTACGCCTGGGTCGATTTTCTAGAGGCGGCGAAACAGGGGTTGTGGCAAGTCCTCCCGCTCGGGCCGACAGGCTACGGCGACTCGCCGTACCAGAGTTTTAGTGCGTTTGCCGGAAACCCGAACCTGATCAGTCTGGACGGGTTGTTGGCGCAAGGTTTTCTCAGCTCCGACGACCTCGGGGAAGCTCCCGCCAACGACGGCCCCGTCGATTACGGTGCGGTCATCCCCTTCAAAGACGCCGCGCTGCGACGCGCCGCCGAAACCTTCCAAAAAATTGCAACATCTGAACAACAGGCCGAATTTAGCGCGTTTTGCGGCGCGCAGGCGTACTGGTTAGACGATTACGCGCTCTTTATGGCGCTTAAGGAAGCGCATGGCGGCGCAGCCTGGAACAGCTGGGGTACCGACCTGCGGACGCGCAAAAAACGTGCGCTGGCTAAGTTCAGCAGCGAAAATGAAGCAACGATTACCCGCCACAAGCTCTGGCAGTGGTTCTTTTACGGGCAGTGGCTGGCGCTTAAAGGCTACGCCAACGACCGGGGTATCCAGATTATCGGTGATATTCCTATCTTTATCGCCTACGACTCCGCCGACGCGTGGGCGAACCCCGAGCTGTACTACTTCGACGATGAGGGCAATCCGGAGGTCGTCGCGGGGGTACCGCCCGACTATTTCAGCAAGACCGGGCAACGTTGGGGTAACCCGCTCTACCGCTGGAAAAAGATGGAGAAACGCGACTTCGCCTGGTGGGTCTCGAGGTTTCGCTCGTGCCTGGACTTTTACGACCTCATCCGCGTCGATCACTTTCGCGGCTTCGAGTCGTACTGGGAAATTCCTGCTGAAAACGACACCGCCGAACACGGTCGCTGGGTCAAAGGCCCCGGTCAGGCGCTTTTCGATACGCTCGAGCGTGAGCTGGACGATTTACCTATCATCGCCGAGGATTTGGGCGTCATCACGCCCAAGGTCGAAAAACTGCGTGACGACAACGGCCTGCCGGGGATGAAAGTCTTGCAGTTTGCCTTTGCCGGAGACGGCGCCGACCTCTATTTGCCGCACAACTATTCTGAAAACTTCGTCGTCTATACGGGTACCCACGACAACGACACCACGCAGAGCTGGTACGACAGCGCGCCTACCGGTGAACGCCACTTCGTCCGGCGTTACCTGGCCCGCGACGACAGCGCCGTCGTCTGGGAGCTTATCCGGCTGGCGTTTTCGTCGGTGGCCCGCTACGCGGTCGTGCCGCTGCAAGACGTTTTGCAACTCGGTTCCGAAGCGCGGATGAACACGCCGGGTCAGGCGGGGGGGAACTGGGGCTGGCGGTTTGAAGAAGGGCAGTTAGAGCCCTGGATCGCGCCCGCACTGGCTGATATGACTGAAATGTACAACCGGATACCGGGCGCGGAGGTCGCGGATACCCCGTACCGGCAGAGCGCAACGAAAACGGAGATTGAAGAAGAGGCAGACTGATAACTGCTACAAGAGGGTAGTTCATGGGTACGCTACCCTCTTAGCTTGACCTGAGTGTTCCAGATGTTCGTAATAAGGGTTGTCGGATTGGCTTGCTTGTGCTTTAAGAGAGCATTGAATGAAAACCTCGCAAGGTGGAACTCAAATATACTGTCCCCATTGCAAGAGAGTGAGAGTCTGCAAAGCCGTTTCACCTTCCGAGTATGGGAATCTTCAGAACGACAGCTGTATACGACAAATCACGAAGACATTCGTTGGTTTCATAGAGGTCGCTTTTGCCTCAACGGTAACGCGACCTTTTGACAGCAGAAGTTGACGAAAATTTTCTGGATGAGTTGGTTGAGTTGAGAAGGGCACTAGCTGTGGTCAGATCCAACGCGGAAAAGTATATGGAAGAACCTAAATTGGCATCAAAAACCTTAAATAAGTTTGTGAAACCGTTGGATAAGTTAAGAGCTTTACAAGTTCATGACGATGTATGATCCCGTTAGGATTGAAGCAGTCGCCAGTATCATCAAGAATGAAGCACAGGCAAATCCGAGTTAAGTTCTAAAAAGCACATCCTCACGCCGAAAACTGCGTAAGGCAAACCAGAGCAAAAGTGCTGCTAAAAGGAGGCTCGAGCCCCACGCTAACAGCGCTAAAGGCAGCTCGAACGTTCCTTTTACGGCGTCGTTCATCAAAAGCAGTGTGCCGAACGCAGGCAGCGCGTAGATAACCGGGCTCGAGCCGAAAAAGTCCGAAAATTGCAAGCTCACGACCGGCAGCACCAAAACGAGCGAAAGCGGCGCGACGTAGCTCTGCGCCTCCTTAAACGAGCGCGCAAAAAGCGTGATGGCAATCAGCAGCGCGGCGACGAGCGCCGCTAACAGCAGGGCGCTTACCAGCAGTGCGAGCAGTTCGCTAGCGTTGACGCGCAAGGTTCCGCCGAGACCCTGCGCGACTCTTCCGGCCCCACCACTCAGCCGCCCGCTAAACGCCACGCTCAGCAGCCACCCACTCCCCAAAAACCCCACCAGCGCCACCGACGCCGCGCTCAGGCCGAACAGCAAGGTTGCCGAAAACTTGCCGACGACGACCTCGGCGCGTCTTACCGGGCTCACGAGCAGCGCCTCCAACGTCCCGCGTTCTTTCTCCCCGGCGGTCGCGTCGATGGCGACCATCTGCCCGCCGGTCAGTGTCCAGATAATCACGAAAAAAGGGATCAGCCAGCCGAGTGACCCGCTCGCACGCTCCGACGCGGTGCTCGCGTCGCGGGTCTCGAGCCTTAGCGGGGTGAGGATGTTGGGCTCGAGTCCTGCCTGCTCAATCCGTTGCCGGACGAGCGACTTTTCGTAGGTTTCGACCGCTCCGGTTAGCTTTTCCGTTAGGAGTTCGTCACGTAGCCCGCCGCTTTTACGGTACAGCACGAGCGACGCACGCCCTTCGCGAAGGTTTGCGGCAAAACTTTGCGGTACGCTAAATGCCGCCACGACTTCTTCTGAATGCACCGCAGCCTCAGCGTTTTTTACGGCGACTAAACGGATATTTTCGCGCTCCATTGTTGCTACGAAAGCCGTCGGCAAACGTCCTAAACCTTCTGCGCCGACCGTCGTCTCCCGCACCGCTTCACGCCCAAACAGCCCGCCCAAAACGAGCGGCAAGCCGAGCATCACGAGCGGCAGCACGACGAGGGGAATGAGCAGGTTGGCAAGCACCGCGCGGTGGTCTCTCAGGGTGGACAAGACTTCACGGTAGGCGACCGCCCAAACCATCCCCGGCCTCACGGCGTCACCTCGTCCGTTATTTTGTCCTTCCGGGCTGAACCTGCCTGAACCAGATTACGCTCGACCAGTTTGAAAAAGGCGGCCTCGAGCCCCGCCGCCCCAGCCTCGTGCACGAGCTGTTCAGGCGTCCCCTGCGCAACGATTTCACCGCCGTAAAGAATGGCGACGCGCCCGCACAACTCTTCAACCTCGCTCATCACATGCGTCGAGTAGAGTACCGTGCGCCCCTCGGCGGCGTAAGTTTTGACGAACTCCAACACGCTCCGCCGCGCCATCACGTCCAAACCGGAGGTCGCTTCGTCGAAAAAGATGATGTCGGGGTCGTGCAGCACCGCCCGCGCGATGACAATTTTTTGCTTCATGCCGGTGGAGAAGTCGCCGGCGCGTTTGCCTAGCGTGCTGCCCAGGTCTAGGGGGGAGCCTAATTCCTCAATCCGCGCGTCTACCTGAGCCCGCTTCATGCCGTAAAGCCGCCCGAAATAGCGGAGCGTTTCCCGCCCCGTCAGGCGGTCGTAAAGCCCCATCCCGCCACTGACGACGCCGATACGCCGCCGCACCTGTTCAGGCTGCTTCGCCACATTAAAGCCGCCGACCTCCGCATGGCCTTCAGTCGGTGAGAGGAGCGTCGCCAGAATCCGCAAGGTCGTCGTTTTACCCGCCCCGTTCGGGCCGAGCAGTCCGAACACCTCACCCGGAGAGACCGTAAACGATACGCCGCGCAGCACGGACGTTTCGCCGAACGTTTTGCCTAGAGCTTCCGCTAGAATCATCTTCGTATCATAGGGCGCGTGCGCACGACCAAAGTTACGGACCTTCACGTGTTGCGCCGTAAAATCTTTCTACTTTCGCATCTCGCGCCGTAAAAGTCCGTTCTCACGTCTCATGTATGATGAGGCCGTGTCCGAACACGACTTTGGCGCTTTAGACAGCCTGCAGCTGATTCCGCGCCTTTTGCACGGGGTTGCCGACCCCGACACGCACCTGACGCTGCTGGGCCGCGACCTCGCTGCGCCGATGTTGCCCTTAGCCGACACGCTAGGGGGCGACGCCGGAACGCTCAGCTTGCTGGACGCTGAACTGCTCTTGGCCCAAGACGACGCGTTTCCGGCAACCTTGCCCCTCTTGAAACCTGAAAAGATGGGCTTACTCATGCCTAAGGTCAGAAAGTTGGTGGCTCGAGGGGTGCCGGGGTTCGTGCTCGATTTGACCGCCTTTGCCGAATCGCCGCCTTACGGGAGCCTCGAGTTCCACCCCCGCACCCGCGAAGACCTGGCTGAACTCCGCGCCGCTGCCGGGGTTCCCTTGTGGCTTTACGGCGTCAGCAGCGTGTCCGACGCCGAAGTTGCGAGTGAAGCGGGTTTGGAGGGCGTCGTCGTCAACACCGGGGCCGGCATATTTCTGGGCGCACCGGCAACGGCTGAGGTTTTTCCCGATATTCTCGACGCGGTAGCCGGGACGATTTCGGTCTACGCCGGGGGCGAGGTGCGGAGCGGCGTCGATGTGTTTCGTTATCTCGCCCTCGGCGCCGAGGCCGTCGTGGTCGATACCGACCGTTCGCTCCTGAACTTGCGGGCCGAACTCACCTACGCCATGCGTTTGACCGGCTGTGAAACCCTCGCCGACATCTCGTATGAAGCTATTTTTGCGCCGCTTTTTAGCGAACTTTAGCCGAATGGGGTACGGTTTCAAAAAGGTTTCCCTCGAGTATCCTTGACCCCTGTAAAAGCTCCGCCCTATACTCCGGGGCATGAGCGCCCCCAGCCCAGCCAAAGCCGTCAAAACATTCCTGTTCGTGCTGACATTCACGTTTTTGCTGACAGGGTATGCCCAGCAAATGCCCGCGACCGCTGAAGCCGTGCAGCTCAAGACACCCTCGGGTACCCTGTACGGCACCTTGCAGCTACCTGCGGGCAAAGGGCCTGTTACCGTCGCTCTCATCCACCCCGGCTCCGGCCCGACCGACCGCAACGGCAACCAGGGAATTGTGCAGCCAGACAACCTCAAACTGCTCGCCGAAGCCCTCGCGCAAAATGGTATCGCCAGCCTTCGCATTGACAAACGCGGCGTCGGTGAGAGTGCAGCGGCAGCCTCTTCAGAGGCGGAGTTGCGTTTTGATACCTACGTCGGGGACGCCGCCCGGTGGTTGGAACAGCTCAGGGGAGACCCCCGCTTTAACACCGTCGCCGTTATCGGACACAGTGAAGGCGCACTCATCGGGCTGCTCGCCGCTAAGAAAGCAGACGCCGACCTGTACGTCTCTATCGCCGGTGCCGGCGAGCGGGCGAGTGACATCTTGCGCCGCCAGCTCAGCCAGCAGCTGCCGGAAACGCTGATGCAGGAGGTTGACGCTATCCTAAAGCGTTTAGAGGCAGGGGAGATCGTTGACCCGCTGCCGGAGAGTGTCGCAAACGTCCCCGCTCTCGCCAGTCTCTTTCGCGCCAGCGTCCAGCCCTACCTCATCAGCTGGTTCAAGTACGACCCCGCGCAGGAGCTGAGCACTCTGGAGATACCGGCCCTTATCCTTCAGGGTACGACGGACTTGCAGGTTTCCGAAGCGGACGCGCGTAAGCTTGGAGAGGCGCAACCGGACGCCGAGCTGGTCTTCGTACCGGGGATGAACCATGTGTTTAAGGAAGCGCCCGCCGACCCGGCGGCGAACGAGGCAACCTACACCAACCCGGATTTGCCGCTAGCGGGCGGACTGGTAGAGCCGCTCGTCACCTTTTTGGAGAAAAAGTAAACTCCGTTCTGGACTTTCCGCGCCTTTGGTAGACAAACCTTACGAAGTGGTCGTGCGGTTCGGAAAGTGCGTTTTGCACCCTCGGCTACCCGACTATAGAAACCGGCGCTAGCGTTTAAGTGCCCGGAGCCGTTTAGCTGCCTCTTCTGCGCCGATTTCGCCGCGCTCCAAGAGCCCCAAAATATCGGTACGCTCCCCCCGCACTTCCTGCGTTTCCGGCGGCGATTCGTAGCCGAGCGAGCGGAGCATCCCGTCGAAGCGGCTCCTGACTGTCGGATACGACACGCCCAAAATCCGCTCGACCTCTTTGAGGTTGCCGCGCACGCGCATAAAGAGCCGCATAAACTCGAGGTTCTCCGGGCTCAGCGTGGCAAACTCGTTCGGCGTAAAACGCCCTTCGATGGCGACGCCGGAGGTGGGACACTCGAGCCGCGTGACCTCCAGCGGGTCTCCCGTAACCGGGCAGCGGGTCGGCATCGGCAAGCTCATGCGTCCGCCCGAACCGTGACGTCGCCGGCGATGAGGTGCAGCTCGAGGTGCGCCTCACCCGCGCCCAGGGTGCCTTCAAAGTTGCCGCCGACAAAGCCGCCGCTACGGGAGAAGTTCGGCGGCAAGGTCAAATCGCCGCAGGTTGCGCTACCCGAAACCGTCACCGACGCACCCGCCAAAAAGGTCAGGTTGACGTCGCCCGAGGTCGTCCGGAGCCGCTGTTCGCCCGTTTGAGGGCGCAGTTTTACGGTGACGTCGCCGGCTGTTACCGTCAGGTCGAGGGTTTCGGCGTCTACAAGTTTGAAGTCGCCCCCCGTAAAACTCCCTTTTACGGCCTTGACCCCGCGAATCTCACTGTCGCCTGAAGCAATCCTCAAGTCTAAACCCACGCTTTCGGGCAGGCGCACCTTGACGTCCCCGGCAGCCTGGTGCAGCCGCGTCAGCCAGTTGCTATCGCCTTTGGCTTCCGGGGGTGTGCGGATGAGATAGCCCGTTTCGGTACGCTCCAAGGTCGCTTTACCCGTCACCACCGGGCTGTTCAGGGCAGGGTCGGCCTCGACGGAAAGGTCGCCGCAAAAGCCGCTCAGTTTGAGCCACTGCTGCACTGCGTCCATTTTTGGTGGTGTTCGAGACGTTTCGGGTGGATAAGGGGGCGGGGGCGGTGCTGAAGCCGGCGGTTGCGGGGGTTGCACGGGCGGTATTACGGCGGCCTCTGTAGATTGTCCGGCAGCGGGAGGCGCAGAGGAAGACTCGGCGGGCGAGGTCGGTTGTGACGCGGCTTCGCTCGAGTTTTCACTCATTTCTTCCTGAGCCTCGTTTTCTCCCAACGCCGTAAAAAGAATCTCGGCCTCGGCTTGGGTGATGCGGCCCGACTCTAACAGCGCCTGCACGCGGGCGTGTTCGCTGGAACCGTTCTGCTGGGCGTCGCTCATAAAATCTCCTTTGGGGTGGGGTGGGGCTCGAGTCTCTCGGCAGCCCCACGTAACCGCGCGGCGAGGGCCGAACGCCATAAAGGGTGAGCTGTATGCCGTAAAAGACGCTGCATCTCGGCTGCTCGTTGAAACTTTTCGGCACGGGTTTTAGCTTCTTCGACTGCGGCGTAAAACCTGCTGTCCATGTCATCTCCTTTTGCTAAAAGATAAACCTAAACTATGAATATGTCAAGTAAAAATTGCTATATGTAAAAATTGCTTTGCTATTTTGTCTATAAAGAGTCAGGGTTGTGTTAGTTGTAAAAAGCGTTTCAGGGACTCGAGCCTTCCCAAATCGTCCGATAGGCGGAGGTTGGCGGGCAGGCGCACTGGTATCTTTGAGGTTATGCCTTCTTCACCGCCCGCCCGCATTTTCGACGCCGAACACCGTACCCTCACGCTGGGCATCCTTCTGGGCGTGACGCTCGTGGCTTTCGAGTCGCTCGCCGTCGTCACCATCGCGCCCCGCTTTTCCGCTGAACTAGGCGGCACCGACCTTTACGGCTGGGTCTTTAGCGCCCTGCTGCTGACCTCGCTTCTGGGCACTGTCATCGGCGGGCAGCTGGCGGATACGAAGGGGCCGGGCCGCGTCATCTTGCTGGGGCTGATTGTTTTCGGGTTCGGCCTCGCCGTTGCCGGGGCCGCGCCGACGATGCTCGTGTTGCTCGCGGGTCGGTTGCTGCAGGGCTTGGGCGGCGGCGCACTCGTCACAGCTCTTTTCGCGGTCGTCAACCTCGCTTACAGCGACCGTTTGCGTCCGGCGGTGTTCGCGGCGATGTCGAGCGCGTGGGTGGTGCCGGGGCTCGTCGGGCCACTTTTGGCGGCGTTTATCGCGGAGGCCGCGGGTTGGCGAGTGGTGTTCTGGGGTCTGTTGCCGCTGCTGGTTATTGTCGCTGTTTTAACCGTTCCGGCCTTCGGGCGGTTTCCTCGACCGGACGCCGTAAAGAGACCGAACCGACTCCCGCAAGCTTTGAGTTTGGCGCTCGGGACGGGGTTCTTTCTGGCGGGGTTGACGCTGGCGTCGTGGTGGGGCGCTCTGCTGCTCGTGGTCGGGGGGCCACTGGCGTTTGTGAGCTTGCGCCGACTTTTGCCTGCCGGAACGCTCCGGGCGCGGGCGGGTTTACCGGCGGTGGTGGCCTCGAGAGGACTCTTTTACGCTTCATTCGCCGGGGTCGAGGCGTTTTTGGCGTTTATGCTGACCCGCGTTCACGGCTACACGGAAACCGTCGCGGGCGTCGTGATTGCGACCGGGGCGCTCAGCTGGGCATCAGGCTCGTTTTTGCAGGCGCAGCTCGAGCGGCGCGGCTCCGGCGAGCTGGGGCGGGCGCGGCGCGTGCGTTTCGGCACGTTTTTGCTGACTGCCGGACTCGCCGTACAACTTGTGGCCCTCTTCGCGCCCTCCTACTCGCTTCTCATCAGCGTGTTGGGCTGGGGCACCGCAGGCTTGGGCATGGGGCTGGCGCACTCGACCTCTTCGGTGCTGGCGTTTGCGGCGGCTCCGGCAGGTGAGGGCGGTTCGGTGTCGGCGTCGTTGCAGCTTGCCGACCAGTTTTCCTCGGCGCTGTCAACGGGTATCGGTGGGGCGCTCCTGGGCTTGGCGGTGGGGCTCGGCAGTTCGGAGCAGGTCGGGGTGGCGTGGGCGTTCGGCTTCTGCTTGCTGCTGATCGTTGCGGCGGTGTGGACGTCGGGGCGGATTCCTGCGCCTAACGTCGGGGGACGGGACGTTGTAGAGCAGGGTGCGCTGGCCGCTGAGGGGCGGTAAACTCAGGGTGTGATTGCGTATCTAGACGGGGTCGTGGCGGAGGTGCGGGCGAACAGTCTGGTGGTTCAGGCGGGCGGGTTCGGGCTCGAGGTCTTCGCCCCCAAGTCCACCCTGATGGTCTCCAAAGTCGGCACAGCGCTGCGGCTCCACACCTATTTTTTGGTCAAAGAAGACCTCATGGCGCTCTACGGTTTTCACGACCGCGACGCACATACGCTGTTCACCTACCTTATCGGCGTGTCGGGCGTCGGGCCGAAGCTCGCTTTGGCGCTTTTGTCGGGGATGCAGACCTCGCTCGTTGCGGGCGCGATTTTGCAGGGCGACGCCGGACTGTTAGCGAGTGCGCCGGGGGTCGGCAAACGGATGGCCGAGCGCATTATCCTAGACCTCAAAACCAAATTGCCTGAACACTTGCAGGCACCGGGGGCCACGGGCCGCGTGATGAGTTTGACAACGCCCGCCGCCGAAGATGCGGTCGAGGCGTTGTTGGCGCTCGGCTACCGCGAAACGCAGGTCAAAGGTGTCGTTGCCGAACTTGCCCTAAAAGACAGCGAAGCGACGGCGGAAGCGCTGATTCGTAAGGCACTCTCGAGACTCCGCTAGGCTGTGAAGGTCGCTCCTGCAAGTTCTCTGCCGGCAAGTCGGGAGCGGCTCGAGCAAGTCCGCACCTACCTCCGCGATTACCCCGCTTCGGTCGCCCTCGTTTCCTACGCCGGTGACGCGCCGCCACTCGTCCGGTTGGGTACACTCGTCACCCGTAAACAGCTCGCCTCGGGGCTGATTACCGACCCCGTGCTGCTACGCTTCACCGAACGCCTCAAAAAAACCCGCCCGGATTTGAGTCTCGCGCAGTTTTTACGGCTACCTGTACCTGTGAGCGCCGGAGACCAAGAGGTTTACACCGCCCGGTTGGGTAAGTGGCTGTTTGAAGTGAAGATGTTGGAACGCGCTTTGGAAGGTCTATAAGATGACTACACTACGCTACTACTCGAAAAAAGACAGCTGGCTGCTCGCGCTTATAGGGGCTGTGTTGTTACTCCCGCTTGCCCTGGCTATCTACGACCTTTTTCAGGGTGATATAGACGGGCTATCGTCTTTGTTTTTCGGAATCGCCGTACCGGGAACCTTGCTGCTGCTCACCTACCCGCTCTATTACGACCTGACGCCCACCGCACTAGAGGTGCGCGGCGGTATTCTCGTCAACCAACAGATTCCGCTGTCGGCGGTTCAAGAGGTCGTGCCGACCCGCAACCCGCTGAGCGCACCCGCGTGGTCACTCGACCGGCTCCGGGTCAACTACGAAACCGAGGACGGCGAGAGTTTTATGCTGATTTCACCAACAGATAAAACCGGATTTATGGCTGAACTGACCCGGCGTGACGGGGGGCTCGAGCTTCAGGACCAGCGGGTCGTCCGCGTTGACTGGCGCGGCGACTAAAGAGCTAAACGCTCGAGCTAGCAACCTTACCCTGCTAACTTCACAGGCTCACTCAGCGCGACGCTGGGCGGGACGACCTCGAGGCCGAACGCGTCCCCCACACCCTGAAAGGTCAGCTGGCCCTGGTAGGTATTGAGCCCTTTCATGAGCGCCGGGTCGTGTTGCAGCGCCCCCGCGCCGTGCTCGGCGAGTGCGAGCGCGTACTTGAGCGTCTGGTTCGACAGGGCGATGGTGCTCGTATTCGGCACGGCTCCCGGCATGTTGGCGACGCCGTAGTGCACCACGCCGTCTACGACAAAGGTCGGGTCGTCGTGGGTGGTCGGGCGAATCGTTTCGATACAGCCGCCCTGGTCAACTGCGACGTCTACGATAACGCTGCCCGGTTTCATCGTCCCGATCATCTCACGCGTGACCAGATGCGGAGCCCTGGCCCCCGGAATCAGCACCGCCCCGACGAGCAGGTCGGCGCGAGCGACCAGCTCGGCGATGTTGGCAGGCGTACTCGCTAAAGTCTGCAGGCTGCTGCCGAACACATCGTCCAGATACTGCAAGCGTGCGTGGCTCACATCCAAAATGGTGACGCGCGCGCCGAGGCCGACAGCGATTTTGGCGGCGTTGGTGCCTACCATGCCGCCGCCCAAGACGACCACTTCACCCGCCTGGACGCCCGGTACACCGCCGAGCAGCAACCCGCGTCCGCCTAAAAACTTGCCGAGATAGTGCGCCCCGACCTGGGTCGCCATCCGTCCGGCAACTTCGCTCATCGGCGTTAAGAGGGGGAGTGAGCCGTTGGCGAGTTGCACCGTTTCATACGCCACGGCGGCGGTTCCGGCCCCTAGCAGCGCCTCGGTCAGCGGGCGGTCGGCGGCGAGGTGCAGGTAAGTAAAGAGCAGCAGGTCGGCCCGTAAAAATCCGTACTCCTGTTTTATCGGCTCTTTGACCTTCAAGACCATCTCCTGCGCCCACGCTTCGGCGGCGCTACCGACAATCTCCGCGCCCTGCGCCGCGTATTCGTCGTCTGAAAAGCCGCTGCCGACCCCGGCTCCCGTTTCGACGGCTACCTTGTGCCCGTGCGCTACGAACCCATGAACCGTACCGGGGGTTGCCGCGACTCTATATTCGTGAGTCTTGACCTCTTTGGGGACGCCTATATTCATATCCTTCACCTCGCTATACATAAGTCTATCGTAAACGTGCCCGAGCGATGATTTATTTGAAAACGTCAAAGGTAGTCATAGCGCGGGGGTGCAACCCCTTGTTCGGGCGTCTGCCGGGTCAAGTCCAGACACGCAGAAATTTCATCCGGCCCGCCTGTACTTCGGCAACTGCCACGAGCGTCCGCGACGGGTCAACCAACCCGAGGCGTCCGTCGGCGAGGGCTTCGGAAGGTAGACGCTGACCCTGCCGGACCCTGGTGACCTGAGCGGTGTCTAACTCGAGCAGCGGATAAGGTAGCGCGTCAGCGAGGCTTAAACCGGGAACACTTGAAAGCTCATCTAAAGAAATGGCTTGTTCCAGCCCAAAAATCCCCGATTGTGTCCGAACGAGGCCCGAAAGATGCGCCGGAACGCCTAGAGCCGCGCCTAAATCCCTGGCAAAGGCCCGCAGGTAAGTCCCGGCCTGTACGCGCACCTCGAACAGCGCGGTAGGAAAGTCGCCGAGTGTCGGGGGCAGGGGTGCGGGAGGCTCGAGCGTCCCCTTCAGCGTGTCTCTAATGGGTGCAAACCCCAGCAACTCAATCGCCTTGTAGCCAGCCGGACGAGCTTCCAACTTGAGCGTCTCACCCTTACGCGCCGCCTCATAACCCTTGACACCTCCCTTTTTTACGGCGGAATACTGCGGCGGCAATTGTTCGGAAAGCTCTAGAAATGGCGGCAGCGCAGCCTGAATACTTGCGGCGGTCAATCCTGAAGCGTCGGCGGTCTCGCTGACCGGGCCTTCGGCGTCGAGTGTGTCGGTTCCGGCTCCGAACGAGACCCACGCCAAATACCGTTTTTCCGAAGCTGTTAAAAAGGGGGAGAGCTTGGTCGCGCCGTCGCTTAAAATGACCAGCACGCCGGTTGCCAGCGGGTCGAGGGTTCCGGCGTGACCGACGGCCCTGGTTTTCAGGCGTTTACGGGCCTGCGCCACTACGTCGTGCGAAGTCAGGCCGAGGGGTTTGTCCAGAATATAAACAGGCATTTCAGACCTCGAGTAGCGGGGCACCCATCCGGGTCGCCGCTCTTTGAAGCGGCGCGTCTAACGTCGCAAGCGGCAATCCCAGACTCACCGCCAAATCCAAATAAGCTGCGTCGTAAGCCGAAAGACCATACGCGCGGCCCAGCGCCAGCGGCGAGCCGAACTTCGGGAGTGCGTCCGAGACGATAATCGGTAACGCTTCTAACAGGCCGACAAACCGCGCCGTTTGTGCCTGCGTCAGCCGCTGACGGCGTTCGCCGACCAACAAGACGTTGGCGACCTCGAGCTGCCACAACGTAGGAACCACAGCTTGAGTTTTTTCCAAGGTGTCCAGGACGCCCTCACTATAGGGCGTCGTTTCATCTTCAAAACACCAGGCCACCGTAACCGACGCGTCCAGCACAAACACCTAAGCGCGCCCCTCTTCAATCAGCTCACGCACTGAAAGTTCACCTAAAGTAACCCCCCGCCTAAACGCCCGCAACTCCCTGATAACAGTACCGGGGTCGGCGCGTGTTCGGTCAGGAGGCGTGAGTTTGGCAACCGCATGACCGTGTTTGGTAATCGTGATGCTTTTACCCTCTGCGACCTCTTCCAAGAGCTGTGATAAATGCGTTTTCGCGTCGTAAGCACCAACTTTACGCACAGGTGTGACCTCCCCCAAACTGGTCTAAAGCTAGTCTAAACCGACCAGATGAGCCTGTCAACATTTTAGCTATTGACAAAGTATTGTAAATGTACAACAATACGTTCTAGTTTTACGGTAAGAGAGGTGAAGGTGCCCGAAACCAAACTGACGATCTACAACCGGCTTTCCGTTTTACGGGCCGAGCGGGGCTTGTCGCGGCAAGAGCTCGCGGACGCAGTAGGGGTGAACTATCAGACCATCGGTTACTTAGAGCGCGGCGACTACAACCCGAGCCTCGAGCTAGCCTTCAAACTCAGTGAGTTTTTCGGGTTGCCGATTGAGGTTATTTTTTCGACTCGACCTCTTAAACCCTTGAGTGAAGCACTTTTTGAAGTTAAGGAAAGTGCTGCATGAGCGGGCCGAAAAGTTTTGTTGTTTGGCTCGAGCCCAACCCTCCCGAAACTGAGGTCACCACATGACACGCATCAACACCCGTAAAAACCGGCGCTTATATGTGACGTTGTACGCGCTCGCGCTCGTTTTCCTCTATCCGCCCTTATACGAAAATCTAGGTACACTGGCGACGCTCGCCTTTTTCTTCGTTTCACCCCTGTATTACGCCCGTAGCGCTCTCATAGCGGCTTACCGAAAGAACCGTATGGATGAACGAGAGCGTGGTGTGGCGCTCGAGGGTTACGAAAACGCCTATGCAATTTTGGCGCTCACTCTAGTCGTCAGCCTTTTTGTTGCCAAAGTCTATCCACCCTCCATATGGCTAGCGGTCGTCGCGCCTTACTTCCTCTTTACACCGAGCGTACTTTTCGACCCATTCACCATGACGTTGCTGGTTTTGGTGTTACCAGCTTGTGTGATTGCTTGGCGCGAGCCAGGCCCACTCCCAAATGAACCCACCGTTCTTGCCGACACCCGCACCTAAACGTTAAACAGGGCTCTCACCATTTAGTGAAAGCCCCGGCTGAGTTACTTGTTCGCGTTTTTACTTTGCCATATCGTAAGCGACTTGAGGCAGAAACTGACCCGCCGCCGAACCTTTACCCACGCCGCAGTCGCCGTCGGATTCACCCGGCGACTTGACCCATAAGAGCATCTCCAAACCCTTGCTGCCCGCAACTTTACGCGAGGTCACGCCGAGTTTACGGCCTGCCGGGTTGCACCAATCGTTCCCCGGCCCCGCCCCGTTGCGGCTCGTGTCGATGACAAAACGCGTATTACCACCGAGCTTTTGCACGATGCTGTTGCCGTAACGTCGGCTCTCGTCGGTTGTCCGGTAGTTCGAGGTGTTGAGCGCAAAACCTGCCGCCTTGCCGATGTCGGCTGCTTTGAGGCGGGTCGCCATGTCCGCCGCAGACTTCCAGTTCGAGTTGCCCGCGTCGAGGTAGACTTTGGCTTTGGGTGCGCCCCGGCTGAACTCGTTGACGGCGAAAGACAGCAGGTCTGTGACCAGTTTGGTGTTGGTGCCCTGCTGACAGTCTAACAAAAGCGGCAGGGCGTCGGGCTCGAGGATCACCACCGCGCTGCGCGGACCGACCCCCTTGACAAAGTTGCGAATCCAGGTTTTGTACGCTTCCGGACTGCCCGCGCCGCCGGAGCTGTACTGCCCGCAGTCGCGTCCCGGAATGTTATACGCCACGAAAATGGGCGTTTTGCCGGCAGCCGCCGCAGCTTTCGTATAAGACGCGGCTTCTCCCTCGATGTCGGGTGTCCAGTCGCCGACCCACTTGCCCTGGGGCTGACTGGCAATTTTTTGCCGGATGACCGCTGCCCTGCCGTCTGCAGCGTTGCTCTCGACCCAGCCTGCCACCGGGCTGTTCGGATTGACGTAAAACGGGCTCGTTGCGGCGGTCTCGAGTTCGGCTTTAGTCTCCGGTGAGCTGGCTGACGTGCTGCTACAAGCTGCCAACCCCAGCGTGAGAAAGCAACCGAGCAGAGCGGGTAAGTAACGTTTGACGCGCACCATCTGTGTCCCCCTGAGTTGAAGTTTTACCCGAGAAACGTAACAGATTTTTCCATGAGAACTTTCTTTTAGTTCGTTAAACACAACTCGGTAGAAATAAAAGTTTCACAAGCAGCAGTGCTGTGAAGTTACTCGAAGCGGTTGTAGTCAAGCTGTAGCGTAGCGCCGTAAAAAGCTCGAGGCTTACCCAGCTCGCCGTAAAACCCAGGCACCCTTAGAACCCGGGTGCCTTTCACGCCGTATACTCTAACGGTGCCCCGCAAACTCATCTGTCTTGTCCTGCTGAGCGTTCAGCTTGCCTTCGCCGCTCAAGTCACCTCGCCACGCGTCAAGGTCATCTTTAGCGACCCCGCTAAAACCGCCTACGCCGAACGTGTCGCCGCTGAAGCTGAAAAGGCGCTGGACGTGCTGATTCCGCTTTTCGGGTTTACGCCGCCGCCCATCACGCTGCGTCTGGAAAACACCACCGACGTGTATAACGCGCTCGCGTCCCCGTTACCCCGCCCCGGCGTCGGTTTACGGCTGCTGTTTCCGACCGAGGTTTCGCTCGGTTACCGCGCCGGGGACGCGCTGCGGCTCGTGCTGGTTCACGAACTGACGCACCTCATGCAGTTTTCTTACCTTACCGGGCGCGGCGACGGGCTCCGCTTCGGGCTGGTCGGAGAAAACGTGGCGAACGTACCCCCGGCGTGGCTCGTCGAGGGCTTGGCGGTCTGGACGGAATCGGCATTTACGACAGGGGGCCGCCGGGACGACGCGCTGACCCGTGGCCTGGTCGAAAGTGCGGTGCTCGCCGGAACCGCGCCGTCTCTGACCGAGGCGAGTCTGGGAACCTACGGTGCGTGGCCCGGTGGACAGACCGAATACCTTTTCGGTGTAGGGTTTACGGGCTACTTGATTCAAAAGCACGGGTTTGGGGCAATCAAAAAGGCGCTGGCATTTCATAATGCGGCGGGGTTTTTACGACCTTTTGCGGGGTCGTGGCGACTTGCAGTCGGTACCGACCTGGAGGCCGAGTGGGAAGCGTGGCAGCGTGAGGTGCGCCGAAGGGCGGAGGCTCGAGCCGAGCGGGTCGAGAAAGCCGGACGCGCCGGGACGCCCAAGACCGACACCGGCTGGTACACCCGCGCCCCGGCGCTCAGCCCGGACGGACAACAGCTCGCGTGGGTGGGGTGGCCTGCGGCAATTATGCTGGCAGAGGTTGCCGAGGGCAAGCTCGAGCGAAAGCGCGTACTTTTAGACAACCGGCTACCGGGGGGGCTCGAGTGGCTGAACCCGCACACCCTTCTCTACGCGCGTCCGGTGCGGCGTCCGGGGCACACCTACGCTGAGGTGTTTACGCTCGACACGCGCACGGGGCGAGAAACACAACTGACCGAGGGCGCACGGGCGAAGCTGCCTGCGCCGCTGCCGGGGGGCTGCGTTTTATACGTGACCGATAACGGGACGCGCTCGCGGCTCGAGCAGCTCTGTCCCGACAAACCTGCTTTTACCCGCTGGCGGAGCCAACCGGGCGTCCACATCGTCGGGTTGGCGACGAGCCGCCGGGGGCAGGTGGCAGTCAGTGTCTGGCAACGGGGTTGGGTCGATGTGGCGCGCCTCAAGGACGGCGCACTTCACTACCTCACCCGCGACCCCGCGCAAGACCTCGACCCGAGCTGGCAGGGCGAAAATGTGCTCTTGTTCCGCTCCGACCGGGCCGGGGCGACGTTTGAACTCTACGCGCTGACGCTCGCGGGCGGTTTGGAACGGTTGAGCCAAACGGTGGGCGGGGCGTTTATGCCCGAGGCGGGCGCAGGTGGGACGTGGTTCGCTCGTTTGGGCGGGGACGGGTACAACCTCGCCTGGTTGCCGAGCTTGCCGACAGGTGAGGGCTTCAGAGTATCTCTACCCAAAAAACAGCGTCCTCTGAAGCGCTCGAGCATCCCGGTGCCCGTTTTTCCCGTTACGACTTACTATCCTCTAAACAGCCTCAAACCTTACGGCTGGCTCCCGACGAACGGTGGGGTCGGTTTGTCACCCCCCGGCGCGTCCCTCGAGCTGTCCGTTATCGCCCAGGACGACAGCCTCGACCACAACCTCCGGACGACGCTCGGTTTCGACTCCGGTTTGACCGCCTTGTCCGGGTTTTACGGTTTCGTTCGTTACGACTTCGGCGGCGGCCTGGCACTTCAGGCGACGCCGCCGCCGCTGCGTTACGCCGTGCAGTCCGGCGCGTGGCCCCTTACGCCGCATCTCGGAACGGTGCGGGAGACCGTCGCCGGAACTAAAGCTTCGGTAAGCGCGCGGCTGCCGCAAGACCGTCTGCTGCTGAGTTGGGGCCTCGAGGCCGGTCTCGTTCACGTGTTGGGGCAACCTTCCGGCCTGGTTCTCGACGCCCGCGCCGACGCTGCGGTGGCGCGCGGGCAGGCCGATACCTGGGGCTACCGTACCGAGGGCTGGCGTGTGTCGGCTACGGGTCTACTCAGCGCGACCGGCGCAGCGCCGTCGCCGGGCGCGTGGGGTGATGGGAGTTACACCCTGCCGTTGGCGGGATTGGGGCGGCTCGAGTTCGGCGTCCGGGCGGGCTACCGTCCGGCGTGGCCTGTTCCTTTACGAGCCGACGCCGATTTTGCCGCGCTTCTCAGCGTCGGCGGAGCGCGCAGTTTTCCCCTCAAGCTGCGTTTTGGTGACGGGCTCTACGCGCTGGAAAGAGTTACGCTCGAGCCCCGGCTTCGCACCTGGCTGGACAGTAGTTCCCTGTATCTGGGCGGCGACCTCACCGTGTCGCTCGATTCGGTTTTGGGGTACGGGGCCCCGGTCAGCCTGAGCGGGACGCTGGGGTATACGCGCGGGGTGTGGACGCGGTTTGCGGTGCGCTTGCCGCTTTAGGAAGAGAGTAACCAGCAACGAGCAATGAAGAAGTCAAAACCTCGCTGCTCGGTACCCACTGCTTTCCCGCCTTACCTCCTATTTACAACGCGCCGCGCTGCGTTACGATGCGTTTGGAGGTTTCCGTGAAACTAAAATACGCCTCGGTAGCCCTTGCGCTGGCCTTTCTCTTTACCTTGCTTGTCGCCTGCAGCAGCCCGACTACAACGCTGCCCGGTGAACCGGACACTCCGGCTTTGCCCGATCTGCCTGCGGGTCAGTGGAAGACTTTTTCGCCGGGCGGTGACACGGTTTGCGCCGACGGTTCGCCCTACGCCTACTTTGTCCGGCCCGGTACGGTCAACAAACTCGTGGTGGACTTTCAAGGAGGCGGTGCGTGCTGGAATGGTGGTACCTGCGGTAGTCCTGTATATCAACCTAATGTTGTCGGTGCACCGGGCACGGCAAACTCGCAAGAAGAAGTAGGCCTTTACGACCACACCGACGCGCGAAACCCGGTCAAAGACTGGTATCACGTATATATCACCTACTGCACCGCCGATATTCATCTAGGTGACAGCGTAGAAACCTACCAAACGTCTTCAGGCCCGAAAACGATCAATCACAACGGTCAAAAAAATGTGGACGCGGTTCTAGACTGGGTTGAAAAAAACTTTGAAGCACCGGAAGCTATCTTGGTTACGGGTTGCAGTGCCGGGGCCTACGGCGCGGCGCTCTACACACCGCGAATCGCTAAAGCTTACCCGGACGCCGACGTGACCGAACTCGGTGACAGCGGCGCGGGCGTCATTCCGGAATCGTTTGTCACCGGCGAAGACGGCCTCAACCGCTGGAACATCGGCGCGGCACTGCCGGACGAGATTGACCTTACCGGCGGGGTGCCCGCAACATTTTTAGCCGACGCCTACGTCGCTATCGGCGACGCGTACCCGGAGGTGACGCTGGCGCAGTACAACAGCGCATTTGACGGCACTCAGATTTTCTTTTACGGTTTGCAACTCGGGGTTGACCTCACTGACCCGACCGCCCAACAAGCTGCAGCACAGGCGTGGGCTGCAGGACTAAACACCTCGCTAACCAAGATTCAGACGGGTTTGCCGGGGCAGTTCTCGAGCTACACCTCAGCCTTTGACGACGATCCCAATACACCAGGTACGGCGCACTGCATCATCACTCGCCCTGAGTTCTATACCTTGACGACGAGCGGCGTCTTGTTTACAGATTGGCTGGACGGTCTACTCAACGACGCTCCGCCCGCCCCGGTTGTGCCGGACAACATTCCTACGCCGAGCTAGCCGGTCTCTTCGGCAGAATCCGGCAAGGTCGGCTCGAGGTCGGTCAGCCACAGCACCTCGCCCTGCGCGCGAATAGCTCTAGCCGGGGTCTGGTCGTAATTCGGTGAATCTTCGGGAGCGAGGGTGCGCTCCAAAGCCGCCCTTTTTCCCTCGCCCTGAACCAAAAACGCGACCGTGCGGCTCCGGCTGAGGGTATTTGCCGTCATGCTCAGCCGCGTCTCTTTACCGGGCGGTTTGACGACCGTCGTCAAACCTTCATCGAAAACCGCGCCGGTTCCGGGAAACAGGCTCGCGGTGTGCGCGTCGTCGCCCAAGCCTAAAAAAGTCAGGTCGAACGGGGCAGTGTTGAGAAACTCTTGAAGTGTATCACCTAATTCCATCGCGGCAGCTTCGGGGTCGTCCTCTACGTAAGGCCACGGGTGAATATTCTCTGCTGGTACGGGTACACGGTCTATCAGGGATTTCTTAGCCGCGCCGTAATTACTTTCGGCGTGGTCGTGCGGCACAAACCGTTCATCGCCCCAAAAGATGTGAGTATCTTTCCAAAACGCAGCATCGGCGTGTTCGGCGGCGAGCTGCTCATACATCTTGAGCGGCGTCGAACCGCCTGAGAGGACGACCACAAAGCGCCCGTTTGCGGCGACGCTCGCCTCGGCCTGTTCGACAAACAGCGTTCCGGCAGCCTGCGCGACATCTTTAACGTAGGTCATCATCGACTCCTCTCGCCCGGTCGGCTTTGGGCCGACCGTAAGCTTCGTCTTAGAGCATAAGGGTTAGCGCGCCAAACCTCGAGAAAACACCGTTTCGGTATCCCGGCTTAGAACCTCGTATGTGCTTTTCGCGCAGCCCGGCGCGGCTTGTTAAACTGTCCAGATGATTTCACGGGAAACCCTAACACGCGAAGATACGCTTGCGCTTATGGAAAGCTGGACAGAATCGGAAAGTTTGCGTAAACACATGCTCGCCGTCGAGTCGGCGACTGCCGCCTACGCCCGCAAACTCGGCGCTGACGAAACCATGTGGCGCGTCGCAGCACTTTTGCACGACTTCGATTATGAGCGCTACCCGACACCGGACGAAGCCGGGCATCCTTACGTGGGCGTAAGTTACTTGCGTGAGCAAGGTTATCCGGAAGAGGTGCTAGACGCCATCATGGGCCACGCCGACTATACCGGCGTCCCCCGTAAAACGCCGCTTGCCCGGGCGCTCTACGCCTGCGACGAGCTGACCGGCCTGATTACGGCGGCGACGCTCGTGCGGCCCGACAAAGATGTGCGCAGCGTCGAGCTTAGAAGCCTCAAAAAGAAGTTTAAGGACAAGGCGTTTGCGCGGGGCGTCAACCGTGAAGATGTGATGCGCGGAGCCGATGAGCTGGGTGTAGAGCTGTGGGAACATGTGGCGTTTGTACTCTCAGCGGTGCAAGCGGACGCCGTAAAACTCGGTTTGGACGGCTCTTTAGCGGTGCAAAAGTAGGCGGTGGCTGAAAGGGTTAAGTCGGCGTGTAAGCTCTGAAAAAGGCTCGAGCGGTGGGGCTCGAGCCGCTACCGTAAAGTCTAGTTTGCCGCCTGCTCCGTCTCCGGCACCGCTTCAAACGCGGCGGGCGGATTTAACAAACGCCAGTTCCACTCCCCGTCCCGGCGTGGCGGCCAGATGACGGCGGTCGCTTGCCCGGCAATCGACAAACTCGTGACCGGGCCGAAATAACGCGAATCTTCGCTGCCGCCCTTGCTCGACTCGCGGTTGTCGCCCATCAAAAAGTAGCGCCCTTCGGGGATAATCAGTTCGTGTAAAAAGGGCGTTCCACTAGGCGCATCCGCCGGAATCGGGGCGAGCGCGGCAATAGTGCTGCCGTAGTAGAGCTGCATTTCTTCGCTGCCGATGGGTGCAGGCCCGCCGTTGTTGGGGTCGTAAGTGCCGAAAATCAAGCCTTGAAAGCCGGTCACTTTGCCGTCTTGCGCGGTAACGACCGGGTAATTGATGGGGTCGGGGGTAATTTCGCCGGAGTCCGCGATAAAGCCCTGGTCGATGGCGACGCCGTTGACGTAAACCTGACCGTCTTGAATATAAAAGCGGTCGCCGGGACGGGCAATCACGCGTTTGATAAAAAACGACGGCCTGCCGCCACCCTCTTGCAGGGTCGGTGAGTTGGCGGGTTCGCGCACGACCACGATGTCGCCGCGTTCGTATTCGCCCAGCACCCCTGCGCGCCGGAGCCAGGTGTCGAATTTGGGGATAAACACGCGGTCGCCGGTGAAGAGTGCCTGCGGCAACTGCCCGCTACCGCCGTTTAAGTTGGGCCGCATCGACGAGCCGACCACGCCGACTGTCGTAAAGACGAAAGTCACGATGAGGTAGGCGACGATTAGAGCTTCAGCGTAGCCTCTTACTTCGTGCCAGAAGCGCTCTGAACCGGATTTCGGGGGGTCTTTTTTGGAAGCGTCTTTCCGCGTATCGCGGGTGTTCGATGTCATAAAAGCAGTCTACTCCCAAGACGCGGCCTTAGGCGCAAATTATGGCCTTTAACCCTTTATCCGGTCGCTGAGTTTCGGTTGCCGGGTTCTGGGTCAGATAATCCCGAGTGCGCCCGGAACCTGCAAAACCACGATAACGCCGCCAAGTAACGCGACAAGGCTAAAGCGAGCGTCGATTTTTCGGTCGAGTTTGTCGAACTTCACGTCTGTTTGCTGGATGAAGGTATCGAACCTCGCGCCCATTTTTTGCTCGAGCTTGTCGAGTTTGGTATCAGCCAACCTGATTTCGGCACGCAAATCGTTAAAACCGTTTTCTAAGTGGGCCTCGAGCGTACTCAGCCGCTTGTCAATCTGCTCGTAAGACCCCTCAAGTCGCGCCATTCTGACTTCAAGGGGGATTGGTAGGTTCAGCGAGCATTAAAGGCGTGGTGACAGACTTTCGGGCCCGGTGCAACACACCTGGTCGCTACAACCAAAACCGAAGTTTTGCCGGAAAGTTACTTGGCCTTACTCTTCTGCTCTAAAGCCGGAGCTTTTTTGATTTGTTCGGTCTGTGCGGACAACCGTTTGAAGGCGGCCTTGTCGGATTTGCCGGTCGTAAGGGCGCGGACGGGCTCAGGTGTTTGGGCTTCTTCAAGCGCACTTTGCGGCAACAGCCCCGCCTCGACAAAAACGTGCAGCGCACTCCACTCGCCGATGGCGACGATCTCTTCAAACGCCCAGAACGCCTCGATGTTCAGGTGCGGCATCGAGTACTGCACGCGCAGGTCGGCGGGGTGCAGGTTGTACTGGAGTTCGGTCAGGATGCTGCCGGTAATGTCGGTCGCGCGGAGCATCATCTGCGCCATGGGGTTGCGGCGCTCGAGCCGAAACCGACTCACCACCCGCTCCCACCAACCACCCTCTTCGGACGTTCCGGCGAGAGACGCCCGCCGCGCCATCGTCGCGTCGCCGGCGATGGTAAAGTCGGCGTGCAAGAAGGCGGCGGCGTTGACGGGGATGTTATTCACGATACCGCCGTCGGCCAAGGTGCGCCCGTTAAAGACCACGGGTTCAAACGCGCCGGGAAAACAGCTCGAGGCCCGAATCGCCGTAATCAGGTCGCCGCGAAAGATAAACACCTCTTCGCCGGTCTCGACGTCGGTGGTTGAAATGACCAGCGGTTTCTTGAGTTCATCGAAGGTCGCGGGCAAATGCGAGGCTAAAAACGTGTGGAGCTTTACGCCCTTAAAAAGCCCGTTGCCGAATGAAAAATCGATGATGTCGCGCCACGAGACGCTCTTGGCAATCTCGTAAATCTCTTCGGCGCTGTAACCGTTCGCGTAAAACGCACCCAAAACCGCGCCCATCGAGGTGCCGGCAATCACGTCGGCTTGGGTTCCGGCTTTTTCCAGCACCCGCAAGAGGCCGATATGAGCAAAACCCCGCGCCGCGCCACCACTTAAGATCAGTCCGACGCGTTTGGGTTGTCCCGGGGTCTCAACGTCCACACGTCAGCTTAACAGGTTCGCCAAAAACGGCCCGTCAGCTGTTACGCGCCGTAAACTGGCCTTATGCTGCACGTCACGCCGCAAAACGTACCGGAAACGGTACCGGAGACCCTCGAGACACCCCGGCTGCTGCTCCGCGCCCCGCGCCCGGACGACGCGCCGGAACTTTACGCCGCCGTCTGCGATTCGCTTCCGGAACTGAGCCTCTACATGAGCTGGGCGACGCCCGAGTATTCACTTTCTGCCGCTCGAGCGAACACCGAGGCCGCTATCGCCGCGTTTACGGTGCGGGAAGGTTTGCGCTACCACTTTTTCGACCGGATGACGGGCGCGTTCGTCGGCAACGCTTCGTTTCATCATATCGATTGGTCGGTACCGAAGCTCGAGCTGGGTTACTGGTTGCATTCGGCCTACACGGGAAAAGGCTTGATGCGCGAGGCGGTCTCGGCGCTCTGCGACATGGCGGAGCAGGAGCTGGGCGCGGTGCGCCTCGAGATTCGCTGCGACAGCCGCAACCTCAAAAGCGCCCGCGTCGCCGAGGCGTGTGGGTTCGGGCTCGCGGGGATACGGCGTGAGACTCGAGACCCGCTGGGAAATCTGCGCGATACGCGTCTCTACGCTCGTACTTCCCGCCGTAAAAAGTAAAAAGGGCGCGAAAGCGCCCTCAACCGGTACTTTATTCGGTTCAGTTTTGCTGCTGATTCTGCCCGTTCTGCTGCGGTACCTGTGCGAGTGTTACCTCGACCTGCTGCTCCTGTCCGTCACGAACGATGGTCAGTGTGACAGTGTCCCCGGCACCCCGACTCAGGATGGCGTTTTGCAGCTCGCCGGTGGTCGTAACGGGCTCGCCGTTAACCGCCGTAATCACGTCGCCGCCGATGGGCACGGGCTGACCTTGAAACGCGACCGTGAGTTCGGGGTTAGCGCCCTGAAGCCCGGCTTCTTCCGCCGCACTCCCCGGCTGCACACTCTGAACGATGACGCCCTGGTCGGGGAGGTTGAAGTTTTGCCGGATGCTCTCCGGGTAGTTTGAAACGCTCGAGATTTCGATACCTAGACGCGCGCGGTTCTCGAGGCTGACGAAGCCGCCTTGCTCGAGCTGGGCGAGGCTACTCTGCAGCAGGTTGCTCGGTACCGCAAAGCCGATGCCGATGTTGCCTACATTGCCGCCGAAACCGCCGCCACCAGCAAGGATTTGCGTGTTGATGCCGATCACTTCACCGCTCGAGTTTAAGAGCGGGCCGCCCGAGTTGCCGGGGTTGATGGCGGCGTCGGTCTGGACATACGGTACTTCGACCCGTCCGATGCTGGGCGCAAAACGGCTTACCGCCGAGACAATCCCTGCCGAAACGGTGCTGTCGAGGCCGAACGGGTTGCCGATAGCGATGGCCTTTTCGCCGACCTGGATGTTGTCCGAGTTGGCGATGGGAATCGCCTGGACGCCTGCGGGTAGATCGCCCGGGTTTTGCAGTTCGATCAGCGCGAGGTCGTAAAGCGTGTTGACGCCGACGACGTTGACCGGCAGCTCGGTTTCACTGCCGGGGAAGATAACGCTGATGCTCGAGCCCTCTGTGTACTCGACCGAGTTGTCTTGCAACGTGTCGGCGACCACGTGATAGTTCGTAATCATCCGTCCGGCGTCGTCGATAACAAAGCCGCTGCCTGCGCCCTGTTGCGGCGGCAACTGTTGCTGCTGCCCGTCGGGGGTTTGCGGATTCAAAAAGTCTCGAAATTGCGGCGGAATCTGGTCTAGAAAATCCTGGAGTCCTTCAGGTGTTTGCCCGTTCGCTTGAACCTGCGCGGTGACGTTGACCGACACGACGCTCGGCCCATACCGGTTTACCACGTCTATCGTGTTCTGCTCATACTCGGTCAGCGCAGCAGCTTGAGCGGCAACACCCCCGGAGGCCGTTTGAGCGCTCGTTAAACCGCCCAAACCCAGCGCGCCGACACCTAAAAGGCCGCTCACACCAGCGACCCGTGCTAATTGTCCTACTTTCATGTACACTCCTTTTTTTGGGCTTGTAAACCTTACAGGTATAACCCTCATTTAACCGTACCCAGCCCCTATGAGTCTGACCCTTCTCATGTATGAACTCTGTGAGGCAGGACAAACTCGGGTTCTAAAGAGACTTTAACACTGTTCTCAGCAGACGCTAACATAGATGCGACCAGACCTCTAAAGCTGAGCCGACCTCGTGATAGGGTGCGGCGATGGCTGAAGTCGAACAAGTACGGGTAACGGAAAAAGGGGCGCGGCGGCTGGCGTCGGGACACCCGTGGGTGTTTGCCAGCGATTTACGCGTTTCAGGGCGCGCTGCGCCCGGTTTGGCGGCAGTTTTCAACCCTCGCGGGGAACGGCTCGGCGAAGGGTTTTACAATCCGCACTCGAAGCTGGCTTTGCGGCTCGTGACGCGGGGCGACGCACAGGTTACGCCCGAGCTTATCGCTACGCGCCTCCGGCAAGCAGCGACGTACCGGGCGCGGGCGGCGGCAGGCTTTGAAGCGTTTCGCGTCGTCCACAGCGAAGCGGACGGCCTGCCGGGTCTGACGGTCGATAAATACGGCGATTATCTGGTGCTGCAGCAACACGCCGCCGCACTCTCGAGTTTTACCCAAGTTATCGTCGCAACGCTGGTAGACAGCTACGCCCCCAAAGGCATTTTGGCCCGGAACGACAACGCGGTGAGGCGGCTCGAGGCCCTCCCTCAAGAAATTACGCTGCTCGCCGGGTCGGTGCCTGAAGCGGTGCCCTTTACCGAAGGTAACGTGACGCTCACCGCTGCGCCCTACACGGGCCAAAAAACCGGCGCGTTTTTAGACCAGCGGGCAAACCATGTGTACGCGGGTCAGCAGGCCTACGGTCGCGCCTTAGACGTGTTTTCGTATCACGGCGGCTTTGCCTTGCAGCTCGCCCGCCGCGCCGACGAGACGACGGCGGTGGACTCGAGCGCCCCCGCACTGGCACAACTGGAGCGGAGCGCCGGGGCCAACGACCTCGCCGTAAAGACGGTTCAGGGCGACGCCTTCGCCGTGTTGCGCGGCCTCGTCAGCGGCGCGGAGCGGTTTGATACAGTGGTTTTAGACCCCCCGGCGTTTGCCAAAGGCCGCACTCAGGTGACGGCGGCGCTGACGGGCTACCGTGACCTTAATCTGCACGCACTCAAGCTGCTCGCGGTCGGCGGACGGCTCCTCACCGCGAGCTGCTCGCACTTCATCTCCGAAGCGGTGTTTTTAGAGATGCTTACGGGGGCGGCGCAAGACGCAGGAAGGACGGTGCGGGTGCTTGCCAAACGGGGCGCTGCGGCGTGTCACCCGGAAGTGCTGAGCTTGCCGGAAACGCGTTATCTGACGTTTGTAGGGCTCGAGGTTACCGACATCATTCGCTGAAAGACAGGTTTGAGATGTGTGGTTCAAGATGACAGGTTTGGGAGAACAGCTGCGCGAGGTTTTGGCGGCGCAGGGGCTTTCGCCCGAACAGCTCGACGCTTTGGCCGCGCAGCTCGTGTGGCGAGTAGGCCGTAGCGGAGACGAGGGGCCGGTGACGGTGCGGGTCGGTTTTGCCACGAGCGCCGCGCTCTTTGCCGACTTGCCGCGCCTCAAGACGGCGTCGGACGCCGAACTCGAGGAGGCTGCCCAAACGGGCGCAGTGCGCGTAGAATGGGTGGGGACGCGCCCGCGCCCTTAAACCGGTTTAGTTATGGATATCGCGCACACGGTTCACTTTGGTTTCGACCTCAGCCTCGCTCCGGCTGAGGCGGTGGCCTTCGTGCGCGACGTGCCGCGCAGCCTCGCCTACGCCGCCTTTATCCGCGATATGGAAGTCTTCGAGGTGGGCAGCCTCCAGCACGTGCGCGCGTTGCTGCCGGTCAACGCAGCGTTTTTCGGTCAGCAAGAGCTGACCTTTGAAAGTACCTTAAAACCGACCGTGCGGGGGGCCGAGCTGAGCCCGCTGCCGCTTTCCGAACCGCGTCTGGGTTGGGCCGAGGTCGCCGGACGCGCCGACGTGCAACCCTTACCGAGCGGCAGCCGCGTCGTCTACGACTTCGACATCACAATTCACCTGAACTTGCCCGAACCCGAGAAATGGGGCGGGCGGGCGCTCCTCAAGATGATTCATTTTACGGCGCAGCGGGTGCTGGAAAATATCGCGGCGGATTTTCCCGCAGCCGTGCAGCGGGCTGCGGCTGAAACCGAAGCGGCGTACCAGGCATAAATCAGGTGCCGTAGCTGAAATAGCTGGCGCTCTTCCTGAACTTACGGTCATGGACGTAGAAAAAGCCCGGTGTTTTATACCGATTTGCCCGGGTTTACGGTGCTTTTCTCCCGACCCGAAGCGCGTTTTGCCTATCTGGGTCTGGGTGACGCGCAGCTGATGCTCGACCAATACAGCGAGGGGCAAGGCTGGGACGGCTCGAGCTTCCCTTCGGTCGCGGCATCAACTTGCAAACCGAAGTCGAATTGGAGCCCGCTGCTCACACGTTTGGCAGCGGCGAAGCACAGCTTTTCGTCCCGCCGGAAACAAACTGGTACCATCAGGACGGCGAGCTGCACGGCAACCGTGAATTTTTGGTACAACCGGACGGTTATGTGCTCAGGTTCAGCGAATATCTCGGGACGAAACCAGTCTAGGCGTTTTACGGCTACTTGCCGACACAGAAGTTTTTGAAAATATGCTCTAAAGTCTCTTCAGCCACGTCGCCGCGTCCGGTGAGTTCGGCAAGTGTTTTGAGCGCGTCGGCCAGGTCGAGCGCGGCGAGGTCGTCGGGTGCATTTTGGGCGCGCAGGAGATGGTCGCGCACCGTTTCCAACGCTTGAATCTGCCGTTCGCCGCCGAGCCACAATTCGCTCCCTCCGGCGTCGCCGATGAGCTTGCCCCGAATGAGCGCGCGGAGGGTGTCCAAGCCTGCGCCGGTCGTTGCGGAAATGTTCAGCACATTTACGGGGAGGCTATCGGGTGCCCAGACCGGCTCCAGGTCGGTTTTGCTCGCCAGAACCAGAAGCCGCGCCGGGTCGAGGTCGCGGGTAAGGGCGAGGTCGCCGGAGTCCAGCTCCCGGCTCGTATCGAGCAGCAGCAAGCTCAAATCGGCGTTTTGCGCAATACTCCGCGCGAGTTCGACGCCGCTCGCTTCTACTACGTCGCCGGTATCTCTGATGCCCGCCGTGTCGATGGCTGTGACCGGGACGCCGAGGATGTCCAGGGGAGCCTCGAGGTAGTCTCGAGTCGTCCCCGGCACGTCCGACACGAGCGAGCGCCCGTAACCGAGCAGCGCATTTAAGAGGCTCGATTTTCCGGCGTTGGGTTTGCCGATGAGCGCCAGCCGCGCCCCCCGCTGCGCCATCCGGCCCGCTTTGGCGGTACCTAAAAGCTTGTCGATACGGCCCACGGCCCGCGCGAGCGGTGCCGCAAACTCCGCGTCGGGCACGCCCTCATCCGGGTAGTCGAACATCGCCTGAACATCGCCGTAAACTTGCGTGACATCGCTCTGGATAAGGCCGAGTTGCTCGCTCAGTGTTTTGGACAACCCCAACGCCGCGCTCCGCCGTGCGCTGTCACTCTGCGCGTTGACGAGTTCCAAAACGGCCTCGGCCTGCACCAGATCGAGCCGCCCGGAGAGGAAGGCGCGCAGCGTAAACTCGCCCGGTTGCGCGAGCCGCGCCCCGTGCTGCACGCACAGCTCTAAAACGCGTCGTAAAACGGCGGGGCCGCCGTGCGTTTGCAGCTCCAACACGTCTTCGCCGGTGTACGAGCGCGGGGCGCGGAAGGTCAGCAGCAGGCTCTCGTCAATGAGTTCGGCCTCATCCAGCACGCGACCGTAAACGACCCGGTTAGCCGGAAGCTCCGTGACCCTGCGCCCGTTGTTCGGCGTAAAGAGTTTGCTGCCGACCCCGTAGGCGTTCGGCCCTGAAAGCCGCACGATACCCACGGCTCCGACGCCGGGAGCGGTGGCAATGGCGGCGATGGTGTCACCTTGGGGCGGGAGCGGCATAGGGTATTAAAACGTCCGCTGTGAGCGGGCGGCGTCCGCTAAACGACGCCCAATGTTTGGCTGTTTCTGAACGAATTTTTGCAAGTCTACGTCAGGCTGCTTGAAGCGCAACTTCAGAGAACGCCTCGTTGGCTGCCTGGATCATCCGGTCGATATCGGCCTCGGTATGGGCATACGATAAAAACGCCGCCTCATACGCGCTTGCAGGCCAGTAAATCCCCCGGTTCAAAAGGCCGTGAAACCACCGTCTGAACTGCCCTGTATCGGTCGTGCTGGCGCTTTCAAAGTCTGTAACCGCCTGCTCGGTAAAAAACACCGTAATCATCGAGCCGACGCGGTTGATGGTCACGGGCACACCGTTCGCCTCGGCTGCGCCTTCAAGCCCGGTCTCCAACTGCGCGCCCCTCGCTTCTAACACTTCGTACAAATCCGGCAGCGCATCCATCGCCGCAAACGTCGCAAGCCCCGCCGCCATCGCCAGCGGATTGCCCGAGAGCGTCCCGGCCTGATAGACCTTGCCGACCGGGGAGACCTGCGCCATGAACTGCGCCTTGCCGCCGTAGGCTCCGACCGGCAGGCCGCCGCCGATGATTTTGCCCCAGCACACCAGGTCGGCGTCGATGCCGTAACGCTCGACCGCGCCGCCACGGGCGAGCCGAAAGCCGGTCATCACCTCGTCGGCGATGAGCAGTGCGCCGTTGTTACGGGTCAACTCGCGCAAGCCGCTTAAAAACTCATGGGTCGGCTCGACCACGCCCATATTACCGACGACGGGCTCGAGGATAACCGCCGCAATCTCATCCGGGCGCAGTTCAAAAAGTTCCCGCACCGAGTCCAAATCGTTGTACTGCGCGACCAGCGTCGTTTTTGCGGTATCTGCCGGAACCCCCGCCGACGACGGCACACCGGTCGTCATCGCCCCCGAGCCTGCCGCAACCAAGAGCCCGTCGGCGTGTCCGTGATAGTTCCCGGCGAACTTGACGATGTAGTCGCGTCCGGTTGCGCCCCTTGCCACCCGCAGGGCGCTCATCGTCGCTTCGGTGCCCGAATTGACGAAGCGCACCCGTTCGCACCCCGGATAGCGTTTTAAGACCTCTTCAGCCAAAGCAACTTCGCGGCCCGTCGGCGCGCCGAACGAAGTCCCGTCCGCCGCTGCATTTTGTACCGCCGCCACGACCGCCGGGTGCGCGTGCCCTAAAATCATCGGCCCCCACGAGCCGATGGCGTCTAGATAGGTGTTGCCGTCGGCGTCGGTCAGCGTTACGCCTTTGGCCTTGGTGATAAACCGGGGTGTCCCGCCAACTGAGCCGAAGGCGCGAACCGGCGAGTTGACGCCGCCCGGAATCAGCTTTGCGGCTTGGGCAAACAGGGCTTCTGAAGCGTGTGTATCCATCCGCTTATGCTGGCACGGCGGCGGCTCTAAAAGGGCGTGTCAGCCTACTTGAAAGGCTCGAGGGTGTGCGACCAGCTTCAAAGTCAGGTTGCTGAAGCCGGCACAATCTGACGACGCAGAAATACGAGCCCTGCTAGCCCAGCAACAACATAGGCCACACCCTGCACATTGATGACCGGCACGATGCCTAGCGGGTCGCCGAACACCGCTGCGAGTGTAAGGCCCGCAAGGTTGAGCAGCGCCATCGTCGTTCCGTACGCCCCGAATACGCGACCCCGGTACCGGTCTTCAACGTTGATCTGAAAGAGGGTAAGTAGCCCCGCCTGGAGTGCAGACACGGGAAGACCGGCCAAGGCAATCAGCAGGAGCGCGAGGGTGACGCCGGACAGAAAAAAAGGGTAGTTGAAAATAACCAGGTCGATGACGCCGAGTCCAAGTGCGCCCCAGCCGAGCAGCCAAAACGGTTTGAAGCGGTCAGCAAGCCCACTTATCAGTATGCCCCCAATGATACCGCCGACCGCCTGTGCCGACATCAGCCAACCGACCATGACCGCTTCTCCCCGCAGGACATCGGTGACGAAAGGGATAAAAAGTGCGGACATGACTCCTTCACCGACCGAGGTGATGGCGATGATGACAAAGAGCAGCGTCACTACGCGGTTTTGTTGGACGAGTCTGAGACCCTCGAGCCACTCTCTCCACACGCCGCTCAGCCCACTAAATACCACCGGTGACTCTGTGGGCGGTTCTGGTACTTCTGCCGGGCGAGGATTTAACCGAACAAGGGCCACACAGCCAGCAGCGACGAGAAAAGACGCCGCGTCGAGGAGGACAACGCCTTGCAGCCCTACAAAGCCCATCACGACGCCACCCAGCGCTGGCCCAATCAGGCGTGCCAGGTTGTCGTTGAGGGCGTTGAGCGCGTTGGCTGGAGCGAGCTGAGGTTCTTCGACCACAGTCGGTAAAAATGCGTTCTCAGCCGGGATGAAAAAGCGGCTGACGGCGGCCTGTATGAAAGCGACCGGGTAGACGAGCCAGAGCCAACCAGTTGTAGGAACGAGAGCTAAAGGCAGCACCCCGGCAAACAGCAGCAGGTTCGTGACGACCATTGTGCGTTGCCGGTTCCAGCGGTCGACGAAGATGCCTGCGACCGAACCGAGCAAGATACGGGGCACGGTTCCTACCATGAACGTCAACCCGGTCGCCAGCGTAGAACCAGTGGTTTCGTAGACATACACGGGCAGACCAATCTGGAGGGCCCAACTCCCGATCATCGAGACGAGCCCACCCCACCAGAGCAGTGCGAAGTTGCGGTTGGCAAGCATTAAGGTAAGGGGTGGGGCGGTTGGCTTTGCGAGACTTTGAGTTGCACGTTGGGCCTGTCTCCTCCGGGCCGCATCTTGCAAACGTGCTTGGTGACGTTGGTGTGCCTCGGAGTCCCTAAACCAGCGCATGACCTTAGCGTCGGTGTTATCCTACTGCAAATGAAAGACGCAAATTCAGATAGGACGTCCAACGAAGGTTTTTGGACTGTGACCAATATAGAGCAAGCGAAACTGCTTACCGACGCTACGAGTAAAGCATTTTTCAAGCCGTTTTTAGCAAGGGAATGCACCGTAAGCCGCGCAGCTGAGGAAGTGGGTTGCAACGTCAACACCATGCTCTACCGGGTCAAGACGTTTGTCCGGGTTGGGTTACTCGAGGTCGCCCACATAGAAAAGCGGGTAGGACGGCCTATCAGGCACTACCGCTCGGTTCATGACGCGTATCTGATTCCTGATGGCGTCACGCCTTACGCCGACCTTGAAGAGCGGTTGTTAAGGCAGATTCGACCCTTTTGGGAGACGCTGATGCGGTCACTTGCCCGCGCCTACCGCGAGCGAGGTCTGGGCGGGCAGTACCTGCAACGCACCACCACAGGCGTAGTCACGACAAGCTTGGCGACCCAAGGCGAGGGAGATGGCTTAGCTGACTTCTGGTCGGCTCTGTCGCCTGTCTACTCGGATATGACACTCGACTTGACGCCAGCAGAGGCTGAAGCACTGGCACATCGTTTGCTAAGGATTCTAGCAGAAGCATCCCAAAATATCGCTACAAAAGAGCTGAAGGGGAGTCGGCAGTACGTTTTGCAGGTCGCTCTAGTACCTTCTGAATAGCTGAAAAACGATCATAGGCTAACGACCATAGACTATAGAAGCTGTGCAGCGTCTAGATCATCTTTTTGCAAGCGCGTCACATATTTGCTACCTGACGGGCTTGTTAAACTGCGCTAAACCCATGGAAACCATCACTTTCATCCAGCAGCTCGCCTCCCCGACGCTCGACCATTTTTTTCGCTTGATGAGCGGGCTGGGTAGCACGAGGGCGTATATCGTGCTGCTCCTCGGCGCGTATCTGGCGCTCGACGCCCGCTTGGGGCAGCGTCTGGGCATCTTCGTCCTGGTCGGCTTTTATCTCAACTTTCATCTCAAAGGGCTCGTCGGTACCGAAAGGCCGTTTTTAATCGACCCGAGTGTCGCGCGTACACCCGAGGCGGTTCCGACAAGCGGGCCGGGATTTCCGAGCGGTCACGCACAGCTCAGTGTCACGTTTTGGGGCTACGCGGCGTGGTGGCTCTCGCGCCGCTGGTTTTGGGCAGTGGCGCTTCTGGTGGTCGCGCTGATTTCACTCTCGAGGCTCTACCTGGGGATGCATTTTCTCGTCGACGTGGTGGGTGGCCTCGCTATCGGCGCGGTCTATACGGCGGCGGCAGCCTTTGCCGAACCGTTCTGGCTGAGTTTGCGGAGCGTTTCCAAACCCCTGCGGGCCGCCGTAGGCTTTTTTACGCCGCTCGCGCTGCTGCTCGCGTTGCCTCCGCCGGGCCTCGAGGCCGGCCTTATCATGGGGGCTTTGGCCGCCTTCGGCAGCGCGCCGCTGCTTATGCCCTACACGCCGCCCCAAGGTCTGTGGCGGCGTCTGCTGGTCGCTGTAATCGGGATTGCACTGGTATTTGCGGCGCTGAGCGCCTCGAGCCTGCTGCTTACCGAAGCGGTTAAACGCAGCGCGCTGGGCGGCTTTTTTCGCTACGTCTTTATCGCCTATATCGGTCTTTACCTGACGCCGTGGTTCGCGCAGGCCGTGCGGCTTGCGCCGAAACCGCTTGGGACAAACGCCGATGCGAAAAGTTAAATTGACGCTCGAGTACGACGGCAGCGACTTTTACGGCTGGCAAGTCCAGGCCAAAACCGGCGCGCGCAGCCCGAAGGAACGCGTTTTACGCACGGTGCAGGGAACGCTCGAGGCTGCCTTGTCCGACGTTCCCGGCGCGGTTCCCAGAGTAATGGCGGCGGGCCGTACCGACGCGGGTGTTCACGCGCTGGCGATGACCGCACACTACCTGACTGCAGACACCGTTCCTATCTCCAAAACCGCCGCCGCCTTAAACGCCCGTCTGCCCGGTGACGTGCGCGTCTTAAACGCCGAAACCGCGTCGCCGGACTTCGAAGCGCAGTTTGGCTGTCTTTACCGCCGCTACGAATACCGTTTACGGCAACTGCACGGCGAGCGGGGTCTTGCCGGGTCGGCGCTCGAGCGTAAACGAATCCTCTTTTTGCCCCAACGCCTCGACGTGGGCGCGATGCAGGCAGCCGCGCCGCAATTTGAAGGCACCCGCGATTTTGCGGCGCTGGCAACCCAGGAGACGCGGGGGACGGTGCGAACGCTCTACCGCTGCCGCCTGAGTATTCACGGGGCCGACCTGTGCCTGCACGTCGCCGCCGACGGCTTTTTACGCAACATGGTGCGGGCGCTCGTCGGGACGCTCCTCTGGGTCGGCGAAGGCAAGCTGAACCCTGAAGCAGTTCCGGCGCTTTTGGCGACGAAAGACCGCCGCCGGATGGGGCCGAACGTGCCGCCGCACGGTCTTTACTTTGCCGAAGCCGGGTACACGCCGTGGGTCGCCGAGCGTAGCCCTGCCGAGTCGTTTGACCGCTAGGCTCGAGCTGCGGGCTCAGAAAGTCGGGTTGCTGCCCTTCACGCTGTGACAAAATAGCTTATGACAAAATATCTGCTGGTTTGGCTGGCTTTCGCCGGGGTAGCCTTTGCCCGCCCCCCCGAAGGCACGGTTTTTTACGAGATATTCGTGCGTTCGTTTCAAGACAGTAACGGCGACGGCGTTGGTGACTTGCAGGGCGCAACCGAAAGACTCGACTACCTGCAAGCTTTGGGTGTCGGCGGCGTCTGGCTGATGCCGCTCCACCCTTCACCGAGTTACCACGGCTACGACGTGACCGACTATAAAGAGGTCAATCCCGACTACGGCACGCTCTCCGACTTCAAGGCGTTTTTGGCCGCCGCTCATGAGCGCGGCATAGACGTTATTTTAGATTTGGTCGTCAACCACACCTCGTCGCAGCACCCGTGGTTTTTACAGGCCGAGGCGGGCAATCCCAAATACCGTAGATTCTACAATTTTTCCGAAACCGACCCCGGTTGGCGCGGGCTGGGCGGCCCTGCTTGGCACGAGGCCCCGGACGGCTCGTACTACCTGGGGCTTTTCTGGAGCGAGATGCCCGACCTCAACTACCGCAACCCGGCGGTGATGCGGGAGATGGAGGACGTGGCGCGGTACTGGTTAGAGTTAGGCGTAGACGGCTTCCGGGTAGACGCGGTTCAGCACATCATCGAGAGTCCAACCGGAAGCGTCGCCAACACGCCCGAGAATATCGCGTGGGTCGGGCAGTTTGAGGACTTCATCCACTCGGTCAAGCCCGACGCCTACTTAGTCGGCGAAACCTGGACGGACACTGAAACCATCGCCCGCTACTTTGAACGCGCCGGGCTCGACTACGCGTTTAACTATCCACTTTTTACGGCCTTGATAAACGCCGTGCAAGACCGCGACCCGGCGGGACTCGAGGCTGTACTAACCCAGGACAAGGCGCTCTATCCGCCCACAGCGCGGCAGGCGACGTTTATCTCGAACCACGACCAGATTCGGCCCGGTACGGCGCTGGGCTTTTTACGGCGCGACGAGGCGCGGCTCAAGCTCGCTGCCGGACTCCTGTTGACCCTGCCGGGAACGCCCTTTATCTATTACGGCGAAGAACTCGGCCTGCCAAACGGCCCCGGCGACGCCGACGAGGAGAAACGCACGCCGATGCTGTGGGACGGCTCGGAAAATTTCGGCTTTACGACCGGCACGCCCTGGTACGCGTTTAGCAGCGACGACGAAACCTTGACTGTTGCCGCTCAAGCCGCCGACCCGGACTCTGTTTTGAACTGGTACAAAAAACTCATCACTTTGCGTAAGGCGCATCCGGCACTTTTACGGGGAACGCTTACGTTGACCTCACCAGAAAACCCCGAGGTACTCGAGTTCCGCCGTAAAACCAAAGGCGAAACGGTCGTCGTTTTTGCCAACTTCGACGACGAAACCCAGATAGCTACTGCCGAGTATGCCGGAGCGACGGACTTGCTGACTGGGCAGACGGTAGGGGAGACGCTTACCTTGGGAGAGTTGGGCGTGGCGGTGCTCGAGCTTCCTGACTAGACAGCCTGCGGTAAAAAGGAGTGTGCAGCGTGGCGTTACTAAAAGGTGTTATCAAAGAAATAGCGATGATTTTTATCGCTGCTTGGCTTGTGCTGGGTTCCCTGGCCGTTCCGAACAAAGTCGCTGACCGGGTGGAATTGGCTCAGGTCAGGCTCGGTTATCCGGTTTGTTTTGTCGTGCAGGACTCGAGCGGCCTAGCTATCGGGTTACCGGATAGCCCTCCGTTTCCTTACCCTTTAGGCTTTGGAAGTCCCTGGGACAATCCTGCTCGGTTCTTGTGGGGCAACTTCTGGCTTTCGCTCATTTTGGTATGCGCCGCTGTAAGACTCGCGCTTTACGCACTCAACCGATACAGCTAATCATGAGCGGTCTCGAGCCCCACCTCCCGCTCTTCACTTCTACTAAACCACCGCACAAACACCGTCCCGATGGCAATCAGCATGACCGTCATGTACACCACGCCCATAATCACTCCGGCAAGCTGCTGGTCTTGCATAGCCGACGTCCCAATCGCCTGCGAAGTGCGTTCGTACCACGGGTAGATCAGGCCGGTCGCAAAAGAAAAAACGCTCGAGAACGGGTTGTGCGTAAAAATCAGTACGACGAGATAGATAAGTTGCACTTTGTATGACGGGCTCGGGAGCGCGTCCGGTAGCGGATTCATTACGGGCCACCACATCAAGACTGCTGCGCCGAAAATCGCAAAATACGTGTAGTAGTGCAGCAAATCGTTTGTAAACATCAAGGTTTTAAGCAGTGCGGGGACGTGAATAATTAAAAAGGCCAGGTTGAAGTGGATAACATTGACGACCGGGCGCGTAAAAAACCGTAAAATCGGTTTGATGACGGGGTGGAGCGCCACGGGCGCAATCAGCCAGCCGGGAATCCCGAGTAAAAAAATTGGCGCGACGACGAAGATAACGAGCATCATCGTCAGCATGTGCGCCGAGAGCAAGAACAATTCGCCGATGGTGTGGAGCGGTGAGACGAAAATCAGCGTGAGGAGCGTCATGCTGAAGTAGAACAGCAGCGCTTTCATGGTCGGGTAGGTTTCGCCGGGAAAAAAGCGTCGCCGCAAGGGGCCGGTGCCGAGCGCGTAAAAGAGCACGGCGACGAGCGTCAGCGCTACCGGGAGGGGCTCGAGCCGCCACAAGTTCATCAAGTCGCCCATACACTATTCTACATTCTACGGTGCTGCGGGCGGGAAGTTTGTCCCCTGATTCTCGCTTGTAAAGTCGGTAAATTTTGCCGGACGTTCAGGTTCTGACCTTTACCTTTTTGCCTCTTACACCTTCGTCTCCTACCCCTTCGTCTCTGTCGTTGCGGGTTCGGGTACCTCCCCCCCGTGCGCGGCGTCGCTATAATAAGCGTCGATCTCACCGGGAATATCTGCTGTTTCGTCTACGACCTTAAAGAGTTCCAGGTCTTTTTCGCGGATGGTGCCGTGTTCCAAAAGCGTTCCCTGCAACCAATCCAGCAGTCCTTGCCAGTAGCTGCGGCCCACCAGGTAAACCGGAAACGGCAAAATCTTTTTGGTCTGAATGAGCGTCAAGGCCTCGAACAGCTCGTCGATGGTGCCGAAACCGCCCGGAAACACTACGAACGCCGAAGAATATTTGACCAGCATCACCTTACGGACGAAAAAGTAACGGAACTTCACCTCGTCGGTCTGGTACGGGTTCGGCGCTTGCTCAAAGGGCAAATCGACGTTGAGGCCGATGCTGCGCCCGCCCGCCTCATACGCGCCCTTGTTCCCCGCCTCCATTACACCGGGGCCGCCGCCGGTTATAACGGTGTAGCCGCCCCGGGCCAAAAGCTGCGCGAGCGCTTCGGCCTGGGCGTAGTAGCGGTGGCCTTCTTTAAGGCGCGCCGAACCGAAAATCGTCACGGCTTTGGTCACGCCGCTCATCTCTTCAAACCCTTGAACGAATTCGCCCATGATCCGAAAAAGCCGCCACGACTCACCTGCGAGCGCATCTATAACGTACTGCTGTTCGGGCCTGCCGACAATCGGCGTCGCTTGGCCTCTGGGGTTGTCCGGTCTCAGGTCATCTGGCATTTGCCAGTCTACCGCGCGCCGAGCCTGAAGGTTAATCCTCACTCACCGGATAGCGGCGGCTGCCGGTAACCGCCACAACAACGAGCAGCAGGTAAAACACGCCGACGAGACCCGCGACCACCGCGCCCGAAACCGGGCCGATAGAGGCTTCTGCAAGCGCACCCCGGCTGTCTTGATGCATCACCGTCAGCTTGCCCCACCACGCCAGAGTGAGCGCGGTGTAGACCCACAAATAGGTGCGCCGGAGCCGCCAGCCGAGCGCGGCGAGCTGCGACACGGGGCTTTCGGGTTCGCGCAGGTCGTCTAGCAGCGTCTTTTCCCAGTCCGGTTCGGGCGCGCCACCCAACGCTTCGGCGAAAAAGCCCAGCTCGAGCAACCTCACGCGTCGGTGCGCCGTCTCATAGATGCGAAACCGCCGGGCCTCGAGGTTCAAAAAAAAGAGCGTCAAGACCATCGCGAAGATAAATACGACGTGGGACACCGCCGGATTACCGAGGGCGAAGGTCACAATCCCGGCGGTGGTGACGACGGCCCAGTTGGTTGTCGTGTCGAGCCGCACCCGGTACGAGGTCATCCGGCCCAGTTCGCCGCGGTAGAGGTGAATCAGGCTGTTCGTCTCGTTGCTGTCTCTTTGAACGTCCTGGCTTTTGTCCTGAGCTGATGGCGTCACGCTTACCAGTATGGCCTGCCGAGCTTTTTACTGCGAGTCTTTTACTGTCTGTACGGACACGCGGTAAAGTAGCAGGGTGAACGACCGGAACCGCTACGCCTACACCCTCCGGGTTAGGCCGGACGAAATCGACGAACTCGGACACGTGAACAACACCGTGTACCTGCGTTACGCCGAGGACGTGGCGCGGGCCCACTCGGACGCGCTCGGTCTGACCTTGAAGGTCTATAAAGAACTCGGCGTCGTACCGGTCGTGCGGCGGCACACCATCACCTACTTTCAGAGCGCGGTGTTGGGCGACGAGATAACCGTAAGCACCTGCGTCGAGGCGTTTAAGGGTGCGCGGGCCGGTCGGACGACCAAGCTGGAGCGTCAAGGCGGCGTCCTCCTTGCCGAGGTCGAAACCGAATGGGTCTGGATTACCGTAACGCGGGGCCGCCCGACGCGCGTACCGCAAAAGGTCTTGGAGGCCTTCGGGCTGGGCAACGAGGTTCACACCGGTCAGATTAAGGGTTGGTGAAGCTTTGCTTTCAGCCCTTCTGTTAGACTGGCGGCAGTTTCTAACGGGAGGTTGTCCTTGCTGCGTACTTACGTTTTACCTTTGGTCTGCCTGCTGCTCTTAAGCGCCTGCGCGCCGACATTTTTGGGCCGTACCCCGACCCCGGCTGCTCCCGGCGTGCGCGAAACGAGCCTCAGCGCGGGGTATCCGTTCGGGCTGACCGAGCCGCCGCCTAGAGGTGCGGAGTACGGTGTCGACCCGGCTTACTGGCCCGTCCCCTTGCCGCTAGGCCTCCGCATCGCCTACGGCAGAAGTGAAACGTTAGAAACGAACCTCGAGCTGATGACCATAATCGCCAGTTTTGGAGCGCGTTACGGCGTCAAAAAACGTTTTAGAGAAGCGCCTGTAGAACTCGCGTTCGATTACGGCGGCTCGCTTTACCTTTCAAATGTCGGTGTCGATGCGGGCATCTTGGCGGCTGTGCCGCTCGGAGACGCCAAACTTTACGGCGGGTTGCGCGGTTTCGGGTCTTATGCGTTTGGCAAATATCTCGTGGGTGGCGACCTCGGGGATGAAAGCCTTAACGAATTCGGTGGTGCGGTGGCGCTGACTGTAGGTAGCGAGGTGCCCCTAAAAGCCAGTCAAAGTGTGATGCTCGAGCTGACCTTGCTCACCAATCTCTACAACGGCATTACCGACTGCGGCATTTTTGCTCCTGAAGGTTGCGTGCTTTCGTCCCAACCAGTAGGGTTCTCGCTGGTTCCGGCGGTTACGTTTAACTTCTAAGACCGTAAATACGCCACCGTGACGCCGTGCCCACCTTCATACGGCGGCGCATCTTCGTAGCGCTCGACCCGTTTTTCGTTTTTGAGGTAGGTTCTTACCGCGTCGCGGAGCGTCCCTGTCCCTTTGCCGTGCAAGATGCGGACGCGCGGAGATTTAAGCGCGTGGGCCTCGAGCACAAAATCGCGCACCTTTTCTAAAGCCGGTTCAACCCGTTCGGCGCGGATGTTGAGTTCGTCGTCGAAACGCGTCGGGGCGGTGTAGCCTGACTGCTTTTTGACTTTCGGTTGTGCCTGGAGCTTGACGCTGCTTTTCGGCACCGTTACTTTGAGCAGCCCGAGTTGCACGACCACTTCACTTCCGCGTACCTCGACAATGGGCCCTTTGGCTCCGTACGACTCGACGTAAACGGTTGCACCGGGCTCAAGCGTCGGTTTTTTACGCTCTGAAGGCAGCGGAATCTTCTGCGCCGCCGGAATTTTCGGTTTGACGTTGCGCCTAAGTTGTTGCAGTTCGTTTAATGCCTGCGAACGTCCCTCAGGATCGCTTGTTGCAGTCCGCTTGAGCTCTTTGGCACGCTGCAAGGTGTCTTGCAACAGTTCGTCGGCCCGTTCGGCAGCGGCGGCTAGAACCGCGTCCTCGCGGCCCCGTAATTTTTCAATCTGTTCGCGTAGCACAGCGGCTTCGCGGGCGGCTTCGTCGCGGCCTTGTTCCAGCTGCACCTGGCCCTGCGCCAGCTCGTCGCGCTGCCGCTCCAAAGTCTGGAGGAGGGTCTCCAAGGCCGCCCCTTCCGGCCCTAGAATCTCTTGCGCCCGCAGCAGCAGTTCATCGGCCAGCCCCAAGCGTTCGGCAATGGCGAGCGCGTAACTCCGGCCCGGTTGCCCGACGACGAGTTCAAAGCGGGGGGCGAGGTTCGCTACGTCGAAACTCATCGCGGCGTTTTGCACGCCGTCGGTCTCTGAAGCAAATACCTTTAAGGGGGCCAGGTGCGTGTTGATAAGGCCACGTGCGCCGCTCTTTAAGATGCGCTCGAGAATCGCCCGCGACAACGCCGCACCTTCATCGGGGTCGGTACCGGAACCGAGTTCGTCGATGAGCACCAGCACGTCCGGTGCGGCCCGCTCGGAGATCGCCTTGAGGTTTTTCAGGTGCCCCGCATACGTCGATAAACTCGCCTCGATACTCTGCTCGTCGCCGACGTCGCTCAGGAGCGCCGTAAAGTGCGGCAACGTAGGTTTGTCCTCGGCGGCCACGAAAAGCCCGCTGTGCGCCATGACTGCCGCCAGCCCGAGCGTCTTTAGGAGCACCGTTTTACCCCCGGCGTTCGGGCCGGTGACGATTAACAGGCGGCGTTCGTCGTCCAGCGCTACGGTGTTGGGTACACATCCACTGATGAGCGGGTGACGCGCACCCATCAGTTTGACCGTACCGTCCGTGCTAAAACTCGGCTGCGTAAGCCGCCAGTCTTTTGCCAGCCGTGCGCTCGCCGCCACCAGGTCAAGTTCGGCCAGGGTCTCCAACGTTTCGTCCAGACCCGGTTCAAACGCTAAGCGCTGCCCGAGCGAAATCAAGATGCGCCGCACCTCGTCGCGTTCTTCAAACTCCAGGAGCGCCAGCTCGTTGTTCAGCGGTACGATACTTTGCGGTTCGACGAAAACCGTCGCGCCCGAGTCCGAGGTGTCCAAAACGATACCCGGCACCCGCGACTGTGACGAGGCCCGCACCGGAATTACATAACGGTCGCGCCGCAGCGTGATGAGGTTGTCCTGGACGAACTCGGCGTAGCGGCCCAACAGCTCTTGCAGGCGGTCGCGGATACGGCCCCGGAGCGGATTCAGGCGGCGGCGGATTTCGCGGAGTTTGGGCGTCGCGTCGTCGCGGACGCGTCCGTCCGGGTCGAGCTGTTCGCGCACCAAACGCAGCGCCCCGTCGAAACTACCGAGTTGCCGTGCCAGTTCGGACAAGGCCGGGCGCTCAGACGCCAGGATGCTCCGTTTGACCGTGCCCGACGCGTCCATCGTGTAGGCGATTTCTAGCAGCTCGAGCCCCTCCAACACCCGTCCGTCCCGCACGCGCTCCAGCAGAGGCCGGATATCGTGAACGCCGCCCAAAGACAGGTCGGAGCCTGAGAGCGCCTCGGCGGTGCGCACCCACGCCCGTTCCGTTTCAAAACGGCTTAGCTCCGGCGAAACGGCGAGCGCCCGCTCTACGCCCAAGGACGAGGCGGCGCGCTCACTGAGCGCCGCTTGGATGCGGGGAAAGTCGAGCTTTTGCAGCGTGGTGGCGGTGACGTTCACAAACAAAAATTATACCGGTTTGGGCGGCGAGACTTATAGCGAGAAGCTACGCTTGGAACGCTACGCTGCCGGTGTCGTCGGCCTTAAGGTCAAGTCTGGAGAAGGGCTCAAGGTTCTCGGCGACTTTTCAAAAACACAACCGCGCCTAAAGAGCTTCTGCCCGACAAAACCTCACCTCTTTCGTTCAGAAGCTACGCGTGCCCGGTTCGCAAAATTTCCCGCAGCTCTAAGGTCAACACCTGCACCGCTACCCCCGGCGACGCATACGCCGCTAACGCCGCCTCACACCGCTCGAGCGCCGCCAATCCCGCTGCATACGCCCCGCCGGGCCATTCGCTCAGGCGGGCGCGGAGAAGCTCGGAAACGCTGAAGCGGGCGTCTTCCGACCAGGCTTTCTCTAAAGCGTCGGCCCGTTCAAACGCCTCTTCCAGACCTTTGGGCAGCGCCAGCAGGTAGTCGTGCACGACGCTGAGCTGCGCGGAAAACGCGTCCGGATGTTCAGCAGCCTCCAAAAGTTCGCCGATACGCCCGAGCCTGGCTGCCGGGTGCGGTTCAGGCAGGGCGATAGGGGCGTCAACCGCGCCGAAACGAACCGTCACGCTCCTCGAGACAATCGTCGGCAACACGCTTTCCACGCTCGGCGCGATAAGAATTACGACCGCATACGAGGGCGGTTCTTCTAAAAACTTGAGAAAGGCGTTGGCGGCGGCGGGGCTCAGCAGGTCGGCTCCGTCGATGATGCCGACGCGTTTGGCGAAGCGGGGACGGGCCTCGAGCCAGGTGCTTAGGGGTGTATCGGGGCTGTCTTCGCGCGCTACGAGGTCGCCGATACGGAGCTGCGGACGGCGGCTGCGGCGGCCCGTTTTGGTCTCTAACACCGGGGCGAGTTCGCGCAGGTCGGGGTGGTCGCCCGCAGTGAAAAGCCGGCAGCTCTCGCATTCGCCGCACGGCTCTGCGGCTGCATTCAGGCAGTTGAGCAGCTGCGCGTACCAGCGCGCAACCACCCTTCGTCCGACACGCGGCGGGCCGACAAAAAGGAGTGTATGCGCGCGCCCGTTTACGCCAAGACCGCGCAGGGTCGCCCGCGCCTCGTCGTGACCGATAAGGGCCGGGGAAGTGCTCAAGCTAGCGGCCCTTGCCGAGCCGCGCCGCCAGCGACAAAGGGTAATCGGCGTCTTTGACAAGTCGCTGCACCATGCCGACGTCGAAAGGCACCCGGTAATGCTCCAAGGTGCGCGCGTCTTCGTCGTAAACGGCGTAGGAGGCGAGCGGAATCCCGTCCCGAGGTTGCCCGACCGAGCCCGGGTTAAAGAGCACTCGAGCGTTCGGCGGGATGCGGTAACTTGTTTTTTCTCTTGTTAAGGGAATGCTCCGGGAGAGTTTTCGTCTACCGTGTTCGGTAAACAAGTAGATGATCGGGACGTGGGTATGGCCGAAAAAGAGCAGCGGGCGCGACATCCGGGGCGGCTCGTTCCGGGCGCGCTCGAGCGAATCGACGTAATCCCACGAACCGGCCAAGGTGCTGTGAACGGCCTCCCAGGTTTCCCCGAAGGCGTAGCGGGGCAGCTGCGCCAAAAAGCTCCGGGCAGGGACGCTCAGCCGGGTTCGCTGTTGGTCCAAAACCTCGGTGACGACGCTCCGAAAAGTGCCGTCGCCGGTGGGCTCGAGTAAAATCGCGTCGTGGTTACCCAAAATTCCTGCTGTCAGGGGCAGCGTCCGGAGCAGCGTTACGACCTCTTCGGGTTGCGGGTAGTAACCTACCGCGTCGCCTAAAAAGATGACCTGTTGCCAGTTCTGCGTTTCGGCGTGTTGTAAAACCGCCGTAAGTGCGACGGCGTTGGCGTGGACGTCGCTAAGGAGCAGATAACGCATGTTCTGCTACTTTATCAGGTTGACAGGCGCGCGCAGTCGTCACGTGCCTGCCAGCGGCGCGGGCTATACTTGAGAGGTGACGCGCGCTCTCTGCCGGAAGCTTTTGTGGACTGTTTTAGGGACTGTGCTGCTCTTTGGGAGTAGCGCGCACGCCCAGATCGTCGTCCCCGACTTCGGGGTGCAGGGTGACGTACCCGCTGTTATGGTCGAGCGCTTTATGAAGATTTTCCGGCAACAGCTCGGACTCCGCACGGGTTTAAGCGTGTTGCCGGGGACGACCGCCGCACAGACTTTGGTGGGCCGTTTGGAACCCGACGTCGCCGCCGCGATTGCTACTCTGGGCGGCGGTCGCTACAGCGTTTCCGGCGAGGTTATCGCGCGCGATACGGGCCTTAGCGAGACCAACTACACCGTCAACTTGCTCGTTATCGACGCGCGCACGCGCCGCACCTCCGACCTTTTCAGTCAACCTTTGGAACGTACCGACGTGCCCGCCGCCGTCGCCACGCTGACGCGGGCAGTCGGCGCGTTCGTCAACCCGGCGAGTTTGCCCGCGCGCGGCTCGGCAAGTTTGTTTATCACCAGTGAGCCGGGTGACGCTTCGGTTTATCTAAACGGCGTCGAGGTCGGGACGACCGCCAACCCGCTCTTGCCGCTTGCCCCCGGACGTTACGAAGTCGAGGTGCGTAAAGAGGGCTTTTTACCCGAGAGCGATACGGTCGCCCTCGAGATGGACGAAACGCAGTTTTTGGCCTTTTCGCTCACCGAGATTCGCGGCGGCAGTATCCTGGTCAGCAGTGTGCCCACAGCCGAAGTGTTGCTCGACGGTCGCAGCGTCGGGCAGACCCCGCTGACGACCCAGGCAGAGCCGGGAGTACGCACGCTCCGCCTGACCCGGCCGGGTTTTAGGCCGACTGTACAGTCGGTTACGGTGCGCAACTTTTTCGTCTCGCGGGTGCCGGAAGTAAGGCTCGAGCCCAACTATCAAAACCTCGTCTTCTGGACGCCTTTGACCGGCTTTAGCGTAACGGTCGACGGGGTGGCGCGGCCCCGCAACTTCGCCCCCAACTTGCAACCGGGCATACACCGGGCCGTCTTGTCGCGGGGCGGCGTCGATATCCCCTTTACCTTCGAGCTGCCGCGCCCCGGCGTCTTTGAACTCGACGTACAAACGCGTGAACTCACCAGGCTCGAGTAGCGCCGGGTCATTAGCGACAATCCAAAGACGACCTCCTAAAGAAAATCTCGTCACAGGCGCTTCGCGAGCTTTCGCGCCAAGCTTGTCTTGAACACATCGTTCAGACGCTCTTTCGCTAAAGCCGGTTGCTTCAGCCTAAATAATGTGTCAGCAACGTCAAAGACGCCTCTACGTCACGTTTGGCGACCATTTCGGTGACGGTGTGAACATAACGCGACGGAATGGAAAGCGTCAGGCTGGCGACGCCGGCGCGTGAACGTTGTACCGCGCCGGCGTCGGTACCGCCCAGCGGCAGCAGTTCAAACTGATAGGGAACCCCTTGTGCTTCAGCCAGGGCGACAAATTCATCGAGTAGCCAACGCGTACTGATCGACGCCGAATCCATGACCTTGAGCGCCACCCCGCCGCCCAACTGCGTGACGCGCTGCTCGCTCGGTGTACCCGGAATATCGACAGCGAGCGTGGTGTCGAGGGCGACGCCGATGTCGGGTTTTACGGCGAAGGCTGCGGTCTGGGCGCCGCGCAACCCGACCTCTTCTTGGACGCTGAAAACGGCGTAGACGTCGTGTTTGGGATTCTCGAGCGTTTTCAAGAGTTCGACCAGGATAAAACAGTTGACCCGGTCGTCCAGCGCTTTGCCGGTCACGACCGCGCCCAAGTCGACGAACGGTTGCCGTAAAGTCAGCGGATCGCCGAGCCGTACTTTTTCTTTTACGGTCTCGGCGGGGAGGCCGGTATCGACGATAAACTCGGGAAGCTTCGGAACCTTTTCGCGTTCTTCGGGACTCGAGATATGCACCGGTTTGACGCCGGGGTTCATCACCCCGACGAGCGCGCCGCTGCCGGCGTGAACTGTCACCTGCCGGGCAAAGAGGTTGCGCGTATCGAAGCCGCCGACGTTTTGCACCCGTAAAAAACCGTCTTCGTCGATAAAGCGCACGTAAAAGCCGATTTCGTCCATGTGCGCGGCGAGCATGACCCGCTTCGCGCCGTCTTGTGCTGCTTTCTTGTGGGCGATAAGGTTGCCCATCGTATCGGTCTCGAGGCTGTCTACTACACCCTCCAACTCGGCGCTGAGCAGCTCACGGATACCCTCTTCCCGGCCCGGCACCCCGGCAGCTTCGGAGAGCCTTTTGAGCAGGTCGTAATCCATTACAGCTTGCCTTTTAGATACGTCGCCGAGTTGCGGACGCTCGCCACCGGGTCTTTGGGGTTGTCGTGTTCGACGACGAACCACGCAGCCCCGGCAGCCTCGGCAGCGGGGAGCAGCGTGTCCCACGAGAGAGTTCCCGAACCGACGTCGGCCCAGCCGTCCTCGTCCTCGTTTTCGCCGGGCGGCGCAATGTCCTTGACGTGAACACGTTCGACGCGGCCCGAAAAGGTTTGGAGCAGGTCGAGCGGGTCTCGGTCGCCGCGAACGACCCAGGCAAGGTCGAGTTCCAACCCGAGAGATTCCCCGGCACCCTCTACGAGCCACTCGAGCGCAGGCCGACCCGCAATCATTTTCATCTCGAAGTCGTGGTTGTGATAGAGGAGCTTCATGCCGCTCTCCTCGAGCTTCTTGGCGTGTTCACCGAGGCGCACGCCCAAATCCTGCCAGCCTTGGGCGTCTTCCGAACGTGCACCGGGGTCGATCCACGGGACGATAATCGTGTCGTTCCCCACGGCCTTATTGAAAGCAATTACACCGTCCGGGTCGTTTTCCAAATCGGTGAGGGCGACGTGGCTCGAGGAGACCGTCAGGCCGTGTTTTTCCAGTAGCGCGTTAAGTTCGTCGGCAGTGACCCCCTGTGTTCCGACCGTTTCGATACCGTCGTAACCCGCGTCGGCAACCTCGCCTAAAATCTCGCCTAACGGCAGCTCGAGGTTGCGCAAACTGTACATCTGCACGGCTAACTTGGGTGATTGAACGTTACTCATCTAAAATCCCTTCGACAAGCCCGAGTGGGAGCGGCGCGGGGCGCTCGGCGCGGCTTGAAAGCGTCAGCGTCCGTTCGGCTTCGGCAGCTTCTAAAATACTCTGCATCGCGTCGAGCACATGATACGCCAGCGCGCCGCTCGCCCGGTGGGGCCGCCCGCTCATCATGGCCTGCGCCATATCCGCGACGCCCAAGCCGCGGCTGTTTTCGGTATAGCCGTGCGTCAGCGGCAAGGTCGTCCACTCGGACGCATCGGCGCGTTTTATCCGCACCGGCCCGCCGAAGGTATTGGGGTCGGGCACCGAGAGCGTGCCTTCGGTACCGTAAATCTCGATGCGCGGCAACTCCGACGCCCACACGTCGAACGAGGTCATCAGCGTCCCGACCGCGCCCGACTCAAAGCTCAAGAGCGCGCTGATATGCGTCGGCGTCGTCACCGGAATCTTCGTGCCGAAGTTGGGCTGACTCGTCACCAGGCGTTCTGAAAAGGTCGTTTTGGCAGTGCTGGCGACCTTGTGAACCGGGCCTAAAAGATGCACGAGCGCCGTGAGATAGTACGGCCCGAGGTCGAACAGCGGCCCGGCCCCCGGCATATAAAAAAAAGTCGGGTCGGGATGCCACATCTCCATGCCGCGACTCAGCATAAAGGCAGTTGCGCCGACGGGCTCGCCGATCCAGCCGTCGTCGATGAGTTTACGGCTTGTTTGCAGGCCCGCACCTAAAAAGGTGTCGGGCGCGCAGCCGACGCGCAAATTCTGCCGTTCAGCAGCGTCCAACACGGGTTTGGCGTCTTCGCGCACGGTGCCGAGCGGTTTTTCGCTGTAGACCGCCTTGCCCGCCGCTAGAATCTGCCGGCTCACCGCGGCGTGAACGTTCGGAATCGTCAGGTTGACCACGAGTTTGACCTCGGGGTCGGCCAAGAGCGCGTCAACCGTAAGGGCTTTTTCGACGCCGAACTCGGCGGCTCTGGCCTCGGCACGGGGCAGCTCGAGGTCGGCTACTGCCGCGACCCTAAACGCCTGAAAGAACTTGGCGGCGTTGAGATACTGACTGCTGACGTTGCCCGCGCCGATAATACCGACGGCTATAGGGTTCATAAAATGATAGCGCCTCCTTCAAATAAGCTTTACGGGAGCCTAACAGATTGCCTTGTAGCAAGGCAAGACAGGTGGGGCAACGCCTGACCAAGCGTCCCTGCACGCACACTCCGCCGGGCGCTCGCTGATTTAAGTTTTGACCCTCCAAAGCGTTTACACTAAAGCGTTTGCATCCGGGTCGTAAACACCGCCCGGTCGCCCCGGACAACCTGCCGAACTCGCCCCGGCGTATGTACTTCTGGCATATGTGCTTCTGGCGTAATGTACTTCTGGCAAGCGCCGGACCGAGCTACGTGACCGGTAAAACGCTCGCGGTGACGGGCGGGATGGGGGGTGAGCCTTAAAGCTCAGTTGCCGTCCCGGTAAACCTTTTTTCTGGCCGCGAGCCCTGGCGCTGCAAATAGCAAAGAGCAGTGAGCTCGAGGCTTGTACGCAAAAGCTTGCCTAGACGGACTATCCGTAACCCACTTCCTTTACACTAAAGCTAGTGAAGTACGCCGTAAACCTTGTTTGTACCGCGACGCTTTTATGGACGTTGTGGTCTGGCGCAACTGCCCAAAATCCCGCTCAAAATATCGACGAAGACGTCAACGTGTACTTCGGTTTTGCCGGTGAAATCGTTGCCGACGCGTGGAACCCGCTGCGCGTCACGCTCCGCGACAGTGAGCGCGCCGAACTGCTGCTCGAGCTAGACGTCGGCAGTTTACGGCGTGGCCCCGTCTCGTTTCGCTACAGCGCGGAGCTGGCGGGCGGGCGCGGGCTCTACACCTTTGAAGACGACGTGTATCTTCCGGCGTGGCGCAGCTTCAGCTGGCTGGTGCGAACTCCGGACAAGGTTGTGGCGAGCGGCAGCGTGCCGCGCTACCGGGCCGACGCCAGACCCCTGCAACTGGTTCAGGGGCCCCAGGCGGGTGCGGGTACCCCATTTTTTGCCGAGGGTGCCAGAATCGTCGAGGTTACGGGGGCCGACCTGCCCGAACGCGCCGCAGCCTATAACGGCGTCGAGAGCATCTTGCTCTTGCCGCAAACCGCGCCGCCGACGCCCGCTGCGCTGGTTGCGGCAGCTACCGCCGGCAGCGCCGTTTTGCTCGGTGGCGAGTTGGGACAAGCTTACGCAGATATTTCGGCGTTGGCTGAGGCCGGGGTGCAACCGCTGGGCGCAGGGACGATAAACCGCCTTGCTGAAGTTGACCGCACTTCGGTGCAGCGGGCGTTGCAGTACCCTCGGCTCGAGCCCGACGCGCTCCTCGCTACGCTGACAGGTGATGAACTGACGCAGGCACCCGCGGGACAGAGTGCGACCTGGATTACGCTGCGCGCCGCTGCTTACGCTCTCGCACTGCTCCTTTTACTCCGTTTCGGCGGTGGGCCGGGGGTGCTGGCGGCGCTGCTCCTCGCCGGCAGCCTGTCGCTCGCGGCGTGGCGTACCCGTCCGGCTGAGCCGCTGCTGCGCCGCGACCGGAGCGTCGTGCTGAGCCGCGGAGCCCTCGCGCTCCGCACCGACCTGCACTATCTGTTCAGCTTTCCGGGCGGCGCTGCCGACGTGCTTTACGCCGCGCACCCGCTGCCGGTTAGAAGCGTGGCCGGCTACCGGGCAGGGCCGGAGAACCTCGAGGTCGATCTGCCCACTTACGGCAGCGCGCTCCTTGCCGGCAGACCGCAGCTCGAGCCCGCCGTTCTAAACTGGGAAGGTGAAGCTGTCGTCAACGAAAGCCAAAACCCTCTGACCGACGTTTTTGTCACCTGGGGCGGTGCAAATACCGGCAGGATCGGGACAGTCTCGAGAAGTGGACGACAGGGCGACGTGGGGCCGGGCGAAACGCTCACGATAGGCTCCGGCAGTCTGACGGTTCCGGAGCTTTATACGGGCCTCGAGCCGCTCTTGCCGCCGGGGAGTGTCCTCGCCCGCGACGGCGGTACGGTCTATATTTTGCTGCCTAAAACGCCTTGACCGTTCCGGCAAGCTGTTGACGAGGTTTACCGCTAAAGCAGCAGCTGAAAGTGATGCGACGAGATAACAAAGCCTTCGCGCAGGTAAAACTTGTGCGCCCGAAAACGCTGCACGCCCGAGTCGAGATGAAGCTGCGCGCAGCCCGCCTCTCTTGCTAAAGCCTTGAGATAATCCAGCAGCGCCTTGCTGTAATCCTTGGAACGGGCTGCTTCGCTCGTTACCAAGTCGTAAACGTGCAGGTATTTGCCGTAGGCAAACGCCTCGCTCAGCCAGAACCCGGCAACGGCGACGACCCGGCTTTCGTCTTGGACAAAGGCAAGTTGATAGTCTTGGGTCTCGAGGCGCTTTAGCTGAGGTAGAAACTCGGCCTCTTCCAGGTGCGTCCGCAACTCTTTTAGCACCGTAAAACAAGCGCGTTTTTCGGCGTCGGTTTGGGCGAGTTTGATGTTCATACGGTCTCCTGTAGCAGGTATCATCTGGTCGGCAACGCTCTCAATTTGGGTTTTTTCGACTAGCACGCACATTCTGCGATGATAGCTGTGTCAATCTTTTGTGAAAATGTCATTTGATAGCGCCTGAACGTGCTAGCTTGACCCATGATATTACTGCCTGAAGAGCCGCATTTTGAACCTTGGCAGGTGACGTCGTTGCGGGCGTTTGTCGGGTTGATTCAAGCTGAGCTTCCCGGAGATAGGCCGGGTGTTGTGGCGATTGACGGGCGCAGCGCCAACGGTAAATCAACGCTCGCAGCACGTTTGAGCCGAGAAGTTACCGGTTCGGTCGTCGTGCATACGGATGACGTTCCCGCGAGCGCTGCTTGGCCGGGTAGAGATATCTATTCACCTTCTACAAATGCAGCACCCTCTTTTTTCGATTGGGCAGAGCGGGTACGGGAGACTGTTTTGAAACCTGCACGTGCCGGAAATACCGTAAAGTACCGTCCTCCATCTTGGACAGATTGGCTACGAGACGAGGGCGCTTTTATAGATGTGCCGCTGGGTTGTAGCCTGCTGATTTTTGAAGGTGTCGGTGCCGCCCGCCGAGAATTGACAGACTTAATTGACGTAGCGGTGTGGGTGCAATCAGATATTGAGAAGGCCAAAGCGAGAGGCATCATCCGTGATGGCGATAATGTGGAAGCCGTTACCCTTTGGGAAAAGTGGATGGCTGAAGAGTTTCCTTTTTTAGCTGGGCAGCGGCCTTGGGAAAGGGCAAACTTCGTCGTTTGCGGTACGCCCGAACTCGAGCACGACCCCACCACAGAAGTTGTCGTCGCAGCTTGAAAGCTGCCTTGTTTTCCAGCGCTGTCACCTCAGTCTGGGTTCTGCGTCCTGTCTACGCAAACCCTGTCCAAACGTAAGTGCTAGAGGCGTTTCGTCATAAACACGCTGTTCGGGTCGTCGGTGTAGTCGGCGAAAGGGCCACACGCCGTAAAACCGTAGCGCAAATATAGGGCTCTCGCCGGTGCGAACGCAGGCATCGCGCCTGTTTCCAGATATAAACGGGCGTACCCGCGCTTTTCGGCCTCTTCGAGGATGTGCTCGAGCAACCTCTTTCCGACACCCCGACCCCGGTGCGCCGCCGCGGTACGCATCGATTTGACCTCACCTGTGTTTGCGCCCAGTTCCTTGAGCGCCCCGCACCCGAGCAGTTCGTCACCTTCCCAAGCCGTCCAGAAGGTGACGTCAGGCGCGCGGAGCGCCTCCAGCCCGAGCGCGTGGATACTTTCAGGCGGCGTGATTTCGTGCATATGCTCGAGGTGTTCCCGGAGCAACGCAGCAATCTTTTCGCCCTTCAGGTCGTCTTGGCAGATGTGCATAGGCGCTCCTAAAGCCGTCGCCGGGCAGCGCTAGGAGAGCTGCCGATATGCGCCCAGCGTTAAAAAAGGCGCGAAGGTGTCGTCCAACACGAGTGCGTCGAGCAGCGCAGCGGCGTCTTTTAACTCTGGTGAAGCCGTCAAGCTTCCCTATTTCTTCATCTCGGAGGTTGCGGTAGTGCGTTTCGGAGAAGGTTTCACCGGACGCCAGTTTCGCCCCGTGCTTGAGCCACTGCCACAGCTGCGCCCGCGAGATTTCGGCGGTCGCCGCGTCCTCCATGAGGTTGAAAATGGCCACCGCGCCGGTTCCCGAAAGCCACGCGCTGAGGTACTGCAGCGCCACACTGATGTTGTTGCGTGCGCCCGCTTCGGTAATTTCGCCCCCCGGCACCTCGGCGTTGATGAGCGCGGCGGCGTCCGGCTGCACGTCGTCTCGCTGCCGGTCTTTCTGGTTGGGGCGTTCGTTTAGCACGGCGTCGAATTCAGCCTGCGCGACGCCGATGAGGTCGGGGTGCGCGACCCAGGTCCCGTCGCAACCTGCGCGGGCTTCGCGGCGTTTGTCTTCACGAACTTTTTCCAGCGCCTCTTCGGTTACCGCCGGGTCGCGGCGGTTGGGGATAAACGCCGCCATCCCGCCCACCGCGTGTGCGCTGCGCCGGTGACAGGTCTTAATCAGCAGCTCGGTGTACGCGTGCATAAAGGGAACGCCCATCGTGATCTGCGCGCGGTCGGGCAACACCTTGTCGGCGCGTTCCCGAAAAGTTTTGATAAACGAGAAGATATAGTCCCAGCGGCCCGCGTTGAGACCGGCGGCGTGCTCGCGCAGTTCGTACAAGATTTCGTCCATCTCGAAAGCGGCGGGGAGCGTCTCGATCAGGACGGTGGCGCGCACCGTCCCGACAGGAATTTCCAGATAGTTCTGGGCGAAAATAAAGACTTCGTTCCAGAACCGGGCCTCGAGGTGAGACTCGAGCTTCGGAATGTAAAAATACGGGCCGCTCCCGCGCCCTAGCAGTTCGGCGGCGCTGTGAAAAAAGTAAAGCCCGAAGTCGAACAGACTTCCCGATATCGCTTCGTCACCTGCCGTGGCGTGTTTTTCGTTTAAGTGCAGACCGCGCGGGCGCACGACCAAGGTCGCTGTTTGGTCGTTTAGCGCGTAGGTTTTGCCTCCGGTCGTAAGCTTTAGGGTCTTTCTCACGGCGTCGTAAAGGCTGACCTGCGCGCCGACGATGTTCGCCCACGTCGGTGACAGCGAGTCTTCGATATCGGCCATAAAAACTTTTGCGGGCGAATTGAGCGCGTTGATGATCATCTTCGCTTCGGCGGGGCCGGTAATCTCGACGCGGCGGTCGTCGAGGTCGGCGGGGGCTGGTGCGACTTGCCAATCACCGCTGCGGATATGTTCGGTTTCAGGCAAAAAGCCCGGCAGCCGACCTTCGTTAAAGGTGCGCTGGCGGTGGGTGCGCTGCGCCAACAGGTTTTGCCGTTTGGCCTCGAACGCCTCGTGAAGCGCACTGAGAAAAGTTAGCGCTTCAGCGTTTAGGATATGACCGGCGTCACTGGCTTGAACGCTCAGGGGCATCTAAGAACTCCTTTTTGGTGGGTTGGGCGCAGGCGTGTTTAAGGCGGGGCCGGGTACGGCTCGAGCGTAAAAAGGGGAGGGTATAAGCCTCTCCCTACCCCTCGTCTGATTTTACGGTGCCGCTAGGCGTCGACCGTCAGGTAGCTGCCGAAATAGATACGGTGGCAGGTATACCCGCCCGGATTTTTGACGAGGTAGTCCTGATGGTAGCCTTCGGCGGGCCAGAACTGCGTCAAGGGCTCCAGGGTCGTTACGACTTTGTTGGACCAGCGCCCCGAGTTGTTGACGATCTCGATCATCTCTTCGGCGGTGCGTTTTTCTTCTTCGTCTTGGTAGAAAATGGCCGAGCGGTAAGACGCGCCTCTATCGTTGCCCTGACGGTTTAGCGTGGTCGGGTCGTGAACCTGAAAGAAAAAGTCGAGCAGCCGCTGGTAACTAGTCACGTCCGGGTCGTAGGTGATTTTTAGCGCCTCGGCGTGACCGGGGTGACGCCCATAGGTCGGGTTGTCGTTTTCTCCGCCGGTATAACCGACCTCGGTATCTAAGACACCGGGTTGTTTGCGGATGAGGTCTTCAAGACCCCAGAAACAGCCACCTGCCAAGATTGCGGTACGTTCTGTCATAGATTTGACTCCTTCACGGGTTAAGTTTACCCGTTTACGGGCAAACCGGCGGCGTCTCGGTGACAGGCTTTAACGCCGGCGTAACCGTTTTTGCCTTTATGCCTCAGTTGTACCCTGGTACGCCGATATTCGGTATTCGGCAACTGAAACTGCCCTGCGCCTAAAAAATCTCAGATGTTACAAAAAAGACTTTACAACCGTGTGCAAGGTGTGTAAAATGAGCTCGTGATATACGTTTTCGCTCGAGCTAGCTGACCTGCGGTACGTTTTAACGTATCGCTCTCCCGACCGGCCCCCACGTGGTGCGGTCTTTTTTATTGCTACTTTTTTACCTCTACTTTATCGGCGGGCTGCTCGGCCTAAACAGAAAAGGTGTGACATGAACGCTCCCCAACCCGTGCTGCTCTTGACCCCCGGCCCTACCCCCCTGCACCCCCGGGCTAGCGCAGCCCTGTCGTGGCCGATGATCGGTCACATGGACCCGGAGGTTTTCGCCTACAACGACCGGGTGGCGCGCGACCTCAAGGTGCTTTACGGCGCAAACGACGACGCGTTTACCGCGCTCTTGTCCGGCACGGGTTCCTTGGGGATGGAGGCGGGCTTTGCCAACTTGCTCGAGCGGGGCGACCGGGCGCTCGTTTTATCGAACGGCGTGTTCGGCGAGCGGATGGCGGAGATGGCGTTGCGGCTCGGCGCGGAGGTAAGTGTGCTGCGCGCGCCGCTCGGCAGTCCGGTGGAGGTCGGTGAGGTGCGGCGGGCGGCCCGTGAGCTGCAGCCGAAACTCATCTCGGTCGTTCACGGCGAGACGAGTACAGGTGTGCTGAACCCGGTGCCTGAAATCGGTCAGGTCGCCCGCGAGGTCGGCGCGCTCTATTCGGTGGACGCGGTGACAACCGTCGGGATGTTGCCCTTTAACGCCTCGGCGTGGGGGATCGATTACGCCTATACGGGTTCGCAAAAGTGTTTGTCAGCCCCGCCCGGACTCGCCCCGGTGATGTTCAGCCGCCGCGCGGTGGAGGTTATCGCGGCGCGCAAGACGCCGGTCGGTACCTGGTACGGCGACGCGCTCGGGATGCTCGGCTACTGGGGTGAGGGGCCGGTGCGGAGCTACCATCACACCGTTCCGGTACAACTGCACTGGGCGACCGGCGAGGCGATTCGGGCAGTTTTAGAAGAGGGTATTCCGGCGCGGGCGGCGCGGGCGCGGGCGCTCGAGGACGCCGCCCTCTACGCCCTCTCCGCGCTCGGGTTTCGAGCTTTCGTCCCCGAGGCGTACCGTTTACCGACGGTTTTAGCCGTAGAACTTCCTGAAGGTTTCGACGACGCCGGTGTCCGGGCTGCGCTCCGCGAACGCTACCGCATCAGCGTCACCGGCGGGCTCGGCGCGACGGCGGGTAAAATCTGGCGACTCGGTTTGATGGGCGAAAGCGCCCACGCCGCGCACTACGCGCGGCTGATGGACGCGTTATCAGAGATTCTGGGCGCGCCCGAACTCAAACGCCGTTTCGACGAGGCGACCCTGGGGGCGGCGGTTGTCCGCTGACCCGGACGCTCAAGCTTTAGACCCGCAGTTTTTAGAGGCGGTGAGCACGCACACGCCGAACGACCGGGTGCGCGCTCAGGCGGCGGCTGCCGGGATGGATTTGGACGCGTTACGAGAGCGCGAGCCGCTGACCTACGCGGCGCTGAACGCGGTTTTACTGGTGCGTACCGACGCGCGGCTTGCTTCTCAGGTGAACGCGGTACTCGCACAGGTCGCGCCGCACGCACAGCTTTTTACGGTGCCGCTGACAAATCCGCAGACCAATACCGAGCTGCGCGTTTTTCCGCCTCTGCAAAAAGAGTGGACAGCCCTCGACGACGCGTTAGGGGTGTTTGCGGGGACACAACCGGGTAGCCTCTTCTACCGCACGGTCAGCGACCGCTCGGGTGCGCGCCGTGAACTGGCGTGGCCCCTCGAGCCTAAAGCCTGGCAGGCCGGAACCGCGCTCGTCGGCCCTTTCGCCGACGAGGCGGAAGCAAACGCCTGGGGACAAGTTCACGCCGACCCGCGCGCCGGGTTTGTCTTCGACGCCCTGCCCTATGCGGGCGCGTGGTACTGCGACGTATTTAAGGGCGACTGACTGCCGACTCGGCGCGGGTGTAACGAACCCTGCCGGGAGCGGTAACTGCGTGGCTGAGGCGATAAGCCTACAGGCCGTATACTCGGGTCTATGACGCAAGCTGCTGAAGCCACCTCAACCTCACGTGCCGACCGAAAAACGCAACCGTGTTTTTTCCGGGGTGCAACCGACCGGCGACCTTCATCTGGGCACCTACCTGGGCGCGCTCAAAGGCTGGGTCGCGCGCCAAGACGAAGCGGAAAATATCTTCTGCGTCGTTGACCTGCACGCGCTGACGGTACCTGAAGCCGTAAATCCGGCGGTTTTACGGGAGAAGTCCTTAGAGGTCGCCGCCCTTTACCTTGCCGCCGGTCTCGACCCGAAAAAAAACCTGATCTTTATCCAGTCGCACGTCCGTGAACACAGCGAACTCGCGTGGATTTTGAACTGTCTGACGCCGCTCGGCTGGCTTTACCGGATGACGCAGTTCAAATCGAAATCCGAAGGGCGTGAGAGCGTCGGCTCGGGGCTCTTGACCTATCCGACGCTTGATGGCCGCCGACATCTTGCTCTACGACACCACTTCCGTTCCGGTAGGTGACGATCAGCGCCAGCACGTAGAACTTACCCGTGACGTCGCCACGCGCTTTAACAACATGTTCGGCGACGTTTTTACCTTGCCGAACGCGACCATCCCCGAAGAGGGCGCACGCGTCATGGGATTCGACGACCCCGCCGTAAAAATGAGCAAAAGCCTCGCGGTGACGCGTCCGGGGCACGCGGTCAACCTGTTGGACGACGAAAAGACCATCAAAAAAGCGGTGATGTCGGCGGTGACCGACTCGGGGCGTGATACCCGGTTTGCCACTGCCTCGCCGGGAGTCAAAAACCTCTTGTCGCTCTACAAAGTCCTGACGAATACGCCGATGTCCGACATCGAAGCGAAATTTGACGCTCAGGGTTACGGGACGCTCAAAAAGGCGCTGCTCGGCGAGATTCTAGCGACGCTCCAACCTTTACAAGCACGCTACGCCGAGATTACGGCAGATGAGGCGGGCTTAAAACGCATTTTAGCAAGTAGCGCCGAGCGCGCCCGCGACATCGCCTCAAAGACGACCGCACGCGTCCGTGACGCGACAGGTCTGGGCTGAGCGTACTGTTTCTCTTTCTGGACGGTGTGGGGCTCGGCACGTCCGACGCTGCGGTGAACCCTTTTACGGCGGCACAGACGCCGTTTCTCTCGTCCTTGCTGGGTGGCCCCCTGAGCGCCGAACGAACCGTCATCGACACGCCTCAGCTGCAGTTTCGGCCTCTCTCGGCGACGCTTTCGCACGCGGGTTTGCCGCAATCGGCGACAGGCCAAACGACGCTCCTAACGGGTCAGAACGGGGCCGAACTGATGGGGCGGCACTACGGGCCGTGGCCGGGGCCGACGCTCAAACGGGCGCTGGGTAAAGGCACAATCTTCTCCGAAGTCGTCTCTGCGGGGGGCCGCGTAGGGCTTGCCAACGCCTTTCCGCCCGGTTACTTTCGTGCGCTCACTGAAGGCAAGCAAAAGGTCAACGTCCCGGTCTATGCAGCGCAGCAAGCAGGGGTCAGGCTCCTGACGCAAGCTGATTATGACGCTGGCAACGCCGTCAGTGCCGATTTAGACGGACAGTATTTAGGTGTACCGCAACCGCTCGCCGAAGCCGGGGCGCAGCTCGCGCGACTCGCTGCGGGCAATGACCTGACCTTTTTCGATTTCTGGCTCTCCGACACAGCAGGCCACCGCTGGACGTTTGACGAAGCGGTCAAGCTTACCGAAAAACTCGACGGGTTTCTGGCAGGCGTCGTTCCGGCGCTCGGCAGCACGACGCTGGTGCTAACGTCCGACCACGGGAACCTCGAGGATAAGTCCACCCGTTCACACACCCGCAACCCGGTACCGCTGCTGGTAATAGGTCCTTACGCCGCTACCTTCGCCGGAGCCACAAGTCTGCTGGACGTGACTCCGGCCTTACGCGTTGCCCTGGAGCTCTAACCGCCTAGAAGCCTCGGCAAGATGATAATCGCCGCCTCGTACCACGCGCCGATAACGAGCAGTAAAAACGCTATCGGCAGCATCATCGTGAGTTTGCGAAACGCCAGCCTGAACCCGGCCAGACCGCCCCGGATGAGCGTGACGAGGAGCATCCCGCCGCCTGCGGTGACGAGTACATACGCCATCAGTTCGATAAGGATAAGTACGGCGATAGAGAGCAGCGTCGCCGGGTCGCTCTGGGTTAAAAAACCAAACGGCACGCCGAGCGCGAGAAAACGGGCACCGTTCAGGATATACGCGAGTACCCCGAACGAGATAAAGGCGACCCCGTAAGTCGTCACGACCGCGCCCATGACGAAGTTTTGGTAGAGCGTCGCGGCGGCGGCCCGCGCGACGTTACCGCTTTCGTACGCTTGCGCCGCGCCGAGCTGCGACACGCCCTCTTCGACGAGCTGGGTAACGGTCTGGGCGCAGACGGGCGGGAGGTTCGCGCCCGTAAAAACGCCGAGCCCGAAAAGTCCGTAGAGGAGCGAGATGGTGACAATCGTCAGGCGGCGGTGTTCGCGTAAATAACCCCAGCCCTCGGCGAGCCAGCGGCGAAAAAACGATGGGCGCACGAGCAGATAGATAAATAGAAGGCTGAAGGCCGCAAAAATCCAGGCAGCGACCGGCCCTTGCAGCGCGGCGGGAATGGTCGGGGTCTGAACGTTTGTCTGGACGCCGACGTTTGCTATTTGCCAGCGCCCGTCTTGATTTTTTAGGTTGACCTCGAGTACTGCCAAACGCTCCCCCGGAAACGTCACCGGGTAGGTGTAGCGGCGCGCCTCCGGGGTGCTGTCACGTTCGACCCGGTTCTCAAAGTTGACGGTGGTACCCGCCGGCGGCGCAGGGTTGTTCAGCAGCGTCGGCAGTTGGCGGCAGACCGCTTCGGGAGAAAGCGAAGAGAGCGTCACCGGGTCAAACGGTTCGCGTGCCAGCCACGCGCGCACGGCGTTGTCCGCGACTGCTGCGGGGGCGCGCGTTTGTCCGGCTTGAGCGGTCGGCGCGGCGGGAGTTTGCTGCGGCAGCGTTTGAGATTGCCCTGCGGCGGTGGGTGCTCCCTGAACTGCGCTCAAGGCCGTGAACAGCAGCAACGCTAAAAAAAGTCGCCTCATACTTCCTCTAACGGTACACCGTCGCGGCACAAGGGGCACGCGTCTGGTGTGTGGGTGGGAAACTCGAGGCTCAAAAGCGAACGCGGCGCGAGCGGCGAACCGAGGCGGTCGATGATGCAGCCTACGTCGGCACATTCGGCCCCTTCCGCTTCGGCGGCGCGAATCGCCTTGCGCAGCGACCCGCCGGTCGTAATTACGTCCTCGACGGCTAAAAACCGCTCGCCCGGAGAGATTTTGAACGCGTCCCGGATGAGCATCCGGTTTTTGCTGAACTTTTCGGCAAAGATAGCCCGGCACCCGAGCGCGCGGGCAACCGTATGCGCTAAAACCACCCCGCCCATCGCCGGGCCGAGCACGAAGTCGGGTTCTAAACCCCGAAACTTGGCGGCGAGCGCGGCCCCGAGCGCTTCGGCGCGTTCCGGGTGCTGAAAGACGGTGGTCGATTGCAAAAACTTGGGGGAGTGGCGGCCCGAGGCGAGTAAAAAGTGCCCCTCGAGAAGTCCGCCGCTCTGCCGGTAAAGGTCTAGTACGTCCATGTTCGCCCAGCATACCGCGGCGACCCCGCCAACCGGAGCTCCCGGGTAGATGTTTCATAAGCCGGCGTGTTGTGAAGTGTACTGCAAACGAGTGTGCGACCTGTATCCGGTAAACTGGGTTGGATGAAACGGGTGGAGTGGTGGGGGAACGCGGCGCAGCGCACCCTGATGGCACTTTTCCCATGTCTGGCCCGACCCGACGATACGCTGGCCCAAAACACACTTTCCGAAGCCGAATTCAGGCTCTACCGGCAGATGGACGTGCGCGACCGTGCCCACGCTTGCGCCGTGGCGCGCCGGCTTTCGGCGCTCTACCCGGACGCGTCGGACGTACTGCGCCGCGCCGCGCTGCTTCACGACGTCGGCAAAGCCGGATACGTCTACAGGCCGTGGCAGCGTATTTTCGTCGCGCTCTACACGCCGCGCACGGTGCCCGCGACGCCGCGCCTGTCAGGACTTAAGGGGGCGTGGCAGTTGCGGCGGCATCACGACCGTTACGGGGCCGAGGCCATCTTGAGCGCCGGGGGAGACGCCCGCGTCGCCGAACTCGTCGCGCGTCACCACCGGCCCGGAACCGACGCCGAGGCGGCCCGGCTGATGGAGATCGATGCCCGCTTTTAACCAACGGGAGGCGCTCGGCGCACAGCTCGAGTGGCTTTTTGCCCGGCAACGTTTCGGAATCAAGCTCGGTCTAAAGCGGGTTCGGGCACTTCTGGAAAGGCTGGGGCATCCTGAAGACGCTTTTACGGTCGTTCTCGTCGGCGGTACCAACGGCAAGGGGAGCTGTGCGGCGACTCTCGCCGCCATCTTAGGAGCTGACGGACGCCCCACGGGGCTTTTTACGAGCCCGCACCTGACGCACTTCAGCGAGCGGTTTCAGGTGGACGGCGCGCCGGTTTCAGAGGCTGAACTGCTCACCGGGCTAGCGGCTGTGCGCCCGCACGCGGAGGCTTTGGGCGCGACCTTTTTTGAAATCGTCACGGCGCTCGGTTGTGTTTTGTTCGCCCGGCGTGGTGTCGAGGCGGCTGTCATGGAGGTCGGTCTCGGGGGGCGCTTCGACGCGACGAACGCCCTTTCACCGCGCCTGAGCGTGATTACCGGCGTGGCGCTCGACCACACCGACGTTCTGGGCGACACTCTGGGAAAAATCGCTGCGGAAAAAGCAGGCATCATGCGTTCTGGAATCCAGGCGCTGACGGGCGGGTCGGGTGAAGCCCTGGACGTTTTACGGGGCGCGGCAGGCGAGCTGGGCGCGCCGCTCTGGGTACTCGGTGATGAAATCGCGCTTACGGCAACCGCTTTGGGTTGGTCGGGGGTGCGGTGCCAGGTCGAGAGTCCGCTCGGAAGCGTTGAGGTCACGACGCCGCTTTTAGGACTGCACCAGGCCCGTAACGTCGCGCTGGCGGTGGCTGCCGCGCAGCAGTTGGGGGTCTCCGGCGGAGCGATTCGGGAGGGTGTCGCACGAACCCGCTGGGCAGGCAGGCTCGAGCCCCTCGTTTACCAGAACCGGACATTTTTACTCGACGGCGCGCACAATCCGCAGGCGGCCTCTGCGCTCGCCGACGCTTTAGGGCGTCTGGACGCTGCGCCTGTTACTTTTATCTTCGGCGCTGCGGCGGACAAAGACCTGCGTGGCCTTGTCGAAGCATTAGCGCCGGCTGCGTCGCAAGTCATCGTCACTCGCGCCGCGCTGAGCCCCAGGGCCGCTGCACCGGAAACCCTGGCTGAGCTGTGGCTACCCTATGCTTACCCTGTTCACCGCGCAGATATGCCGAAAGATGCACTCGAGCAAGGGCTTGCACATACGCCACAAGGTGCGGTTATCGCCGTTGCGGGCAGTCTTTACCTCATCGGTGAGATGCGTCCGCTGCTTTTAGCAGAAGAAACCGAGCCGTGGGCGCGGTGGCAGTAAGACAGCAACAAAACTACGGAAGTAAAGTTTTCACAAGCGGAGTGTTTTCACAACACTTAAAGCCGCCGCAAGGGCTTATGAAGTAGCATGAACGCTGTGCAAGCAGTTGACAGAGCTACCTCGAGCCTCACTTTCGGCTACCCTGTCCCGAACGGAATTCGGGGCGCGGGCGGGTTTGTCTGGAAGTGGCCCGGCACGGCGCTGATGGGTATTCTCAACCTTACGCCGGACAGTTTTTCCGACGGAGGCGCGTTTGACCGTCCGGACGCGGCCTTAAACCACGCCCGCACCCTGATAGAGGACGGCGCGCAAGTTCTCGACCTCGGCGGCGAATCGACCCGGCCCGGTGCGGAACCTGTGAGCGCCGAGACTGAACTGAACCGGGTGCTGCCCGTTTTACGCGAGTTGCGCGGTGCGGGTGTGCTGCTGAGTGTAGACACCTACAAACCCGAAGTCGCTGCCGAAGCGCTCAGGGCCGGGGCGCACCTCATCAACGACGTGTCGGGGCTCCGCAATCCGACGATGGTGCAGGTCTGCGCGGCGGCGGGGGCACCCGTTATCATCATGCACATGCAGGGAACGCCCGAAACGATGCAGCAAAACCCGCATTACGACGATGTAAAGCTCGAGGTTCACACGTACCTGAAAAAGGCGGCAGCGCAGGCACTCGCTGCGGGCGTGCCGTCGGTGATGCTCGACCCCGGTATCGGCTTTGGCAAGACGTTGGAACACAACCTGACGCTCCTTCGGAATCTACCCGACCTTGTTGCTTTGGGCCATCCGGTTCTGCTGGGCGCGTCGCGTAAAGGTCTGATTCGGGCGCTGACAGGGGACGCCGTAAAAGTTTCAGCTGCTGAACGCGACCCCGGCAGTGTGGCGCTGCACCTCTGGGGCGCTCTAGCGGGGGTGGCGCTGGTGCGGGTTCACAACGTGCGGGCGCACAAGCAGGCGCTCGCGGTCTGGAACGCGTTAAATGAAAGCTGAGGAGCTGGACAGGATCGTTCTGGTAGGGCTCGAGTTTCACGCCCGGCACGGCGTTTTTGACACCGAAACGCACTTCGGCGCACGCTTTGTTGTCGATGTTGAACTCCTGCTGCCCTTGTCGGGTGCTGACGACCTCGCTGCGACGGTCGATTACAGCGCTGTGTACGACCTTGTTCGGGCTCAGGTCACGGAGACGCGGTTTTACCTTATCGAGGCGCTCGCCCACAAACTCGCCCAGACACTTTTAGAGGCGCAACCGCTCGTGCAAGCCGTCGTGGTGCGCGTGCATAAACCCCACGCGCCGCTTCCGGGTATCGTCCGCGACGTTTTTGCCGAGGTGCGGCGTGAACGTGATTAGACTGGCTCGGGACGCGCCGCTCGGCCCACTGGTCGAGGCAGCTCGAGCTGAAGGCTTCAGGTTTTTAGAACGGCTAAAGCTCGAGCTTTCTGCAGGGGACTTCGACAAACCGGGCGCTGTCTTGTTCGGCTTTAGGGGCGCTGAACTTAGAGGCGTCGTCGGCCTGACGCCCGACCCATACCCCGACGCCGGGCCGGATACCGGGCGACTTCGGCATTATGTGTTGCCCCGCTACCGTCGTATGGGTGTCGGGCAAGCGTTGGTCGCGTCTACTGCTAGGGCAGCTTTACGGCATTACCGCGTTTTGCGTTTGCGGACGAATACACCCGAAGCCGCCCGCTTTTACGAAACGCTGGGGTTTGCCTGTGTAAACGAACCCCATGCGACGCACATTTTAGCGTTTCGGTGAACGACCCTGGCACCGCCTACATCGCCCTTGGCAGCAACCTTTACGACCCGCCGGCGCAGCTTCGGCGGGCGCGGCGTGCTCTGGGCGCGTTAGGGGAGATTACGGGGGCCTCGAGCCTCTACCGCACGCTTCCGCTAGGTGGCCCACCGGGACAGGAAGACTACCTCAACGCGGTCATTGCGCTTAAACCTGTTACCCATGACCCGCACGGCTTGCTTGCTGAAATCTTGGGGCTCGAGGCCGACCAAGGCCGCACGAGACGCGTCCGCTGGGCTGCCCGCACGCTGGACCTCGACCTGCTCGCGTGGGGCGACCGGGTGCTGAACACGCCGTCCCTTACGCTGCCTCATCCACGGCTGCTGGAACGGGCGTTCGTTCTGGCTCCCTTGTGCGACCTCGCCCCCGCATGGCGTCATCCTGTCACCGGAGAAGTTGCCTGCACGCGCCTAGCCGGACTCGATGTTTCAGGTATCACTCGTACCGCGCTCAGTTGGGATGAAATCTAGGCGACAGGCGCGGTAGACTGCTCTTTCATGCGCGTTTTTGCGATTGCCGACCCTCACCTTTCACGCGCCGACCCCAAACCCATGACGATTTTCGGCGACGGCTGGGCCGGACACCCGGAGCGTTTCTTTGCGGGCTGGCGCGAAACTGTCTCCGAGGGTGACCTCGTACTCGTCCCCGGCGACGTGTCGTGGGCGATGACTTTGGCGGGCGCACTCCCCGACCTTACCGACCTCGCCGCACTGCCGGGGCAAAAGGTGCTTTTGCGCGGTAACCACGATTACTGGTGGTCGTCGGTTTCCAAACTCCGCGCCGCGTTGCCGGCGGGAATGTTCGCGGTGCAAAACGACGCGCTGCGTTTGGGCTCGGTGGTCGTCGCCGGAACACGCGGCTGGGTCATGCCGGGGAGCAGCGACTTCAGCGCCGAAGACGAAAAGATTTACGGGCGCGAACTCGGACGGCTCAAGCTTTCACTCGCTGCCGCCGAAAAACTCAGACGCCCCGGCGACCGCTTTATCGTCATGCTGCACTATCCGCCGACGAACCTGCGGCTCGAGCCCTCCGGTTTTACCGAACTCTTAGCGGCTGCCGGGGCCGACGCGGTGGTGTTCGGGCATCTTCACGGCGAACGCCGCGCGGTAGCGCGTATCGGTGAAACTCCGGCCTACCTGGTTTCTGCCGATACGCTGGGATTCATACCCAAGCCGATTTTGACGTAGAAGCTTCTCCTAAAGCTCGAGCTTTTCCGCCCAAGCGCCCAAAAGCTCAGCCAGCTCGCGCTGCTCTTTATCCGTCAGTCCGGCTAAAAGTTCGTTTTCGGTCGCCAAATGGGTTACGACCACCTCATCAACGAGTGTTCTACCCGCCGGGGTTAGCCCAACTAGCGTGCCGCGCCTGTCGTCGGGGTCGGGTAAGCGCTCGACCCAGCCGCGTTTTTCGAGCAAATCTATCCGGTGCGTCGTTGCCCCTGACGACAACATCATCTCTTGTTGCAGCCGGGTCGGGTTGAGCGTAAACGGTTCGCCGCTGCGCCGCAAGGTCGCGAGCAGGTCGAAGGTGCTGCCTTGCAGGTCGTAGCGCCTGAAGTTGGCCTCGAGCCGCCTTTCTACCTGCTTTGCCAACCGCGCCAACCGCCCAAGCACCCCCATCGCCGAAACGTCCAAATCAGGACGTTCCCGCTGCCACTGCGCCAGCACTCTACTCACCTCGTCTTTTGCCACACGCCATTTTACCTCACTATGGAGCTTCTTGACATCAAGTTTTACATAAAGTATCTTTATATCAAGATGAGTATAACAGATCTTTTATTGACTGCCTCAACGCCTGTCGTTTGGGGAAGTACCTATCTGGTCACGACGGAACTTTTGCCTCCCGGTCGCCCTCTGCTGGCAGGTACCCTCCGCGCGCTGCCGGTAGGTTTGGTGCTTGTGCTGCTCTGCCGTAAACGGCCCCAAGGCCGCTGGTTGTGGCGTGTAGGCGTGCTCGGGTTTTTTAACATCGGGCTCTTTTTCACGTTTTTGTTTGTTGGTGCTTACCGTCTACCCGGGGGCGTGGCGGCAACACTCGGTGCGGTGGGGCCGCTGCTTGTCGCTGTTCTGGCGTGGTTCTGGTTGGGTCAAAAACCGGACGCCGCAACGCTGCTGGCGGGCGTTATCGGCGTTATCGGCGTAGGTTTCTTGGTGCTCGGCCCCACCGCTGCGCTCGACCCGTTGGGTGTGGCGGCGGCGTCTGGCGGGGCGCTCAGCTTCGCGGTGGGGGTCGTGTTGACGAAACGTTGGGGCAAACCCGATGTACCTATGCTGCTCTTTACAGCCTGGCAACTTGTAGTGGGCGGCCTTTTTTTGGGGCTGCTCTCGCTTACGTTCGAGGGAACGCCGCCGCGCCTCACGACCCCTAACCTGCTGGGTTTTCTCTACTTGGGGGGTGTAGGGACGGGTTTGGCTTACGCACTGTGGTTTCGCGGCACCGAAAAGATAGGTGTGTCCGTCATTTTCCTCAGCTTGCTCAGCCCTGTGGTCGCGGCGCTGCTCGGCTACGGAGTACTTGCCCAAAGTTTCAGCGTGTGGCAAGGTTTCGGCGTTCTGCTCATCTTGGGTAGCGTGATAGCCGGGCAGTTGGGGGCGCGGTTTCTGAAGCGGTGCCTATCCAAGCTAGGGTTTGGGTTCCGGAACTGAGCCGCTTTTCATACTCATAATGGCTCTCGGGGCCGTACGACTTGAGTTCTGCTGCGGTTCGCCAGATTTGTGCCGCGCCCCTACTGTAGTTTATGCCTGCGTTCTACGCTAAGCCCGTGCCGACTTCCTTGTTACCTACACGGTCTGCTGACGATAAAACCGCCCACGATATGTCTTTCCTGGTTGTTTTTTTGCTGCTGTTCTCCTGGGTCGGGATCGCCTCGGTTATCGGGCTTCAGCTGCTCGCGCCGACTCTAACAAAAACGTATGCGCTCTACCCTCTGCTTTTAAGCACTGTCGTCTTGGGGCTGCCGCACGGCGCGTTCGATCACCTCGTGCCCTCACGCCTAAAGCTTTCCTGGGGACGCCACCCGTTCTGGCTGAGCGTTTATCTGCTCGGCTATCTTGCGCTCGCTAGTCTTTACTTTTACCTTTGGCTGCTCGCTCCGGCGGTCGCCTTCGCCGGTTTTTTGCTCCTCACCGTGTTTCATTGGGGAGAGGGCGACCTGCGTTTTCTGGAGTTTTTTCTCGGCTTTGCAAGGCCGAGCCGCATCGGGGCCTCCCTGACGCTTCTGGTGCGGGGCGGGCTGCCTATCGTACTCCCCGTACTGGCGTTTCCGGAAACTGCTGAAAGCTTGTTTCACTACGCGGCGCTGGGGCTCGGGCTCGGGCGCACTACGCTTGACCTCTCTTCAGGTTGGCTGGCGACGTCCCTAGCCGTCAGTCTCGGGCTCGCCCTTCTGGGTTACCTCTTAAACGCCGTGCGCGCCGCGCCGAACGTCGCCGTACTGGGCATAGACGTTTTCGAGCTGCTCCTGCTTACGGGGTTATTTACCCTTGTTCCGGCGTATCTGGCGATAGGGGTCTATTTTACCCTCTGGCACTCACCGCGTCACCTCGCACGTCTACTTATGCTGGACGCCCGCGCTGCGCGACCCCTACTGCAGCGGACGGGGCGGCTGGCCTTAGACGTGCTGCCGCTGACGCTGGTCGCGCTCGCGCTACTCGGCGGGCTTTATCTCGTGAGCGCTCCCAGAGTTGAAACGCTCGAGGGCTTTGTCGCGCTTTACCTCGTTTTGATCAGCGCACTTACCCTGCCTCATGCGGTTGTCGTGGCTCTGCTCGATGTCTGGAGACCAGCTATACCCCAAACGGCTCGCGGGCACAAAAAAACCTCCCGCCGAGGGGAGGTCGCAAGGTTGGCAGGTAAGGCTAAAAACGCAGATTGATCCCGCTCGAGAGTTCCGCATCTACGTTACTGACCGGCGCAAAGCTGTATGAGGTTATCAGCTGCACAAAAAGTCCGACGCGCGGCGTAACTGCGTACTCGCCGCCGAAAGGTGTCTCGAGTAACAGTGAATCGCCGCCGGACCGCATCGTCCCGCCAAACCCCAGCCCCCCGTAAACTTTGAGCTCATCGACGAGCAGTTCGGCTTTGGTCAGGATGTCGGCGCTAAACCGCAGTTCGCCGCTGCCCCCGTTGAAGGTGAGCCGCGCAGCCGGCCCGACCGGGCCGATCAGCCCGTCGTAACCGGTTTGGACGCTTAAGTAAACGTCGCCCGCAGTCGAGATGACCCCCGGCGAAATCCCGACGAAAAACGGGTATTCAGGGCGGGCGCTAAAACGAATATCGACGAGTCTGAGTCCGGTGACGGGCGTGCTGCTTGGCTGGGCCGCAGTTTCACCCGCGGGTGTGGTCAAGGCTGCTACGTCGCTGTCGTTTTGCCCCGGCGGTACCGTCTCGAGGTTGAGCGCGGTCTCGAGCGCCGAGATGCGCGTCTCGAGCCGCCTGGTATAGGCGAGTGAGGAGGCGTTACGAAGCGCATTCTCGACCGTTCCGAGCCGGTCGGAAAGGGCTTTGGCTGTTCCGCCACTCGTCGGAATGTCGCCGCTCGCATACTCCAGCAGCCGCGCCGCAATAACCGAGACTTCGTAGCGCGTCGCCGCGCGCGTCCCGTCAAAGCGTCCATCCGGATACCCCGTCACGATACCTAAGTCCGCGAGTTCACGAACCGAATCAAAGGCCCAGTGGGTCTCAGGCAGGTCGTAAAAGGGCGCGTTTTGCGCCAGCGCGGGTGCCAAAAAAGTCGCGCCTACCGCGAGCGCGATAAGCTGCAACCTCAACCTTGTCGTCATCGAAACACCTCCGGGTCAAGATTACGCTACGTTAGCCTCCCGTAAGTGTGACGCACATGATTAAGCGCGTGCGACCGGCAGCGCGGCTTTCGGTATTGTTAAACCCGGCGGCAAGGGTTGCCGCTCCCCGGCCTCCTGAACGAGCGTGTGATAGTGCGTGACGGCGTCCTCACCCTGTGCCCAGCAGAGATAAACGACCTCAGCGCCGAGTTTGCCGGGAAAATCGACGACGCCGTGCTCGAGGTCTTTGACAAATACGCCCAAGCGGTCGAGTTCGGCCTTGGTCAGCTGCGCGCTCTCTACGATAAACGTCAGTTCGGCGCTGAGCTGCTGCGCGCGGAGGCTCTCCGGACGGAGCCCCGCGCGTTCACGTTGCAGCCGCTGCACGTCCCTGAGCGCCCCTTGCAGGTCGCGGAGCAGCGGGTCGACGACGCCGAGAAGGCCGGTCGCTTGGGACGGCGTAAAAAGTTTGTACATCCTCCACCACCTTTCGTACTACGTTTACTATAGCTGCCAGGGTCTTACAAAGATGTCACACCTTATACAAAACCTGAGCGCAACCGTATCAAGTCCTGTAAAAACCGAGGTGATAGACTCGGGGGCGTGAGCCTTTTTGAAACGCGGCCTCTAGCCGAACGCGTCCGCCCTCGCAGCCTGGAAAAATTTGTCGGTCAGACGCATCTGCTCGGCGACGGCAAACCCCTGAGCGTCGCCGTAAAACGTCACAACCTGCGTTCGCTGCTGCTCTGGGGGCCGCCCGGTGTCGGCAAAACGACGCTGGCGCAGCTTTTGGCCGACGCGAGCGGCGCGCGTTTTGTCGGGCTCTCGGCAGTTACGGCGGGGGTTAAAGAGATTCGCGCGGTTGCGGCAGAAGCTGCGTCGGCGCGAGGCGTGGGCACCGCGACGCTACTCTTTTTAGATGAAGTTCACCGCTTTAACAAGGCGCAGCAGGATTTGCTGTTGCCGTTCGTCGAGGACGGTACGCTGCTCTTTATCGGCGCGACGACTGAAAACCCGTCGTTCGAGGTCAACGGGGCGTTGCGCTCCCGGCTTCAGCTCTTCGTCCTGCACGCGCTCTCTGAAAAAGAACTCGTCACCCTGCTGGAGCGTGCGCTGGTTCACCCGGACGGATTTAACGGCGCGCTGTCGGTCACGCCCGATGCCCTGACGATGCTGGCAGGGTGGGCCGACGGCGACGGAAGGCGGGCGTTGGGAGCGCTCGAGACCGCCGCGCCTTACGCTGAAAACGGGAGGCTGGACGCCCCGCAAATCAAAGACGCCCTGCAAGCCAAGGGTTTGGCGTTCGACAAGGGTGGTGAGCATTTCTACAACCTCACGAGCGCGCTGCACAAGTCCGTGCGCGGTTGCGACCCCGACGCGTCGCTCTACTGGCTCGCGCGCCTCCTGAGCGGCGGGGCCGACCTCATGTACGTCGCCCGCAGGCTTGTCCGCATCGCCTCCGAAGATGTCGGGCTCGCCGACCCGAACGCCCTGCGGCTGGCCCTCGCCGCCCGCGACGCCGCGCAGTTTTTGGGCGTTCCCGAAGGTGAACTCGCCCTCGCCGAGGCCACGGTCTATCTGGCTGTCGCACCTAAATCGAACGCTGTTTATACCGCTTGGAAAGCAGCCAGGGCCGACGCTGAACGTTTCGCGGCTGCCGAAGTCCCCCTCCATCTCAGAAATGCTCCTACGGGTCTGCTGAAACGCCTCGGTTACGGAAAGGGCTACCGCTACTATTTCGACGACCCTGAGGCAAGTTTTAAGCAGCCGTACCTCCCGGATGAGGTGCGGGGCAGGTATTACACGGCGGACGGAGAAGGCTGGGAGCAAAAGGTGCGGGAGCGGTTGGCAAAGTTTACGGCGCTTAAAAAAGCCCGTTAACGTATCTGTTTGGTATCAAGCACGGCTGAAGTCGGTTTACGGCGCACGCTCGCGCCTACCTCAACGTTGAGGTTTGGCGAAAACCTGATGTTTGCACGGTTCAAGCTTGGTAACTACGCCTGTTTACACCGGCAGGGAGGCTCGCGGACGTTTTGGCAGATGGTATCTGCTTTCGACCCTTGACTAAAGTTTGACTAAAGGTTATAAACCTGCCGTGCGTTCGCGTCGAGGTGAGGCTCGAGTCCTGCTAGCTCAACACCGCGCAACTCGGCTAAAAACGCGGCGGTGTAACGCACATTTCCCGGCACGTTGCGCCGTCCGCGCCTGGGTTCCGGCGACAAATACGGGCTGTCGGTTTCGACGAGCAACCGGTCTTCGGGGATTTTTAGGGCGGCGGCTTGCAGGTTCTTGGCGCTTTTGTAGGTCAGGTTTCCGGCAAACGAAACGTGCCAGCCCAGCTCCAGGCCCGCGCGCAACAGTCCTTCGTGTGCGTTAAAGCAGTGCAAGATGCCCTGCGTGTGACCGGCTGCCAAGAGGGCGTCTCGAGCTGCAACTGACGCGGTTTCCTCACCTTGTTTGTCCCTGACGTGTAAAACGAGCGGTTTTTTGAGATGCTTGGCAAGCTCGGCGTGCCAGAAAAAGACTTCACGTTGCACCTCCAGAGCAACTTTGTCCCAATAGGTATCGAACCCGGTCTCGCCGATACCGACGACTTTGGGGTGCTCGGCGAGCTGTTCGATGGCGGCCCTAACTGCCGGGGTCGCCTCGTCTGCACTGTTCGGGTGAACGCCCAAAACCGCCCGGACGTTTTCGAAAGTTTGGGCCAGTTCCAAGGTGCGGCGGCAACTCGCCTCATCCGTACCGACGCTGACGATAGCGGCGAGGCCGGGGTCAACCGCGTCGGGTACATTACACGCGTCGAGGTGGCAGTGCGTATCGATCATGCGCCCAAGCATAACGTGCTTACGCTGCGCTGACACACGCCCGCTAAACTTACCGCAAGTACGCCGCAAGCCGCATTTTTTACGCTATGACTATGACCTCGACCCCGACACCGCCCCCCCTCCGGCGTCTTTCCCCTCACCTTGTTCGGCCTTGCCGCCTTAAGCTGCGCTTAAGGTTCGGCCCGAATAGTGGAAGGCGAGGAGGCGTTTTGTGCGCTTGTCAAGTGCAGGTGACCCTATGATCTACCGTTCACGTTATCTCGACCGCTTGTCGTTTTCGCCCCTGGGTTATCGCCAGACGCGTCGTCCGCAATCCGCTACCCGCCCTCAGCCGACAGTGAACCGCACAGTGAACCGCATAATGAAGCCGGACGCGAAAGCTTCAGTGAGACCTTGGAGGGAGCAGTAGCCGTACCTGCCCAGCCGGGTCAGCGCGCGCATCTCGGCGAGTGCGCCGTTTACCTCTCGAGCCGTGAACTCCGTGAGGTCGTCGCGCGTTGCGAAAAGACTATTACGAGTGGGCAGGCGCAGATCGAGGATTACGAGGCGTTTGTCATCTGTCAGCAAGAGCTGAGCAGTCGGCTGTAACTGAGGAGGTAAACTAACGGGTGATCCGTACAAGAACCTTTACCCTGTTTTTATGCTTGATTCTGGGCGTTTTATTAAACGCCTGCGCGCCCGGACTCAGCCGGGTTCCCAACGCCGCCGAGGGTGTTGCGTCGTGGTACGGCCCCGGTTTCGACGGTAAACAAACTGCTAGCGGCGAAGTATTTGATACCAGCAAACTAACGGCGGCGCACCGGACGCTGCCCTTTAATACCCTTTTGCGCGTGACGAACTTGGAAAATAACCGGGTCGTCGTCGTGCGGGTCAACGACCGGGGGCCGTTTGTCGGTGGACGCATCCTGGATTTATCGCTTGCGGCAGCAGAAAAGCTCGATATGGTGGGGAGCGGGACGGCAAGGGTGAGGCTCGAGCTGCTCTCCGAGATGCCCGCTGCGAGCTGGCGTGTCGGCTTGTCGCCTGAGGTGGCAGGTTACGACGTCCTTTCAAGGCTTCACCGCCCCGGTGAGTTGCTGCTCCTTAAAAGTGCTGGACAGTCTGTGCTGCTCCGCGTCGTCGGCGGTTTGCCCGACGCCCTGGAAACCGACCTGCTCCTCTCCCGCCCGGTTTACGACGCGCTCGATTTAGGCGCGCTGACCGTCGAGCCGGTGTCGGTGGGGCAACCCTGAGAGCAATGAGTGCCGAGCAATGAGCAATGAGAGAAAAAGCTTTTCCTCGCTGCTCATTGCTTTTTAATCATTGTTCTCAGCTCACTGCTGCTCTACATGTTTACGGCACGCCGCCGCAATCTCTCGGGCCAGTCCGCTCACGTCTTTGTCTGCGGCGATGGCGCTAATTAGCGCCGACCCGACCACTACGCCGTCGGCAACGGCAGCGACCGGGCGGGCCGTGGCTGCGCTCGAGACCCCGAAGCCCACCACCACCGGCAATGAACTGACCTCTTTGATGCGCCGCACAAGTTCGGGAACCTCGTGCGGCAAGGCAGTCCGGGCACCCGTTACGCCCGTCACCGAGACTGCGTAGATAAAGCCCCGGCACGCAGCAGTGACGGTCTCGAGCCGCGCTTTAGTCGAAGTCGGCGCAACCAAGAAAACGGTATCGAAATCAAGCTCTCGAGCCGCCGGAATCAAGGTTTCCGCCTCTTCCGGGGGCAAGTCGGGCAAGATTACGCCGTCCGCTCCGGCAGCTTGCAAAGCCCGTAAAAACCCGGCCTCACCTGTTTTATAGCAGTAAACCGGGTTGTAGTAGGTCATCAGTACAATCGCCTTGTCGCTCGTTTCGCGCAGTTTACCGATGAGCTCAAACGTCTTTTTTGTCGTCATTCCTTGCCGTAAAACCTGTTCGGACGAACGCTGAATGGTGGGGCCGTCACCCAACGGGTCGGAATAGGGGAGACCGACCTCGAGCACGTCGGCAACTTCCAGCAAGGTTTTAGCGTGGTCTAAAAACCTGGCTTCATCGGGAAACCCCGCCGTCAGATACGGAACGAACGCGGCCCGACCCTCTTTTTTCGCTTGTGCAAACGCCTTCTCAATTCTGCCCACGGGTCTCCTCCTGCATCTTCAACACACGCATCGCTTCCGAAACGTCTTTGTCACCGCGCCCGGAGAGGTTGACGACGATGATCTCTTCGGGTTTCATCTCGGGTGCGAGGTTTACGGCGTAGGAGACGGCGTGCGCGGTCTCGAGGGCGGGAATAATCCCTTCAATCCGGCTCAGCAGCCCGAACGCTTCTAAAGCTTGCGCGTCGTCTACACCGATGTATTCAGCAATCCCGGCGTCCGCATAATAAGAGTGTTCCGGCCCGACGCCCGGATAATCGAGGCCTGCCGACACCGAGTGCGCCGGGGTAATCTGCCCGTCGTCGTCCGACATCAGGTACATCAGTGCGCCGTGCAGCACGCCCTTTTTGCCTGCGGTGATGCTCGCGGCGTGTGCGCCCGAAGCCATTCCGTGACCTGCTGCTTCGACGCCAACCATCCGGGGACGCTCGTTTTCCGGCAAGTACGCATAAGGCGCAAACAGCCCAATCGCATTTGAACCGCCGCCCACACACGCGACGATAGCGTTGGGGATACGGCGACCTTCAAGTTCTTCTAGTTGCGCCATCGTCTCAAAGCCGATCACACTCTGAAAATCGCGTACCATCATCGGATATGGGTGCGGCCCGACAACCGAACCGATGATATAAAACGTATCGCGCACGTTCGTCACCCAATCGCGGATGGCCTCGTTCGTGGCATCTTTAAGCGTTTTGGTGCCGCTCGTAACTTCGCGTACCTCGGCACCTAAAAGTCTCATCCGAAAGACGTTTAGAGCTTGCCGCCGAATATCCTCTGCGCCCATGTAGACGACGCAACTCAGACCGAATAGCGCCGCCGCCGTCGCCGTCGCTACGCCGTGCTGACCCGCGCCGGTCTCGGCAATGACGCGCTCTTTGCCCATCCGTTTGGCTAACAGCGCCTGCCCGATGGTGTTGTTGATTTTGTGTGCGCCGGTGTGGTTCAGGTCTTCACGCTTCAGGTAAATCTTCGCGCCGCCCGCGTGCCGCGTTAGGTTTTGGGCTAGGTAGAGCACGCTGGGCCGTCCGACAAACGTCTTCAGGTAAAACTCGAAGGTTTTCTTGAATTCAGGGTCAGCCATCGCCCCCAAATAGGCGGCGGTAAGGTCGTCGAGCGCCGGAATCAGCGTTTCGGGGACGAAGCGTCCGCCGTATTCGCCGAAACGCCCTCGAGCGTTAGGTAGTGGAAAAAGCATAGAGCCTCCGAAGATTAGACTAGATTTTTAGTTAAGGGAAAGGTCAGAACAAGATTAAGGACGCCACCAGCGTTGGTGGTGCCATTTGAAGCTGCGCGGGGTACGGCTTCGCTTGGGTAGCGAGCGGGTACAAATGCGCGAATGAGACTTCATAAAAAGAGTCTAAGCGAAAACTTAACAGATTGCTAGCTTTGAGTGCTTACAAATTGGATGCTAAGAACGAAACTTCCTTGCATCCGTCAGCAACCATTCCAGCATGTCCCAGTTGTTAAGCCTGGTAGTTTCGTTTCCCGTGCTTTTTCTAACTTCAAGTAAAAATGCACCTAACAGAGCCATGATATCTTTAGCTTTCATCTCGTTGCTGGTACTAATTTGCTGTTCTTGTTGATAAAAATACTGCATTAGGTTGTTGTACGCTCTTACAACTTCATCGGAGCCGACCAACGATAAACGGAAAGCTTGTTTACGATAATCTAGTGAGAGTAGTTTTTCGGCTGCATAGTCGCTTTTGTCTACATCAACCGCTTTTCCTTTGCCAGCTTTTTCTCTTCTGATTTTCAGCTCTACTTCCCAAGCTTTATCAGACATGAGTAAGAGAATAAATGGCTCGAGTATTTGGTTGTAAGCTTCGATCCTGTCTTCGCGTAGCTTGTCTTCTAAAACGAGCCTTCTTTCAATACGTGACCGAATTTGCCAACCTAGTCCAGTAAGGACAAGTACAAGAATCGGTGTAGCAATTGCGCCGATTGCAGTTAGGTAATCAAGCCAGCTAGGCTGTCCCATGCTAAGGAATCTGAAAGTGCTGCCACGCTTCGTCTTCTTCTTGACGCTCCCAACCTTCAGCAAGCGCCGCTTCGCTGAGGAGCGCCGTATCGTCTGCACTTTCGGCCTCGAGTACCGTCACCAGTGCGCGGGCAGGGTGAGACAGCTTGAGTGGTTCCAAGAGCCGAATCTGTCCGTTTTCGTCGATGACAGCTTCTACCGTTTTATGCATCTGCTATTCTCCTTCTCTAAAAACTTCTTTTTCTCTAAAAACTTCTTTCAGCGGCAAAACCCAGACCGGAACGACCTCTTCACCCTCGAGCCTGCCCTCCCCCGAATCATTCGGATACTGTCCAAGCTCCGGTAAACCGTCGTCGTGCGCGTCTGCGGGTTAGGCATAACGCCCTGAGTCAGGCGGTTTCTGCAAGCCGGGCTTGACTTTACGCGAGGCCCGTCTGTTCGCGCACCTGCCGCTTGAGCCGACCCATAATCGCCGTCATTCCGCGCAGCCGTAAGGGGGAGATGACCTCGCCGAGTTTGAGGTCTTCGTAAAAGTTGTCGGGTGTTCTCAGCACCTCGTCGGGGGAGAGGCCGTTCAAGCCTTCGGATAAAACCCCGGCAAAACCGCGTGTGGTCGGCGCTTCGGGCGGCGCGTCGAAAAAAAACCGGACGTGTTCGTTTTCGATTTCGGTGGCGATAAAAAAAGGCGTCTGGCATTCGTGGACACGCTCAAGGTCTCCGTTTGCAAAATTTTCGGGTAGCGGTGGGACTTTTTTGGAATACTCGAGTAGTAGCTGGAGCCGGAGCTGTTTGGGAGCGCTTTGAAAGGTCTGGACAATCGTCTGTAGCTTTTCGGGAACTGTGGTTTGACTCATGCCCTACTATAAAACCGCTCTCCTGGCCTTTACGTGCCGTGCGCGGCAAAATCTCGACGGGAGGTGGGTGGTATTCTGGCCCCTATGCAGGTTTTTCCGGACACCCTTCCCATTTTACCAAAACCCCCTATCGACGCGTCGCTCGAAGTTCCCGGTTCAAAAAGCTTGACGAACCGCGCGCTGGCGGTTGCCGCACTAGCCGACGGCATCACGACCCTGAGCGGTTGTTTAATAGCCGAAGACAGCGCGGTGATGATGACGGCGCTGCAAAAGCTGGGGCTCGAGGTCACGGCTCGCGGCACCACCGTGACCGTTTCCGGGCGTGGCGGAGAGATACCCGCACGCGCGGCGCAGCTCGATTTGCGGCTTTCCGGTACCTCGATTCGTTTTTTGACGGCGCTCGTCGCGCTGGGCGAGGGCCGATACGTTTTGGACGGTAACGCGCGGATGCGTGAGCGGCCGATTCAGGATTTGCTCAGTGCGCTTTCGGCGCTCGGCGTCCGGGCACAGACGCAGTTTGAAACAGGTTGTCCGCCGGTCGTCGTCGAAGCCGCCGGAATACGTGGCGGCGACACAGAGGTTTCCGGGAACAGTTCGTCGCAGTATCTGTCGGCGCTCCTCATGGCGGCCCCTTACGCGGCGGAGCCCGTAACGCTTTTGGTCACGGGCGAGTTGCAATCAAAACCCTTCATCGACATGACCTTGAAATTGATGGCGGACTTTGGCGTAACGGTTGAGCGCGAAGGTTATACCCGTTTTACGGTGCCGACGGGCGTCTACACGGCCCGCACTTTTGAGGTTGAAGGGGACGCGATGGCGGCGGGTTACCTCTGGGCGGCGGCAGCGATTACGGGTGGGCGTGTCCGGGTAGAGAACGTCGGTAGGGGGTCGGTGCAGGGCGACAAACGCCTTGCCGACGTGCTCGGGCAGATGGGGTGCCGCGTCACCTGGACGGACGAGAGCTGTGAAGTCGCCCGGCCCGAAACTCTGCGCGGCGGCACCTTCGACCTCAACAGTATGAGCGACCAGGCGCAGACGCTCGCGGTCGTCGCGCTTTTTGCCGACAGTCCGACTCGCATCGAAAACGTCTGGAACTTGCGGCTTAAAGAAACCGACCGCTTGAAGGCGCTCGCTACAGAACTCACCAAGCTCGGCGCGCGGGTCGAAGAAGGCCATGACTTTCTGGTCGTCTATCCTCTCGCTGCCGAGGCTGCCAGGCCCGCGCGAATCGATACTTACGGCGACCACCGTATGGCGATGGCGTTTGCGCTTGCCGGACTTCGGCTGCCCGGTGTGGTTATCCGCGACCCGGCTTGCGTCACCAAGACGTTTCCCGAGTACTTTCAGGTTTTGGCGTCGTTGTGACCTCTATATGATTCCCCTGCCCGCTATGATGCTTGATGTGGAAACCGCCGCGCAGGTCATTACCCTGGACGGCCCCGCCGCGTCGGGTAAATCGAGCGTGGCGCGGCTGGTCGCCGAGGCGCTCGGAGTGCCGCACGTCTCGAGTGGCCTCCTTTACCGGGCGGCAACGTATCTGGCTCAGTCGGGCGGCGTTCCCCTTACCGACGAGGCGGGAATTGTAGAACTTCTCGGCAGCTTGAGAGTAGGGCTCGAGACCCGCATCGGCCTGCCCAACCGCGTCACGGTCGGTGGGGACGTTTTGCCTAACGAACGCCTTCACAGCGACGCCGTGGACGCCGGCGTCTCCGAGGTCGCGCGGCAGCCGCAAGTACGGGCCTGGGTCGACGCACGGCTCCGCGAACTTACCGGCAAGTTCGTCGTCGAAGGGCGCGATATGGGGACGGCGGTCTTTCCGGACGCGGCGCACAAGTTTTATCTCGACGCACCCGCCGAGGTGCGGGCAGCGCGGCGCACGGGGGAGCGGCGCGCCGACCTCGCGGGCGTCGCCGAGGCGCTCAGACGCCGCGACGCGCTCGACGCGGTTCAGCTCCGTCCGGCGGGTGACGCGCGGCATATCGATACGGGCGGCCTCGACCTGAGGGGAGTCGTCGCGGAAGTTTTACGGGCGCTCGGTGAAAGCCGCTGATGGCGGGGTTTTCGCTTTCGGCGTGCGACCTTCGCCGCGTGATTGTTACGAGCAGCCGCTACAAACCGCAAGCGCACGTGCTCGTTTCCGAAACGGCGGCGCAGCTCCGCGACTGCGGCGCGACCGTCGTCGAGGACGCGGACGGCACGCTGCACCTCGCCGATATCGAAGCCGACCTGGTGATCGTCATCGGGGGCGACGGCACGCTGCTGTCGGCGGCGCGGCGGCTCGTCGGCAGCCGTACCCCGACGCTGGGCGTCAACCTCGGCAAGCTCGGGTTTTTGGCCGAACACAGCGTCGCCGACTTGCGCGCATATCTGGCAGGCGAAGATGTCAACGGCTGGCAACTCAACCCCAAGATGATGCTCGAGGCGACTCTCGCCGCCAACGCGAACGGGGATGAGGCGCACACCTATTACGCCTTAAACGAAGTGACCATCGCCCAGGGTGTCATGACCCGGCTGATTCACATCGATATGGACGTCAACGGGGCGCACGCCTCGCAGTACCGCGCCGACGGCCTGATCATCTCGACGCCGGTCGGTTCGACCTCGTATTCGCTGTCGCTCGGCGGGCCGATCTTGAGTCAGGGGCTGCGGGCTTTTGTCGTCACGCCGTACGCGCCGCACGCGCTGACAAACCGCCCGATTGTCCTCGAGGGCTCGTCGCAGGTGGGCTTCCGGGTCTCGAGCCCGGTCGACGAACTCGCGCTTATCGTCGATTCACACGAGCGCTATCCGTTACGCCCCGGCGACCGTTTTACGGTGTGCGCCGCGCCTACCGACTTTATGCTGATCTCGTCGGGCAAACGCAGCTACTTCGATATCTTGCGTACCAAACTCGGTTGGGGCAGCTCGCCGCAGCTGAGCGAAGTTTGAGCGGCCCTGCTTTTAGAACCCTACGAACGGCAGGCTCAAACCCACCCGCACGCGCGGGCTCAAGCGCCCTTCTTGTAAAGCGTCACCTGCCGGCCAGAGGTAATCCGTTCCGGCCTCGGCAAACGCACTGATGAGCGAAAAGCCGATCACACCAAGGCGAAAATCTGCTCCGGCGACCCCACCTACGCCGAGATACGCGCCGGGGTCGGTACCGTCTAAAAACAGCGTGGAGTTGATCAGCCGGTAGCGCGGCCCTGCACCCGCGTAGAGCGCAGCGTTCGCGCTTGCCAAGAAGGTGCCCACACCGCCCCGCAGCGTGTAGGTTACGTCGGCAAACCCGTCTATGTTCAGCTCACGGTCGAGTAGTAGCGGCAGCGGATAGACCGACGCCCCGACCCGCAACCCGACGCGGCGGGCAAAGAGGTTTTCAGGGCCGAGCTCGAGACTCAGGGGAACCCGCGCCAACGTGTTTAGGAGTGCAGGTGCACCATCTCCCAAGACCTGCGCTTTAGCCGGAAAGCCCGTAAAATAGAGTAGTACGGTGAACAAGATGCCGTAACGTTTCATCCAAACCTCCGGGGTTCAGCTTAAAAACCCAAGCTTAACGCCCGCTGAGCAGCGCCTGTCAGCTGCGCGGTTCGGGCGCCTGCCAGATGCTGCCCAAACCCAAACCGACGAGCCCCCACACGAGCGTATCGACGTTGGGGGTGGCAAACCAGACCATGCCGTAAATCAGGTAGGTCACGAGCGCCAGCAGCGTCGCTAGCGAGACGGGCGTGCGGGCGCTAAAAAGTGCCCAGCCGGTGCTCAGCAAAAATGCGATAAAAAGAATGAGAACCGGGATACCGCTGGCAAACCCGATATCCAGAAAGTAGTTGTGTACCCGGTAGGGCTTGACAGGTTGCAGCTCGAGCGTCCCTGATTTGGGTGCACGGTAAAGCGCCAGATTGCCCAGCCGAAACGCCCGCGCCGCCGTTTTAGGCGGTAAAAATTCGGTGAGCATCTCGTCGGCTTGCGCGGGCGTCGCAAAAAACCAGGCGGCGTTGCCGAACGCGTCGATCCCGTAGCCGGTCAGGGGCCGCTCTAAGATCGCCTTGACCCCGACCTGCCAGAAGATGAGGCGGTGGCTCGCCGCGGGGTCGGTACCTTGCACGGCGCTCCCAAGCCGGTCGAGCCGCGCCCGTGCGTGCGGTGAGGTCAGTAGCGGCACAGCACCCGCAAGCAGCATCACCCCGCCCATAAGGAGCAGGTAGCGTGTGCGCCGTTGCCGCCGGAGCCAAACGACGCCAAACACCGAGAGGCTCAGCAAGGCTGCCAGCAGCCCCGCCCGCCCGCCGCTCGCCACCAGGCACATCGTCAAAAAGCCGATAATCAACCCGTCGAGTAAGCGCAAGCGGCGAGCTAAAAGCCGCCACACGACCCAAAATACGAGTACCACTGCAAGGTAGGCCGCTACGTAGCTCTGATGCCCCATCGTCGCCTGGACGTTGTTGCCGACGCGGGCGGTCGGATCGATAAGCCTTAAGGGGGTGACGCCGTAAGCCTCGAGCAGCGCCCACAGACCTGCCAAACTCGCCCCCAACGCGACCAGGTGATAAATCCAGCTGAGTTTAAGTAGCCGGCTCGCGCTCAGCGCCGCCGCAATAAGCGTGAGCGCGTACCAGGCGTTTTCCAAAAGCCGAAAGAGGATGCTCTCATAACGCGCCGGAATCAGCGGCAGCGACAAGCCGAGCGGGGCCGGGTTGAGCAGGCTCACCACGAAAGACGCCGCCACAAAAAGCAGCAACCACGAGAGCGGCCTGCGTAGTGGTGAGGTGCGGCTCAGCACGCTGCTCTCGGCCCGCCGCACGAGTAGATATGCCTGCCGCGCGCCGATAACCCAGAGCGCCACGAACACCAGCAATTTGGGCAACAAAACCTCGGCAAAACCGTTTTCCGGAAACGTGATCACACTTTTCGGAACCAGTGCCAAGACCTCTTTGGGTACGATTGCCAGTGGAAACGCCAGAAACAGCAGACCCCAAAAGAGTTTGTGCAGCCGCCGCCGTGCGCGTAGGGCCGACGACTTGGGTTTCGTCACCGCGCGCGGCGCGCCTGCCGAAACCAAGGTATTGGGGTTATCGACCATCTGCTACCCCCGAAACCGACTAAAGCGCACGCCTAAACACGGGCCTTGTCACTCGGGTGTATAGAGGCAGTTTCAGCAGCGTCGCCGTTTGTGCTCGGAGCCTCGAGTCCGAACGCTTTATGTACCGCTCTGAGCGCCGCAACCGCGTGCTCCGCCCCGATAACGACTGTGATCCGCACCTCGCTGGTGGTGATCATCTCGATATTTGCGCCCGCCCCGGCAACCGCCTCAAACATCCGGCCTGCCAGCCCCGGCGTCGAACCGAGCGCGATGCCGACGACCGAAAGCTTGGCGATGTTCGGGTCGGCGTGCGCTTCACCACCTAGCCGAGCGAGTATCGGCCTGACGGCCTCGAGCGCATCCTCGGCAGCATCTTTACCGACCGTAAAGGCCATCTGCTGGCGGTTGCCTCCCGGCACACCCTGAATGATGGTGTCCGCGTTGACCCCCGCCGTGCCGAGTGCGCTAAAGACCTGTGCGGCGACGCCGGGCGCGTCAGGGACGCCTAACAGGTCGATACGGGTGTGATTGCGGTCGAGTGCGACCCCGGTTACAGGTTTGTCGGTTTTCACACCCTTCTCCTCTTTACGCTCTGTTAACGGTTGCGCCGGCTTCTCTGTACCGACCAGTGTACCAGCAGCATATGAAAACGATGAGCGGACGTGAATCCGCACCCCGTAGCGGCGTGCGTACCAGACGCTGCGCGGGTGCAAAACCTTGGCCCCGAGCGACGCGAGCTCTAACATCTCATCGTAATCGATACGGTCAAGTTTCGTCGCGGTCGGGATGAGGTGCGGGTCGGTCGTGTAGACGCCGTCGGTGTCGGTATAGATTTCGCATTCCGGTGCGCCTAAAGCCGCTGCGACCGCGACCGCCGTCGTATCCGAGCCGCCGCGTCCGAGCGTGGTAATCATGCCGGCCTCGTCTACCCCCTGAAACCCTGCGACCACCACGACGTCAACCGTCTCGAGCGCTTCTAGCAGTGCCCCGGGGTCGACTTCGATAATGCGTGCGCCGCCGCTTGCGTTGTCCGTTAAAAATCCAGCCTGCGCCCCGGTAAACGAACGCGCCTTAAGCCCCAAACGGTGCAGCGTCATGGCCAGGAGCGCCACCGACTGCTGTTCCCCGGTCGCCATCAGCATATCGAGTTCGCGCCGGTCGGGTCGGGGCGTAATCTCTTTGGCGAGCGAGACGAGTGCGTCGGTGGTGCGGCCCATCGCCGAGACCGTTACCGCGACCTTACGCCCCGCCGCTACCGTCCGGGCGATACGCGCCGCCACCTTGCGGATACGTTCTAAATCTCCGACGCTGGTACCGCCGTACTTTTGCACTGCAATGTTCTTTATAGTTATGTTCTTTACAGTGATGTTTTTTGCGGTGACGCCTTGCGCCGCGATATCTGCCATAAAACTCCCTTGACCCTACTCCCGTAAAACCTGGGCGTGGGCGCTCAGGCAACCTGCTTATTCTATGACAGGTAGAGGTTTTGTAGACCTTACCCGTAAAAACATGAGCGGCGGCAACTTGTGGAAATGCCAAAGCCGTAAGCGGCGACGCCTATCGCCTCAGCGGTTAAACTTGCTGTACTCACCGTACTTCGACCTTCAGCGGCCGATAAGACCGTTAAACTACCTCGAAGCGCGTGCTGAACACCTTCTTTGCAAATAGGCCGAACGGTTGAGCGTAGTGCACCCGTAGTCGTGGGCCGACCCAAAGGTGATAAGGCTTGCTGAGTTGTGCGGCTGGAAACGTCAGGCTACGGTCATGGCTAAGCTCCTCCCTGAATTTTTTCGCCGTGATGACGAGCAGCCCGACGGACTTTTTTACGCCGAGCCCCGCTTTACGACCCACCTGGGGCCGGCAGCCTCGCGCGCCGCCGCCGCGCGTTACGAAGAGCTGCTCCCGGCGGGCGAGCACATCCTCGACCTGATGGCGGGGTACGTGTCGCATCTGCCGGGGGTGTTTAGGCGGGTTACGGGGTTGGGACTCAACTCCGATGAGCTAGGGCACAACCCGCGTCTCGACGACTACTTGGTGCTAGACCTCAACCGACCAGGATTTTTGCCCTTTATCGATGCGACGTTCGGTGGTGCTGTCTGCACCGAAGGCGTCCCGTACCTGACGCAGCCGCTGGTAACATTTGCCGAAACCGGTCGCAGTCTGAAGCGCGGCGCACCTTTTATCGTGACGTTTTCAAACCGGATGTTCGAAACCAAAGCGGTGTTGGCGTGGCGCTCTGCTGACGACGCGGCCCGTGTACGGCTGGCGCGGTCTTACTTCGAGGCGACCGCAGCGTTCGGCGGTACGTACAGTATGCATTTCGAACCGGCGGACGGCGATCCGCTCTATGCGATCTGGGCTTTCAAGCGTTAGCAGATTTTCATAAAGTAAACTTAGGGTGTGCGCGTTACGCTGCTTTCCAACGGTCACGGCGAAGATACGGTCGGCGCACTCCTCGCCGCGCAGTTGTGGGCGCTCGAGCCTGACCTCGCGCTGCAGGCGTTTCCTACCGTGGGGCTGGGCGACGCTTACGCCCGGGCCGGCGTCCCGCTCTTAGGGCCGCGCCGCGACCTGCCGAGCGGCGGCCTGCTGCTCCACAGTGGGCGCGCCTTCTGGGGCGACCTGCGCGCCGGTTTTATTACCCTTACCCGCCGTCAACTTTACGACCTCAGCAGCCTCGAGACCGATGTACTCATCGTAGTTGGCGACCTCTACGCCCTGCTGCTCGGCAATCTCGTCCGCACAAAATGCCGCTTTTACGTGCAGACGCTCGTCTCGAGCCGTCATTCGGGCCCTCAGCGCGTACCCGGCCCCACTTTCCGGCGTTACCCCAACCGTTACTTTATGGAGCGCTTTAGTACGCCTGAAAAGTTCCTGATGCGCCGAAACGTTCATACCTACGTCCGCGACGCGCCTACTGCGGCCTCGCTGAGTTGCCCGGGGCTGGCGGTAAGTGCGCTGGGTAACCCGATGCTCGACGCCATAGGGCCGGGTACGCCGCTGAAGTTGCCGCTAACCTCACCCGTAATCGCGCTGTTGCCAGGAACGCGGCGCTACAAGCTCGCCGCTCTGGAGACGATGCTGGGGGCGCTGGCGGCCCTACCGGAAGCGACCGGGCTTGTCGCCTGGACGGACGCGTCGCCGCCGGACGGTCGCTGGCAGGTTGTAGAAGACGGTATCTGGCGGCGTGGCGACCGTATTTGGCTTGTCCACGACCGTTTCACCGACGTGTTAAACGCAGCCGACCTGGTGCTGAGTACCGCCGGAACTGCGAGTGAGCAGGCAGCGGCGCGCGGGCGGCCCGTCGTGGCGTTTTCGGTCGCGCCGCTCTATACCGAGGCGTTTTTAGCCAATCAGCAGCGGCTTTTGGGTGCAGCGCTGACACGCTGCCGGCCCGACCCACGCACCCTGGCAGCGGCGCTGCGTACACTTTGGCAAGACCCCGAGCGCTACCGCGCCGCGTCCGAGGCGGGTAGGGTACGAATGGGTGAACCCGGCGGCGCTGCTGCTATCGCCGCCGACATTTTGCGGCGTGCGTCGGTAGCAGCTGAAGACCATGTACAAATATGTGGCGACTGATACGTGGCGACTGGACGGCTATACCCACACAAATTAGAGGGTGCTTGGGAAACCCCCTACCTGTGGAAGGGTAGGGGGGTGAACGATAGAACAAAAGCAGTATACAACGGCTAAGTACGGGACAAATCGGTAGTGGCCTCATCCGAACTGATAAGCCAAGGGAAGGTTACCCCTCAAACACGCTGACCTTCGCTGCTGTGTCCGGCTTTTGTCCTGTACTTAGGTGCGCCGTAAGCTTTTCAGCGGCGGGGTTATAGAGCATCGCCGCGAGCCGCGCGGCTACTTCTTATTGCATGTTGGATAAGGCGTGGCTGTACACGTCCAGGGTAATCGCTACCGAGGTGTGACCTAAGCGTTTACTCACAACTTTGGGATGTACTCCGTTGCCTACCGGAAACGAGCTGCGAGGGCCTATTACGCTGGCCCCTTTTGACGTGTGTTTTGTCAGATAGCGTCCCCGCAGTTTAGGTCAGCGCCGCTACCCGCGTCCGGTAGTGGGTGCGGGTAGCGGGTTTTCGTCTGCCACGGTATATAAACCTCTTTGGGACCATCCGACGCGTAACTGAAGCGTTGCCCGCTACTTAGGCAGCGCCTGCGCCAGAAACTTAAACCACGTTCCGCCCAAAAAGTCGGCTCGAGCCGCTTCCGGTACGGCCTCACCCAAGCGGGCGAAATCTGCGCCCCGGTAGAGCTCGGCGGGTACGTCCGCCACGCCGAAACCACCGTCGAAGTCGGTGCCGACAGCCACGCGGTGCCAGCCGATAAGCTCGGCGACGTGTTCGGCGTGGCGTTTTACGTCGTAGAGCGTCACGCGGTCTTTGGGGGACGTTTCGGTGACCTCGGCGTTTAGAAAAGCGTTGGCAATGACGAGCCCCACGACGCCTTTGGCTCCAAGCGCGCGGATCATCGCGTCGGAGAGGTGGCGGTCGGTCGGCACGAAGCGGCGGGCGTTCGAGTGACTGGCGATAACCTGGTCGGGGCCGGTCTCGAGCGCGTTCCAAAAGCTCTCTTCGGCAAGGTGGCTTGCGTCGAGCACGACCCCTTCTTGGCGCATGGCGTGCATGAGTTCCAACCCGAGTTCGGTCAGTGGCCCCGGCGCTTTGGTGCCGCCTGCGTAGCGTGTGCGCTGCCACGCCGGGCCTAAAATGCGGAGCCCCCGCGCCGTCCATTCGCCCAGGTCGTCCGGGGTGCGGAGCGGGTCGGCTCCTTCCATCAGGAGTACTAAACCCAGTGGCGTGTCACCCTTTGGCGTTTGGTAAGCCTGCAGATCGCTTTGGCTGCGGATGATGCGAACGAGTCCGGCGTCTTCCCAGCGTTCGTAAAGCTCGAGCTGACGCAGCGCCAGCACCCGCGCCTCGTCGGGTGTTTCGTAGGCGCGGCCTTTAAGGGAACCGCCTCTAGCGCTCATCCGCACCGCTGCCGCAGGTTGCACGTAGATCGTTGCAAAAACCAGGCCGACACCTCCGCTATGAAGCTCCGGTAAGGTGACGAGCGCGTCCTCATGTCCCTGACGGCGCAGCGCGTCTAGCGGCAAGGTGAGGTCGCGGCCTGCCGAGAGGACGTTGTAGGCGAGGTCGAGATGTCCGTCAATCAAAATGTCAACCGCAAGTTCATCACTCATGACACGAAGTGTACCCGCTACGGCTACCGAAAGCGCTGCCGGACTCTACCGACGGCTCGAGGGGTTCTCGCTCGGTTCCGCCTCGCTCGATTTTAGAGGTTGGCGTGTCTATCTTTGCGGCGACCGGCGTGGTTATAGTGAGCTTCTTAATGATCTCGACCGCTTTGTCCGGTACCAGTCGGTGCTCGAGATACGGTGAACTTTCCAGCCGCGGCCTGGTCAGCTGCGCTTGGGATGAACACCTGCAGTCGGAAACAAGCCGCCGAACTCGGAAGGCAACCGGTAATCGAGGCTCACCTTGGCGCACCGAATAGGCCCGGACCAGCCGGCCCCGAGCCGCGCAGTTTCGACCTGCCACAGCAACAGGCAGTAGGCGCTGAAGCCGTTTCGTCAACCCCTCATGAAAAAACCTTTATACTTGACGAGACCGGCTGCAACACTGTTTTTGCGACGTTGTTTTTGCGACATTGTTTGCTGAGCGCGACACGCGCGCCCAACCCAACTGAAAGGAGCCGCGATGCTCTCGTTTGTCATTCCCGAAGACCCGCGCGTCCCCGACCCGAACGTTCCACCACGTCCGCCCGAAGACCCGAGCGAGCCGCCCCCCGTCGGCGACCCCGATTCGCAGGAACCGCCGATGAAAGAGCCCGACCCTCAAGAACCGCCGATTCGGGAGCCGCCGCCCCCGAATTATGCCTGAGGGCGACCTCGAGTGGTTCCTAACGCTCTGACCGAGCCTCAGGTCGGCAGCCGTCATGAGCGCAGCGTAGGCCGTACCGCCCGCCACCGGTACCGCCGCCGACTCTTCGAACGACAGGTTTTGCGGTTTGGGCGTAACGGCGGAAGCGGCGACCGCGTGGTACTCGGCGTTGGCTCCCCCGCGCGGGTCGGTCAGTTCGACGGCGTAGTACACTTCGTCGCCCTCGCTAAAGGTCTCTACGTTTGCCCCAACTTTCTCGACGACGCCCGCCACATCGAACCCGAGCAGCAGCGGCGGCTTAATCATCGCGCCGAACATGCCGGTGCGCAGGCCCAAATCTGCCGGGTTGACCGAGGTCGCGTAAACCTTGACGAGCAGGTCGCCCGGGCCGATTTCCGGTACAGGCCGCTCTTGCATCAACAGCTTGTCCGCTGAACCGAACGCTGTAAGGACAACTGCTTTCATCATTCCTCCGTTTAGACCTCGAGTATGGCTCGCTGCTTTCACCGCTTAAGACCGGTCTTATAGGGTTCAGGAGAACGCCTCCTGGTGCTCTGTTACCCACGCCTCGAGCGTTGTGAGCTGTACCGGAACCTGCTCGAGCGCCGCTTTTATGTCTACCTTTGAAGAGAACAGTTCGGGGTTTTCGTAAGCCGCGGCGTACCCTTGCGCTGCGCCCTGGCCCATCCCCGGAAACACGGCCTCGAGCTTTTCCCCGAACTCTTCTGCGGGCATCGCCCGAAAAGAAATCTCGCGGCCCAGCGCGCGGCTGAAACGTTCGGCGACCTCCTGCCCGTTCAGGCGTTCGGGGCCGCTGATCTTGAGGTTCAGCGGGGCCAAATCGGGGTGGGCAAACGCGTAGGCTACGAAGCTTCCGACGTCTTCGGTCGCCAGCCACTGCAGCTTGACCGCGAGCGGCGTCGGGTAGGCAAACGTGTTCTTTTGCGTGATTTCCTCACGTGTCCACGGGCCTAGAAAGTTTTCCATGTAAGCCGTCGGTTGAAACACCACGTAAGGAACGCCGCTCGCGGTGATGATGTCCAGGACGTCGAGCCGCATATCGAACGCCGGGTTCACGCCCCTCACAGGCGGAAGTTCACCGCTGGCGTTCCACACGATGAACTTGACGTCCGCCTCGACCGCCGCAGTCACCGCATTTTTTGCGTAGCTGAGGCCGTCGCCCGGGCGTTCGGTAAAAAACGGAACGTGCAAGAAAACGCCGCCGACACCCGCCGACGCCGCTGCCAGAGCGTCCGCGTCCGCCATGTCGCCCTTGAAAACGTCGGCACCGTCCAGACCCCGAACACGTTTCGGGTCCCTTGTCAACACGCGCACCGTATGGCCCGCGTCCAGCAACTTGCGCGCGACCGGGAACCCCTGCGAACCTGTCGCACCGTAACTCAGTAGCTTCACGTTTGCCTCCTGAAGGAGCCTACCGCAAGCTGTTTAGAAAATAAAGTAGTTACATATTTTTAAGATAGTTTCAAAAAATGAACTTCCTTGCTATGATGAGGTGTGAGTACCGTAACCGATACCCCGACCGACGCCTACGCCCAAAGAGTCAAGACCGACGTCCGCTGCACCGTCGAGCGTTCCGCCGAGGTTTTAAGCGGTAAGTGGACGACGCTCATCTTAAGAGATTTGCTCGGGGGCCCGAAGCGTTTTGGTGAACTGCGCCGCTCGCTGACCGGGGTAAGCCCCAAAACCCTGACGGACAGGCTTAAGAGCCTCGAGGCCGAGGGCGTCTTGACCCGGACGCTCTACCCGGAGATGCCGCCGCGTACCGAGTACCGCCTGACTGAAAAGGGTACGGCGCTTCGCCCGGTCATCGAAGCGATGGCGGCGTGGGGCGAGACCTGGACGTAAGAAATAGCGTCACAGCGTAAGGGCCGATAGGGGTCAAGCCAGCCAAGCCACCTTGTGCGCGCGGATGTCCTCTACCGGCGGTAAGGTGCCGAGCCTGAAGCGCTCCTCGATAACGCAGAGTTCGGCGTCCCGCTGCGCGCCGAGAACGGCCCGGAGTTTGCCCTTGTTCAAATAGTAGGCCAAAAATTCATGCGCTCCCAAGTCGCCGTCGATAACGACCTCATCCCAGCTTTCGGCGTGCCCGACGTAGCGCAACCCGACGCCGTGCTGTTTCGTCCAGAAGAGCGGCACCCCCGTAAAAGCATCTTCCTGACCCGCCATACTGTGCGCCGCCGCTCGCCCGTGCTGCATCGCCAGCCGCCAGTGCTCGACGCGGACAGCTTCCCCCGTAAAAGGGTCGGGATAGCGGGCCAGGTCGCCCGCTGCGTAGACGGGGCCGTAATTACCCGTTAAACGCAAAAAACGGTCGACTGAAACGCTGCCGTCGTTGTTCAGCGCCACACCCACAATTTCCGGCACCTTCGGCCCGACGCCCACGCCGATAACCACGAGGTCGGCGGGCAAGTCGCGACCGTCTTCCAGCACAGCGTGCGTCACCCGGTCTTCGCCCGAAAGCTGTGCAACTTTTGTCCCGGAAACAAACGCGACGCCGTTCGCTTCATGAAGTTTTCTGAACATCTCGCCGACCTCACGCCCGAAAAGCCCCTCAAACGGTACCTCGTCGGGCGTAACGACGGTGACCTCCAAACCCCTTTCACGGAGGCTCGCGGCACACTCCATCCCGATAAAACTCGCGCCGATGATGAGCGCCCGCGCGTCCTCCTGTGCTGCTGCCACGAGGTCTTGACTGTCTTGCAGCGTTCGCAGGTAAAACACACCGCCCAACTCGGCCCCGGGAACCGTCAGCGGTTTCGGTACACTCCCAGTTGCCAAGAGTAGCGCGTCGTAGTGCAGCGTGTCGCCGTCTTCAAACGTCAGCTGCTGCGCTGCCGGGTCGATCTGCGTGACGGTTTGGGTAAGCAACGCTACGCCGAGCGCGTCGTAAAACGACTCGCCCCGTAGCGGAATCCAGCCCATCGTCTTTTCACTGCTCAGATAGTCTTTACTCAGCAAGGTGCGGTCGTAGGGTAAACCCTCCCGACCGACAAGCACCACACGCCCGCGAAACCCGTCGCGGCGGAGCGTTTCGGCGGCAGCCGCGCCCGCCGCGCCCGCACCCACAATGACAAAGACGCGGGCATCGGTTTCGTCGAGGTTGACAGGCGCAGGGGACGCGGTTTCGGGGACATCATCAGGTAATTCGACCCAGATTTCGTCGCCGCCGAGGGTTACCTCAAACTGCGGCAGGTCGTCCAAAGCAGGGGGCTCGAGCAGTTCCCCCGTCCGGGCCGAGAAACACGCGTGGTGCCAGGGGCAAACAATCCGCGCACCGCTCAGGACGCCCTCGGACAGCGGCGCGCCGTAGTGAGTGCAGCGTGCATAAAGGGCGCTGACGCGGCCCTCGGTGCGGGTCAGCAGCACCTCGGTGCCACCAACTTCTACCGCCTTCATGTCGCCGTCTTTGAGGTCGTTTTGCCGGGCTAAAAAGTGCTTGGTCATCAGCTCTCCTCGAGGTTGGATTGCCCCTGAGTCTAGCGAACAGCCCGCGTCAAAGCGTAGCGCCAAACCGCATTTGGGCTGCCCCGAGGTGCAGTGAGGTGCAGCTTGGCTTCGTTGCCACGGTTCAGATGAACTCGAGCAAACCAGAGCCGGTCAAGCTGAACACTTTCAAGCCGCAGGTAGCGGTCTCACTGCGGTCGGAGCGGGCCGGTTACACCCTCAACGCAAGAAAACCTGTTTGGCAAGCACCTTAGCGCGATACAGTAGTTTCTTGTAAGGCCGCTAACGCCTGTAATAACAGCTTCTGCTTTTTACGCCCTACCGCACTCCATCCGCTACCAACTCGGCAGAACCCGTAAGCATAAAGCGCACGACCTCCGCAGCGCTCAAGGGTTCGGCAAAGAGGTAACCCTGCCCGAACTCGCAACCGAGCGCCCGGAGCTGCTCGAGCTGCGCCGCCGTCTCGACCCCTTCGGCGGTGACTTTGAGGTTTAGTGAGCGCGCCAGAGCGACGATGGTACGCACTAGCTCGGTACTCTCGGTACTCTCCGCCATCCGCTGCACGAACGAGCGGTCGATTTTAAGGACGTTTAGGGGAAAGTTTTGCAGATATGAGAGTGACGAGTAACCGGTGCCGAAGTCGTCGATGTGAAGCTGCACACCCAGGGTATGAAGCTGCTCCAAGGTCTCTTTGACCGTCTCCGAGTAGGTAATCAGGACACTTTCGGTCAGCTCGAGCTTCAAAGACTCGGGTCTGAACCCGGTTTGCCGCAAGGTCTGGGCCACCCGCGCCGCTAGGTCGGGCCGGGCGAAACCTTGGCCTGAGAGGTTGACGCTTAAAGTCAGCGGCGGGTCTGCGGGAAACGCGCCCTGCCACGCGAGCAGCTGCGTACACGCTTCACGTAAAACCCAAAGGTCGACGTCGGCGACCAGCCCCAGCTCTTCGGCTAGCGGCATAAATGCCTGCGGCGAAACGAGACCGTGAACCGGGTGCTGCCAGCGCACGAGCGCCTCAAATCCGATAGGCTGCCCTGTCTCGACGGAGGTGATGGGCTGATAATGCACCGCAAATTCACGCCGCTCAAGCGCGCCGCGCAGGTCGGTCTCGAGCGCCATGAGCGTCACGGCGTGTTCGCGCAGTTCGGCGGTAAAGATCTGATAGCCCGCTTTGCCGAGCGCCTTGGCGCGGTACATAGCGAGGTCGGCGTCGCGCAGGACGTCTTCGGGCCGGTCGTATCCTGCTGCTGACGGGACGATACCGATACTGACCGTGATCGGTATTTGTTTATCCGAAAGCGAAAAGGGACGTTTAAGGACGTTTTGAATACGTTCGGCAGTCCGGGCAGCGGCTTCGATGCTCGCATCCTCGAGCAAAATCGTAAACTCGTCGCCGCCAAGCCTTGCGACTGTATCAGCAGGCCTCACGCACCCCTTGAGGCGTTCACCGAGGGCGATCAGGAGCGCGTCACCGGCGGCGTGACCGAGCGAATCGTTGATGACCTTGAAACGGTCGAAGTCGAGAAACAAGACCGCAAAGCCCCCCTCGAGGCGGCGGTTAAAGCGTTCTATGGCCTGCCCCAAACGGTCTTTGAACAACGCCCGGTTGGGTAGACCCGTCAGCGCGTCGTGAAAGGCGTCGTGTTGCAGCTGTTCGTTGGCCTGTTCAAGCCACCCTTTGGCCTCTTCAAGTTCTTTGGTCCGCGCCTCGACCCGCAGCTCGAGGTCGTCGTGGGCGCGCCGCAGTTCGTGCTGCGCCTCGGTAAGAACCGTCACGTCTTGACCGTAACCGAGCATCATCTGAAACTCGCCCTGCGCGCCGTACACCGGGCTCAGGTTGCGCCAGTGATACTTGACTCCGGCAGGGGTGTGAAAAACCTCTTCCCACTGCACCTGCTCCCGCTCTGCAAGGGCCCGCTGGAAGTGTTCGCGTCTTTTGTCTGCTACAGACGGCTCGAGACCCCGGTAGGCGCAGTACTCAAAATCGTCTTTGCCGATCATCCACTCTCGGAGCGCAGGGTCTTTTATAGCGGTCGGGTTGAGAAAACGGTAGCGGTGGTCGGCGTCGAACACGACGATCTCGACGGGTACGCTGTTTAAGATATATTGATAATACGCCGACTGTTCGGCTAACTCGGCCTCGATCTGTAGGCGGCTCGTGACGTCAGTGTTGGCAAAAATATAGCCGACGACCGCGCCGTTTTCATCCAGGTACGGATAGAGCCTCGAGGTCGTGCGTTTGGCTGCGCCGTTCCGGGCGCGGTAGCGAAGCTCTATATCGCTAAACCCTTCGCCCTGTTCGACATAGGACAAGAGTGGTTCGACAAAGCTCGCCGAGGTGACCTCGAGCAGTTCGCTGTAATTTTGTCCGATCACCTCAGCGCCGTAACCGAAATCCTTTTCACACGCCCGGTTACACGCCAGAATACGCCCCTCCAGATCTATTAAAAAGACTGCGTTCGGAGAGATTTCAACCGCCTGCTTGTACCAGTCGTCCGGCGGTGTGAGGTCCGCACCTGGCTCGGCGTTCGGCTTAGGTTCGGACGTGTCCCGGCTCAGCTCAGCGACCAGGGTTTGCCACATGTCCGGGCTAGGGGGTGTTTCGGGATCAAGACCGAGACGCTCGAGCAGAGATAAAAAAGAACGTGCAGCTGACATGCCCAGCAGCTTAGCAGCGCAAATATCACAAAAGCCTTACAAACGTGCGTTCTTTGTAGTCTTCATGAGTTTCTTGACACCTACGTCGGCGTAGATAGTGAATTGCCCTTGCAGGTTACGCCAGTGTGCAACCGTCCGAGCGTGCTACCCAGTGCTGAGCGTTTGGTCTCACCGGGTTGGTACATTTTTCAAGTAGCTGCTTTCAAATATCTGCTTGTCTATATTGGTTTTACGCTCGTCGTTTTAGTGCAAGGTAAAAATGTTGTGCGCGTAGGAAAAACCCCTAAACGCTGCTCGAGTGGATGGTGCGCGCGGTATCAGGTAGTACACCGCTGAGCCAATATCTTCCAGATCAGCCCAGAACGGCGTTTGCTAACGAGCTGTAGCGGGTCAGAGCCCGGTAAAGCTTTTTACGGCGCTGCGTTGGCGGGTACAGCAGACCTAAAGCACATCTGCCAATTTTGAGTCGTAAGATTTTGAGCAAGGTTTTCAGCAACAAGGTTTTCAAAAGGAATAGATTTTGCTAAAACTCGAGCACTGAACCAAATGATGTTGGCTCTAAAAACGCTAAACCCGCAAACGCTGAACCTGCACGTTCTGAGCCTGTAGTCGTCGCTGCCAAACGTAACTAAGCCGATAACTTTACGCGATTTTTCCGGTTTGTAAGCTTTTGGCCTGTAATTTTTGACCCTTAAGGCGCGCCCATGCTCAATCCCTTTTCGTCTTATACCTTGCTGCTCGAGGACTGGCTGAGCGCCGCGGTCAACTAGCTTGCCGCCAACTTTCGCCCGCAGTTCCAGGCGCTCAAGTGGCCTGTCGAAGTGGTACGCGAGCTGCTCGACACGCGCTTCAGGCGACGCCGCCCCTCATCTTTTTAGCGCTGATCTTCGCGCTGGCGTGGTGGCTGGCGCGTCGCAGCGTTCAGCCGCGTCGCACTGACCTTCGTCGGCTCTTCGGGACTCGAGGGCGCGGTCAGCGACCCACTTAAAATCGGCTTTCCGGCCAACGACCTTCAGGTCGTCGCCAATAATGAATTCTCAAGCGCAAATCCGGCTGCTGCCAAACTCTTTGAACGCGTCTCGGTGCCGCTCGAGGATGTGGCTGAAATGACCGCCCAGATCAACGACAATGACGAAGACGTTCAGACGATGGTCGAAGGCTGGTTGAGCGATCACCAGAGCAAAGTAGACAACTGGTTGGAAGAAGCAGAGGCCACCGCGTCATAACGTAAACTTTTAAGCTCTACCGGTACCAGCTCGTAGCATTGGTGCTACGAGCTGAAATTTTTATGGCTTCTACCGTTAAGGTAGGTGTTCTGTGCAGGACGAAAGATTAAATAACAGTTTAACCGAGCAACGATTTGGGCATCACAACCGAAGTGTTATCTTCACGAACCGGCTCGAACCCCAACTTTGTGTACAAGTTGACCGCTGGGTTGCCTTTAGTGACACTTAAAGAAATGGCGCTGTAGCTCGGCTTAGCGTCACTGAAAAGTTGCTTGAGCAACCTTGTTACGATACCCTGTCCGCGATAATCCGGCAGTACTGCAATTCCGACTTCCGGCGTCTTATCGTCTACGTATCCGTAGCCTTTTTGTGAACCCGTCAGTAGCCTGAGCCAAACTGCGCCTACAGATAAACCGCTGTCTAAATCGGCAGCAGTAAGCGCAATGTCACCTGGCTTCCCCCATTTGGCTATATATTTGGCAAGTTCAGGACGTTCTATAACCTCTCTGGCAAAAGGTTTGTGACCTTCAGGAACGTAAAGTGACCTGTAGAGCATGTCCTCCAGAAATACTTGGTCTCTTGGCGAAGCTTTGCGGATATGAACATTCACCGAAACACAAGCCCTTTTGGAAAAGTTAATGCCGCCTGTCAAGACAGAAGCATTAAGCTTAATAACTTAAAACTAGCCCATAAAAACAAGGTGCTTACCAAACTCCAAATGCTTTTCCAGATACCGCGCCGACCGGTCGCCATCGCTTTCACCGAGCAGTTTGAGGAGCGTTTCATGCTCCAAGCTGTTCTGCTGTACCCGCTGAAAAAACCGGTCGTCGCGGTAGAGTTTGTGAACCGTGCGGAACAAAATATCGTGATGCCACCACAAGGCCCGTAAAATCTCCTCGTTGCCCCACAAGCGGCACAAAGTCAGGTGAAACCCCAAGTCGCTCGAGGCCGCTAACGTCACATCGCCGGTCTCGAGGGCGTGTTCGTGTTCACGCAGTTTTGCTTTTAGTTGTGCGCGCCCTTCAGCGCTCAGCGTGCCGGTCAGCCGCCGAACAACAAATGTTTCCAACGCAATTCGCAGGTCGAAGTGGTTGCGAATCTCTTCAGCGGAGAGTGCCCGCACGACGACGCCCTGTTGCGGCGACACGCTGACAAAGCCTTCGTTCTCGAGCCGTTCTATCGCCGAGCGCACCGGTGTTTTGCTCATGCCTAACTTTTCTGCGAGCGTCCGTTCGGACAGAAAGCTCCCCGGCGGAAACGCCTCGCCTAGGATCAGCGTTTTTAGCTCCTCGTAAGCGCGGTCTTTTAAGAAAACGCGGGCACTGTCTGAAGGTGAAACACCTAATGGGGACGCCATCTAGCTTCTCAACCTATCAGTTCGGGCATAAAACGGCCTCGGCGTTACGAACTTGTGTGACCCTGACATGTTCCTATTATTGACAGATGTCACGCTGAGTTGCTAGTATCTCACTGGTATACCAGCAACCAAATAGGAGGTAAAGATGAAGCGGTTCGGCGTCGTACTTACTTTTTTAGCGGTTTTGGGCGTTGCCCCTGTCAGTATCGGGGTAGCCCAAGACACCCTGCCCATCGGGGTGATTACCAGCATCACCGGGCGCTACGCGGAGTTCGGCGAACAACACCAGGCCGGGTTCGCCGTTGCGTTAGACGAGATCAACGCCAGCGGAGGGGTGAACGGGCAGCAGCTCGAGCTCGTCCTCCGCGACGACACCTCGGACGTCAACGCGGCGCTCTCCGCCGCCGAAGGTCTGACCCGTGAAGTGCCACTCGTGCTCGGCGCGTACTCGTCTTCGATTACGAACCCGCTGGCGCAGTTTTTCTCTCGGCAGGGCTTTCCGTTTCTGGTCTACACCTCGTCCGAAGACGCGATTACGAACCCCGGTTCCGAATGGACGTTTCGCCTCAACCAGCCCGCATCGGCCTACGCGACGGTGCTTTTCGACATCTTCGACCAGCTTAACAGTGCCCAAGACGCCGGACTCTCGACGATTGCCCTGATTCACGGCAACGGCCCCTTCGAGTCGTCCGTTGCCGACGCGGTGGTGCGGCTCTCAGAAGAACGCGGTTTTGAACTGACCGAACAAGAGAGCTACGACCGCGGCGTCACCGACTTCCGCCCGATCTTGAACCGCTTCGCCTCAGACGACCCCGACATCGTGTTTATGGTCTCTTACGCCGAAGATTCGGTCGGGCTTTTACGGCAAGCAAGCGAGGTCGGCTTAAACCCTAAGATTTTCGCGGGCGGCGCAGCCGGGTTTGCGCTCCCCAACTTTATCGAGGGCGCGGGCGCAGCGGCGAACTACGTGGTCACGGCTACGACCTGGACCAAAGACGCGGCCTATCCGGGGGCAGCGGACCTCTACACGCGGCTTAAAGAGCAGTTGGGCGGCACCGAACCCTCGTATCACGCGGCCCAGGCTTACGCTGCGCTGATTACCGCCGCCGACGTGCTGAGCCGCGCCGAAGACATGAGCCCCGAGGCGGTGCAAGCGGCGCTCGACGCCACCGACATCACCGAGACCGCCTATGGCCCCATCAAATTTGATAGTTACGACGGTTTTCAAAACCAGAATCCCTTGTCGATGCTCGCGCAGCAGGTTCAGGACGGCGCGTTTGTGACGGTGTTTCCAGAGGCTTCTGCCCAGGCCGACCTCGCGTTTCCGACGCCCGCTTGGAACGAACGCTAAACGGCTCCGGTGGTCTTGACCAGCTTGTAAGGCCACCACCTAACCTATGGAACCCTTTTACGGCTTTTTACAAAACCTTTCCGGCGGGCTTTTAATCGGCGGCGTGTACGCGCTTTTGGGAATCGGCTTGTCGCTTATTTTCGGCGTGATGCGGGTGATCAACTTTGCTCACGGTGATTTTGTCGTCGTCGGGATGTACACCGCCATCGTGATGTACGCGCAGCTCGGTTGGGACCCGCTCTTGAGTCTCGTCGTGGCGCTGCCGCTCGGGTTTTTGCTGGGGGTGGGGCTCGAGCGCCTCATCTTAAGCCGCCTTATAGACGCGCCCGAAGGCAGCACCCTCCTGGCGACTTTAGGGCTGTCACTCGTTATTCAAAATATCTTGCTGCTCACCTTTGGCGCGTCGCCGCGCTCATTAAACGTTTCTTACGGCACCGCCACCATCTCCCTCGGCCCCATCACCCTCTCTTTGGTCCAACTCGTCGCGGGCGGGGTCGTGCTCTTGGTGATCATCGGCCTCTACTTGTTTCTGACCTATACCGAACAGGGTCAGGCGGTGCGGGCGACCTCGCAAAACCGCCTTGGGGCCGAGCTGGTCGGCATCAACACGCGGGCCATCTATAGCCTCGTGTTCGGCGTCGGGGTCGCGCTGTCGGTCGCTGCCGGGATTATCTTGATTCCCCAACTCTTTGTGACGCCGGTCATCACCGGGCCGGTCTTCACCTTAAAGGCGTTTGTCGTCACGGTATTAGGCGGTCTCGGCAACGTCTGGGGAGCCATCGGCGGAGGTTTGCTGCTCGGCGTGGTCGAGGTTCTGGGCGCGTCGTATATCTCGTTCGATTACCGCGACGCTTACGGTCTGATTGCCTTTCTGCTGATTTTGCTCCTGCGCCCCGAAGGGTTGTTCGGCCGGTCGGTCAAACGCGTATGAGGCGCTGGGCGGTTCCGCTCTCGCAGCTCACACTCTTTCTTGGTGTCGGGCTGCTCCTCCCGCTCTGGTCGGGGACGAACTTCAGCTTGATGATTACGCTCCTGCTCTTTGTCGGGCTGGCAACGTCGTGGGATATTTTAGGCGGTTGGACGGGGCAAACGAGCCTCGGTCACGCGGCGTTTGTCGGGATTGGGGCGTATGGGCTGGCGCTCGGGACGGGTAAACTCGGGCTGGACGCAATTTCGGCGCTCGAGTTGGGTCTCGTCGTTGCCGCCGTCTTTGCCCTGCTCTGGGGTTCCCTAACATTCGGTTTGCGCGGGTCGTACTTTACGCTCTCGACGATTGCCATTGCTGAAATTTTACGGCTCGTGGCGATCAACGAAGCGTGGTTTACGGGCGGGTCGGCGGGGCTCTTTATTTCGGAACTGCCCGAGCCCTTCGGCTTGGACCTGTTCAGCCGCCAGGTTGAATACTACCTCGCGCTCGTCTACGCGGCGGGGGTGATCGCGTGTGTGATGTGGCTTTCCGGGAGCCGTTTTGGATACGCGATGCGCGCGGTGCGTGAAGACGAGGCGGCGGCGCAAGCCGCGGGCATCAACCCGGTGCGGGTCAAACTCCGCGCCTTCGCGCTTTCAGGTGCGCTCACCGCGTTGGGCGGCGGGATTTACGGGGCGTATTTGTCGTTTCTAGACCCGCACAATCTATTTTTTCTGCCGCTCTCGGTGCAGATTGCCTTGACCGCGATTATCGGCGGGCGCGGGACGGTCTGGGGGCCAGCACTAGGTGCGGCGCTCCTCATTTTGGCCGCCGAAGTGTTTCGCAGCGTGTTTGCCGAGGCGAACTTGCTGATTTACGGTTTGCTGATTCTGGTCGTCATCTTATTCGTCCCGCGTGGACTTATCGGCGAGTTATCGCGTTATTTGCGGCGGAGGCGTTATGCTCGAGAACAGCGCTAGAGAGAGCGTTTTGCGCGCCGAAGGTGTCACGGTGCGGTTCGGCGGGCTTACGGCAGTTGACGACGTGTCGCTGGATCTAAGCCGGGGCAAGATTTTGGGTTTAATCGGGCCCAACGGCGCAGGCAAAACCACCCTGTTCAACGCGCTGACTGGCTACGCGCCGCTGAGCGGCGGGCGCGTCACGTATCTGGGCCGCGACATCACCCGCACATCACCGTTTGAACGCACCCGCAAGGGGATGGGCCGCACCTTTCAGATCGAACGCCCGTTTGAAGGCTTGAGCGTGCTCGAGAACGTCCTGATTCCCGCATTTTTACGCTTCCCGGCTCGCAGCGACGCCGAACTGTGGGCCGAAGAGTGCTTGACCCGCGTGGGCCTGATTGACCGCCGCAATCAGCTCTCGGCAGAACTGAACCTAGCGCGGCGCAGACGCTTAGAACTCGCTAAAGCCTTAGCCGTAAAACCGCGCGTTTTATTCCTAGACGAGCTGATGGCGGGCCTTAACCCACCTGCGCTGGCTGAAATGATCGAATTCGTCCTCAGCCTGACGCAAGACGGCACCGCCATCTTGATGGTCGAACACATTATGCAGGCCGTCGTCGAACTCTCAGACCATATTGTCGTGCTGGCGTTCGGCAAAAAGATTGCCGAGGGTACGCCGGAGGTCGTGACGAACAACCCGCTGGTGATCGAGGCGTATCTGGGAGGCGTAGACGATGACTGAGGTGCGCGTGAACACAGTAGACCCGGTAGAGAAACGCGAACCGGTTTTACAAGTCGAAAACGTCGATTTGGGTTACGACGAACTGTTGGTCGTGATGGGCGTGAGCTTGACCATCCATCAGGGCGAATTAGTCGGGCTCGTCGGCGGCAACGGCAGCGGCAAATCGACCATTTTACGGGCTGTTTCGGGGATGATTCAGCCTCGTGCCGGACGTATTCTCTTTGCAGGTCAAGAGGTCCGCAAACGCAGCCCGCACCAGATGGCAGAGCTTGGTATCGCACACGTCCCGATGGGACGGCAGCTGTTTCCCAACATGACGGTTGCCCAAAACCTCGCGCTCGGCGCGTACCTGCCGGAACCGCGCCGGAACCGCACCGAAAGTCTGGGGCACGTCTATGAACTCTTCCCCGATCTGCACGACAAACGCAAAATCATGGCGGGTAACCTTTCGGGTGGGCAGCAGCAGATGATTGCCATCGGGCGGGCGCTGATGCTCCGGCCCAAAATGCTCATCATGGACGAGCCCTCGCTAGGGCTTGCGCCGCGCCTCGTCAAAGAGGTGATGCAGGCCATTCGCCGCGTGTCGCAGACCGGCCTGCCGATTTTACTGGTTGAACAAAACGTCAAACAGGTGTTGCAAATTTCCGACCGGACGTATGTGCTCGAGAACGGCAAACTCGTAATCGAGGGGCCGTCGGGAGAGCTTATGGGCAACGAAAAGATCAAGCGGGCGTATCTAGGGCTTTAGACTTGGTTCTGACCGTTGGACAAAGAGGCTCGAGCTAAAACTCGGGCCTTTACTCAACTCTCCACCCGGCTTGTGGCCTTAAAACGTGCTATCCAACCCCTGATCTAAAGATCGGGTTGAGGGTTTGCAGCTACTTGGAAAGTTTTCGCCACAGGTAAGAACCGCTCAGCATCGGGTTGACGTAGGTACCTTTTAGGTCGGCGCTTTGTACCAGAAACGGAACGCCTTGCGGCAGCAGCACATAGGTTGAAAGCTCATAGCCGCGCTCGGCAATCTGGCGGTAGAGTTCGACCCGCTCGGCTTGGTCGAAGCTCGAGCGCGCCTGCTTGTCCCACGCGTCGATCTGCGCGTCGGAAAAATTGACCGAGTCGGCGTAGTAGCCGTCGGTCTGGTAAAAGGTGTGCATGTAGTTGTCGGGGTCGGCGAAGTCGGGAATCCAGCCGTTGATGACTACCGGCAACAAACCCCGCAAACTCTGGTCTAAAAAGTCGGGCCAGGCCATACCGCGTGTCTGCACCCTAAACTTCGGGTTTAAGAACTCGAGGTTCGACTTGATAATCTCCGCAACCGTTTGGTGCGCCTGCGTGCCGGTGCTATAGGTAATTGTAAACTGAAACCCGTTTTCCCAGAGTTTGCCACCCCAGGCCGCGCGGCAGGCTTCTTCAGCCTTTCCGGGGTCGTAGCTGTAGGTCGGCACTTCGGGATCGTAGCCCAGGTAAGAGGGTGGGAGCGCCATCGTCAACTTTTGACCATAACCTTGCAAAACTTGGTCGATATAGGCTTGCGGGTCGAACGAGTAGTTGATGCACTTACGCACATTTACGTCGCTGAAAAAGTCTGCCGGGATTCCCTGACCGTCCAGCCTGCCCGAGCCGAGGTTGGGGTTGTTCTCGGCGACGACCGCCTGGTTCATAAACACGGCGCTGACCAAGGTCGATGACCAGTCGAGGCTCGGATCGGTCGCTGCGTCACGGATGGTGATATTCGGTTGGCCCTCGACTTGACCAAGAGCAGAACGCTCGATGTCCACGACGTCCGCGTCGCCTTGTTGGAGCGCCAGGATACGCGCAGCCTGGTCGTCGACGAGCTGTATCTGCACGTTTTGAAGCTTGGGCGCGCCGCCCCAGTAGTCGGGAAACGCTTCGGCGATGGCGCGGTTGCCGGTCTGCCAGTTGACCAGTTGGTAGGCTCCCGTACCGCTCATGTTGTTTTGCAGGTACGACTCGCGCAGGTCGGCCCCGACCCACTCGCGCCAGGTCGCCTCAGAACCGTCCCACATCCCGTTTTCTACCGCCCACGCCTTATCGACGATAGACGCGCCGTAAAAGATCGTCTTGACGAAAAAGGCAGGGTCGGCCTGGGCCAAATTGAACTGTACGGTGAGGCCGTCCGGCCCGTCGGGACAGGTCACGCTGTTGTCTATGACTTTGTAAAAGTCGGCGTAATCTTGGTCGGTTGCGTCTTCACCGAGTTCGGCGGCGGCGTTGCCGTAGTATCCGGTTAAGGGCTCCATCAAAATCCAGCCGCCCGAATCGGCGGGGTTGACGACGAGCAGGCGCTCGAGGGAATACTCGACATCTTTGCACGAGAAGGGATTACCGCTATGAAACATGACCCCGCCGCGCAGCTCAAAGGTAAACGTCAAGTTGTCGTCTGAAACTTCGTAAGAGGTGGCGAGGCGCGGCTCGAATTCGGTGACACTTTCGCCCTTGTAACCGTAAAGCGTCTCGTAGATATTTTCGATCATTCGGCCCGAGGCGATGTCATACGCCTGCGCGGGGTCGAGGGTATTGACGTCTGCGGTGGTCTGAACGACGAAGAGGTCTTGCCGCCCCTGGGCGAGTCCGGCGCTCAAGCCGAGGGCTAAAAGTGCGAGTACGGGCTTTTTCATGTTCCTCCTTGATGAGAGACGAGACCGACGGGTTACGCGGGCGAACCTTTTTTCTACAACTGATCACCCCCACTTGCCGCCGCTGAGTTTACGGTGCTTTTTGCGAGCACCGGGGGCGTCACGAAAGGGGCACAGCAGGCCACCTCAAGTCTCAAGGCGGTTGTACCTCTTCAAAAGAGCTTGGAGCCGGTCGTGCGGCAGGGCGTAGCGGGTGTTGCCACCCTGTCCGGTCATCGTTTCGGCAGCGACGAGGGCGTTGATGACAGCTTCTTCGGTAGCCTGCACCGTCGCCCGAAAAAGCGGGGTCATCCGGTCGTTACGCAGCATTTGCGCCGCCACTACGCGCTCATCATTTTCTGTCAAAGATGCTGTTGAAAAGGCGATAAAGAGTTCGCCGCTGCCGTTTTCGGCAACCCCGCCCGTTCGCGCGAGCCCCATGGACACGCGTCGGGCGAGCCGCTCGAGCTGATGTGGAAACAAAGGTGCGTCGGTGGCAACGACGGCAATCACCGAGCCGTATTCGGAAGGCACGGGCGTTTCCAGCTGCCCGCAGGTGGGGAGGAAGTCGTGAATTTCTCGGCCGACCGGAACGCCCGCGACCACGAGGTCGGCGCGTTCGCCGAAGTTAGCCTGAACGAACGCGCCGACGGTGTACGCGCCGTCTTCGACTGTAAGTCGCCTCGAGGCCGTCCCGTTCCCGCCCTTGAAGCCGTATAAGCCCATACCGGTGCCGCCACCGACGTTGCCCTCGGCGACCGGCCCCGAAGACGCGCCGTTAAGCGCGGCAAACACGTGCTCTTCTCTCACATGAAAGCCGTTGATATCGTTTAAGAAGCCGTCGTAGGTTTCAGCGACCACCGGCAGTAACCAAGGTTGTTTCAGCCGACTCGCCGCGACCGCCCACTTGATCGCGGCGGCGTGAACGGCCCCGACGCTGTGGGTATTGGTGATAAAAACCGGCCCCTCGAGCATCCCCGACTCTTTAACCCAGGCCATCCCGGTCATCTCGCCGTTGCCGTTATGCGAGTAGCCCCCGGCAAAGACGGGTACAGCGGCCCCACGCGTCGGCAAAATTGCCGTGACGCCGGTTCGCACCGGGCCCTGTCCGACGACGAGTTTTCCGTCTCCCTCAATAAGCGTCGCGTAACCGACCTCGAGCCCGGCAACGTCGGTAATGGCGTTTAGGGAGCCCGGCTTGCCCCCAAAAGGAACGCCCAAATCACGCGCTCTAGGCACTTTCTAGCCTATGCGTAAGCGTACAAACGACACGTCTGACGAAAGCATATTCGGCTGTACTAAGCACGGTCTACTCCCCCTCGACTTGGTAACGTTTACGGTGAAAATGAGATGCTGCTCGCGTTCATGACGGCTCGGAAGGTGCGGTTAAAGGCGAGGGCGTCGGGAGCCGTGTAGCTGACGGTGCGCTCGCCTGCCCTGGTCACCCCCGGAATGTATAAACACGGGTCAACCCTGGCTTGATGGTCGAAATCGATTTCTACCGTGCAGTCCGGCGGCAGCGTCCAGGGTTTAGCGTCTGCCACACGCCTTACAGCCTCCTCCGCCCCCTCACGGATAAGTGCCTGGGCGCGTTCGGGATGCAGGTGAAGCGCGCTAAAGGTAGCGTAGCCCTGTTTGACGACGACCCCGACGAGCTGTTCGCCAAGTAGCGCCCGAACCTGCGCGACGGCCTTGTCGTCGCCGGTCACAAGCGTCACCGGAACCCCGAAATGTCCGGCAAGCGCCGCGTTGATGCCGAACTCGCCGGTCGAGAGACCGTCGAAGCGCACGTCGTTGACAAAGCCTGTCCAGGTGTGGGCCAGCGGCGCGCCCGGTGTGCCGGCTTTGGCGTGATAGCCGACGTAAAAGATAGCAGCAACGCCCGCTTCCTGCACACCCTGAACCATACCGAGTTCTTTGTCGTTGCCCGTAATAAAACGAACCTCCGGATGCAGCGCTTCAGGAACGAGGTTACGCATTCCGTTATGCGAATCGTTGACGATTACCTCGTCGGCACCGGCAGCGAGCGCCCCTTCGACCGCAGCATTGACCTCCTTGGTGAGCCGGGAACGCGCCCGTTCGTATTCGACCGTTGAAGCGGGCGACGTGCCGTACTCAGGCGGCGTGACCTGTACCCAACTGGTCACGCCGCAGATTCCTTCCATGTCGGCTGAGATAAGAATTTTCATTCAACCTCCTCAAGAAACATCAAAGGTAGACAACACGGAGTAAGGTAACGCCGCAAAGACAGTTGTATACTAGCATACCAGCTGTAGACCACTCCGTTTATGACTTCTCCTGCGCCGAATTTTTCCAGGGCCAGAGTCCCATCCTACGGGCTGGGCTGGACGTAGCCGCCAAGCAGGCGCTGAGACCCGTAAGTGTGGCGCGGCTCGCAGGCTCGAGTACAAAGATTTGGCTCGCTCCGAATAGAAGCCCGGGGCGAGAGTCCGGGCTTCAGCGTCGTTTAGGTCTTTAGCCGTCCCGCGCGTCCGGCAGCGGCGCAGGTTGGTTGTCCAAAATCTCTTCGATACGGTTCATCACCTCGTCCGAGAGCTTGTCCACAACCTCGAGCGCTTCCATATTTTGCGCCACCTGCTCGGCCTTACTTGCGCCTGTAATCACCGTCGAGACGTCGGGGTTTTTCAGGCACCAAGCGAGTGCGAGTTGGGCGGTGCTGCAGCCCAAATCTTCGGCGACTCCGGCGAGCTGCCCAACTTTTTCCAGTTGCGCTTTCGCCTCGTCACTCTGGAATCGTTCGCGGAGCCACTCGTAACCGGGCGTGTTGAGGCGGCTGTCATCCGGGATGCCGTCGTTATACTTGCCCGACAAGAGGCCGCTGTAGAGGGGGCTCCAGGTCGTCAGGCCGAGTTTGAAATCACGGTAGAGCGGTCTGTATTCAGTCTCGACGCGCTCGCGCACAAACATGTTGTATTGCGGCTGCTCCATCAGAGGCGGGACGAGGTGTTCACGGCGCGCGACTTCATACGCTTGGCGAATCTGCTCGGCCGACCACTCGCTCGTGCCCCAATAAAACGCCAAACCCTGATCTAGCAAAAAGTTCATCGCCCGGACGGTCTCTTCGATAGGCGTGTGCGGGTCGGGACGGTGGCAAAACACCAGGTCGACATAGTCCATCTGGAAACGTTCGATCGCGGCTTTTGTTCCCTCGATGATGTGTTTGCGCGACAGCCCCATGTCGTTCGGACCGTCGCCACCCCAAAAAATCTTGGTCGAAACCACCAGGTCGCTGCGTTTCCAGCCCTGCTTTTTGATCACGTTGCCCATCATCGTTTCGGCCTTGCCGCTGCTGTAACCTTCGGCATTGTCGAAAAAATTGACGCCGTGCTCATACGCGGTTGTCATCAATTCGGTCGCTACGTCTTCACCGATCTGGTCGCCGAAGGTGACCCAAGCGCCGAACGAGAGTGCGGAGACCTTTAGGCCGGAATTGCCGAGATAACGGTACTGCATGTGTCCTCCTTGGCGTTTGAAAAGAAAGGTATATGTGCTTTCAAGAGCGCCGTAAATGTACAACGTTATGAACTCTAACGCGCTCAGCTGAACTTGCTGAAGCGCACGCTACAACCGAAAGCGTGACCGGAGAACGTAAACCCGCTTACACACCTCATGATTTACGGCACGAAAAATGGATTTCGGACGGGCTCGAGCCTTACCCCACCTAGAACGCTTCAGTGCCTGCTTGGTCTTGCTCACCCATACCGCCGCTGACCCCCACCGCGCCGACGACCCGCCCGCCTCGTTTAAGCGGGATACCGCCCGCAAAAATCACGACTTTGCCGCCGTTCGAGGCGTGAATCCCGAAAAACTGATCGCCCGACTGACTACTGGCTGCCAGGTCTTTTGTCGGGAGGTCAAACGCGCGAGCGGTGTAGGCCTTGTTGACCGAGTCGATGCTGCCCAACCAGGCGTTGTCCATCCGCACGTGGGCGACGAGGTTGCCGTCTTCGTCGGCGACGGCGATGTTCAGCGGTTGACCGATTTCGGCAGCTTTTTTCCCGGCAGCGGCGATAACTCTGCGGGCGTCCTCGAGTGTGACCATCTTCAGCTCCTTCAGCGCCTAAGCCTGTCACGGACACAGCGTTCCAAGCCGGACGTTGGCCTCGGGCGGCCTTACGCAGTACGTTAGGCAGCACGCCATACAGCGCCGTGCTGCAACCTCACCCCGAAAGCGGGTATAAACAGGGATGCCCAAACTCAAGGCAAAACACCTTCTCGAGCTGACCTTCGTTTCCGACGCGCAGCTCAGCCCGGACGCGCAGCAAGTCGTTGCCGTCGAGACGACGATCGACCAACCGAACAAGGACAAACCCCCCGAATACCGAAGCCAGCTGTTTCTTTACGGTGCCAGGAACGAACCGCGCCGGCTGACCTACAACGCCAGGAACACGCAGCCACGTTTTAGCCCGGACGGAACCCGCTTGGCGTTCGTATCGACGCGCGCTGACGGGGCTAAACCGCAGCTCTGTGTGTTGCCCCTAAACGGCGGCGAAGCCCAAACCCTGACCGAGTTCAAGGCGGGGGTAGACGAAATCGTCTGGCACCCTTCAGGCGAGAAGGTGGCGTTTTCTTCACGGGGCGACGTTGAAGACGAGGCGGTCAAAAGGGGTGACCCGCGCGTTATCGACCGGGTGTTTTACAAGGGTGACGGCGTGGGCTTTCAGCCTACCGAACCTGCCCAGGTCTATCTTTACGACCTGAAGACCCAGAAGGCCGAAAAGCTCACCAAGCTTAAAAGCAGCCCCGGCAGCCTGACGTTTAGCCCGGACGGTAGCCTGCTCTACTTCGTCGGGGCCAAAGATGCCGACGCCGAGGACGCCTGGGAGAGCAGCGTGTGGGTGTGCGACGCGTCGGGCGGCAAACCGCAGCAGCTCGCCCCGAACCTCACCCACGTTTTTGCCGTAACGCCGAGCCCTGACGGAACCCAGCTGGCGCTGTTGGCGGCGACCGACCAGGACAACTTCGCCGGCCCGACCGGGCTCTGGTTGGCTCCGGCTAAAGGGGGTGACGCAGTGCTTTTAACCGGCGACCTCGAGACCGCTCCCGGCATCGGCGGCGACGCGCAGTACGGCAGCTATCCCAACGCCCCGGCTTGGGCCGACGATAAAAACATCTTTGTCAACGTCAACCAAGAAGGGCGTAGCGGCGTCACCAGAGTAAGCGTAACCGGGCGGCTGCGCGCCGTGCAAAAGGGCAACCGCGCCGTAACCGGATTTCACTGTCAGGCCGGGCGTTTTGCCTTTACCGCCGAGACTCCGGACAAACCCGGCGAGGTTTTTTTCCGCGACGCGCGCGGTAAAGAAACGCAAGTGAGCCGGGCGAATACCGCCTTTATCGAAACGCACAAACTCGCCGAGGCAAGCCCAAAGCGGCGCGCCAAAGCCAGCGGCGGCCCCAAACTCACCTACTGGACGCTCTCACCCCGCAAACCCCGGAAAGACCAGGCGCTGGTCTTGCAAGTTCACGGCGGGCCGCACACCAATTACGGCTACGGCTTTTACTTCGAGTTCCAGCTCTTGGCGGCGCAGGGCTACACCGTCGTGTACGGCAATCCGAGAGGCTCGAGCAGTTACGGCGCGGACTTTACCACTACCGTCCAGGGACGTTACGGAACCCTCGACGCCGCCGACGTGCTGGCGATAGCTGGTGCGGCGCGGGCTGCCCACACCGACCCGGACGCCCCCTTGCACCTTACGGGCGGCTCTTACGGCGGTTTTATGACGAACTGGCTCGTCACCCAGACCGAGCTGTTTCGTTCGGCGGTGACGCAGCGCAGCATCTGCAACTGGGTGTCGTTTTACGGTACTTCAGACGTCGGCTACGGGTTTACCGCGCAAGAAATCGGCGGCAATCCGTGGGACGACCTCAACAAGCTCTGGCAGCAGAGCCCGCTCAAATACGTTGCCGACGTTTCGACGCCGCTGCTTATCATTCACGCCGACGAAGACCAGCGCTGCCCGGTCGAACAGGCCGAACAGCTCTTTGTCGCGCTTAAACGCCTCGGCAAAAGGACGCAGCTCGTCCGCTTTCCGGGTGAAGGGCACGAACTCTCGCGTTCGGGTCGTCCTGATCGCCGGGTGGCGCGGCTGGGGGCCATTTTGGACTGGTTTGACGCGCACGCTTGACTGTTGCCGGTACCCGCCTCACCCTGTGAAATTCTCCACATCCGCCGTCCTAAACACAACCCAGCTGATTTCTTGTGTCGGTTGTGATGCGTGTTCTATGATTACGGTGCTACCTTAGCGCCATGAAGCTTCTAAGCGTAATACCAGAAACGGCACCGGGTATATCACAGTCGGACGAGTCAGGGGAGTGGAGATGAGTACTGATAAAGTTGTGGTTACGACGTTTGTCAAGAACCTGCTCGGCGGCGGTGCCGAGCGCGTCGCCGTCAATCTGCTGCAAGGTTTGCCCCGCGACGTCTTTACCCAAGAGCTGGTGATGGTCGACGCCTGGGGGCCCTTTTTAGAACAGGTTCCGGAAGACGTCAAACAGACCAATCTGGCGCTTGGTCACAACGTTTCCAGTGCTATTGTGCCCCTCGTACAGTATTTACGGCGGCGTAAACCCGACGTACTTATCTCGCACCTCGCTCACGCCAACGTTGCCGCGGTCGTCGCTGCGGCCTGCGCCCATACGGGAACTCGGGTCGTCTTGGTCGAGCACAACGACAACTCTTCGGTCGATCAAAAACGGACGCGCTCGGCGGCGAGTAAAGCGCTGCAAGGGTTCAAGTCGCTGGCGTACCGGCGCGCCGACAAGATCGTAGGCGTTTCCGAAGGGGTCACCGGCTATGTAGGCCGCACCTTTAACGTGCCTGCCCAAAAGCTCGCGACGATCTACAATCCGGTCGTCAGCGAGGCGCTGCTGGAGCGTTCACGGCGGCCGCTGGCGCACCCGTGGTTTGCCGCGGGGCAACCGCCGGTTCTCTTGGCGAGCGGCCGCTTACGCGAGCAAAAAGACTTTAGTACGCTCTTAAGAGCGTTTGCCCAGGTCAGGCAGGCGCGCGCGTGCCGCCTTATCATTCTCGGTGAGGGTGCTTTGCGGGCTGAACTCGAGGCCGAAGTCGCCGCGCTCGGCCTTCAGGCCGATGTGTCGCTCCCCGGTTTCGTCGAAAACCCTTACGCCTACATGCGCGCCGCTTCGCTCTTTGTCCTCTCGTCGCGTTGGGAAGGTCTGCCGACGGTCTTGGTCGAGGCGATGGCGTGCGGGTGTCCGGTCGTTGCGACCGACTGCCCGAGTGGGCCGGCGGAGATTTTAGAAGGCGGCCGGCTCGGCCCGCTCGTCGAGGTTGCCAATCCTGCCGCCCTCGCACAAGCGATCCTCGAGACGCTCCAGACCCCGGTGCCGCGTGAACAGCTTGCGATTAGGGCCGCGCACTTCTCGTTCGAGAACGCGATTGCAACCTATACCCAGCTGCTTTCGGTCAAGGCCCGCGCAGCGGGGGCAGTTACGGTTTTGCCCGACGCCTACGCCGGACGTAAAGTCGCCTAGTCGCCCGCCTGCTGCTCCTTTGACCACCGCTATCTACTGCTCCGGGCGCGACTCGCCTTGTAACGTCGCGCTCAGCGTCCGGCTGCCGCCGTGGTTGCGGTGTTCGCACAAGTAGATACCCTGCCAGGTACCGAGTAGCAGCGCCCCGTCTTTGACCGGGACGGTCAGGGAAAAGCCCAAAAGCGAGCCCTTGAGGTGGGCGGGCATATCGTCGGAACCCTCGAGGGTGTGTTCGTAATACGGTGCATCTTCGGGTACCAACACGTTAAAGTGCCGCTCGAAGTCGGCGCGAACGTCGGGCGAAGCGTTTTCGTTTAACGTCAGGCTCGCCGAGGTGTGGTGGATAAACAGGTTCAAGAGCCCGGTGCGGATGTTGCGAAGTTCGGGTAGCTGCGCGGTCACCTCGCGGGTGATGAGGTGAAAGCCCCTGGGTTTGGGCGGCAAAGAAAAGGTCTTTTGTGTCCAGGTCATGTTGACAAACTATCTGCCGGCACGCCAAGCTGTTACGCTCGGCGCTACATGAATATCCACCACCGTTCTGCTGTTTTGCGCCGCTCATCTCGTCACGTCTGTAAGCGAAGAATCAGCATTAGAGCCGCCGCAGGTAAACCCCCGTCGCACGGTGACCCGGCCCTTTTTCCAGAATAAGCCGCGCCCGTTCACGGGTCGGCGCGATGTTTTCACGCAGGTTGAGCAGGTTGATGTCTTTCCAAATCTGCGCCGCCGTCTTCTGTGCTTCGGCAGTAGGTACCTTGGCAAGGTGATGAAAGTACGACGCCGGATTCTGAAAGGCCGTCTCCTTGAGTTTCATAAAACGCGCGGTGTACCACTCCAAAAGCTGCGCTTCACCCGCGTGCACATAGATAGAAAAATCGAAAAAGTCCGAAACGAACACCCGGTCGCCTGCGCCGTCGCCACGCCCAAAGACGTTTAGGCCCTCCAAGATGACGATATCGGGCCTCGAGACCTTGACCTCGAGCCCCGGTACGATGTCGTAACTCAGGTGTGAATACACGGGCGCGCTCGCCTCAGCCCCCGATTTGATGTCGGCAACGAAGTGCAGCAGCCGCCGCTGGTCATAACTTTCAGGAAAGCCCTTGCGCTGCATTAAACCGCGCGCCGCCAACACCCGGTTGGGGTACAAAAAGCCGTCGGTCGTAACCAAATCGACTTTGGGATGGTCGGGCCAGTGAGAGAGCAGCGCCCGCAACACCCTCGCCGTCGTACTTTTACCGACCGCGACGCTCCCCGCCAGCCCGATGACAAACGGCACCATCCGCGCGGGTTTGCCCAGAAAGGCGTCGGTGACCTTAAACAGCGCTTGCGCCTTGGCGACGTAGAGGTTGAGGAGGCGTGAAAGCGGCAGATACACCTCGGCCACCTCGTCTAGCGACAGGTCTTCGTTGAGACCTCTGAGTTCGTCCAAGTCTTCTTTAGAGAGTGTAAGCGGCGTCGCGTCGCGCAGCGCCGCCCAAGCCGCACGGTCGAAGTGCATATAGGGGGAGGGCATATAGGTCAGCTTACTGTTTCGGCCGAGTTTGTTTTGGCCAAGTTTTATGTCTGCGCGGTCGGTGGACAATTACTCCGCGTTCGTTGGCACTTTCGGTCACCTCTCTCACCGTAGACGCGCGTGATACCGACTTGGGGCGGCGTGACAAGGTGGTAGCGCAGATTCAAAAAGACCTCGAGGCAAGCTCGCAAAAAAGAGGGGTTGAAGCCGAAGACTTGAAGGCCAAAGCACGCGTTAGCCGCGTTTATCACGACACCTTGTTGATGACCCGCGTGTGTCCGGGATGATTTTTATTTTGTCTCAAAACGGCTACAGAACGGTTATGGAACGGTTATGGTCACTGCCCGGACGAGTACAGCCGTCCGGGAAAGCTTACCCAAGGCGGGTGGGTGCTGATGCGGACGCTGGCGGCACTTGCGGAAGTAGCACGTCAGCCTGTACCGCTGATGCGTTCGCCTGGTGCCTTGAAACACGCGTCCTTGCGTGAGTCAGCCTCAACGATGCACAATGAAAGGGTAGAGGAGGACGCTATGACGAAACCGGCGATGGAGTTGTGGATAGACGGTAAAACCGAGCGGATAACGGCGGTGTCCCCCTCGCGGATGCTCTTGGACTACCTACGGGCGTCGGGTCACGTCGGCGTCAAAGAGGGCTGCGCCGAAGGTGACTGCGGCGCATGTACGGTCGCCGTTCGTGGCGCGGTCCGGGGTGAAGGGACGTTCAAGGCGGTCAACAGCTGTCTCGTTCCGCTGGCAGCGGTGGCGGGTCAAGAGGTCGTAACGGCCTCGGGACTGGCCCAAAACGGGGTGTTGCACCCGGTTCAGGCGGCGCTCGCGGCGGCGGGCGGGTCGCAGTGCGGGTATTGTACGCCGGGATTTGTGATGAGCCTCTTTGCGGCCCAGGGTTCGGGAGAGACCGGGGAAGCGGTGCTGGAGGGCAACTTGTGCCGCTGCACGGGCTACCGGCCTATCCGCGAGGCGGCGCACAGCCTAAACGAAGCGCCTGCCGAGCACCTGTATCCTATACGCGAACACCGTAAACCAACTCACTACAGTGCCGGTAACGAACATTTTTTCCGTCCAGCATCGCTTCAAGAAGCGCTCGAGCTGATCGCCACGCACCCTGAAGCCAAACTCATCGCCGGGGGTACGGATGTGGGTGTCGAACTCAATAAACTGGGCCGTCACTACCCGGTTTTGGTGTCCGTGGAGCATGTCCCCGAACTCCGTCAGCTTGAAGAGACGGACGCAGGATTTACGTTAGGCAGTGCGCTGACGCTCTCTGAACTCGAGCAACAACTCGCGGGCCGTATCCCACTCCTAGAAACGATGCTCCAAAGTTTTGCGGCGCGGCAAATCCGCAACCGCGCCACGCTGGGCGGCAACCTGGCAACGGCTTCGCCGGTCGGCGACCTTGCGCCGGTGCTGCTCGCCTGCGACGCCTCGCTCACGCTGCTATCGGCTGAGGGCGAACGCACCCTCCCGCTGAGCGCGTTTTTTACGGGCTACCGTAAGGCGGCGCTGCGCCCGGGTGAACTGATAGCGTCGGTGACGGTGCCCGAACAGACCGGACGGTTAGAAGCCGTTTACAAGGTCGGCAAACGCGGCGCAGACGACATCTCGACGGTGGCGGCGGCGTTCAGCTTGGAGCTTTCAGGCGGTACTGTCGCCTCGGCGCGGCTGGCTTACGGCGGCGTTGCCGCGACGCCCATTCGCGCCTATGAGGTTGAAGCGTTTTTACGGGGCCAGCCCTGGAACGCGCGCACCGCGTCCGAGGCCGCCACCCGCCTCCGCGCCCTTTTTACGCCGCTGAGCGACCTGCGCGGCAGCGCCGGGTATCGCCGCGCCCTGGTCGGGAACTTGTTTGAAAAGTTCTTTTATGAGCATTCTGGCGTGAGCGAGGTCGCCGCGTGAGCGTCGGTAAACCCCTCCCCCACGAGAGCGCCAGCGCGCACGTGCAGGGCACGGCCCGCTACACCGACGACCAGCCGCGTTTTACGGGGATGCTCAGCGCGTGGCCCGTTTTGGCTCCGCACGCCCGCGCCCGCATTACTGCTTTAGAAACGGCTCCCGCTTTAGAGGTTCCCGGCGTCGTTCACGTCCTGAGCTACCGGGACGTACCGGGTGAAAACGACTCGAGCGCCCACAAAGGCGACGAACCGCTGTTACCCGAACATGACGTGCTGTTTCACAGCCAAGCCGTCGCCTGGGTTTTGGCTGAGGATGACGCGGCGGCGAGGGCCGGGGCCGCGCTCGTCCAAGTTTCCTATAAACCGCTGACGCCGCTTCTAAGTATTCAAGATGCTACCGCTCGAGAGAGTTTTCACGGGCCGGAACAAAAGCTCTCGCGGGGCGACGTGGATGCTGCGCTACAGGGTGCTGCCAACCGGCTCAGCGGTGAACTGTCTGTCGGCGGGCAAGACCATTTTTACCTGGAGACCCACGTCAGCTGGGCCGTTCCCGACCCGGACGGCACCGTCCACGTCACGAGTTCGACGCAACACCCGAGCGAGACGCAGGGCGTCGTCGCCAACGTCTTGGGCGTTCCCGCGCATCAGGTGACGGTGACGTGCTTGCGGATGGGCGGCGGCTTCGGGGGCAAAGAGTCGCAGGCCGCTCCTTACGCGGCGCTCGCAGCGCTCGGCGCACGCGTCACCGGGCGGCCCGTGCGCGTCAGGCTCCGGCGCGAGCACGATATGGTGTTGTCGGGTAAACGGCACCCGTTCTGGGGGCGCTACGAGGTCGGCTTTTCAGACGAGGGGACGCTCGAGGCGGTGAGGCTCGAGCTCTACAGCGACGGGGGGTTCTCGTCCGACCTCTCGCTGCCGGTGATGGGCCGCGCCCTGTTTCACGTGGACAACGCCTACTTCGTGCCGAACCTGCACGTCACGGGCCGCGTCTGCAAGACGAACAAGGTCTCGCAGACGGCGTTTCGGGGTTTCGGTGGGCCACAGGGAATGCTTTTTGCCGAGGAGATCGTGGCGCAGGTGGCGCAGCATCTGGGCGTTCCGGCAGAACGGGTACGTGAGCGCAACTTTTACGGCGGCACGGGTGAAAGCGCGACGACGCATTACGGTCAGGAGATTACCGATAACCGGTTAGGGCGGGTCTGGCACGAAGTTCTGGACAAAGCGGATTTTACGGCGCGTAAAACTGACGTTGCTGCATTTAACGCCGCACAACCTCACCGTAAACGCGGCCTCGCCGTCACGCCCGTAAAGTTCGGGATTTCGTTTACCAACACGCCGATGAACCAGGCCGGGGCGCTCGTTCTCATCTATCAAGACGGCAGCGTGCAGCTCAACCACGGCGGTACCGAGATGGGGCAGGGGCTCTACACGAAGATGTTGCAGGTTGCTGCGACGACGCTCGGCGTGCCGCTGGCGCAGTTTCGGGCGATGCCGACGGCGACCGACAAAGTTCCCAACACCTCCCCGACGGCGGCGAGTAGCGGCTCCGACCTCAACGGGCAGGCAGTTTTTGCGGCGTGTGAGACGCTCAAAGAGCGGCTCTCAGGGGTGGCGGCGGGGTTGCTCGAGCTCCCCTCACCCGAAACCCTGACGTTTGAAGACGGTGAGGTTTTCTCTCCTGCCAGGCCCGAACGCCGCCTGCTATTTATCGACGTGGTGCGGCGGGCGTACTTGGGGCAAATCCCGCTCTTCGCTGCCGGTTTTTACCGCACTCCGAACCTGCATTTCGACCCGCACACGGGCAAGGGGCGGCCTTTTTATTACTTCGCCTACGGCGCGGCGGTCAGCGAGGTCGAGGTGGACGGTTTTACGGGGCAGTTCCGCTTACGGCGTGTGGACATTGTCGAGGACGCCGGAACGTCGCTTAATCCGCTTCTGGACCAGGGGCAGATCGAAGGCGGGTTCGTTCAGGGGCTGGGCTGGCTGACGATGGAAGAAGCGCTCTGGGACGACACCGGACGGTTTGTGACCAACGCGCCGAGCGTCTACAAGATTCCGACGATTGCCGACGTGCCCGAAGCTTTTCACGTGACGCTGTTGTCCCGCGCCGCCCAAGACGGTGTAGTTTACGGCAGCAAAGCGGTCGGCGAACCACCCTTTATGCTTGCGCTCAGCGTCCGGGAGGCGATTCGTAACGCTGTCGCTGCGTTCGCTACGGGGACACCGCAACGCCTCGAGCTAGCTTCACCCGCGACGCCTGAAGCGATTTTACGGGCGATTGAAACGGTCAAGGTACCGGCTCCGGAACTCGTTTCCGGTGACTAGCTTTCGGGTAATAATTTCTTGAGCTGGCTTGCCGCCGTGACGCAGTTGCACGCAGCTGGCACGCCGTTCGTCCTGGTGACGATTGCCCGGGTTCGCGGTCATGCGCCGCGCGGCGCAGGGTGCAAGATGGTCGTCAGCGCCGAGGAAGTGTGGGGCAGTGTCGGCGGCGGGAACCTCGAGGCTCACACCACTACTCGCGCCCGTAAACTTCTGGCTGAACACGTCACGACGCCCCAACTGCTGACGCAAAAACTGAGTACCAAAGGCGGGGACTACGGCGTGCAGTGTTGCGGGGGAGAGGTGACGCTGCTCTTGGAGCCGCACTACCTGCAGCGCCCGACAGTCGCCATTTTCGGCGCCGGACACGTCGGGTGGGCGCTCGTACAGGTTTTGGGGACGTTGCCTTTAGAGCTTCATCTGGTGGACTCGCGGCCCGACGCCCTCAACCGTTCCCTGCCCACACCGCTGACCGCTTCGGTGACGACGCACCACGCGCCGGTTCCCGAAAGTGTCTTGGACGCGCTGCCCGAGAAGGCCCATCTGCTCGTCCTGACGCACGACCACGCGGAAGATGTAGCGGTACTCGAGCGCGCCCTCTACAAAAATCCCGGTAAAGATTTTGGCTTTATTGGGCTTATCGGTTCAAAGAGCAAGTGGACACATTTTCGCCGTAAACTGCTCGAGTCCGGTCTAACTGAAACCGACCTTACGCGCGTGACCACGCCTATCGGGTTGCCGAACGTTCCCGGTAAAAGTCCGCAGTCGGTGGCGATAGCGGTGGCGGCGCAGCTGCTCGGGGTGCTCTCTTTACCCGATACGCTTTTCTAGACCCTTGCAACGGCCTTTACGGATTGGGCGGGTTATACGCCAGGACAATCTGACCGTCGATATACATCCGCAATTCGGTTTCGCCGTAAACGGTCACGGTGTCGTCAACGGCCTCGTTCGGCCCCATGGCACGCTCTAACGCGACGCGCGTACCTTCGTCGTCGGTAACTTCGACCTTGAATTCATACGCGCGCCCCTGCAAAAATGAATAGTTTGCCGGGTCGTAGGCAATGGGGATGACGCGTCCGCCGGTCGCGGGCAGGCCCGCTGCGAGGCTTTGTCCGGCCCCCGTTTGACCCTGTGGTTGACCTGACCCTGACCCCGTTTGTAGTTGATCCTCACGCGTCCCTGCAGGCGTCCTTACGGGCGGTAGCGCGGGAGCCTGCACCTCGTAGGAACCCGCGTCCCCGTTCGTACGAAGCTCGACGGCGGTGCCCCAAAGCGTATAGCTGCCGGGTTGAACCGTACTGACGCCGCGCGGCTTCGCCGGGTCGAACGGGTCGGTAATGACCTGACCGACGCGGAGCCCGGCAGCTTGCAGACGCTCGGCGGCGCGTTCTAAGTCCAGACCGCGCACGGGCGGCACCGCTACGACCTGACGGTTGGCGACGGTGTAATAAAGCGTTACGGGGGCGCTAACGCTCGCGTTTACCCCGGCTTTGGGAGTTTGCGCCGTGACCCCGGGCGGCCCGAGCCGTGTCGGTACGGTGACGACCTGACGGAAGCCGAGTTTGTTCAGCTGCGCTTCTGCAACGTCCAAGCGTTTGCCGACGACGCGCGGGAGAACGACGCGCTGCGCCCGTGGCCCTAAACTCAAGACGAGCTGCACGGCGTTGGCGTTGCTTTGCAAGGTGCTGCCCCCTGCCGGACGTTGCGCCAAGACTGTTCCTTCGGGTTGCGGGGCGTTGCGAAATGCGAGTCGTGAGAGTTCCAGCCCCGCACTTGCCAGCGCCGCTTCGGCCTCACTCCGGCCTAGACCGACAAGCCTCGGCACGCTGGTTTCGCCCGCCGTACTGACGCCGAGCGCAACGCCGCGCCCACGACGCACCGAAGCGCCCACAGTCGGCGTCTGACTCGTTACGCTTTCAGGGGGCGCTGACCGGGTGCTGTCGGGGTAAGTGGAGACCTCGAAGCCCAGGTTTTGCAGCGTTCGGCTGGCGTCACGAACGTTTTCACCGACGACGCCCGGAACCTTTACCTCACCGACCTGGACGTAGCGAACCCCGAGAAGACCGATAAGTCCGGCAAAAGCTGTGAGGAGAGCGAGCGCCAGCAGAACCCGAAACGGACTTCTGCGGCGCGGTCTGGAACGTACCACCCCAGAACTTTAACACGGCCTGGTAGACCGTCTCGTGAGAGTACCGGACACGTCGCCATATCGGTAACAGACCAGACTTACCCTCGAGCCGTGTCCGTTATAGTTGAGCCGTGTCCGTTTCGCTTACCCCCATCACCGATCCTGCGGCTGCCGACAGCACCTTTCCTGAACTCGCTGCGCTGGCACGGCTTGCGGCGGCGGGCGTCCGGCTTGCGCCGCTCCGGGTCGTCCCTGCTGCTGCTGAAGAGACTTTTTACCGTTTGAACAACCTGCCTGCCCAGCTCAGCGCGCTCTTTGCGGGCCTCGAGCTGCGTGATCCCGACGAGGACGACCTCGAGGAACGCGCGCCCACGGCCCAGGCGCTTTTACGGCAACACTTTTTGCTCGACGAGTTCGTCGATCTCTTTTACGCCGGTCTTTCCGGGCTTCCGCCGCGTGTTCGGGTACGCCGCCCGAATGTGCCGGGAACCCAGGAACCCGGTCGCGTCGTTACCAAAGGGCGTCCGGCGCTTTTGGCGCTCAAAGACACCTGGGCCGATGACTGGTCGTTCGGTGCGCTCTGGGCGCGTACTACCGCGCAGGGAACGGTCGCCCTCACCGCGCGGCCCGTCTTGCTCGCGCCGTCCACCCAAACCGACGCCGGAGACGCCGAAGCAGGCCGCGCCTCACAGCTTTTGGGTCAGCGGGTAAGGCTTTTGCACGACCCGACTCTCGGCGTCACCGGGGTGCGTTTTCTCTAGTGTGTCAAACTCAGGGCGGTAAGCCCAGACGCTTGTTGGGGAAAAAAGCCAAACGCCCTGTAGCCCAGTTGGAACGCCGACAACCTTTAGAGCCGACAACCTTTAGAGCCGACAACCTTCAGATATGTGCAGATGTATGAACCGGGCTGCGTAGGCTGGGCGACGGGCACCTGTCAACGCTAAAGCTAAGGTAAACGCTATGAAAGCCGCCCCATGCCCTGGTTAGTCCCGTGCAGCATTTCGCCTGCTGGTGAGGCGTTTTTAACGCAGTTTTTAGGCGCTCTGGCCGAACGGCTAGACGATCCTGCGCTGGACCGCGCCGATACAGTGCGTGAGACGCTCGCCCAGGTCATGCACGCTGCCTCCTACGCCGAGCTTGCCGAGCGTGCGCCCGCCGCCGCCTTTGCGCTCGATCCACGCAATGTTCTTTTTGAAGCCGAGCGCTACGCCGTGACCGACCAGGAACGGTTTGCCCGTGTCAAACCGCTCTTGTGGCTCTGGAAAAGCCTCGACCTCACGCCAATGGGTCAATCTGTTGCAAGCGGTTTGCGCTTAAGGCGGTTGTTGGCCGAGCGCATCTTCGCCCGCGCGGGTAAAAACCTCAACATCTTCCAGAACGTCGAAGTATCAGTCGGGTACAACCTCGAGGTCGGCGATAACGTCTCGCTTCACCGGCACGTCTTTATCGACGACATCGGCGGCGTCAAGCTTCACGACGGTGTAAACCTGTCGGATTATGTCAACGTCTACAGCCACACCCACAGCATTCTAGAGTCGCCCGACGTGATCCTGAAAGAAACGGTGATCGGGCGCGGCGTGCGGGTGGCGTATCATGCGACGATTCTGGCCGGAACCGTGCTGAGCGACGACAGCATGATGGGCGCGATGGCGCTCGTAACCCGCGACTTCGAGCCGCACGTCATCGGCTTGGGCATTCCGGCAAAGGCCCGTATCTGGAAAGAGCGGGCGGGCGACGCCCGGTTCGCGAGCCTGGTCGTAGACGCGCGCAGCTATAACCGTACACCCGAAGTGCGAGCCAACCCTGATTTTGCCGAAGCTGAGACGGTTGCAAAAGATTAGCTTTGCGGCGTAAAAGTTGCGGTGTGAACGGCCTCGAGCGCCTCTGCCAACCCCTCGAGCGAACACGGTGCGTAGGCCTCGAGCCCCACGATCTCAGCTTCCGGGACACCGGCCTCGAGCAGCGTTCGGCGCAAATTGAGCAGTAGTGCTTGGCGGTAGGCTGCGTCGATAAGTGCACGGTTGAAAGCTAGATTGAGTGCCCGACTTCGCAAAACAACTCCCCGGCCGATTTGGGTTTGACCCGAATCTTGTGAACGATAGCACGCCGCTTTAGGGACTGCACGAACGGTTCACGAAACATAACTAAACGACTACGCACTGAAAGTGCGTAGTCGTTTAGTTAAAACTTGGAGCTCGAGCCCACGGCTGCTCCGGGCTAGCGGACGTAACTCAGCCAATGCTCGAACTCCGGCACTTCACCCGCCGCAGCTTTTAAGTAAAGTTCACGCAGCTTGATAGTAAATTCACCGGCTTTGCCGCTGCCGACCGGGCGGCGGTCGATAGACGAAACCGGCGACACCTCGGCGGCAGTCCCGACCATAAACACCTCGTCGGCGATGTAGAGCTCATCGCGGGTCGCCATCGTCGGGACAACTGCTGTGCCGAGCGATTCGGCGAGTTTGACCACCGAATCACGGGTGATGCCGCGCAGGTTGACCGAGTGCGCGATCGGATAGAGCGTGCCGCCCTTGAGGAAAAAGATATTTTCGCCTGAACCCTCGGCGACGAACCCTTCTTTGTCCAGCAGCAGCGCCTCGTCGAAACCGCCGTCTTTGGCCTCTTGGTTGGCTAATACCGAATTGACGTAGTTGCCGCCCGCTTTGGCTTTGGTCGGCAGTACGTCGCCGGGGCTTCTGCGCCACGAGGAGGTCATCAGTTTTGCGCCCTCGCGCACGGCGTCTTCACCCAGATACGAACCCCACGGCATCGTGGCAACCATGAAATGCACCGAATTCTTGCCCGGATTGACGCCCAGGCTCTCGGCGCCGTACCACAGCAGCGGGCGGATGTAACACGACTCGTAGTGGTTTTGCCGGACGGTCTCGAGTACCGCTTCACTGATTTCTTGGGCGCTGCAAGGCGCGGGCATCCCCAGGATTTTCGCCGAGTCGAGCAGCCGCTGTGTGTGCTCCGGCAGTCTGAAAACTGCCGGGCCGCGCGCGGTCTTGTAGGCGCGAACACCCTCGAACACGCTGGTACCGTAGTGCAAGGCGTGCGTCAGCACCGAAACCTTGGCTTCGGCTGCGGGGACGAGTTCGCCGTCGAACCAGATAAGTCCGGCGTCCGTTTCAGTTCTGCCGACGGAGTTTTGCTGAGCTAAAGGAACAGTCATGAAGGTCTCCTTATGTAAGGCACTATACAGCGCAGCCGGCTGAAACGTTGCCCGGTTCTACGCGACTGCCTGTTACGCAGACGCCACGAGGCACTTTGCCTGTGAACTCGAGGCTTTTAATGACCTGCTGTTCATGCGGCCCTCAAAATGCAGCGCGAAGGCTGTGATAAGCTCTACAGGCTTAGGAGTGACATGACACGAGCTGTTCTACTAATCGGTTTACTAGTTTCGAGTCTCTGGAGTGGCGCTTTTGCCCAGCAGCGCGCAACGGTTTCCGGAACCGTCGCAACCCCCGACGGGCTCCCTGAAACTGCCCGTATCGGCGTGCATATCGTCGATACGCGGGGCGTTTGGGGCCGAGAAATCGGGACGACGACACCTGAAAACGGCACCTTCGAGGTTGAGCTTGCGGGTTCGACAGACGCGCTGACGCCGTTTCGGAGCAGTGAGGTGGTGCTGCCGGGATTGCAAAACAACTACAGTTTGAGCTCCGAGGTCAACTTTACCCGCGCCCAGATCGACGTGTATCTCGACGAAAACGGCAACGGTACCTTCGACCGCGAGACCGACACGCCGTACCTGGGCCTCGCCGGAATCTCTGAGCCGAGCGGCTTTTTTGTTCCGCTTTACGTCGACGCCGACACGACACTCGAGGCTGAGGGTCAAACCTACACGTTCAAAAGGGGCTGGAACATCTTTACGGTACGCTTCCCGGAGGGGGGGCAGCCGGAATATGGCGTCTCGAGTACGCTCGGCGCGGCGCGTCTGGACGTGTTTCCCGGTGAGCCGTAAGGCGTCCGGGATTTACCGGCGCTGACCGAAAAGAGTCTCTGCCTCACGGTAGGCAGCACAGTAGGCAGCATGACAGGCAGCCGGGTTGTGTCACCTTCGCCCTTACCGCCGGTCTCAGCGCAGTCGGCGACATCGGGTTCATCGCCCTAGTAGGCAAACTCATTACCTTTACACCTGCGACGGCTTTATACTCGACCCTATTATGTGTGATGCCAACAGCCGTGTTGCAACGACGCCTAAAAACTCCGCCCCGAAAAATCCATGAGCAAAAAAACCTATAGCGCCCGCGAGATCGTCCTTTCACTTTTTCCCGATACCGACGCGGCGCTCGTCCCCCTTCCCGAGCCCTACCGTTTTGAACTCGCTGACAGCGGGCTGCTGCGTCTGCTGCGTGACGGAACCGAAGTGGCGCTGCTCGCGCCGGTTGCCCCGGCGGGGAACGCCTCGAGCCAGCTCTGCTGCGACCTCTGCCGCTGGAGCGCCCCGCGCCACTACCTGCAACTCTTTCGCGCTGAAGTCCCCGGTTCAAAAGGGCGACGTTACCGCTACGTTTCGCTTTGCCGTGACCCTGCCGGGTGTGAAGCACGCCGCGCCCACGGCGACGCGCCCGTCGATCTGCTGCTCAGCCGGGTACTGGGAGGTTAGGTTGCACCGGTCTGCGCAGCGCCGCAGGGTGCAAGCTCGGCGTTTTACTGCCAGGGACAAACCGGAAAGCATTCTGGTCACGTTTGCCGCCTTGCCGGGCCGAACCGAGTGAAGCCGGTTACACAGCGCAGTTTTCACAACTTGTCACAACTGCTGAGCGCGAAGCTCGTCGTTCTCACGCCGTGGGCGTAGCGGAATTTCATCTCAGAACGTGCGCACCAGCTTGTACTTCGCTATCTCGGGCTGGCTCAAACCAACTGACCTTTTGAACTATACCGGTGCCAAAAGTCAAAAAGCTCGGGTGCTATACTTGCTCTACGCCGTCTCGAGTACCAGAAAGCTGTCCACTGCATCAGGGGGTGCAAGATGACCTGTAACCAAGATGACCTATAGCAAGGCGACACGCTGCCTAGCTCGGTTGTCACTTACTTCTCAGTCAAAGTGCAAGATGACCTATAACAAGCTGACACACAAGCCGACAAAGGCTGAGCATGACTAAAAACGTATCGCAGGAGATCGCCGGCGAACTCGGTTTTGGGGTCGTGCCCAATATGTTCGCTGCCGCCGATGGTAACCCGGAGGTGCAAGCTGCCCTTTGGAGCGCGTTTCGTCACATCGTGTTGCGCGGCGAGCTGCCCCGGACAATTAAAGAGATGATGGGCGTTATCGTTTCAAAAGAAGCGGGTAGCAGCTACGCGGCGGAGGTTCATCTGCACGCCTTGACGTTGCAGGGGGTTGAAGAACCGATTCTGGAGGCGCTTAAACGCGGTGAAACGCCGAGCGGTGTCCCGCAAAAAACACTTGCGCTCCTGCGTTTCGCGTATTCGGCGGCGCGCCGTCCCTACGACCCGGAGCAAACCGAGCTTTTGGGGGGTGTCGACCTGAGTGAGGCCGAGCAGCGCGAGGCGGTTGCAACTGTTGCGCTTTTTCGGATGATCAACACCTGGACGGACTTGCTGGCGATTCCGCTCGACGAGCTTTAGCCCGCTTGCACGCAGGGGCGGTGCCGAACTCGCGCCGGGTGGAATCGTAAGTGGCGACGGTCAGCGAAAAGACGGCTAGACTGGAGAAGATGTCGGACTGGATTATCCTTTCGAACCGGCTTTTGCTCTTGCAAGAGATCATGGTGGGGCTGGGCGGTTTGCCGCCTGCCGAGGTCATTCAGCGTTCGGCGGAGGGTGTGACCTGGGTGTTCGACGGCGGCGCGCTGCACACGCTGAAACCGGCGGAGGTGTCGCCACTCCCACTCGTGTCGCGGGGGCGCGGTCGTATCGACGGCCTCGGCGAGGTTTATCTGGCTTACTTCGAGGGGCCGCCGGAACCGCGTTATCTGGCGCTTTCGGGGGTGGCCTTGGTCGACCCCCAAGAGTTCAGGCTGGCGGCGCTTTATTTCGAACACCTGTTGGCGGCGCTGACGGCGGCGGGCTACCGCGAGGAGTTGGCGCGCCAAGCGCGCACGGACTGGCTTACCGGGCTCGCCAACCGGCGCTCACTGGCCCGGTACTTGCCGCAAAAGCCGCAAGCCGACGCGTCGGTGGGCGTGCTCGAGGCCCATCCTGAAACAGCCCATACTCAAGCCGAGTACGATGTGTTTCTCAAAGGCCTGGCCGAGACCGTCCGGCGCACCCTGCCCGAAGCGGGGTACGCCTTTCGTATCGGGGCGTTTCGCATCGCGCTGCTGCTGCCTACAGCGGCAGTCGCGGCCTTTGAAAAGGCGTTGCTGGCCGCTGAGCCCGGCGCAGTCGTCGCCTGGGTAGCGCAGCCTGAGCTAGGCAGTGCTGCGGTTGCCGAGCTGTTCGAGGCGGCGCAGATACGCCTCGAGTCCCGGTTGGCGGCCCGGCTAAAAGCCTCCGGAACCACCGGGCCGCTCGGCGTGCGCGTTCACAGCGGCCTCGAGCAGGTCAGGCGCGCGGTGCAAGAGCGCCTCCGCAGCCTGCCCGGAACTTTTCCTTTGGGCGATGAAGTCGAGCTGGTTTTCGATACGCCGCCGGGGTTTGCGCTCGAGGCGCTGACCCACAACCTAAAACTGCGCCGCACGCATACGCTGGTCGTAACGAGCAGCACCTCGCAACCTTACCTGCGCGACCTGCTGGAAGAAAAACCCCAGGGGCTTATCGTCGGCTCACCCGACGATAAAACGTTGGCAGCGGCTTTAGAACGCCTCACGGACGGCGCATTTTACGACGGGCCCGCTGTCGAGGACGACGAACTCTACCCCCGCGAACGCGAAGTCTGGCGGCTGGTCGTGCGCGGGATGACCAACGCGCAGATCGCTGAAACCCTCAAAATCCGGGAAAAAACGGTCTCCAACTACGTGACCAACTTGCAAGACAAACTTTTTCTGCGTAACCGCGTCGAACTGGTGCTCTACTATTTGGGAAAGCTCGAGCGTCCCTAGAGTTGTGTTTGAGGGACAATGTGCGGGAAAAAGTCCTGAACCGACCCGGGAAATTTGCCCTATAGGTTTGGCGGTGCGGCTCCTATACTTTGTCTAAGAGGTAGCACCCAAGGCAGCGTGAAAGCACCCCCGGCACGAGCGATTGCCAGGGGTGCTGCCTCAGTTTTGCCGGTTGGTTCAAGTAGCGTCCGCCTTACTTGCTTATCTACTTACAACGGTTTGGCTACAACCTCCGTGCAAATAGTCCGTACAATAGGCCATGCCGCAAAAAGACGATTTTCTAAGCCGCTTGCAGGCACAGCTCAACGAGACGCTGGAGCGCGCTCGTGAGTTCAGCGCTGAAGGCCGCTCAGGCGAGGCGCTCACGGTCGTGCGGGCGGCGCAGCGAAATATTCTGGGGCTCGAGCCCGTCCTCCTAAACCGACTTTCCAGCGCCGACCTGCTCAGCCTCCTGGGCTCCGGCGGCGTTCCCGACACCGAGCGGACGCTGGGCGCTGCCGAACTCCTCAGCGCCGAGTTTGAGGTGCTTACGCTGCAGGGTGAGGCCGACCCCGCGCAGGCGCAAAAAGCGCTCGAGCTTTACCTCACCGTGCTGGTCGCGGAGCCGGGCTTTACACCCTTTTATATAGCGCGCCTGGACACCCTGACCCGAAATCTGGATTACCCCGCGCTGTCTCATGTGTATCCCGCCCTGACCGAGGTTTACCGTGCCGCTGGACGTTTCGCCGAGGCGGAGAACTGGCTCTACCGCTGGCGGGAGTTTGCGCCCGACGCCGCGCAGGGATGGGCCGAAGCGTTTTACCGCGAGTTGTTAAGGCTCCCCGATGAGGTGCTGGCAGCGGGTGGGTTGCCCAGAGACGAGGTTGAAGAAGGTCTGGCTGACGTGACGCGCCGGGTTTCTACATGAACCACACGAGCAACCGTTTCGCCTCGCGGCGTGCCCAGAAGATGCCCGAAAGCGTGTTCGACACCTTTGACCGGGCGAAGGCGCGGGCGCGGCGTGCGGGCCGGGAGATCATCGACCTGTCGATCGGCTCGTCGGACGTTGCGCCGCCTGAGGTCGCACTCGCCGCGCTCCGGGACGCGACCTACCGGCCTGAAACTTACGGTTACTGCCTCTTTAGCGGCACCGAACCCTTGCGGCGGGCGGTCGCGCGCTGGACGGCGCGGCGCTTTCTCTGGACACCCGACCCCGACACGCAAGTCGTGCCGCTGATCGGTTCGCAGGAGGGTTTGGCCAACCTGCTCCTGGCGACGACCGACCCCGGCGACGTGATCCTCGCCCCCGACCCCGGTTATCCGTCGTACTACGGGGCGATGATGCTGGCGGGGCTCGAGCTTCACCGGCTGCCGCTCTTGGAGGAAAACGCTTACCTCCCTGACCTAAATGCGGTACCGACCGAAACCGCCCGGCGCGCCAAAGTCATGATTTTGTCGTATCCAAACAACCCGACGGCGGCGACTGCGCCCGAAGCATTTTTACGGGACGCGGTGGCGTTTTGCTTAAAACACAAAGTTTTGCTCGTTCACGATTTTCCCTACGCCGAGATGGTTTACGACGACTACTGCGCACCCTCTGTACTGACGCACCCCGGCGCGCTGGACACTGCCGTCGAACTTTGCAGCGCCTCGAAGAGTTTTCACATGGGCGGCTTTCGGATCGGTTGGGCGGTCGGCAACGCGGACGCGCTCGCGGCGCTTGCCAAGGTCAAGGGGGCAGTGGACTTTAACCAGTACCTGGGGATTCAGGCGGCGGTAGTGGCAGCTCTGGAACACGCCGAGGCGGAGGTGCGGCAGGCTGCCAAGACCTTTCAAACCCGCCGCGACGCCCTCGTCGAGACGCTAAACGCCGCAGGTTGGCCCACCCCGCTCCCGCAAGCGAGCATGTACGTCTGGACGCGGTTGCCGCGCGGTTACACGGATTCGTTCTCTTTCGCCCTCACTTTGACTGAAAAGACCGGCGTGTGTCTGGCACCGGGGCGCGCTTTTGGCGAACAGGGTGAAGGCTACGTGCGGTTTGCATTGGTGCGGGAGCCGGAGGTGCTGGCGCGGGCGGCGGCGCAGATTCAGGCGTTTTGTGCGGCGGACACTCGACAGTCGAACGCTTAGGGGTGTTTTTGGCCTCGCCGCAACACTAAAAGCCCTCGAGAGTTAATCGAAAAGCGCGCGCCCGGCCCCGGTCACGAACTACCGGTATACGTCGCCGTAAAACCAAACCTGTAACTTGCCGCCGTGAGGTATGGGCCGCAAGACACAGGCCGTGAAATACATAGCGAAGTCGGCGGTGAAACTGCGGGTTTCGAGATCGGTGTCGCCGGCGCAGAAACGTTTCTGCCGATAGTACGCCGTGCGGTTCTCCTTGAAGAGTCACCGAAGACGCTGTGAAGTGCCTCGGTCGACCTCGGCAGCTACACCTAAACACACTGCCGTTACAAGTTGTAGGCTCTTTTCGCTAACCCGTAGGCGAGTTCACGGGCCAGCTCAGCGGCTTCTTCCTCGCTCAAAAGCCCTTTTACGGTCTCTCCGGCCAACCAGTTGCAACTTACGCGCCGCCACACGTCGTGCCGCGCCGGGATGGAGGCGAACGCCCGGGTATCGTCGTTAAAGCCTGCCAGGTTATAGATACCGGCGGTTTCGACCACCGCGTCAAAGTAACGCTCCATCCCCCTCACCGAATCGAAAAACCACCAGGGTGGCCCCAGCCGCAGCGCGGGGTAGTGTCCGGCAAGGGGCGCGAGTTCGCGGCTGTAACTGCTTTCGTCGAGGGTAAAGAGGATGAGGCGGTACCCGGGCGTGTCGCCGTAAGCGTTGAGGAGCGGTTGCAGGGCGCGTGTCCACTCGGTGCGGAGCGGAATATCCGCGCCTTTGTCGAGCCCAAAACGCTCAAAAATCTTTTGATTGTGGTTACGGAAGCTGCCCACATGGAGCTGCATCACGAGCCCATCGTCGCAGCTCATGCGGGCAAACTCCATCAGCATGTGCGCCGTAAAACGGGCGGTATCGTCGCCTTCGGCGCACCCTGCCAGCGCACGTTCAAACAGCGCCGCCGCCGCGCCCCCCGAGAGCCTTTCGGTGCGAGGGGTCGGCGCGGCGTGGTCGGTCGCCACCGCGCCAAGCGCCTTAAACGCCTCACGCCTTACCGTGAGCGCCGCAATAAAACTTTCGTAACCCGTTATCTCGAGGCCGCTCAGCTCTCCCAAAGTATCTATGTCATCTTTCCAACCCGCCGCCGTGAGGTTGAGGAGCGCGTCCGGGCGAAAGGTAGGGCGCACGTTCGTCCAACCTTCGTCATGCAGCGAGCTGTGGGCCGCCAAAGGACTCGTCGCCGCGTCGGTGGTGCAGAGGACTTCGATATCAAACCGCTTGAAAAGGGCTCTCGGCGTAAACTCGGGTTGCGCCAGCTTGTCTGCCACGGCGTCGTAAACCGCGTCGGCGGTGTCGGCGCTCAGCGGCTTTTCGACGCCGAAAACCTCGAGCAGTTCGCTTTTAAGCCACAACCCGGTGGGGGTGCCGCGAAAGAGGTAAAAATGTTCGGCAAAACGCTTCCAGATAGCGCGGTGATCGGTTTCGACCGGCGTACCGTCCAAGGTAGGGACGCCGAGCTGCTCGAGCGCTACCCCCTGGCTGTAGAGCATCCGGGTCACGTAGTGGTCGGGGATGACGAACAGTTCGGCGGGCGACCCGAAGCGGGCGTCCGGGTCGGCGAGCAGTTCGGGTGGCACGTGTCCGTGAGGGCAAACCAGCGGCAGCGCACGCACCTCGTCGTAAAGGCTCCCGGCGAGCTTGCGCTGCGCCGGTTCCGGTGAAAAGCAGCGCTCAGGTGAAAGTTGCGTGGTTTTAGGTGGGGTCATCGCGTCTCCTGTTCCAAATGCTTGACGATCTGCTCACTCAGCGCGGCGACGCTGTGCCGGATATCGAGGACAAGCACATCCGCGCCGGTGGGTTCCTCGAGCGCCGCGAGCTGACTGGCAAGCATCCCGGGTTTCATATAGTGAGCGCCACGGGACTCGAGCCGCGGCAAGATGTCCTCGGCGCGGCCTTTTAGATAGACGAAATAGACGCCTTCACGCCGCAGCACGCTGCGGTAACGCGACCTCAGCGCGGAGCCGGCGAGGATCAGCGAGTTACCGGCTTCGAGACTGCTGTCGATGAGCTCCCGCAAACGTTTAAGCCACGGTTCGCGGTCGCAGTCGTCCAGCGGAACACCAGCGGACATCTTGGCGACGTTTTCAGGCGGATGATAGTCGTCGCCGTCGGCAAACGTCCACCCTGTTCGGGCGGCGAGCGCCTGACCGACGGTGGTTTTGCCCGACCCGGCGACGCCCATCAAAATCACGACCTGCGCCATTACGCGCCCTTCCGAGGCCAGTGGACACAGCGCGCGATTTCGGGAAAAAGCACCAAGTCGGCGCGCCCTTTTAAGACGAGGGTGGTGACGTGTGCGCCCATTAGCTACCGGCGGGCCGCTGCGAGCGTCTTCCCGGTGACGCACACGTCGTCAACCAGCAAAACCCGTTTGCCGCGCAGCGTGGGCAGCTCGAGCGGACTCAAAAGCTCGGGTTCGGGGCGTTGCAGGCGGTTGTCCTCGGCGCGGTAGTTTAGCTGCAAGGTGTAAAGCGGCGTCTGAAGTTTGCAGGCCAAAAGCGCAGCCGGGACGCTGCCGCCTGTAGCCACGCCGATGACGAGGTCTGTTTCCGGCAAGATAGCAGCATCCAAGCGGGCACGGATTTCGGGGAACTCGAGCCCCACCTTGGCCTGCTCAGCTTCAAGCCGACTCACGAGCTGCCCGCCAAACGGTAGAGCATCTCACCCGCGTTTTCAACGAGCAAAAGCCCCTCGTCTTCACGGTTTACCCAGTTCTGCGGGTCGAGCTCGAGGGGGTCGCGGTACCCCAGGTTGATACGTTTACAGACCTCTTCGGGAATACCCGTCGCCAACGTTACGGCGATGCGGGGTTTTTCAGTTCCAGCTTCGAACGTCCCCGCGCCCCGGACATGCGTCGAATGTGCCAGCACCGTCCACGACAAATCCTTGAACGCTTCCCACTGCCCTAAAAAGTAGTCGCGCACGTGATAGCCGACCCGCTCGATCTCCGCGCCGTGCGTCACGCTCACGTCTTTTAGGTGCGGCGCGTAGATAATCACCTCACCCCCGTCGGCGACGACCGGCTCGGTCTTGTACATGGCTTTGGCGGCTGTCCAGAGGTCGTCGTACTGCACCGAGGGCAGCGACAACACGCTTTTGAACGACTGCGGTTTGTAGATGATGTTGAGCTTCGCGGACAGGTCGGCAGCCGCCTCCCACGCCGTTACAAAGTCGCCGATGAAAAGTCCGTGCAGGCTGCTTTTTTGCATCACCAGCTTAAGACAGACGACCGGTTTTTTGTCGGCGACGAAGCGCGCGCCGTAGTGCAGCACCCGCCGCACCGCCGTATCCTTGACGCCGATGGTTTCGTAGCTCGTGGCGAGCGCGCCTAACCAGTGGGTACTGTCGATGATCTCGCGCCCGGCGATGCCGGGGAAGAGGTACTTCGCACCCCCTGAAAAACCCGCGACCTCGTGGGGGAAAACCGGGCCGACGATAAGGAGCGCGTCGTAGTCGTGAATCATCCGGTTGAGAGCGATGGGCGTTTCGCGCGCGACCAGGCCGTCGGTCAGCTCCTGCATTGCTGCGCTCGAGATGACCCCCACCGTCTGAAAATTCATCGGGTCGTCCCAGCGGTGGTTGTAGACCTCGCTTTTGGGATAGTGCGCCGCGCGCTCTGCCGGACCTGCGCCGACGAGTTTGGTAATCGCAGCTTCGGACATCGGCTGATGGGTGCCGAGCGCAATCAAATAGTCGAGCCGCGCCACCTGTTCGCCCAAAACGCCGTAGAGCAGGCGAAACATCAGCGGAATGGGCGCGCTGCGAGTCCCGTCCGGGATGATGACCAGCACGCGTTTGTCCTTTAGGTCGGCGTTAGAGAGTGCGGTCTCGAGCAGCCCCCTCACCTGGTCCTCGCTGAGCGTCTTTGTTTCACTACCGTAACCTGCCAAAAGCGCCATATCAGACCCCGCTAAACGCCGAAAAGCCGCCGTCAACCGGCACGACGACGCCGGTCACAAACCTTGAAGCGTCCGACGCCAGCCAGACTACTGTGCCGACAAGCTCTTCAGGTTCACCGAAACGCCCGAGCGGCGTGTGGTCGATGATGGTCTGACCCCGCGCGGTCAGCGTGTCGTCGGCATTCAGCAGCAGGTCGCGGTTTTGCTCACCGATAAAAAACCCCGGTGCCACCGCGTTGACGCGCACGCCCGGCCCGTGCTTTTGCGCCAGGTCGACGGCGAGCCAACGCGTGAGGTTGTCGACCGCTGCTTTAGCTGCGCCGTACCCGACCACGCGTGTGAGCGGTTGGGACGCCGCCATGGACGAAATATTGATAATCGAGGCGCGCCCCGCTGCCGCCATCGCCTCGCCAAAAACCTGGGTAGGCAAAACGGTGCCGAGCAGGTTGAGGTCGACAACCTGCCGCAGCGCGCCCTCAGGCAGGTCGAAAAAGCGGCGGTCGCCGACGGCTGTCGCTTCGGGGAGGTTGCCCCCGGCTCCGTTGACCAAGATGTCGAGCTGTCCCCACTCGCTCATCACCGTGTCCAGAGCCCTGACCAGCTGCGTTTTCTCGAGTACATCGGCAGGGAGCGCCAACGCTTCGCCGCCGGCGCTTCGTACCCGCTGGGCTACGGCCTCGGCTTTTTCGCCGCGCCTGCCCAAAATACCGACCTTCGCGCCCGCCGCCGCCAGTCCGTTTACAAGCGCTCCCCCCAACACGCCGGTACCCCCGGTGACAAGCGCGACCTTGCCGGTCAGGCCAAAAGGGTTCATGTATACAGACGAACTCATGCGGATTCCTGCAGGGACCGACTGTGAGCCGCAAATGGCGTCAGGTGCTTTTTGAAGTGAGCATTCAGAACGTCGTAGTACGCTTCCTGTTCGGTTTGCAAAAGCCCCTGCAGCGCCTCCCGGTAGCGGTCGAGCGCCGAACCGAAGGTCACATGCAGCACCTGCCGGGCGTCGTCTTGGTTCAGCAGGGCGGGCAGCTCGGCGTCGGTAAGCTCGCTTTCGGCAGGGACGCGGCTGAGCGACGCCGAGACGTGGTAACTCTGTTTTTCGGTCTCAAAGCGCTCGCGCCCCAGCGCGTAGATCTCTCGGAACAGCTCGGGCTGATGCACACTGGCGACCCGGAGCGCCTCGAGGTAACTCGTCCCGGCGGTTTTGAGGTGAACGACGCCGCCCGTGGCCTCGGCGATGAGCGGGTAAACGCTGAACTTGTCCGAACCGGAGTGCAGCGAGAGTTTATACGGTCCGAGCGCCTTGGCGAGCGCCGCGTGCCCTGAAAGGTCGCGTCTCAGTGCGTCCAAATCGCCTAAATAATCCACGCCTTTTTCAAACCGCCCGACAAAGCGGGGGGCGAGGCTGATCCACCGGACGCCGAGGCGAGCGAGCTCGAGCGCCACCACCGCGTGTTCGGCGTGGCTGGTGGGCGTTTCGGTCTCATCGACGGAGACCTCGAGTTCAAAGGGCACGCCTCTGTCGGCAAGGTGCCGATACATCTTCGTCACGTGCAGCACGGCGCGTCCGTACTTGGCGGCGGCCCGCAGCACGTCTTCACGCTGAAGCGTCAGGGTGCGGTCGCTTAGCTCGAGGGACTGCCCCGCGTAGGCTTCAAAGTCTTTTTGGGTGGTCTCGAGTTCATCCCAGGGGAGCGCCGCAACCATGTCGGCGATAACGCTTTCGTCTGCGTCATGAGCGCTGTCGTCCACGTGCTCGCCGGGGTCAACCGTAAAAAAGGTAAACCCGGCGGCGGCGCAGCGGCCTAAGTCGGCGGTTGTCTTCTGGTGGTCGGCGTCGGCTCCTAGCGGCCCACGCCAGCCCCCAGCGAACGCACCCCAGGTCGCGTCGTCCATGACCTCTTGCGGTGTGCGGTTTGTACGCGTCATCTCGCGGATCGACTGCTGCGCGTAGATCGGGGTGATGCCGCCGCCAGAATGCTGCATAGCGCGGACATGCCCCGGCGTGGCGACGCCCAGACGGTCGCCGAACCCGGCTGAGGTCGCCAGGCCGAGAGGTTTCGGGGTGAGCCACTCGAGCGCCTCCCTCAGCACGGCGGCGTTGACGGCATTTGGTTCGGCGTAGTGTACAAGGCCCGCGTCGGTCGTTTCGGTTTTTCCCTCGATACGTGACGCTAACGGATGCTCGCGCGGCGCGGCGACGCGAAAGGGGAGTGCGCCGCTCGGCTCGAGCCAGAGCGCCGCCCCCCCCACTTCGGTAAACGACGGCAGCTCACGAGCTGCGTCCGGAACGGGTAAAGGGTCGTATGACGTCATCGAAACCTCCTGAGGCCGGCCTAACGTGCGGGTTTACGGCGCGCTGCCGCGCACGATAAGGTTGGGTTTTTGAACCACGGGCACGTGATTTGACTCCGCCTCAGCCGACAAGCTGTCGACCAAGAGCTGCACGGCGCGGCGACCGAAGGCCGCTTTGTCAATTCCGAGCGTGGTGAGCGGCGGGTTCGTCAAGCTGGCCATGCGGATGTCGTCGCAGCCGACGATGGCGAGGGTGCCCGGTACGTTTACGCCCAATTCGCTGCACGCGCGCAGCGCGCCGATGGCAACGAGGTCGTTGTAGCAAAACAGCCCGTCTAACGCCGGTACGTCCGCCAGCAGCGCCCGCGCCGCGCTGTAGCCGCCGGTCTCGTCGGGTGAACAGGGTCGGATGTAGAGGGGTTCGACCGCGCGCCCGGTGGTCTCGAGCGCTGTGCAGTACCCGGCTATCCTCAGTTTGCTGCTATGTGAGTGTTCCGGCCCTGCCAGGAAACCGACCTGCTCGCGCCCCCCGCCGAGCAGATGGTGAACCGCGCGCATGGCCCCGTAGAGGTCGTCGATTTCAAACGCAGGGACGTTGCTGCCGGGGATATGCCGGTTGACGAGCAGGGTGTTCTGTCCTGCACCGATCAGGGTGCGCAGCTCGCTGTCGGGTAAGCGTGCGCTGCAAATGATTTTTCCGTCGACGTGCCGCTCCTCGAGCAACCTCAGGGTATTCGCTTCACGCTCGAGGCTTTCGACGGTGCTGCAGATGAGCAGTGCGTAACCGCGCTCCCAGGCCTCGTCTAAGGCACCCTGAATGATCTCCGAAAAAAACGGGTTGCTGAGGTCGGGTACGACAAACCCCACTGTGCGGGTTTCCCCGAGGGTCAGGGCGCGGGCGAGCTGATTGGGGCGGTAGCCGAGTTTAGCGACCGCACGCTCGACTTTTTCACGGGTTGCCCGGCTTATCTCACCTTTGTTATTGACGACGCGGGAGACCGTCATGCTCGAGACGTTCGCCTCTGCCGCAACGTCGGCGATGGTAACGCGGGGCGTCCCTACGCCCACACGCCGACACCTTTCGAGCAGTAGAAGTTACCGCTAACAGCCCCGTTCATGCCCGAAGTATAGGTACAAAGCGATGTTGTGTCAAGTGGAGAAAAGCGTTCCTGTCATTTTCTTTCTTCGTTATGTTGACAGCTTGACAAAGATGTGCTAGCTTTACACCAAGCTTGACTGTTAGCGGTAACAGCGTAAATGACTGCTGCTTTCCCGGCGCTTGGACACCGCGGGAAGATACAGCTGCATAGGCTGTAGAAAGAGAGGATTTATGAGCCGGATTTCACGTCTGTTCGTAGGAGTATGTGTCGGGGCCGTTTTTAGTCTGGGGTCGCTGGGGTTAGCCCAAGAGCTTACCCTCCGCGCGGCCGACAATCAGCCCGACGATTATCCAACCGTGTTGGGTCTTAAGGCGATGGCCGAATACTTGAGCGAAAACAGCGACGGACGCATCGAGATGGAGGTGTTTTCCGGGGGACAGCTCGGTGACGAGCGCAGCACCATCGAACAAGCGCAGCTTGGGGTCATCGATATCGTCCGCACCTCGACGAGTCCGGTAGGTGAGTTTTACGCGCCGATGGGTGTGTTTAGCCTGCCGTACCTGTTCCGTGACCAGGCGCACTTCGAAAACGTGTTGCAAGGCGAGGTCGGGCAGGAGTTGCTCAAGGGTTTGACCCAGAGCGACCTTTTGGGCCTGGCGTACTACGACTCGGGTAGCCGTAACTTCTACACCACCGAAAAGCCTATCCGCAGCGTCGCCGACCTTGCCGGGTTGCGGATTCGTACCCAGGAGAGCCAGGTCGTCCTCGATATGATGGAGGCGCTCGGCGCCGACCCTGTACCCTTGCCCTTTGCCGAGGTCTACAGTTCGTTGCAGACCGGCGTGATCGACGGAGCCGAGAACAACTTTCCGTCGTATGGGCCCGACGGGGTGCGTCACTTTGAAGTGGCTCCTTACTTTACGCTCGATGGACACGCCCGTGTGCCGGAAGTCGTGATGATCAGCACCACGACCTGGAACCGACTCAGCCCCGAAGACCAGACGCTCCTGCGTGAAGCTGCCCAAGTTGGTGCCGAGGTTGAATTCGCGGCGTGGGCCGAACTCGAGGAGACGAGCCGCCAAGCCGTCATCGAGGCGGGCAGCGAGATTATCGAGGTTGACGTCGCCGAGTTTCAAGCGGCCGTCGCGCCGGTGATTGAAAAGTACGCGGCTGAATACGGAGACCTGGTTCAGCGTATTAAGGATACACAGTAGCTGCTGTGGACAGCCCCAACGTGGTGGTGCGTGAGGGGGAGACCCCTCCCACCTCTAGGTTTGCCCGTTTCGAGTCTGGATTTACCAGGGCCGTCGCGACGATTACGGCGCTTTTGCTGCTCGGTATCGTCGTCGTGATTACCTATCAGGTCGTGGCGCGCTACCAACCCTGGATACGGGTGCCGCGCTGGACTGAAGAGGTCAGCCTGATTCTGATGGTCTGGTTGTCGCTCATCGGCAGCGGTTTAGGACTTCGTGCGGGCGAACACCTGGCGATGGACGTCGTAGTCAGTCAGTTGCCTGCGCGATTTCAACAGCTTCTAAAAAACATCATTTACGTCGCAGTGGCAGCGTTTGGCGTTTATCTTGCCTGGTACGGGTTTGAACTGGCGAGTAGAACCATGTCGCAGACGTTTGCCGCGTCGAAGTTGCCTATCGGACTGATGTACCTAGGAATCCCACTGGGTGGCGTGCTGGTGGCGTTTTATTCACTTCGCGCGATCTACTTCCCGCCGCCGACGCTAGGGGTGACCACCGACATTCCCAGGAAAAACTGGCTCTTGCGTTTTGCGCTGCTGGGTATGGGCGTTGTGCTCGCGCTCGGAGCCTGGGCCATCTTCGGCGACGCGCTTTTCGGTTCGGTCGGCGTCTTGCTCGGCACCTTCACCTTTTTGCTGATCGTCGGGATGCCTATTGCTATCGCCGTCGGGCTTGCGAGTCTGGTGACGGTATTGACTCTCGGCTTGCCCCCCCTGATCGTCGCGCAGCGGATGGCGAACGGCGTCAGCTCGACGCCGCTCTTGGCGATCCCGTTTTTTATCCTGGCGGGGCAGATCATGGCTGAAGGGGGCATCGCGCAGCGCCTGGTAAACTTTGCGCGGGTGATCGTCGGGCCGATTCCCGGCGGCTTGGCGATGGTCAACATCGTGTCGTCGATGCTCTTTGGCGGCACCTCGGGTTCGGCGGTTGCCGATGTCAGCGCCAACGGTACCATCCTTATTCCGATGATGAAAAAACAGGGGTATGGTGCGGACTTCAGCACCGCGATTACCGTGGCGAGTTCTGTCCAGGGCATTATCATTCCGCCGAGTCACAACGCGGTGATCTACTCGCTAGCAGCAGGTGGCGTGTCGATCGGGGCGCTTTTTTTAGGTGGCTACCTGCCCGGCATTATGATCGGCCTGGCGCTTATGGTGGCGTCTTACTTTTTAGCCAAACAGCGTCACTACCCGTCCGAACCCAGACCGGCCTTTAACGAAAGTCTACGCACGACGGTCGCCGCAGTGCCCGGTCTCGGGGTCGGATTTATCATCGTCGGCGGGATTGCATTTGGCTTTTTTACGGCGACCGAGGCCGCCGCCATCGGCGCGGTAACGGCGTTTTTAGTCTCGACGCTGATCTACCGCGAACTGCCGCTTAGCAAGTTGTGGACTGCGACGCTGGCGTCGGTACGGACGATCTCGGTCGTGATCTTTTTGATCGCCACGGCGAGCGCGTTTGCCTGGCTGATGGCGTACTTGCGCATTCCCGAGGCGCTGGCTGCGGGTATTTTGGACCTGACGCAAAACCGCATTTTGATGCTGCTACTCATCAACGTCTTGCTGCTTCTGCTCGGCGCGGTCATGGATATGGCCCCGCTCATCCTGATCTTGACGCCCGTGCTGCTACCTATCGTCGCCGCCGACCCCATCAACATGTCGCCCGTTCACTTCGGCATCATGCTGCTCCTGAACCTCGGCCTCGGACTGACGACGCCGCCGGTAGGTTCGGCGCTCTTTGTCGGGTGTGCAATTGGCAAGGTTCGGCTCGAGGAAGCGAGTAAAGCGATGCTCTACCTCTGGCCCGCGATGTTTACCGTGCTGATGCTCGTAACCTTTTTTCCCTGGTTCGTCAACGTGGTGCCGAACCTTTTTGGCGCGTAGGCCGTGCCCGCCGGTACTGCTACGAGCCAAGGAACTTCCGGGCAGGCTTGAGCTTGAATTAAACGCAGCCAAGGATGAATGCTGTTTAAGGCGTTCGTTTTATGTGTAGAGCGAAGCTGTTACGGTAGGAGAAAAGTGAGGTGAAACGGTGAGCATTAAAGTTGGCGTTATCGGGGTGGGTACTGCCGGCGGGTGGTACGCCGAGATTGTGCGGAACTTGCCGAATACGGAACTGGCTGCGGCGCTCCGAAGTCCGGGGGGCGATACGGTGGCAATACAGGACGCTTGGGGCGTACCGTGCTTCGAGGCGCTAAGCGACTTTTTGGACTTAGGTTTAGACGCCGTAATCGTGGCTACTCCGAGCGGGCAGCACTTTGCACAGGCCAAGGCCGCGCTCAGGGCCGGACTTCACGTGCTGATAGAAAAACCGCTTTGCCTCGAGGTTGGTGAAGCGCAAAAGCTTATCACCCTGGCCTCCAAAGAAAACCTGCGTCTGGGCGTCACCTTTCAGCGCCGCGCCGACCCGCTTTTTCTCGCCGTAAAAGCGGCGGTTGCCGGCGGCGCGCTCGGTAAACCGGTGCTGCTAAACATCACCATGCCGTACTACCGCACAGCGGACTATTACGCGTCGGCGGCGTGGCGCGGCACATTTTCTGAAGATGGCGGCGGCGTGCTGATGAACCAGGGCATCCATCTCGTCGACCTCGCCGTGTGGCTTTTCGGGACGGTGCGGCGGGTGAGCGCGTTTGCCGCGACGCGGTTGCACAGTATCGAAGTCGAAGACACGATAAGTATTACCCTCGAGTTCTCTTCAGGCGCGCTCGGCAGTGTTGCGGGTACGACAGCCAGCCCACCGGGGGTGACGCACAGCGTAGAGGTTTGCGGAACGCAGGGTTCGCTGCGGCTCGCGGATGAACGGGTGGTGCGCTGGGACGTACCGGGACGCGCCCGACCGGAAGGGGGCGGGGGAGACGGTGCGGCCTCCGACCCGCGCGCGACCTCGGCGGCAAACCACGCGCGCATCGTTGCGGATTTTGTCACGGCGGTGGAAACGGGAGGCTCACCATGCGTTACCGGCGAAGATGCGCTCCTGAGCTTGAAAGTGGTCAAAGCGGCGTACACTTCGGCGCGGGCGGGGCGCGCGGTTGAGCTTTAGACGAGTGAGCTTTATGACGAGCAAGCTTTAGACAGGTGGGTTTTAGAACGTCAACCAGCAGCCGATGCTGAACATCAGCCTCGAGGTCGTCTTGCCGGTCTTTTTGCTGATTGCAGTAGGGGCGCTCCTCGGGCGCACCGTCCAGCCGGAACTCAGAACTCTCAACCGGACGGCGCTCTACGCTGCGGTTCCGGCGCTCGTCTTTTCGTCGCTGGCAAGAGCTGAGCTGAGCGCGGCAAGTCTTGGCGTACTCATCGGCGGGCAGCTTGCGATTGTCACCACCATGGCGCTCCTGAGTTACGGGTGCTCGAGCCTCGTTTTCGGCAGTAACAGTGCCGCCTCGCGGCGGGGCTTTGTCGCGACGAGCGTGTTTAGCAACAGCGCCAACATGATGCTGCCGGTGGCCCTGTTCGGTTTCGGTGAAGCGGGTCTCGAGCGGGCGCTGATCCTCTTTGTCCTCTCTTCGGTGCTGCTGTTTACGCTGGGACCACTTGTCCTCGCCGGACGTGGGGCGGGGCAGAAGCGCGTGCTGCTGTCTGTGTTAAAGCTGCCGGTATTGTGGGCGGCGCTGTTTGGCGTCGGCTTTAACCTGCTCGGCTGGACGCTGCCGACGGGCGTGATGCGCGGCGCGGAGATTCTCGGTAGCGCGGCTGTCCCGCTCGTTCTCTTAACGCTCGGGGTGCAGATCCAAAGGGGCGGCAAGCTCGCGCCGACCCGTGTGAACTGGCTGGCGGCAGGGTTCAAGCTCGGTTTGGGGCCGGTCGTAGGTCACAGCGTCGGCTGGCTGGTGGGTGCGCGGGGGCTCGACCTCGCGGTACTGACGCTGCTCGCGGCGATGCCCCCGGCTATCAACACCTTTATGCTGGCGCTCGAGTTCGGGGGCGACGCCGAGGAGGTGGCCCGCACGGTGACGCTCTCGACGTTCGGCGCACTCTTCTCCCTGACGCTGGTCGTGTGGCTGCTCCAGTAATTGACACCGACTTTTAACCCGGCGGCGTCATCTCTGCCGTACGGCTACTGTCGGCCTGTTCCTGAGCCACGAGACAAAGCTCTGCCGCCTTGAAAGCATGTTCCTGGGTCATGGCGTTTTCGGTGCGGTTCAGACAGTCCAAAATGAGCTGCCCGAAAAAGGGGTAGCCAACTTTACCGTTTAGCTCCAGGCGCGTTTCACCCTCGTGATTGACGAGGTAAAGCTGGTCGCCCTGTTTGTCTCTGGCAATATCCACGTACTTACGCAGCTCGAGATACCCCTTCGTGCCCAAAATAAGAGTGCGCCCGTCGCCCCAGGTGGAGAGGCCGCCCGGGGTAAACCAGTCCACCCGGAAGTAATTTGACGCGCCGCCCTCTGCGAGCAAGTTGGCTTCGCCGAAACTCTCGAGTTCCGGATACGCGGGGTGATAATTTGCGGCGCGCGCGTAGCTGACGCGGGCGTCTTTTGCGCCGCTGTAAAAGAGAAACTGCTCGATCTGGTGACTGCCGATGTCGCACAAGATGCCGCCGTACTTGGCCCGCTCAAAAAACCAGTCGGGCCGAGACGGGGCGTTCAGGCGGTGCGGGCCCAAACCCAACACCTGAACGACCTCACCGATAACCCCGTCTTTAACGAGTTCTCCGGCGTAAACGGCGCACTCGACGTGGAGACGCTCGCTGTAGTAGACCAGATACTTCCGGCCTGTCGCTGCGACCTGCTTTTTGGCGGCCTCGAGCTGTGCGCGCGCCGTAAAAGGCGCTTTGTCCGTAAAGTAATCCTTGCCCGCCGCCATCACCTCGAGACCCAACGGGCCACGGTCACAGGGAATCGCCGCCGCCGCCACGAGTTTGAGCTTGGGGTCGCCCAACACTTCGTTTATGTCCCTGGCGACCTTTACGCCGGGAAACTTTCTCTTAAAGGCGTCCACCTTAGCCGGGTCGGGGTCGTAAACCCGGCGCAGCTCGCCCCCGGCCTCGAGAAGGCCGTTACACATACCGTAAATGTGACCGTGGTCTAGGGCGACCGCCGCAAACGGAAACTCACCCGGTGCGACGACCGGTTCGGGTTTGCCTGTCGGCGCATAGTTCATGCCGTCGTTACTCATAAAACTCCTTTTACGGGCGAACCTCAAAGCCAGAATGCAGAACACACGAGGGAGAATATTATTCTCAATTCTTCATGCTCCCTTCTATATCCTTCCCGAAATCACAGAAGGCTCAAAACAACAAAAACGTGCATAACAGTTGAGCCACTAGACCGGCTGCCCCGCTTTGAGTTTCTCCAGCAGCGCCCTGTACCGTGCTCTGTCCAGCGGAAGTTCGACCTCACGACGCGTGTAACTCGACAAAATCATGGCGTTGGCTAACTCCAAAGACGTGCGCCCTGCCACGCCGTCACAGACGAGCGGAGTCCCCTCGAGGATTGCCCGGTGCAAGTTGCGGTAGATTTCAAGATGGTTCCCCTGACTCTCAGCGGTTTGAAGCGTGACCGGCAGCCTTTCGGGTTGACCGAACCGTTCGGGTGAGGTCTCGCTGTAGTGCGCGAAATCGGGTTCAAAGCGCGTCACCTCCACCTGCTCTCCAATCCGCATGACGCCGCCTGTACCGACGAGTTCGATGCGGTCGTCCCGGCCTCCTTCGGCGGTGCTGATATGAAACGAACCGAGCGTACCGTCTTGCCACTCGAGCATGGCCTGCACCGTGTCTTCGGTTTCGGTTGCGTGTAACAGATTGCGCGTCCAGGCTAAGGTGCGCTTGGGTGAACCCATAAAGTAACCCAGCAAATCGAGGTCGTGCGGTGCCTGGTTGAGCAGCACGCCGCCGCCCTCACCCTGCCAGGTGGCCCGCCAGGTTGCCGAGCGGTAGTAGGCTTTCGTGCGCGGCCACGCTTTGGTGATGTCGATGTGCTGTACCCGTCCGAGTCCGCCTTCATCTATGTAGCGTTTGGCGGCGAGCACCTCGCTGCGGAGGCGCTGCTGGAAGTTGACGGCGAGCAGGCGACCGGCCCGTTCCGCCGCGTCAATCATCGCGTCCGCCTCGCGCACCTCGACCGCCATCGGCTTCTCGACCAGCACGTGAGCGCCGGCCTCCAAGCAGGCGATTGTCAGCTCGGCGTGAAAGGGGTGCGGCGTGAGGACTACGGCGACCTCCGGCTGCGTTTCCGCGAGCATCTCTTTGTAGTCGGCGTAAAACGCACAGCCCAGTTCATCGGCCCGCGCCTTACCAAGCTCGAGACCAAGATCGGAAACGGCGACGAGTTCGGTCGTGGGCAGCTCGAGTCCGGCACGGTGCATGTGAAAGACGCCCGCCCCGACGCCGAGGACGACGTGCCGCAGCGCGCGGGTCACGCGCCCACCTGCTCGCGCACGAGCTGTTGGACAAAAGCGTGGTTGTGCTCCAGCGCCGTGCGGCTTTCTCTCGCTTCGCTAAAGTCTTCGACCGACCAGCCGCCATAGCCCGTATCTCTAAGTGCCCACGCCGCCTCTTCCGGGGTCAAGTCGGGGAGCATGACCGTAAAAACAGCTGACTTCACCTGTTACCTCGTTCATTGCACTGATTACGGCAACATGTTGATGTGTGCCGTTGGTGAAACGTCACCAGAACCTCGCTCGTTATTTTGTCAAGGTGGCTTCGGCGTGCGTTTCTTTGGCCTGTGTCTCTTTGGCCTGCGTTTCTTTGACCTGTGTCAAGGGAAAGAGCTCGTCTATGTTTACCAGCTGCCCGCTCGCCATAGAACGGTTGGCGGCGACGCCCACCAGTACCGAAGCAGCTCCGTCTACGTGCGAGGCGGCGCGGTCAAAAGGATCGGGCGGCGGCGCGGGTGAAAAGAGCTGCTCGAGCATCACCGGATCGGCCCCGCCGTGGCCTCCTTCACCTACCGGCACATCAATATCCTCCGCTTGACCGAACATCGGGTAGAAGCGCAGTTCAGCTTGTTTATAGGCACCTTTGCTCGCCCCGGCGTCGCCCGTAGCTTGCACCTGCCCGTCCCCCGTGAGGTGGTTGATGCTTTCGGTGATGTAGAGCTCGAGCCGCCCCTTGGTACCGGTCACGGCTACGTGCAGACCTTCCCAGGGCGAATAGGTGACGAGGTGATACGAGAGCAGCGCGCCGCTGTGATAGCGCACCGACACGTTCATGGTGTCTTCGATGCTGATGGCGTCGCCGAAGACGTTGCGGTCGCGCAGGTAGCCGGTCTCGGCCTCGGCGTTTAGATACAATCCCTCAAGCACGGATTTGGAGCGCAGGTCGAGCGCGAAGGGGTCGTTCTCAGCCTCGGGGACACCGGTGTAGCGTTCGTAAGCGTAGTGTTCGCCCCTCGCCTCAGCGTTCTCCCGCCCGTAAAAGAGCAGGTCGCCCATCGCCATCACCTGTTTGGGATACGAGTCAAGCCACCAGTTCACCAGGTCGAAGTGATGCGTGGCCTTATGAACGAGCAGGCCGCCGCTGTTTTCTTTTTCGCGGTGCCAGCGCCGGAAGTAGTCCGCGCCGTGACTCGTGTCGAGCAACCAGGAAAAGTCCACCGAGAGAGGTTTACCGACCGCTCCGCCCCGCAGAAGCTCGCGGAAACGGGTAAACGCGGGTGAGTAGCGGTAGTTGAAGGTGACGCGCAAGTTCTTGCCGGTACGTTCTGTCGCCTCAAAAATCGCCTTCATTTTGGGAATGTCGGTGGTCATGGGCTTTTCGCTGATTACGTCGCAGCCGAGTTCCAGCGCCCGGATGATGTAGAGGTGGTGGTCGCGGTCTGTGGTGGTCACGATGACCGTGTCGGGCCGGGTGTCGGCGACCAGCTGGTCGAACTGCGCGGCGGGATAGCTGGGCAGTGTAGGCGCGCCCAGCGCCTCAAGCCTGGTTTTGTACCAGTTCATCCGGGTTTGGCTGAGGTCGCACAGGGCGACCACTTCACCCACCTCGCGGTAGGTGGTGGCTAAAGCCTCCAAAAACATCCCGGCGCGTGAGCCGGTTCCGACTAAAGCGTAACGTTTAGGCATAAAGTCCCCTAAAGTTCAAAACGGTGCAGCACCCGCCGGGTTCCGTAACAGGCGACGAAAGCGAGCGCCGACACGCTAAAGAGCAGCGGTACGGCTTTGGGTAAAAACAGGCTCGAGCCTACGACAGCGGCGCAGGCCGCCAAGCTTAGCAGCGCAGGCACCGGGTGGAGAAAGAGCAGCTTAAGGGCGGTTCGCCAGAGGTGGGTGAGCGGTTCCTCGAGCCTGACCAGCAGAGGCCATAAGTACATATTTAGTGCGGCGAGCGTTACAAGCACGCCGATGCTCAGGCCGCGCGCCATGATTAGCAGCGGGTTGGCATCGGCCTGCAAAGTTATCAACAGGTTGAAAACCAGCGGCGCGGCGATGAGCAGCTCGGTAAGCACAATGAGTGTCGCCCGCAGACCGTGCTTGCGAAAACCCCTAAAAAAGACGCTGAAGGGCTCGGGGCGCGAGCCCCCGACCCACTGACTCATCACCGCGACGAGTCCGGCGGTAGCGGCAGGCAGGGTTACGAGGGGCAGCGAGACGAAAACCCACAGCAGGTTGGCGAGGATAAAGGCGGCCCAGGCCTGGAGATGCTCGAGTACCTCCTGGTAATCTTGCCGAAAATCCTGTGCCGGACGTTGCGCGCTCACTTCAGCCCGCTCGTAGCGATACCTTCGACGATGTAGCGCTGGAAAAACACGAAGATGAGAAAAACCGGTACCAGCGACAACGCCAGCATGGCAAACACCGCGCCCCAGTTCGTTACGCTGCCGGGGTCGGAAAACGAGCGCAGCGCCACCGAGACGGTGTACATACGGGGGTCGGTAAGGTAGACGAGCGGTTCTAAAAACTCTTCCCACAGCCAGTAAAACGAAAAGATGGCGCAGGTAATCAGCGCAGGCGTAAGCTGCGGCAAAATCACCCGGCTAAAGAGCGTAAACTGCGAGGCACCGTCGATGAGCGCAGCCTCGTCGAGTTCTTTGGGAATACCGCGGATGAACTGGACGATCAGCAAGATGAAAAAGACCGAACCGGCCAGCTTGGGCAGGAGCAGCGGGTAAAAGGTGTTGAGCCAACCCAGTTGGCTGAAGATGATGTACTGGGGGATAAGTAGCACCTGTTCGGGCAGCATGATCGTCAGCAGCATCAGGGCGAACCAGAAGCTCTTGCCCCAAAAGCGGACGCGTGCAAACCCGTAAGCGACCAGGGCGGAGGCGACCACCGAGATAAGCGTACCGAACCCCGCGTAGATAAACGAGTTTTTGTAGAAGGTCGCAAAGGTGATGCCGCCGAAGCCGCGCCAGCCTTGCAGGTAGTTCTCGGGGTGCCAGACCGGGGGGATGAGTGAGGAGACGTTCGTCCAGATATCGCTCGGCCCCTTGAAAGAGCTGGCAAAAAGCCAGAACACCGGGTAGAGCATCAGCAAGCCGAACAGACCGACGCCCACGTGGTAAAACGCGCTGTTCCAGGTTTTTTTGCGCTTTTTGTCGCGCCCCTGGGCAGCCGCAGCGGGCGGGCCGGAAACGGTAGCCACTATTTCACCTCGGTTTCGTAATAGACCCAGTACGAGGACAGTTTGAAGCTGATTGCCGTCAAGACGCCGATAACGATGAGCATGATCCAGGCCATCGCAGCGGCGTAACCCATTTCAAAAGAGACGAAAGCCCGCTGGTAGAGGTAGAGCGAGTAAAAGAGTGTGGTGTCTAAAGGCGCGCCCCCCGTGACTAAAAAGGCTTGGGTAAAGACCTTGAAACCGGCGATCATCTGCATGATCAGGTTAAAAAAGATGATGGGCGTCAGCAGCGGCAGGGTGATGCGGAGAAACTTGGCCCAGTAGTGTGCCCCGTCTATCGCCGACGCCTCATAAAGCTCGTTGGGGATCTGCCGTAAACCTGCCAAAAACACCAGCATCGGTGAGCCGAACTGCCAGACAGCCAGGACGATCAGCGTCCAGATCGCCGTGTCGGGATTGCCGAGCCAGTTGACGGTGGGCAGTCCCAAGGAGGCGGTTACCGCGTTTACGACCCCTTGGCTGCCGAAGAGTTGCCGCCACATAATCGCCACTGCGACGCTCGCCCCGATAACTGAAGGCACGTAGTAGGCCGCGCGGTACCAGTAGACGCCGCGCCGTTTGGTGTTAAGCAGCATGGCGACGGCGAGCGCAAAAACGAGGCGCAGCGGCACGGCGAGAGCCACGTACTTAAAGGTCGCCTCTACCGAGTTCCAGTAGCGAATATCTTGGGTAAACATGCGCTCGAAATTGTCCCAGACCGATAAAGTTCCAGCCGCCCAGCACGTCGTAGTCGGTGAAGGCCAGAAATAGCGAAATCGCGATGGGAATAAAACCAAACAAAAAGAAACCGATAAGCCACGGCGAAATAAACAGATAACCGGCGAGGTTGTTGCGCCCGAAGTCTCTCGACTTTCTTCCCTTGCGCGGCGTATCTGCGGGTGTTTGGCTCGGAAATGCCGACTTGACGGGAGCTTTACTCATGGGTTCGCCTCACTTACCGGGACGGGTGGCGAGAGCCACCCGTCGCCGGACACGCTACTGGCTGCTACGCGCCAGGATGGGGTCGGCTTCGCTGCGCAGAACCTGCGCGCCCTGCTCGGGTGTCATCTGACCGAACAACACCGGATCGACGAAAAGCGGGATGTAGACGTTGTTGAGTACGTCCGACCAGCCGGGGGGGTCGGGGGGCGGTACCGGGCTCGAGTCCTCGGTCAGAGTAGCGATGTAGTCAAAGGTGAGCGCCGAGGCCGCGTCGAGCTTGGGTTGCAGGTACTCGGCGACCGCAGTCGAGATGGGCACGCCGCGTTCGGCAAAGAGCACGTCGTTGGCCGCTTTGTTGTTCAAAAAGTAGTCGATGAACACAGCGGCTTCTTCGGGGTTTTCGCACTGCGAGGTAAGCGAAAAGAACATGCTCGGTTTGAGGTAGTTTTCTGACTGACCCCCCTCGGGGCGTGGCAGGGTGAGGAGCGCCAGGTTGCGGTCCTCACCGGCAGCCGTTTGCAGCGCGACCACCTGGTTGCTCCAGGCGTAGTTCATCGCGGCTTGACCGGTAACGAGCGGTGACTGCTCGAGGTTTACGTCGCGCAGTTCGACGGCCTGCTGCGCGTTGGGAATCACGCCCGCGTCTTGGAGGCGCAAGATCATGCTGAAGTAGTCGATGACCGGCTGGTCGTTTTCGTAGCCCAAGGCGGTACCCGCGTCGTTAAAGGCCCACTCGCCCTCGCCGATAAGAAGCGACTTCCAGAGCGCCTGATCGGTCAGCCCTGCGTCGATGGCCCAGATGCCCAGGTTTTCGTGCAAGGCCGCAGCGAAGGTTTCAAAGTCCGCCCAGGTCCAGTCCGGCGCGGGCAGCTCGAGCCCCGCCTGCTCGACTAAATCTACGTCGACGATAAAGGTTTGCGAGTTGGTACCCAGCGAAATCCCGTAGACGCTGCCGTCTAAACGCCCGCCCCCGAGAAGCACGTCGGGAATGCTGCTCGTGTCGATGGTACCCGACGCGATGTAAGGATCGAGCGGCGCGAGCAGGCCGCGCGTCTGCCACTCGCCCAAGTAGGCGTAATCTTGCTGCATGACGCAGGCGACCTGACCGCCCGCCGCCTGCGTGCTGACCCGCGTCCAGTAGTCGGGCCAACCCGAAAACTCGTACTCGACGTTGATATCCGGGTTTTCGGCCTCGAACATATTGATCACCTCGACCGTGCGGTCGTGGCGATCTTGCGACCCCCACCAGGTGACGCTAATGGTAACCGGGTCTTGCTGGGCCGACGCAACTCCCAGCAACATAGTAAGCCCGAGCGTAGACGTTCCTAAACGCTTCCACCGCTTCATAACAACCTCCTTCAGGTTGGCATTGCCGGTTTTGTCTTCTCGCCGCTACAGACGCTATAGAGCGTGCTGGCGACGATTGACCTCGACTTAGTTGAGCTAAACTTGACCGTTCAAGTCACAATTTATACCAGTGCTCGGGGAAAGTCAACCCTGACCCTAAAGCCCTCCCGGGTTTGAATATATAATGTTGCCGTAATTAGCTGAGGTCGGTGTCGTCGCCGCTGTCACAAACGCCGTGAAAGCGCTTTTTGCTGAAATCGGCCCATCACCGGCGACGCCCGTAACGAGCCCAGCCGCCGCTTTTCATTGAGTTGAGCGGTCAAGTTAAGGCTCTGGGATGTGGTGTTAGTATGACAATTATGAAAAAACAGCCGGTCACGCTACGCGACGTCGCCAGGCTCGCCGGCGTCTCCTACCAGGCGGTTTCTTTGGTCGTCAACGACAAACCCGGTGTCTCTGAAGAGACGCGGACACGCCTCCGCAAGCTGCTGCAAGAGCTCGACTACCACCCCAACAAAGGGGCGCAGATGCTCAGCACCAACCGCTCACGGATGCTCGAGCTGTTCTGGGTCGATGTCCACTATGCGGGCCGGCTCGCCGACACGACCAAAAACATGGCGAATACCGCCAAGGCGCACGGCTACAGCTTGCTCGTTTCCGAGACGGACGCGGCGGGGCTGGGGGCGGCTGTCCGGGGGGCACGCTCGAGACTGGTCGACGGCGTTATCTTGTACGCACCTCGTTTGCAGCTCGCAGACGAAGACCTGCTGGGGCTTTTCGACGGTTTGCCGATGGTGCGCCGCGACTTTGTACCCGGCTCGAGGCTCCCCTGGGTCGGTTTCGACCAGGTACACGCCACTCGACTGGCAGTCGAACACCTTATCGATTTAGGGCATAGGCACGTCGCCGCCATCCCGCCGGAACCCGGTATCTTAAACGGCCTCTGGCGCGCCGACACCTGCCGCGCGGTGCTGCTCGGGCGCGGCCTCACCCCCGGCCCGGTCGCCTACGGGGACTACAGCATCGGCAGCGGCTACCGGGCGGCGCAGGGCTTGCTCGACAGTGGCGAAGTTTTTACGGCGGTAGTCGTCGGTACGGACAACATGGCGCTCGGGGCCGTTCGCGCCTTTCGGGAACGCGGCCTCAGTGTGCCCGCCGACGTGTCCATCGTGAGCTTCGACAACACCGAATTTGCCGCCTATCTGGAGCCGCCCCTTACGACGGTGGATTTTTCGTTCGGGCAACAAGACGAGGTGGCGGTCGGCTACCTGCTCGAGCTGCTCGACGCCCCCGACATGACGGTGCATCAGCGCATCCTGACCCCTGAGCTGGTAGTGCGTGAGAGCACGCAGCCGCCGCGCGAGACCCGTATTGCCGTAAGCGAAGGGAGCAAGGTAGCATGACTCGCGCAAACCCTTACCGCGTCGCCCTGGTGGGTACCGGACAGTCCGTCGGCAATCATCTGACGGCGATTCGGCAGCTCGCTGGGCGCGCTGAACTCGTCGCCGCCGTCGATCTCGACGAAGCGCGCGTTCGCACGTTTGCACAAAAGCACGGTGTCCCCAACGTCTACACCGACGCAAAGACCATGCTGGCGTGTGAAAAACCCGACCTCGTGCATATCGTGACGCCCCCGGCGACCCACACGCCGCTTACCCTGATGTGTCTGGGGGCCGGAGCCTGGGTCTACTGCGAAAAACCGCTGTGCGCGTCGCTGGCCGAATTCGACGCCATCACAAAAGCCGAAAATGAAAGTGGCTGCTACGTCAGCACGGTCTTTCAGTGGCGTTTCGGCTCGGCGGCGAAACACCTCAAGCAGCTCAGCGACAAGGGGGCGTTGGGGCGTCCCTTTGTCGCTATTTGTAATACCCTCTGGTACCGCAGTGCTGAGTACTACGCCGTCCCCTGGCGCGGTAAGTGGACTACGGAAATCGGCGGCCCGACCGCGACTTTAGGCATCCACCTTATGGATTTGTGCCTGTGGCTTTTGGGCGACTGGGCGGAAGTGCGCGCGATGATCGGCACGTTAGAACGCAGCATCGAGGTCGAGGACGTGTCGCTGGCGCTCGTACGCTTTGAGAACGGCGCGCTGGCGACGCTGACCAACAGCGCCCTCTCGCCACGGCAAGAATCCTATTTGCGGCTTGACTTTCAGCGCGCCACCGCCGAAGTGTCGGCGCTCTACCGCTACAGCAACGCCGACTGGCGCGTCACCCTGCCGGATGGCGTGGACGACCCCGAAGCGCTGGCGAGTTGGGCGGCGCTCACCGAGGACATTTCAGGGAGGCACGAGGTGCAACTTGCTGAAATCCTGACGAGTATGGACGCGGGCATGCGCCCGCCCGTAAGTGGAGGGGAGGCGCGGCGCATCCTCGAGTTTCTAGCCTCTCTCTACAAGTCCGCCCTGACGGGCGAAAACGTCCGGCGCGGCAGCATCGGCCCCGGCGACCCCTTTTACAGCGCCATGAACGGTAACGCCACCCCGTCTGTTTGACCTGCGCGAGGTTTACAACCACCGTGCCAAAAACGCCAGCGCGTCGGCGCGCATCGCCGCCGTTTCATAGTGGCCCGTATCGTACTGTTTGAGTTCCCACGCCTCCGGCGCACCTGCAGCGGCGTAGACTGCTTGTAGCTCGAGGTCGATGCGCTCCAGCCCCACTGCGGGCGTCAGCGGGTCGAAACGTCCCGCCAAACTCAGGTGAGGCCGGGGTGCGATGAGCGCGTTGATTTGCGCCGTCGTAAAGTGCTTGAGCAGGCTCGGTACGTAGTAATAGATGCCGTGACCGTCTAAGCCGCGCGCCTCGAGCAGCGCCCCAAAATCCGTCAGGCAGCACAGGTCTACGCAGACCTTGACGCGCGTATCGAGCGCGGCGAGCCATCAGCTCATGGTGCTGCCCATCGACAAACCCAGCGTACCGATGCGCCCCCCGTCCACGTCGTCCCGGCTCGTCAGGTAGTCCAGCGCGCGCAGGCTGTCGAAAACCATCAGGCCCCAGAGCACCTGCCCCAGCCACAACATCGCCTTGAACAGCTCGCTGTGGGAGCGGCCCCGACGCTCCCCGAAACCCCACATATCGAGGCAAAAGACCGCGTAGCCGCGTTCGAGCAGCGGCGTCACGTAAGGCGGCCCTTGCAGCTCGGCGCGTCCGTTGAGTAACTCATCCTTGCCCAGCTCGAAGTCGCCGCCGTGCGCGTGGATGTAGAGCACGACGGGCAGTTTGCCCGCGCCATTTTTCGGTTTTACAAAGTAAGCCGGAACCGCCTCGCTGCCGTTTAGGTCGAGCAGCAGGGTCTCGAGCAGATAGCCGCCCCGGTCTTCTTGCTTGACGAGCCGGGCGCTGACGGGACGCTCGAAGGACGGCAAATCACCTAGCAAGCTGAGAAGGCGGCGTCGTTCTTTTACGGTGAAAGACATATGCCTAAGACCTAACCAGCGGGAGCGTCTCGATATCGACCACAGGTACAGTATAGACGTTGCCGTAACCCGAACGGTCGGAGGTGAACACGACGTAACGCCTGCCCGGTGACAGGTGCGGATGCGTCTGCTGGAGGTGGCTGCTCGAGTCGTGACGGCACAGCACGTGGGGCGGCCCGTAGCGCTCGCCGTTTCACGCCCAGAGCCGAATCACGCCCCCGCCGTCGCCGACAATGAGACTTTCGTCAAGCGAAAAAACTGAGACCCGGACGAAAGTCAGTCAGCAGGGTCAGAGACGGCATAAAGTGCGGGTCAAGTGTGCTAGAGAAGAGGCTGTACCAGGGGCTTTAGCGAGACGAGCAGCGTTGAACTTAGCAAGCGTTTCATGTTTCCTCCTGGTTTGACCACGAAACTGATTTGACACCCTAAAACTTAAGGGGGGCTTAAGGACCGCTGACCCCTGCCCGCTCAGGTAGAGTAACGGATGATTCAAGCCGTAATTTTCGATATGGACGGGCTTTTAATCGACTCCGAACCCGTGTGGGACAGGGCCAGGGCGGCGATGGCGGCGCGTTTGGGACAGAGCTGGGACAAACGTGACCATCAAGCCGTAATGGGCGTTTCGACCGCTGAGTGGGCAGATTATATGAAAGACAAGTGGCAGTTAGGGAAGAGCCGGGAAGAGGTCGTCGCTGAAATCGTCGGGCAGATGCGCGACTTTTACCGGGAGCGGATTCCGTTTCGGCAACATGCGGTCGCGGCGGTGGAGCTAGCAGCAAAGCACTACCGCACGGCGCTCGCATCGGGCTCTGAAAGTAGCCTTATCGAGCTGGTAACGGCCTCACCGGAGCTTGAAGGTAAGCTCGAGGTCATCCTGAGCGCCGACAAGGTAGCACGCGGCAAACCGCACCCGGACGTGTACTTGGAGACCGCCCGGCTTCTAGGCGTCGCACCCGGGTCTTGCGTGTGTCTGGAAGATTCGCAAAATGGCGTCCTGGCGGGTCTCAATGCCGGGATGAAGGTCATTGCCATCCCCGACCCCGCGTTTCCGGTAGACGTGGCGGTCCTCTCGCGGGCGGACATGGTATTTGCCTCGCTGGACGAGTTTACGCTCGCGCGACTTGAGGGTCTGGCCTGACCCGGAGATTTCGCAGGGGCTCGAGCTAAAAAAGTACGCCCCAAACTTTCAGGGCGTACCGGAGCGCTTTGACCTCAGCGGCAATATGTGCTTAGCGTATTCTCTAACGTGATGTTCAGGCCGGAGGCAGGCAGCGCCGTCGGCGTCGGGTCGGTCTTAAAAAACGCCATCGGTGAGGTGACGCTCGGTGGGACGCGGGCGCAGCGCGGAGCCGGTAGGGTAAAGTCGAGCGCCGTAAACACGCTTAGCACAGGAGCCGCGAACGAGGTTCCGGCAATGCTGATTTGCGGATAGACACGCCAGCCGTCTATGCGTGGGTCGTAAGCCGTAAGTCTGAAGTAGCCACCGGGCAAGATGATTTCTCCTGTGTTCGAGTATTCGTCAGGAACGGCAGATGCAGAAGCTAGATTGTGTGCGCTGACGCTGACGAACTCCGACCAATAGCCCGGATAGAGTGAATACGGCAGCGCGTAGTTCCCCGAAGCTGCCAGATAGGTGATGTCGGCATCCCCAGAGTCGGTCGTACCTTTTAGCAACGGGTCGGTTTCTTCGTTTATGGGCGTTGTTAAGATGCTGGTCAACTGCTCTCTAAACTCAGCCGGGTCGAGACCACTCTTGTCTCTGTTCTCCTCAAATATCGCATCTCGGTATTCCTCAAAAGTCAGGTCCAACTGATTTTCGTCTTTGTCACCTGATGCAGCCCTAAAGTCGGTACGCACGCTGCACGGCACGAGCCCAAAACTCAGGTTTACGGCAAAGCGCTTGACATCTTGTTCCACCAGTTTTCGGATAGTCGCCTGAAGCCGTTCACCAATAATGCCGGTGTTAAAGTTCTGTGTATCGAGCGCAACAACGACCACATTCAGCTTTGTAAAGTCAGCAATAGGGACACGGATAATCTCTTCGCTGTCAGAAACAGAGACCTCGAGGCTCCCGAATTTAGGGTGGGCATCTTCAGCAGCTAGAAGCGCGAGCGTGTGGTTAAAAACGAGTGCGCCGTGTGAGTATTGACCTGTAGCCTCGAGCCCCTCCGCCTCCGCTTCGGTTGCGCCGCTCATGAGGCCAGCTAAGGTCGGACCGCGTTGCTGGTCGAGAAAGTACACACCCGGTTTGCCGAGTCGGGTATCTCCGCCAAAGTTGTCAAAGACGATAATCGCAGCACGTTCGTCGAAGCCGGGCTTGGCTGCGGCGAACATTTGTGTCCCGATTGCGAAAGGGTTGCCACGTAGGATTGATACCCCGGTTTTATCTACGGGGTTAGGAAATACCGCTAAACCACCGATAGAGCCTGCGGCGTGAGCGCCTTGCCCTACAATTTCCTTTCCATTGACCGGACAGTTGCCCTCCTTTGCTCTGATAAGCCCTTCGCCGCTAATCGGAGAGGTCAATATGTCAGGGTTGAACTCTATAGCTGGACGGATACCTTGAGTTGGTATCTCCTGCTGCGGCTTAGCTTCAGTACTTTCTGCTAAACGGGTTTCCTGAGCTGGCGTTCGCGGTTGAGAACCTGGAATACAGCCGACAAGGGTTGCGAGTAAAATGACTTCTAGCCATACAGTTCGTTTCATCTTTCCTCCCACTCAACGCTAATAACCTACCGTCAACTCAGTGTGAACTTTTTTCGCCGTTAAGTTCAAACAAAATTTGCTGCACTGCATCTACTCTTGCTTGAGCGTTGTTTTCTTCGTAAAGTTCTAGTGCTTCGCGCAAATAACCCTCTGCCTCTTGCTGTTTCCTCGCATCTGCGTACATCTCTCCTAGTTCGTGCAAAGCATAGGCGCGCCAAAGCTGGTTGTCCCTAGAGGTCGCAATCTCGAGGGCTTGCAATCTCAAAGCGACAGCTTCTTGAAAATGTCCTAGTTTTCGCTTGGCCTCGCCTAAGTTCAATAACGCATGAAATGATATATTATCTGCTCCTGTTTGGTCAGTTTCGAGCATCTGTCTGAGTTTAATTGCTAGTTCGACAGTTTCTTGACTAAACCGCTCCATTGCTCTCCAATTTTTTCCTGACCAAGCGACGTAACTGCGATGTTGCAAAATAAATCCCAACATAAGGTCATCGTCTGCCTGTCTAGCGATTTGATAGGCACGCTCAAAATCCCGTTCGGATGATTGTCCAAGATGGTGGCGTGTAATTGCACAGAGACTCGTCAGCGTAGCCTCTCTTGATGGATTACGAATAAGTCTTGCCAAACGCGCACCTTCCTGATAAGCAGCTAAGGCTTTGTCGTATTGGTGATACAGAACACGGTGGGCATCTCCCAACCTTCCTGCAAGGTAGTGCGCCCGCTCGAGCATCCCCAACTCTTTGGCCCAAGCAAGGGCCACTTCTAACAACTTCAGCGAACGCGGCGAATGTCCCCTTGCCGAAAAGTAGGCGTCACCAATGACCAGCTGTGCCATCACCTCGACCAAAACTTTACGCTGACCCTGGTCACGGGCGGTCTCTAACGCGCCCACAAGGTTGGGCATCTCTGCGCCCAACAGCTCGAAGGTGTGGACGTTCTCCGAGACGAATGTCCGGCACGCCCGCAAGACGCTTCCGGCGCGGAGGGTGCTGTTATGACGCGCGAAGCTGTAAGCGAGGTCGTGCAGCAGGTAGCGCACCACGTCGCTGCCGGGACTCGTGCGGCGTTCGGCGAGGGCTTGGGTCTGGAGTTCGTTCAGGGCGGTTTCGGTCTCGCCTGTGTCCCGGCGGAGGCAGAGGGCGAGAAACTCGGGCGTGACGGCGCTCGAGCCCAATGCCCCGACCGCTAAAAAGGCGTCGTAAGCAGCGTCTGAGAGGGTCTCCAAGCTGGCGGCTAACAGGGCGCTGATACTCTCGCGCTCTTCGTCGCGCCAGCTTTTGGGGGCCGCGAGGGTGTGAGGCGCACCGGCAAGTCGCGCCAGCACGTTTTGCGGCGTTGCCCCGCCCCGGAGCTGGGTTCCGGCAAGCCTCAGCGCGAACGGGTGGTCGCTCAGGACGTGGCAGAGTTCGTCGGCGCTCGCTTCGGGTAGTGTGGTTTCAGCGGTGGCGTCCAGAAGTTTGCGGGCATCATCACGTGCCAAGCCGCCGAGTTCGGCGCGGGTGAACCCGGAGAGGCGTTGTCTCGAGGTTGCCAGAACCGGCAACCCTCCAGGGAGTGCGGTGCAGAGTGCGCCGACTGCCTGCTTGTTCCATACGTCATCGATGACAAGAAGAGCCGTGCGGCCTAGAGCCGTCGTCAATTCTTTCGGGCCGCTTCCGGAAACGCCCAAAGCTTGCCGCGCCGCGTCCAACAGTTCAGCCTCGCTGCTCCGGCCCGCGTGGAGCCACAGCACGTCACCGGTATCTAAAGTGCGTGCGGCAAATTCAGCCGCCAGCGCGGTTTTGCCGACGCCGCCAAACCCGTGCAATACGGTAGGTTTCTGCTTGACCTCAGCCTCGAGCTTTTCCAACGCTGCCCCCCGACCGATAAGCTCCGCCGCGCGGCCCGGTACGGTGTCGCCGGGATGAAACAGGGTACCCTGTGCGGTTGCGCCTTCTGCGCCGACGAGTTCCGCACGGAGTTTGCGGGTTTCGGCTGAGGGTTCGCCGCCGAGTTCGGTGAGAGCGGCAGTAAGCCGCTCAAATGCCCCGCGCACACCCTCGGCGTCGCCGCTTTCGTGTTCCAGACGCATCAAAAGCCGGTAGACGGGTTCATAGCTGGGCTCGAGGCCAATCAGTCTACGCGTCGTTTGTTTTGCTTTTGAAAGCTGACCTTCATCGCGAAAATGTTGGGCCACACCCCAGAGTGCCCGACTGACTAGCTCGGCGGTCTCTTGCCGCGCCTCCCCCAACCACTCGTCAAAGGCGAGCGTTGGCGTTTTGAGGCTGTGAAGCAGTACCAGGTCATCGTTTTCTAAGGGTAGTACGTCCTCAAAGTCCGCTTTTTCGACGGCGTTTCGCAGCGCTTCAACGTCGTTCGTCGCTGTTAAGCTGACGGGTTCGTCATCGTGCAGCCAACTGTCAGCGCCCGGTAGCTGCCGGATTTTGTAGAGCGCAGTGCGTAAATTCGCACTTTTGCCCGGCCCCCATAAAAGTTCGGCGAGGTCGTCGCGGGGCGTTGCACCGGCCAGGGCGAGGTAGGCGACGAGCGCGCAGTGGCGTGGTTGCAACGTCAAAGGCTGCCCCCGCCAATGGACTTTAGGGACGCCTAAAAGGGTCAGCTCGAGCTTGCCTTGCACACCCTATTATCATGAAAATGTCACATTTGTCCAGGCTTGGCTATAGGTGCCGGCAAATCTCTATGACGATTTTATGACAGTAAAGCGCCGTGAGCGCTTCGGAGCGCTTGAACGAGTCGGCAAGCTAAAGCTCTAGGGTCGTACCGATAGCTGGGCTGCGATAATGTCGTCCATCAGCCGGTCGAGCTCGGTATCGACGACCTGACGAGCCGGGTCGGCGTCGAACCAGGTCATGATTTCCTCGGCACCACGGGCAAAGGGGATGGTCGCGACGTAACCGGGTACGGTGCGTTTAAGTTTGCTGTTGTCGAATACCATACTGTGCGCCTTGTCGCCTAAGAGCCCCGCCCCCCAGCTTTCGTCGTAAGCGGCGATGACCTCCGAGGGGACGTGGACAAGCTGCGCGGTCGTCCCCGCTGCGTGGGCGACCGTTGCAAAAATCTGGTTCCAGGTCAATATTTCGTCAGAAGTAATCTGAAAGGCGTCGCCGAGGGTGTGAGGATTGCCCAAGAGACCGACAAACCCTGCCGCAAAGTCGCGGTGGTGGGTCAGTACCCAGAGCGAAGTGCCGTCGCCGTGAACGATAACCGGCTTACCGCGGCGCATCCGGTCGACGACCGTATAACCGCCGTCCATCGGCAAAAGCGTCTGATCGTAGGTATGCGAAGGTCTCACAATCGTGACCGGAAAGCCCTCGTCGCGGTAGGCCCGCAAAAGCCGGTCTTCACAGGCGATCTTGTCGCGAGAGTACTGCCAGTAGGGATTGCGGAGCGGGGTGGACTCGAGGATCGGCAGCTTTAGCGGCGGCGTCTGATACGCCGAGGCCGAGCTGATAAAGACGTACTGCCGGGTTCGGTTTCTGAACAACTCTAGGTCGGTCTCGGCGTGTTCAGGGGTAAACGCCACCCAGTTCACCACGGCGTCGAAGCTCAGGTCACCGAGTGCGGCGGTTGCCGAGTCCCGGTTACGAATATCACCCTGAAGGACGCGGGCACCCTCGGGGACGGGCCTTAAGCTGTGACCCCGGCTCAGCAGATACAGCTCGACCCCGCGCTGCACTGCCAGCTGTGCACAGGCCGAACTGATAATGCCGGTGCCGCCGATAAACAAGACCTTCATTGCCGGACTACGCCGACTTCTGGGTTGGGCATACAAGTCTCCATCTTCAGAAAGTGTGTGAGGCGGGAAAACGTGTGGGTTGCGGTGATAGCTGTCTTACATTACCACTGCGAGGACGCGAGGGGAGTGGCTGTCGGCGAACGAAGGTGAACAAATTTGACCGACTTAAGGTTCGCTTAAGCTCTGCCGTTTAGACTTCTCACATTAAACGTCGCGCGTCTAAGGAGGCTGCCGTGAACCGTTATTCCTTTTACTTTTCCGCCGGCTCGAGTTCGCTATGACGGCCCTTTTCCCGGATGTACCCGTGATCATCGTCGTGCTCCATTTTGCTGCGCTGACAGCTCTACTCGGCTACGGTGCCGTCACGCAGTTGCGGCGTCTGCTTGTCCTCAGGCAGAGCCGACCGCAAACCCGGCAGCAGCGCCGCCGGCTGCTGCGTACAGGCCCGTTTCGCCCGCCGCAATTATTCGGCCCAGACAGGTCTTACGCGGCTAAACGAGACAGCGTCAACGGCTAGCCCTTCCAGCTGCCGAAAAGAGTCACCGCCGGTCTTAACGAAGCCGGTACCCCGCAGCTTTCCCGCCCGAATCTGCGCGAACGTGCTCGAGCCGACGCCTTCGGCGACCTGATAACCGCAGCTTACAAAACGCCGTAAATGCAGCTTCAGCAGCGGTAAACCCTGCCCTGGGTACGCGATGCTGTTAGCGAAGATGCCGGCAGACAAGGCCAGCCCAAGCAGACCCCGTTACCCTGCGGCATCTGGCGCTAAGTCAACTCGAACCAGAAACGTCGCTTAAGGCCGGTGTCGAAGCCGGGCGTATGAGAGCGGGCCGGGGACTGCTTACGCAAAGTTTAGGCGTAAGCCCTGGACGCGGGTGCTACACCCCAAACGCGTGTGAGTAAATTGCGTATAGTAACACAAACGGTTACTGGAGGTAGAAAGGTGACGCAAGCGACCGAACTGGCTGGGCAAAAAGGTGAGAAGAAAATCGGGACGCTGCAAAAGGCGCTCGAGGTCAATCTGGAGGCGAGTAAATACGGCACGTTCGCCGAAATCGGCGCAGGGCAAGAGGTCGTCAGGTGGTTTTTTCAAGCGGGCGCCGCCGCCGCCACCATCGCCAAATCGATGTCGGCCTACGACATGACGGTCAGCGACGCGATTTACGGGCACGCCAAACGCTACGTCTCGAGAGACCGCCTGGAGACGATGCTCACTTACGAATACGACCTCTTGATCGAACGCCTGAGCGCGCAGCGGCCCGACACCGAGTTTTTCGTCTTTGCCAATACGGTCGTGGCGCGCGGCTTCAAAGCGGGCGGCGAATATCACGGCTGGATGGGCATCTCGTACCAGTCGCAAGCGGGCGGCGAACCCAACCGCATCGTGATTCACGTGCGGATGCTCGACAAAGAAACCTTGGCGCAGCAAGAAGCGCTCGGTATCTTGGGCGTCAACCTCATCTACGGGGCGCTCAACTACCAAGACGACGATATCCCCGACGACCTGATGCGGGGCCTTTTGGACGACCTCAGCACCGCCCGCGTCGAGGTCGATATGATCGCCTTTTCAGGGCCGCAGTTTAGCGGTACCGACCACCGCCTGATGGCGCTCAAACTCGTACAGCTAGGTCTTTCCGACGCCGCGATGTTTTCCGCGCAGGGCGAAGTCTTTCAGCCGTCCGAAGTCTTGTACAAAAAACCAATTGTAGTCGAGCGTGGTTCATTTAGACCCGTTACCTACGTCAACTTAGATATGCTCGCGTGCGCCCGTGGGCAGTTTGAACGGCAGCTCGAGGACGGCGACGGCGAGATCGTCGAAGTCATGGAAATTACCATGAAAAACCTTTTGGCAACCGGTGAAATCGACTACAACGACTTTTTGGCCCGCGCCGATATCTTGGCGGCAACCGGCGCGACGGTTTTAATCTCCAACTACTTCGAATACCACCGCCTGGCAGCCTATTTACGGCGCTACACCAAAAAACCTATCGCCATTACGATGGGTATTCCCAGCTTGGAGGGGCTTTTTAACGAAGGTTTTTACGAAGACCTTGCAGGGGGCATCTTGGAGTCGTTCGGGCGGTTGTTCAAAAACGACACCCGTTTGTACATCTACCCGCTGCAAGACAGCGAAACCGGTCGGCTCACCACTGTGCAAAAGCTCAAAGTCGCGCCGCACCTGCGTAACTTGTACGCGCACCTCGTTGAAAACGGCTATATCGAGTCGATCGACTTTTACGACAAGAACTTTCTGCATATCTTTTCACGCGACGTGCTCGACAAGATCGCCGCGCACGATCCGTCGTGGGAAGAGATGGTACCCGAGCAGGTTGCCGCGCTTATTAAAGAGCGTCGGTTTTTCGGTTATGAGCCCCACGCTGCTCCGCAAGCGACGCCAAACGCAGAAACCGAGTCGGAGCCTGCTTAAGCTTCAGGAAATGCTTGGGCAAATGGTGGAAACCGAGCTCGAGCCGGGGCGCTGCTTTGCCCGGCGCAGAACACGCAGCAATTGACAATGTGCGAAACTAGAGGGTATGAACCTCTCTAACGCGCAGCAAATTGACCTTACCGCGCTCTATTACGGCGCTTTTTTAGTCCATAGCCGCGGGGACGACGCTTGGTACCTCTACAGTGAAGGGGAGGCCGCCGATCAGGTCGAAGCGTCCGACGCCGAACACTACGTTGCTCACGGCTGGGTGCAGCGCCAGGGGTTTGAAAGTTCGGTCGATCTGGAGCTTTACGCCCTGACGAGCGCAGGTCAAGAGCTGCTCGAGCCCTACCTCGCGGCTGAAGGGGAGGAAACGGACGGTGAAGCGGGCGCGCGGCTCCTGCTCGCTGCTACCGCCGGAACGCGGGCGTACCTGCTCTCGGTTCCGGTTTCCCCTGAAGACGTCGAAACGCTCCGGCGGCGTTTTGTACTGGCCGAAACGCTTTCGGCTGCCGACGATGATTTTGTCGCGCTCGAGTACGGCGCGGACGTGTCGGCCTACGACCCCGAACAGAGCGGAGAAATTCAGGAGCTGCGCGCCGAGGCGCAGGGGGCGGCGCTGTTGGCGACCTTGCCCGACGACTTCGCCGCCGGCGCGGAACTTACGCTGAGCTGGGCGAGCGTGCTGGTCAGCGAATCGGGGTTTGCCTTCGCTGCGGGCACGGAGTCCGGGGAGAGGCTCGAGACCGACGAACTCACCGAAACCGAGCTGATGACCCTCGCCATGACGCTCCTCAGCGACGAGCCTTTGACGCAAGCCTAGCGGTGCAAAACGCTAGACTAGCCTTATGAGCGTGCGCCCTAGCGTGCGGGCAGCGCGGGCGTATCACTTTAGCGCCCGCCCCGCCCGCATCAAACTCGACCAGAACGAATCCCCTTACGACTTGCCCGCTGAACTCAAAGCCGAGGTCTGGGCAAAACTTCAAACTCTTTCCTGGAACCGCTACTCCGAACTCGCCGCCGAGCCCTTGCGCGCCGCCATCGCCCGCTTTCACGACTGGGACGAAACCGGGGTCGTCGTGTCAAACGGCTCGAACGTCCTCATTCAGGCATTTGTGGCAGCGTGCGGTACCGAGCAGCGGGTGCTGAGCGTAAGCCCGACGTTTGCGGTTTACGGCGAACAGGCGCGGCTTTTGGGTGCGTCCTTGACCGAAGTGCCGTTGGCAGACGATTTTGGTTTGCCGCTAACTCGCCTTTTGGCTGAGCTAAAACGTGGCCCCGGCGTCTTTTTTCTGGCAAACCCGGCTGCGCCCACGGGCAATACTTTTTCACCCGACGAGCTGGCAACACTCACCGAGAGCGCCGCGCCGGACTGGACGCTCGTCTTCGATGAGGCGTACCACCAGTTTGCCGACACCGACCTGTTATCGTTAGCTCGAGCAAATCCGCATACTGCGTCACTCCGCACTTTTAGCAAGGCGTTCGGTTTAGGCGGTGTCCGGCTCGGGTACGCCCTGACGAGTCCTGAACTGGCGCAAAATGTGCAGAAGTTGCTGCTCCCGTTTTCGGTTTCGGCGCTGCAAGTCGCGACCGGTTTGACCGTTTTGGAGCACTCCGAATATGTCGCGCTCCGGGCTGCCGAAGCCAAACGCGAACGCGCGTATCTGTTCGGTGAACTGCAGAGATTGCCCGGCCTCGAGGTCTATCCCTCGCAAACCAACTTTCTCCTCTTCCGCATAGGGAACGCTGAAGGATTTTTTGACGCGCTGCTAAGTGAAGGCATTCTCGTGCGAAGGCAAGACCATCTGCCGGGGCTTGCGGGTTGCCTGCGCGTTTCGGTCGGAACACCAGAAGAAAACCGTGCGTTTATTGCGGCAGCGAAAAAAGTGAGTGAGGCGGTGAGGGTGCGTGGCTAGAACCGCGACAGTTAGAAGGGTGACGAATGAGACGCAGCTCGAGGTCACTTTAGACCTGGACGCGCCAGCGGGCGGCACGGCGGCAACCGGGCACGGTTTTTTAGACCACATGCTGGAGCAGCTCATCCGCCACGGCGCGTTTTCGCTCACCGTAAAAGGTCAGGGCGACCTTCATATCGACGTGCATCATTTAGCCGAAGACACCGGCATCACGCTCGGACAAGCGTTTGCTGAAGCTTTGGGCGACAAAAAAGGCGTCGCCCGCTACGCCGACGCGTTTGTGCCGATGGACGAGACGCTGGCGCACGTGGTACTGGATTTTTCCGGGCGGCCCTGGTTGTCGTTCGACCCTGCCGGGTTTGAAGGCAGTGCAGGCGGGTTTAACGTCCATCACCTCCGCGAGCTGTTGCGCGGATTTTGCAACCACGCGGGCGTCACCATGCACGTGCGGGTACTTTCCGGCGTAGAGGTGCATCACGTCAGCGAGGCTATCGTCAAGGCGTGGGCGCGGGCGCTCCACGAGGCAACGCAAATTGTTTCGGATACATTGCCCTCAACCAAAGGGACCCTGTGAAAAAAAGTGTGAAAGTTGCGCTTATCGATTACGGCGCGAGCAACCTGCACAGCGTTTATAAAGCTCTGGCACGCAGCGGAGCCGAGGTCGAAGTTGCCACTGACCCCGAGCAGGTCGTACAGGCCGACGCGCTCGTCTTACCGGGGCAAGGCCATTTTCGGCAGGTGATGGCGGCGTTTCTGGCATCCGGGTTTGAGCCGGTCGTCAGGGCACATATCGCCGCAGAAAAACCTTTCTTGGGAATTTGCGTAGGCTTGCAGCTCTTGATGAACGGATCTGAAGAAGCTCCCGGCGTGCCAGGTCTGGCGCTTTTACCCGGTACCGTAAAACGTTTTCCCAAAGGTGTGAGCGTACCACAGATGGGCTGGAACCAGATTTTCAAATCGAGCCAGCCTGCGCTCTTAGACGGTGTTCCCGACGGTGCGTTCGCCTATTTTGCCAACTCGTACTATGTGGACTTTGAAGACGAAGGCGTCCCCGGTGCAACGACCGAGTACGGCGGCGTAAGTTTCAAGAGTGCGGTCTCTGCCGGGCAACTCTGCGCCACGCAGTTCCATCCGGAGAAGAGTCAGGCGGTCGGGCTGAAGGTTTTGGCAAACTTTTGCAGGCTGGTACAACCTTGTACCAGCTAGCAGGTGTAGGGTCGCGATCCGAACCGATCTTTCCCTGCTAAAACGGAGACTGAGTTAGACCTCTGATGAAACTATGGGGGTGAGATAAACCGGGAATGTCCCGTAGCGCAGAAACGCTGTTGCGAACGAGTACCCGTAGCAGCCAAACTTAAAGAAGCCGGTGGCTCCGCCGAACTTTGCACACTACGGGTAATCTGCGTTATGTTAAACCGTAAGCCGTTGGGAAAACAGCGCTGTCCACCGACCGGCCCAGTCGAGAGGCTCGAGCGCTAAACGCTCCGCGTCACCCCGGACAAACGTGTGGTTGCCTAAAAGCAGTGCTAGCGCCAACGCTGCTCGAGCTTAAAAGCCTCCGGCTAATGTGCCGCCAAGTCCGTAAAAACAAGTTTCAGCACCTCCCACTGCGCCGTGTGAAACCCGGTGAGTAACCCAGTAACCCGGTCTCACCGCTTAAGATACTCGCGCGGTGCACCGTTTAAGAGCTAACGTTTGAGGGCGACTTCGGCGGCGCAGTGCGGCACTTCAACGTGGTCAGCGCTTCACCGGGGCGCAGGGCGCAAGCTACCCCGGCCTCGAGCGTTTCACCAAAAAACTCAGCGTAGAAGACGTTTTGGCATTTTGCTCGGTGCGCGGGTCATGTGGTGAAAAAGTCCAGCGGGGGTAGCGTTTCAGTAAGCGGGGCGTAGTCTGTTATCGGTGCGTGGGCCGCGAGCGCCAGCAACAGTGCCCCGACGACCGGCTCGAAAGGGGAGAGCCCGGCCTCGGCTCCCGGTAATTCTCGCAAAACGTGGGCGCTTACGGCGTCCCGTAAAGCAGAGCCGGGATGACGCAGCACGCCGCCTGCCAGCACCAGCGGAAACGTGTGCCCCAAGCCTACCTTGCGCGCCGCTACGCACGCATATTCGCCGAGCGTTTGACCGGCCTGCCGGACGAGCTCGAGCGCTACCGCGTCGCCTCTGTCGGCTGCGTCAAGCAACAGGCGAGACAGGCTCGCGCGCCGCCCGGCAGGTTCGGCTTTGCGGGCCGTCAGGTGGTGAAGAACCTTTTCAACGCTCGAGCAGCCGAAATAGCCCAGTACCGACTCGGTAAGTAAAGTGCTGGGGCCGAGGCCGAGTTCGGCGCGGTAGACCGCCTGCAGCGCGCGTTCACTCAGCTCGGCCCCGCCGCCCGGCTCCTGCCAGAATGAACTGTGCCAGACGCGTGCACCGCGCCGCGCGCCGATGGCTGCGCCCGTACCACAAACGACCGCGACCCCGTCTCCGGGTGTACCCGCGCGAAGTGCCCCGAGCGCGTCGTTGACGACAAGAATATGCTTACCGTAGCCGCGAGCCTTTATTTCCCCTCTCCAAAACGCAAAGTCTTCAGGCCAGTCGGCCCCGACCAGACTAAAACAGCTTGCCGTCAGGTCGGCTGCCGCGACGCCCGCTCCACGCAGCGCCTCCTCGACCGCCGTCGTCACCGACGTAAGAGCTGTTTTTTCCGAAACGTAGATGTCGCCGCCGCCGCCGCGTCCCCAACCGCGAACCCGGCCTGAGGCGCTGCACACCAGCGCCACGGTTTTGGAATTGCCCGCATCGACGCCCAGAAAACAGCCTGAATGCACTTTCGCTACCACAACCGTTCGGGCAAATACGCCTTCATCGCGCCCGCCATTTCATCGTAGAGCGCTTCGGCTTTAGGAAGCGATAAGACGAGCGGGTGACTCGTCAGGGCTTGCAGAGCGCTCCGGCGGCCTCCCGACCAGGCGGCCTCGGCGGTAAGCGCCTGATACTCGCCGAGTTGTTTGACCAACCCGACCACCGCTTTAGGCAGCCCACCGCAAACGAGCGGCGTCGCGCCGTTCTTGTTGATGAGTGCCGGAACTTCGACCACTAAATCATCCGGAAAGTCGGAGAGCGCCCCCCGGTTCGGGACGTTGACGGGCCAGACTTCGTTCTTGTCGTTGTAGAGTGCGTCCATCACGTCAAAGGCCAGCTCGAGTTCGTGGATACCGCCTCGCGAGCGCGCCGGCTCGAGTTTCGGTTCTGCCGCTGTCAGCTGCTCCTCGTAGTGCTTCCAGTAGTCCGGTACCGCCGCCATGATGTCTTCGGCGCGGGTGGTGGGTTTGGCCTGAAGTTCAGCGAACACCTCGTCCTTAAAGTAGTAGTACTGAAAATACGACGCGGGCAAACTTTCCATCGTCGCAGCGAGTTTGAGCAGCCGTAAACTCTTCGCGTCAACCCCTGGAGCGGTTGCCCTATACGCAGCCTGAACGAGCGGAATGAGGTCTTCGCCTTCGTAACGCGCGCGGGTACTCCAGCAGGCGTGGTTGAGGCCGACCATCGTCGCCTCGACCTTGGCGGGGTCTAAACCTGCTGTTTGGGCCAGCTCGAGCGGAAACGTTAGCGGCCCCTCACAAAGCGAAATCGTCCGAATCTCACTGTGATGTGTGACCGCTTCCGCGACAACATTCACGGGGTTGGTGTAGTTAAATAGCGCCGCCTGCGGGCAAAGCCGTTCCATCTGCCGAACGAGTTCTTTAACGACGTGGATAGAGCGCAGCGCCATAAAAAACCCGCCCGGCCCCTGCGTCTCCTGCCCGATGACGCCGTGTTTAAGCGGGATGCTTTCGTCAAGGTGGCGCATCTCAAAGCCGCCCGGACGAAAGCTCGACAACACCGCGTCGGCGTCGGGTAAGGCTTCAGCGAGGTTCGTGGTCGTGCAGATGTTTAGCTCGAGCCCTTGCACTTCGGCAAACCGGCGGGTGAGCGCGGCAACCTGCTCGAGCCGCCCTTCATCCAAATCGACGAGCACGACTTCAGAACCCCGAAAGTTCTCGCCCTGCGCCACAAACGACGCCACCGTACCGGGAGCGCGGGTGCTGCCGCCGCCCAGATAAACCCACCTAAGCCGCGCCACGAGGTCTTTCCAGCGTTACGGGGTCGTCACAGCTGATGCCCGGGTAGCTGCTATCCGCGTACCGAAAGTTTTGTCCGAACCAGACCTGTCGCCCGACCCGGCGGTAACGCGCGAGCGTCCGCAGCGGTTCGGTGCGCCGTTCTCCCTTGTCCGGATCGACGTTGACGAGCATGCAGCGTATACAAGGTCCAACACGCTTTAGCCGAAGTGCCCCGATTTGCACGGTCTCCCACCCATCTTCCGCGAACGCCTCGCAGCCCCTGACGACCAGGTTGGGCCGAAAGCGACGCACATCTACCGGGTTGCCTAGTCGCCCGTTGAGGTCGCCCAAAGACGCTTCGGAGACGAGCAAAAAAGGGTTGCCGTCGGCGAAACTGACCAAGCTCGGTGCGTGGTCGGGGGAGGGGCGCAGGGTACTTTCGGGCATGTAGACGAGCCGGTAAGCGCCGCCCAAAAGCGTGCTGAACCAGTCTGTCGCGGCTGCAACAAGCTGCGCGGTCATCGGTTCTTTCCACATCATGACGGTTAACAGCTCACCGTCCGCCGGATAAAGGGGAAGCTCGAGCTTTGGCATCCCGTCGGCCTCCAACCTCAAACACGCACCCGTAAAACTTGGTTTGAGCAGCGCCAAGTCGGGCCGTTCGCGCTGCGTCACGAGTCGTCCGTTTGCGTCTACTACCATCCAGCGGCGGTCGTGCTCCAAACCCCGGCGCGCGACCTTAGACGATGCTAGAGAGATCCCTGCCGCCGACTTCACCGGGTAAACCCACAACTGGCCGAGCGTCCCGACTTTCACGCTCACGCTTGCGCCGCCTGCTTGACCTGCGCCACCAACTCCGGCTGCTGCTCGGCAGCGTCCGGGTAGTAAAGCACGCAGCGGGCCAGATGAGCGTGACCAGGCGCGGTTTCGACCAACTCCGGCAGGCGTTCGCGGCAACGCTCAAAGGCGAAGGGGCAGCGCGGCTCGAACGGGCAGCCCGGCGGGAGCGCGGTAAGGTCGGGGACTTCCCCCTTGGCTTCGAGGGCGTCGGGCTCGAGTCCTGTTTCCGGTTTCGGTGCAGCGCGTTTTAAGAGCTGCGTATACGGGTGTTTGGGCGCGCGAATAAGCGCGGTCGAGGGGCCGACTTCCATCAGCCTGCCCGCGTACATCACTGCGATACGGTCGCTCATATAGTGCGCCCCGGCGAGGTCGTGGGTGATAAACAGCAGCGACAAGCCCTCCTGCTCTTTAAGGTCTAGGAGCAGGTTCATGATGTCAAGGCGGATCGACACGTCGAGCATCGAAGTCGGTTCGTCGGCCAAAATCAGTTCGGGCTGAGGGGCCAGCGCCCGCGCAATCCCGACGCGCTGCCGTTCACCGCCGGAGAGTTCGTAAGGGTATTTGTCGAGGTAGCGCTCAGCGGGTTTCAGGCCGCAGCGTTCCAAAAGCGCTTTAACCTTGTCCCTGGCGTTTTTCTGCGTCGCCAGGCCGTGAACGAGCAGCGGACGCCGTAAAATATGCGACACCGGATAGACCGTGTTCAAAGATGAAAACGGGTCTTGGAAGATCATCTGGACGCGCCGCCGGTACGCGAGCAAATCGCGCCTACGAAGCGTTACCGGAACCTCCTGACCCGTCAGCGTCATGGTGCCGCCGGTCGGCGCGTAAAGTTTGGCAACGAGCCGCGCAACAGTCGATTTGCCCGAACCCGACTCGCCGACGAGCCCCAAAACTTCGCGGCGTCCAATTCGTAGATCGACACCCCGAACAGCGGGAACTTCGCGGGAGCGCCACAAGCCGCCGACCTTGAAGGTTTTCTCGAGCCCGTCCGCGACAAACACGGGAGCGTCGGGTGTGTTCGTATCGGGTGATTTTGTCACTGTGACCGTCATCTGAAGCCCTCCAGGGTTCTGCTGGTGCAGATATTCATGTGAAGCCCTCCAGGGTTCTGCTGGTGCAGATATTCATACGCTCAGTTCCCCCGGTTGCACGAGCGCCCCGACTTTGTCATGAGCAGCCAAAAGCGCCTCGTCGTAAAGGTGACACGCGACCTCGTGGTCGGGCAAGACGCCTTGCAGGGGCGGTGTGACGGTGTTGCAAAGTCCGTCCAGGCGGGCCGGACAACGCGCGTAAAAGGGGCAGCCCGGCGGCGGATCGCGCAGATCGGGCGGTTTTCCGGGGATGCCACTCCTCCGCCCCCGTGAGCCGACCAGCGGCGGAAACGCCTGCATCAACCCTTGCGTGTAGGGGTGCAGCGGCGCACTGTAAAGGCTGCGTGAGGGCGAACGTTCGATGATCTGACCGGCGTACATGATGGCGACGCTATCGCTGATTTCGACCAACAATGACAGGTCGTGCGTAATAAAAATCACCGCAATCCCGAGGTCGCGGCGAATGGTGTCGATTTCTTGGAGCAGCGTGCGCTGCACCACCACGTCGAGCGCAGTGGTCGGTTCGTCCATGATGATGAGGTCGGGCTCCAAAGCCAGTGCAATCGCAATCACTGCCCGCTGCTTCATCCCGCCCGAAAGCTGGTGCGGGTAGGCGTCCAGATAATCCGGGTCGATGTCGATAAGTGAAAAGAGTTCGTTTGCCCGCGCCTCGAGCGCCTTGTCGTCTATCTGCTTGTGTGCCCGAACCGCATCGTAAATCTGGTCGCGCACCCGCATCACCGGGTTCAGCACGTTCATCGAGGCCTGAAAGACGATAGAGAAATCGCGCCAGCGCAGGCGCCGCAGTTCCGCTGCGCTGAGCCGGACTAAATCCTGCTCTCCCAACCAGACTTCGCCGTCCAGCACCCGTCCGGGCGGTTGCAAAAGCTGCGCGACGCCGAACGCCAAGGTCGATTTGCCGCACCCTGACTCCCCGGCGATACCTAAAAACTCGCCGCGTTTGAGGGTCAGGTCGACGTTCCGCACAGCCTGCACAGTGCTGTCAGAGAGGGCGTAGCCGGCGCTGAAGTCGCGTACCTCGAGCACATTCTCAGCCGCGTTCGGAGCCGCCGAAGCCGTAGCCGGTTGAAGTGCCGGAGGTTTGCTGCGTTTGATTTGCGGCGTCCGCAATTTCGGATTGGTAATCTCGTCGATGGCGAAGTTCAGCAGCGCAAACGAGGTCCCGAGCAGCGCGATACACACCCCCGGCGCGATCATCCACGCCCACTGATTTAAGAGAAACGCCTGATTGGTCTGCGCCCAGTAGAGCATCGTCCCCCAGGTGACGATGCCCACGTCGCCGAGACCTAAAAACTCGAGGCCCGCTTCACTTAAAACCGCAAAGAGCGCCGCCCCGAAAAAGTTGGCGGCAATGAGAGAAAGCATATTCGGCAAAATTTCGGCGAAGACGATTCTCCCGCCCCCCTCCCCGACGACCCGCGCCGCCTGTACAAAGTCGCGGTTTCTGAGGCTCAAGGTCTGCGCCCGCAACACCCGCGCCCCCCACGCCCAACCTGTTACGGCAATCACGAAGATAATCGGCAACACGCCCTCGACGTTGACGTAAGCGGCGATGATAATCAGCAGCGGCAACCCCGGAATAACCAGAAAGATATTGGTAAACGTCGATAAAACCTCGTCTAAAATGCCCCCGGCATAACCCGACACAAGGCCGATGACGACCGAGACGAAGGTTGCAATCGCCCCTGCGACCAGCCCGACCAAAAGCGACAACCGCGTTCCCCAGATGAGCTGGGAAAGCACATCTTCACCGAGCGCGGTCGTCCCTAACGGGTGTTCGGCGCTGCCGGTATCGAAGGGGATAAACGACGTGTCTTTAGGTGAATACGGGGCCAACACCGGAGCTAAAAGCGCGACACCGACGAAAAACAGCAGCAACATAAGTCCGGTCAAAGATTTTGGATTGCGAACCAGCCGTGACCAGTTCATCTGACTGCCGGAGCTTTGCTCGAGCCGCTATTTGGCAAGTTATGTAAACGTTTCGCCCGGCCTGAGATAACAACCGTAAACAGGCTGACCTTACTTGCTACCTGCTTCTTACTCCTTACTTCGCTCGAGCAAAACGAAACTCGTATGGCGTTTGCGTTGACCGAATCCAGAGGTTTCATCAGACGCCCTCACTACGAACTCTGGGGTCGAGCAGCGCGTAGGCCACGTCCGCTAAGAAGTTGGCGAGCAAAACGGCCAGCGTGATAAACAAAAAGACCGCCTGCATCAGCGGATAGTCGAGGCTCGTCACGGCTTGATAGAGCGAAAAACCGATGCCCGGATACGAAAAGACGATTTCAGTCAGGAGCGACCCGCTGATGACAAAACCAAGCGCCATCGCAAACGCCGTAAAACTCGGCAAGATGGCGTTACGGGCGGCGTAGCGAAACATCACCCGGCGCTGCGAAAGTCCTTTGGCGCGCGCAAACGCTACATAATCTTCGCCCAAAACGCCGACCAGATTGTTCCGCATCGTTAAAAGCCAGCCGCCGGTCGCCGTAACGATAATGGTCAGCGCAGGTAAAAAACTGTGATAAAGCACGCTAAAAATCCAGGGCAGTCCGTCGGCCCGCACGACCGCCGTACCGTAACCGCCACTCAGCGGAAACCAGCCGAGCAAAAACGAAAAGACATATAAAACGATTAGCGCAAACCAAAAATAAGGCACACCATTAAGAAACAGTGAAACGAGCACCATGCCGTCACCGACGGGTGTACTGCGCCACCAGCCGGAATACACGCCCAAGAGCGTTCCCAAAATGAATGAGATAAGAGTCGTCACCCCGACCAAGCCGAGCGTCCAGGGGATCGCTTGAGCCAGAATATCGCTGACCGGAGCCGGGAAAAACCCGAGTGAGAGGCCGAAATCGCCGGTCAGCATCCGCCGCCAGTAGTCGAGATACTGCCCGAACCAGCTCTTGTCAGTGTTAAGGCCGAACGCTTCGCGCAGCGCGTCTGCGGCTTGCGGGGAGAGCCGCCCCTGATAACGGGCCAGCATCACGCTCACCGGGTCGCCCGGTACGAGCTGCGGAAGAATGTAGTTAATTGTCAGGGCGGCCCAGCCGGTAATCAGCAGCAGCCCGAGCCTACGCAGGAGATAACGCATAAGACCTCCAGGGAGGAGCAAAGAGGGCCGAGCCATGAGCAATAATTACCTCTCGTTGCTCATGGCTCGTTGCTTTCTACTTCAAATACACCTCACGGAACATCAAAAGACCGGCGACCGAATCGTCGGGGCCGCCGTCGGTGTAGGGATTTTCCGGCGAAGGCCAGCCGGTAAAAGTTGACAGGTTAAAGTTCGAGAAGTTTACCCGGTCGGTCACCGGGACGTAAGGAACCTGCTCGACCACGACCTGAGCAATCTGGTTGATCGCCTCTTTTTGCACAGCCCGGTCGCTGCTCTGCCGGAACGTCTTAAGCGCCTCGGTCACGGTCGGGTCGGTAAAACGCGACATGTTCGAGTCGGCGATCTCGCCGATTTCGTCGGCGGAAAACTCAGGTGAGAGCGAGCCGTTGTAGAGGTAGTAGGGCGTCGAGCCGCTACGCCAACCCCACGAAATGGCCATGTCATAGGTACCGCTTTGGAGACCACGTGAGTACGACCCCCAGTTCTCCTGCTGAATCGAAGAGCGAATTCCTATCGCTTGCAGGTTTTGCGAAATAACCTGCGCCATGGTGATAAAGTCCGTCCAACCGGCGCCGACGAGGATGTTAAAGGCCGGCAAGGGTTGACCGTCTTTGCCGAGCAGCGTGTCGCTATCAAAGCTGTAACCCGCCTCTTCCAGCATGGCGCGCGCCGCGTCGGGGTCGAAGCTGTAGGCCGGTTCTTGCAGCGAAGCGTCGAGCCACTCTTCTTGCTGCGCGGGGATGATACCGGTCGGGTTTGCCGCAGCGATTGTCGTTCCGGCGTAGGCTTTAGCCGCAGCGTCGTCTTTGTTGATGGCCCGCGCGACCGCGTTACGAAACGCCGGGTCGTCGAAGGGCGCTTTGAGCGTGTTCAGGTAGAGGATATTGTCGTTGTTGACCGGCCACCACGAGACGTATGTTTCGGGGTCGCGGGCGTTATAGGTCTGCTCGACGTTGGGAATCTGGTTGTAGGCGTAATCGGCCTGATTTTGCAAGAGCAGCAGCAGCGTGGCCTGATTGCTGTTCGTCACCTGCCACGTCACCCCGTCCACATAGGGCTGTCCGGCAAGCCAGTAGTTCGGGTTTTTAACCGTCTTGATGAGCTGCGGAGCAAACGACTCGAGCAAAAACGGCCCGGTACCGACGGGGTTTTCGTTCGTCTCTTGTACCGGGTCGGCAATACTCGCCCAGATGTGTTCCGGCGCAATTGTGCGCCCTACGATGTCGTTAAACAGCGGGGTGTTGGGTTCGCTGAAGGTAAAGACGACGGTGGTATCGTCGGGGGCTTCAACGCTCTCGACCCCGAGCGCCCAGATGCCGGTGGTATCGAGTTCGGGGTACTTTTTAATATAGTTGAAGGTAAAGGCCACGTCCTGCGCGGAAAACGGCTCGCCGTCACTCCACTGCACACCCTCGCGGGTCTTGACGGTCAGGGTGAGGTTGTCTTCACTCCACTCGTAAGAGGTGCCCAAGAGCGGCACCTCTTCACCGGTAACCCCGTTGACGAAAAAGAGCGGTTCGTAGATGAGCGGTGTACTCGGCAAATTTTGACCGGCGGTGCCGAACGGGTTCGAGTTGTTCGTGTACGACCCCGACGAGCGGGCAACCCGGATGATGCCGCCGGGTTGCACGTCCTGGGCGAGTACCGGAACCGAAAAGAGCAGCGCGGTCACAGCAACGACCAGACGCTTTAGCAGCTTGAAACGCGTGGGCATACAATCTCCTTAATGCTTTTGTTTAGATGAGATTACCTAACTACGAGCTAACGACTTTTAGCGACTTTGCGCGCGCTACCACCCCCAGGTACGGACGATTCTATTCTTTTATAGACCACCTCAGATTAGCACCTTTTTTAGCAGCGCAACCTCGAGTCAACCGGTTACGGTCGGTACTCCAGAAGCCAACAGCTTTGAACAAGGCCGAACCCACTTGACAAGTTAAATCAAACCGTTTAACTTAATAGCACGGTAAGGCTTAAAAGTTCAGCTTAAGCGTCGAGAGGAAATTCGTGCGTCCTAAAGTGTTACGCAGCTCGAGCCGCGCGCTCATTTTGGAAACGGTGCGTTTGGGCGCGCCGATTACGCGCGTCGAGATCGCCGCTGCTACCGGCTTGACGGCGGCGGCAGTGTCACAACGCGTGTCTGAACTGATCTGTCAGGGGCTGATCCGGGAATCGCGGCGGCGCGTTCCGAAGCGGGGTCAACCGCCTATCGAGCTGGTGATTCAGAGCGGCGCGGCCTATATGCTGGGCGTTCACTTAGAGCACAGCCTGCTCACCGCCGTTTTGGTCGACCTGGACGGTACGGTTTTGGGTGAGCTGACCCGGTTTCATACGGGGCCGGAACCCTGTGAGGTGCTGGCGCGCGCCGCCGGGATGTGCCGGACGCTGCTGGGGCAAAGGGGACTCGCGCCGGAAAACCTCTTGGGGGTGGGCTTGGCCTCGGTCGGCCCGCTCGAGCTAGGCGGCGGCACCGTCAACGCGCCGCGCTTTTTTCCGGACAGCTGGCAGCGGTTGCCGCTCCGCCAAAACCTCGCCGACGCGCTCGGTACCGCCGTCTTTTTAGACAACAACGCGACGGCTGCGGCAATCGGCGAGTACTGGTACGGCGACGGTCGCCTTTACGCGAACTTTTTGTTCGTACATATTGGCGTCGGGGTCGGGGGCGGGCTCTTTCTGGACGGGCGCGTCTACCGGGGCTCGAGCTTTAACGCCGGGGAATTCGGTCATATGGTCGTCGGCCCGGAGCGCCCCGAACCGGTGTTCGCCGGAACACGTGGGAGCCTCGAGTCCTACGCGTCGCTCTTTGCGCTCAAGCACGACCTCGGCGAAGCGGTCTACAAAAACCTGGAGCGGGCGTTTACCGAGCAGAACGAGGCGCTGCTTGCGTGGCTCGAGCAGGCCGCGCGACTTTTTGCGCTCGCCCTCGTGTCCGCCGACAATCTGCTCGACCTGGGCGCGGTGATCTTCGGGGGGTTGTTACCCGAAGCGCTTAACGCCTACCTCGTGACCCGCGTGTGCAGCCACCGCGCCGCGTTCTCCAACTTACGCGGGCGTCCGGCGCGCGCGCGCTGTCTGCCTGCCCGGACGATCTTTAACAGCGCGGCCCTCGGGGCCGCCATGCTCCCTGTTTACGACGCTTTCGTTCACGCACCGAGCGAAGCGGGCTTTAAGTCCCTGGGAACTTCCCCCGGAGGAGGTGAACCTTAGCCGACAACACACACGACCCCATCAACACGCCGTAAAAGCCACCTCGAAAGGACTCACCATGCGTAAACTCGCCCTCCTGCTCCTCACCGCCGCCGCCAGTCTCGGCTTCGCCCAAAACGCCAACCCGCAAGACCTCACCATCACCCTGATTCCGGGCCTTACCACCGACGCCTTTTACATCACCATGAACCGGGGCGCGCAAGCTGCTGCCGACGCCCTCGGGATCACCGTCAACTTCCAGGGGGCCGAAGAGTTTAACCCGACCTTGCAGGTACCGGTCTTGGATTCGGTCATTTCACGAGGCCCCGACGCCATTTTGATCGCGCCGACCGACTCCACGCAGCTGATCGCGCCCCTGCAAAACGCGCTCGACCAGGGGATTCCGGTCGTCACCGTCGATACCTTTATCGGCGACGGTCAGTACCAGACCGGCTCGGGCGACGGCGACTTTCCGCTCTCATACATCGCCTCGGACAACATCGAAGGGGGCCGCATCGCCGCGCGTGCGATGGCCGAGGCAATCGGCGGTTCGGGCGCAGTGTACGTCTCGAACGTCCGGCCCGGGATCTCGACGACCGACCAGCGCGAACAGGGCTTCAAAGACGAGCTGGCGACGAACTATCCGGACATCACCGTGTTAGAAACCCAGTACAACGAAAACGACTCCTCGACCGCCGCCTCACAGTTTCAGGCCGTCCTGGCGCGTTCCCCCGACCTTAAAGGCGTGTTCGGTGCCAACCTCTTTTCGGCGCTCGGCGCTGCCAACGGCGTGCAGGCTTCAAACATGGCGGACAGCGTGACGGTCATCGCCTTCGACGCGCCGCCCTCGATTGTTGACAACATCTCGTCGGGGCTCGTCGATATGGCGATTGCCCAGCACCCGGCGGAAATCGGGTATTACGGCGTGATGACCGCCTACGCCGCGCTGACCGGGCAGTCGGTGCCGCCTTTAATCGGTACCGGTTTTACGCTCATCACCGCTGACAACGTAGACGACCCCGAGGTGCAAAAGTTCATCTATTCGGAATAGGCGCAGGGCGGGGAGGGTTGCCTCCCCGCGAACTGTCATGAAAGGGTCTGCTTGATGCTCATTTCTGTGCTTTATGTTCTGGGAGGTCGTCGTGGCGCGTAGTGTGCCCGCCGAGCGTACCCCTTCAAACCGCCGTGTTCAGTTCTTAAAAGCGCTGACCGGTGCGTGGTCGTGGCTATTTTTACTGCTGGTACTGATCTTTTTCGAGGTCTGGGCGCGGGTGAGTTACGGCAGCACCTTTTTGGGCCGCGTGTACAGCGTTCAGAGTATCTTGCTGGCGACGACGCAGATTTTGCTGATCGCGCTCGGTCTGACGTTTGTCATTATCTCGGCGGGAATCGACCTCTCGATTGCTTTTACGGCAGGCTTGGCCGCTGTCACGATGGCGGTCGTGGTGCGCGCCCTCGCCGCGCAGCCGCCGCTCTTGGGCTTTCTCGCCGGACTCGTCTCTGCGCTCGCGGTGGCGACGCTGCCGGGTCTGGTGAACGGCTGGATGATCGCGAGGCTCAACGTCCCGTCGTTTATCGGGACGCTGGGCATGTACGGGATTGCGCGGGGGATGGCCTTTTTAGTCGCGGGCGGCGGCACGGTCGCCATTCGCAACCCTATCGTCACCGAGTTCGGCAACGGGCGCGTCTTCGGCGTCGTCCCGATTCCGGTGCTCGTCGCTATCATTTTTACCCTCGTGTTTCACTATCTCTTGTCCCAAACCCGGTTCGGGCTCTACACCTACGCGATGGGCGGCAACCTCAACGCGGCGGTGCGAGCGGGCGTGAACACCAAACGTCACACGCTCATCTTGTACGTGCTGAGCGCACTCACAGCGGGCGTCGCGGGCGTCATCTATACCGCCCGGTTTTCAGCGGGCGCGGTCGACGCGGGTGAACCCGTGCTGCTCTACGCGGTCGCGGCGGTGTTTATCGGCGGGGCGAGCTTGACCGGGGGCAGCGGCACCATCAGCGGCACGGTCATCGGTTCGCTGATTATCGCCGTCATTCAGTTCGGCCTGGTATTTATCAATGTGCCGCCCTACTATCAGTTCGTAGCCGTCGGCCTGGTGATTATCGTGGCGGTACTGATCGACCAGTCTCGAGACCGCTTGGCGCGGCTGACATGACGGCAATCAAGACAGCACTGTTAGAGGTCAAAGACGTTCATAAACGTTTCGGCGGCACCTACGCGACGAAGGGCGTATCCCTCGAGCTTTACGAAGGTGAAGTCTTGGCCCTGGCCGGCGACAACGGTGCCGGAAAATCAACCCTCATCAAGATGATTTCAGGCGTTCACACCCCCGACGGCGGCGAGATTTTTTACAAAGGCGACTCGCTCCGGGGCCGGACGCCGCAAGAGGTGCGCGAGGTCGGCATCGAAACCATCTATCAGGATTTGGCCCTGGCGGACAACCTGGACATCGGTATCAATTTGTTCTTGGGCCGCGAGAAAATGACGCGGTTTTTAGGCGTCCCGGTGCTAGACCGTAAAACCATGCGCGCCGAGGCCAAACGGGCACTTTACGACCTCGGCATCGTCGTCGATGAGATGAACCGCCCGGTGCGTGACCTCTCGGGTGGGCAGCGGCAGGCGATTGCGATTAGCCGCGCGGTGTACTGGCAGGCCAAGGTGCTGATTATGGACGAGCCGACGGCGGCTCTGGGGGTTCCCGAACAGCGTGAGGTGATGGATTTAATCTTCCGTCTTAAAGACAGCGGGGTCGGTATCATCTTTATCTCGCACAACTTAAACGACATCTTCGCGGTCAGCGACCGGATTGTGGTTTTAGAGCGGGGCCGTAAGGCGGGCGAACGGTTGATTACAGAAACCGACGCCGATGAGGTTGTGAAGCTGATGATGGGGGCCGAGGGTCTCGGGCAACGCGCCCACGCATGACGCAGGGCAATCAACCGACGCTCGCCGTTCTCACCTCGGGCGGTGACGCACCCGGCATGAACATGGCGGTTCACGCACTGACTGAACACGCAGAACGCGCACACTGGCAGGTTTTAGGCGTTCGTGAAGGGTTGCAGGGGCTTTTACAGGCGGACTTTACGCCCCTCGAGACCCAAAGCACTGCAAAATACACCCGGTACGGTGGGACGTTTTTGGGTAGCTCAAGGCTCCCCGATTTCAGTAGCCTTGTACCCGAGTTTCAAAAGGTCTTAAAAACCCATAACATCACGCACCTTGCTGTAATCGGCGGCAACGGCTCGTTTCGCGCCGCCGCGCTGCTGAGTGCGTTCTTACCTGTCGCCGCGCTTCCCGGCACCATCGACAACGACGTAACAGGCACGGAACTGAGTATCGGCTTTGACACCGCGCTCAATACCGGCCTGACCCTGCTCGACGGGATGCGCGACTCGGCGGAGTCGTTGCCCAGACTTTTTGCGCTCGAGACCCTCGGCGGCGACACCGGCTTTTTGGCGCAAGCTGTCGCCGAAGCGGGCGGGGCCGACCTGCTCCTCGTGCCTGAACAGGTACTCACCGAAGACGCCATTTACGCACAGTTACAGAGCGTTACGGCGGCGCGGCGGTACGCGCTCATCGTCGCCGCTGAGGGCTATCCCGACCTCAGCGGTGTGCTGGAACGAGCATCAGTAAGGCTTGCGACCCGCATCCGCGTCTCCCGCGCCGGACACGCGCAGCGGGGCGGGCGTCCTACTGCCAGCGACAGACTGTTGGCGAGCCGTCTGGCTACCGCTGCATTTGAACGCTTGCAAAAAGATCAAAGCGGCGCGGCGCTCTGGCAGCGCGGGCGGGCTGTAACCGCACCGTTCGAGCTTGACGCGCAGTCCAAAGCTTTTCCCGCACCGCGCCGAGCATGAACCTTGAAGCGCCCGTAACTCGAGCCGCTAGCGCAGTTTTTTACGGCGCACGTCGAATCCGCGCCGTAAAAATGCCTCAACTGCTATTTTGGAACGGATGAAAACCGGTACAAGCACCGTAGTCATCGACCTCGGCGGGACGAACTTGCGTCTCGGGCATATCGGCGCGAACGGCCCGCACCCTGCCGGACAGGTTTTGCCGACCGAGCGTTTACGGCAAGCCGAACCCGTCGGTTTTTTGGCGAGTACCGTAAAACGTTATGCCCATGAAAACAACCTGACGTTAGCCGGGGTCGTCATCGGCGTTCCCTTTACCCCCGACCGTGAAATGAGTACGGCGGTCTCGAGCCCCAACATCCGCAACTTGGAGGGTGCGCCGCTGAAAACCGGGCTGACGGAACAGCTCGGCTGTCCGGTCAGGCTCGAGCGCGACATCAACCTCCTGGCTCTGGGTGAATGGGCGGCGGGCGCAGTTGAAAACGTTTCGTCGGTGTTCGGGATGTTTGTCGGAACGGGCGTCGGCGGGTGTTATCTGGAAGACGGTAAACCTTACCGGGGTTCGACGGGAGCGGCGCTCGAGCTGGGCCACATCCCGATTCGGGCTGAAGGTCGGGTTTGCGTTTGCGGCAACCTGGACTGTGTTGAAGCTTACGCGTGCGGGCACGTCTTAAACGAGCTTGCCCAAAAAGCGCTGCTTAACGTCGGTGAGATTTTCGACCGGGGCTTGTCGCGCCCCGATTTGAGGCCGGTACTGCAAACATTTGTCGATGATCTGGCGCGGACGCTCGCAACCGGCGTCAACTTGTTTCACCCGGAAGTGGCTTTAGTTGGCGGCGGCGTTACCGAGATGAAAGGGTTTCCCAAAGCGCAGTTCGAGGGGACATTTTACGCACATTTACGGCGTCCGGTGCCGTTCGAGACGGTCCGGTTACGGTGGGCCGGGTTGGGCTCGAGGGCGTCGCTTTACGGCGCTCAGGTACTTTTAGGACGTGCCGGTGGCTAGCGGCGTTGTCGTCAGCGTCGGCGAACTGCTCGTCGAAATCATGCGTGAGGGCACCGAGACGCCCCTCGCCACCTCCGGCACCTTTCGCGGCCCCTACGCGTCGGGTGCTCCGGCGATCTTCGCTTGGGCCGCCGCACGTCTGGGCGCAGCGGTTCGTTTTGCCGGGGTTTGCGGCGACGACCCTTTCGGGAGGCTCTGCCAGCGGCAGCTTCAGGACGCGGGCGTCGCGCTTCATGTTCGCGTCGCCCCGACCCACGAGACGGGCGCGGCGTTCGTCAGCTACCGTAAAGGCGGCGACCGTGAGTTTTTATTCTATCTGCGGCATGCGGCGGCGGCGCAGCTCACCCCTGCCGACGTCACGCCGGAACTCCTGGAGGGCGTCGGCTGGCTGCACGTGACGGGTTCGTCGCTGGGCGTGTCCGCAGGGATGCGTCGGGCAGTTTTTACGGCGGTTGAGCGGGCCAAAGCGCAGGGTGCGACGGTCAGTTTCGACCCGAACGTCCGCCCGGAACTCTTTCCCGGTCGGAGCCTCGCCGAGGTGTGCCGCCTTGTTTTAGAGGCTGCCGACGTGATTTTGCCGAGCCTCGCCGAAGCGGAGCAGCTTACAGGTATTGCCGACCCTGAGGAGGCTTGCCGCGCACTTTTGGCCCCTGCACGCATCGTCCTTTTGAAACGAGGCGCCGAGGGCTGTACACTTTATGCAGATGAAAGGGCGCAGCACATCCCCGGTATCCCGGTCAGTGAAGTTGACCCGACCGGGGCAGGCGACGCTTTCGCTGCGGGATTTGCGGTAGCGTCAATTAAAGGCGCGACGCCGCTCCGGGCTGCCCGTTTTGCCAACGCCGTCGGCGCACTCTCGGTCACGGCCTTCGGCCCGACCTCCGCGCCGCTCTCCTCTGAGCGCGTAAAATCCCTTTTGTAAGGAAGGAATACCCCATGCAGATGACGCAAACGAAGTTCGACAACCTTCAGGCGTGTGCCCGGCCCAGCGGCATTATCGCAGCGCTGGCGATGGATCAGCGCGGTTCGCTGAAAAAGGCGCTCGAGGCGAGCGGCAAAACCTTCAGCGACGCACAACTTGAAGAGTTCAAAACGGTCGTCACCGAGGTGCTGACCCCGCACGCTTCGGCAATTTTGCTCGACCCGCAGTACGGCTTGGCGGCGAGCCGCGCCCGCGCCGAAAACGCCGGGTTGCTCTTGGCCTACGAGCAGAGTGGCTACGACAACTCACAACCGGGGCGCTTGCCCGACCTTGCGCCGGGGTGGAGCGTGCGCCGCCTGCAAGAAGCCGGGGCGACGGGCGTCAAACTGCTCGTCTACTACAACCCCTTCGACGACGAGAAAATCAACCGTATCAAGCACGCGTTTGTCGAACGGGTCGGGGCGGAATGTGAAGCGGTCGGGTTGCCGCTGTTTCTCGAGCCCGTCACCTACGACGACGCCTTGCCGGACGCCGCCGAGTTTGGGGCGAAACAACCCGGTTATGTCTGCGAGACCATCCGCGAGTTTTCACGAGACCGTTACGGCGTAGACGTGCTTAAAGTCGAGATGCCGGTGTCGGGCAAGTACGTCTCCGGGCTCAGCACACCGCCGCAACAGGCGCTCTTTAGCCGTGACGAAGCCGCGGAGCAGTTTCAAAAAGCCGCCGAGCTTGCCAAACGCCCCTTTATCTACCTGTCCGCCGGGGTCGATATGACGATCTTTGCCGAAATGTTAGAACTCGCCGGCGAACACGGGGTGCCCTACAGCGGCGTGTTGTGCGGGCGCGCAACGTGGAAGGGCGGGATTTCAGTCTATGCAGAAGAAGGCAAGGACGCTATGACCCGCTATTTGGAGGGAGACGGCGTTAAAAATATCAACATGCTTAACGAGGTTATTGAGCGCTACGCGAAGCCCTGGTTTGAGACCTACGGCGGGCTGGAGGGGCTCGAGCTTAGCTAAACGTAAAACATCAGCGGGTTTTGGCTGGCATTTTCGTAAGAGACGGTTATAGTCACCATCCTAGAACGTACGTGCTAGTCGGCAAAACTCAAACCGAGAGCGTTGCCGACCAGAAGATACCCGCCAAGCGTTGACAAACAGACACATCTCAGACCACACGGTTCGGGATGTGTCTGCTTATTCGGCGCTCACTCGCCGTAAAAAATCCAGCGCTACCCTGCTACTCCGCGACCCGCTGAACGTTGGGGTCGGTGAACTCGTCATATTCGTCGTGGCTGGGGCTCGAGAACTCCGACACGACGGCCCCTTCGTCACCTCCCTGAAACCAGTGCCAGGTGTTCGGCGCAATCGTGTACTGCTCGCCGGGGCCGAGTTCGACTTCGTAAAAGACCGTGTAGTATTCGGCGCTTTTTTTGGGCACCTCGGCCTGAACCGGGCTCGGCTCACCCTCGACGTAAAGCCAAACTTTCCCCCAGCGGCAGCGAAACGTCTCCATCTTGCCCTCGCCGTATTCGGTCGGCGGGTGACGGTGCTGCGGGCACGTTTGGCGCGGCAACAAAACGAGTTCTTTGGCGCAGTAGCGCTCGTTGTTGACGTACACGACGAGAAACAACCCCTGCGTTTCAAAATCGTTCAGGCCGAGTTCGGCGACTTCCATGTTTTCCAGCTCGGCGGGTTGCAGCACCGTTCCGGAGCGCTCGAGTAGCGCGGCGGCTCGTTGACGAACAGTATCTAGATTCATATTGCGCTCCTATGCCTTGTACCGCACGGCCGAGAAAGAGACTTTAAGCTTGCTTGTAAAACTAAACTCCGGCGGAGCCTCGCGGCCTTGTTTCGAACGTCCGTATTCTAGCAGACTCGCGCCGCATAGATGCCGGTGCTCGGGGTGACCGTAGCGCTGCTGCAACTGCGGGCTGAACAAAAAGTAACCATGAGGGGTTTTGTAAGCAGTCGGCGTCATGCTACATTTTCTTGACTTCGTTTTACGGCTTTTAGTATGCTGAAGCACTTTGCCCGGGCGGTTAGCTCAGCGGGAGAGCACTCGCTTCACACGCGAGGGGTCGTAGGTTCAATCCCTATACCGCCCACCACGTCACAGACACAAGAAACGCACCTTACTCTGAAGGCACGTTTCCCTTTTTACCGCAGAAATACCGCAGGAGATTTTTAGTCCTACAGCTAATACCAAACTGAAATAGCAATGTCACAGATGTAGCTGAGAAACGCCGAAGTGCCATCAGGGGAAGTTAGTCAGAAGCTCCAAACGTTCTTTAGCTTGGTGAACAGCTCGAGGACTCGGGACAGAGCATCATGCAAAGCAGCGATTGGCTAACGCGCGGCGGAATTCCTGGAACCAGCGTTCGACCGGGTCAAGTTCAGGGCTGTAAGGAGGTAAGGCGATGAAGAGGACATTTTCAGGAACATCAAGGTCTTCTTTGCGGTGCGCGGGGGCGTTGTCCTTGATCAGGAGAATCAGCTCGTCGGGATAGCTCTGAGCAAGTTCAGCAAAGAAGATCTCATAGCAGTCACCACCGAGCCTGGGCAAGTAAAGACTACAACTTTCGCCGGTCATCGGTTCGACTGCCGTATTGAACCACGTCCATTCATACTTACGCGGCACTACACAAGGGGGTCTTATCCCGCTCGGGCAGTAGCGCTTTTTATACCAGTTGATTAAGCCGAAGCGGGCTTCATCCACCGCAAAAACGCGGATGCGCTCACAGGACTGAACTTCGTCGGGGAGGGTAGCCCTTAGCCGCTCAGCAAGGTTTTTTTGAACTCGGCTTGCGCTGCCACATCCGCTTTCTTGTGGCAAGGTCTACCTGTTTTTGCTTTGAGCTTGTGGCGCTTAAACAGCTTTAAGACGCTGCTGTCATCTTTGTAATTCACTCCGTACTCGGCGACCAGCTTTCTCGCTTGAGGATAAGTCGCAAGCTCGCCACGTAGCAGCGCCTGTTCAAGTTCATCCCAAGCCTTCAAAGTCATCCGCTCGGAGAACTAGGCCCAACGGGCCGGGCTTTGCCCGCTCTAGCGCACCCGGCGGCTTATTCGTGGAGGCAAGCATCGCCGTTATATCCCGCTTGTAATACGCGCCGAGCCACCGCTGGCAGTGACGCCGACTATAGTGGATCATCTGCGCGGCAGCTTCGGCGCTACTTGCCTCCTTTGGCTTTAGCAGTCGCAGCGGTTGCAGGCGTGTCCCTGCCACGCTGTTGCGGTGCTTCGCTGCTAATGCTTTTAGCTCTCCTTCACTCTCTTTGATCAGCTTTTCGTAGTTTTGTCGCATCTAACTATTGTGCCATGGCTTATTCAGTTTGGTATTAGCCTGGTTCATAAACAGAACGGTGAGGAGAACATCTCTTTAGAGTAGGTTCCGGCTTCCAGTCTAGCTCTTCAAACCACCGACTCGAAGTCGGTGGTTAAGTTACCCCGCGCGAGCCGCCATACCGTAAACTCGCCGAAGACAGTTCTTGACCCCCTCTAGTGACCGTGCTAAGGTACCGGAAACGTTTTCGATATCTCAGTGACGGTCATTTTAGTCGGTCGGCTGTCGCTTAAAGGGGGTAACGGGTAGCTGCCTGTCGGTTTTTCGTCTTTCATTTTACAAGGAGGGCTAAATGAAACGTATCGGTTTACTGGTGGCGTGCTTTCTTGTAGGTTCGTCAGGTGCGGCCCAAGAAGTGACCTTTTGGTCTGCGCCCAACCCGAGCCAAACGCAGTTTTGGGAAGAGATGGCGCAGGCATATAAAGAGGTCAAGCCGGACGTAACGGTAACCGTTACGCCGATTCCCGAAACGCCGTCGTCCGAAGCGGCGATTTTGGCCTCGCTCGCCGGGGGCAACAGCCCGACGGTTGCCGAAAACATCTTTATCGGCTTCGGCGCACAGCTCTATAACGCTGAAGCTATCGTACCGCTCAATACGCTGCCCGGTTGGGACGCGCTGCTCGCCGCGCGCAATATGACCACAGCGGTTCAGACCTGGGCGTTTCCCGACGAGAACTACTACATCTTGCCGATCTACACCAACGCCATGCTCTTCGGCTGGCGCAGCGACATCTTGCAAACGGCTGGTATTGAGTCGCCGCCGACCTCTTACAGCGGTATTCTAGACGCCTGCGCGACGCTTAAAGAGGCCGACCCGAACAAGTTCTTGCTGGCTCGCGCCGACCTCGTAACGAACGTCTGGTGGCAGCGCTGGTTCGACTTTTTTACCCTTTACGACGCGGCCTCGGGCGGCAAACCGTTTATCACCGGCACTGAAATCACCGCCGACGACGCGGCTGCCGTTGCCGTCTTCGACTTTTACCAAAAACTCAACGAGGCCGGGTGCGTTTTAACGCGCGAGGTGCAAACACCTTTTGAAGTCGGCAACAGCGTCTGGAGTGAGCTGGGGCCGTGGACGTTCTCGAGCTGGCGCGAAACCTTTCCCGACCTGAGTTTAGGTGAAGAGTTTGTGCTGACGAATCCACCTGTTCCCGATGGTGCCGCCGAGGGGCCGGTTTACACCTTCGCCGACGCCAAAGGCTTGGTGCTGTTTGCCGGAGCCCCGGAAGACGCCCGCACCGCCGCTTGGGAATTCGTCAAGTGGGTGTTTTCCGACCCCGAACACGACCTCACCTGGTTTCAAACGACCAATCTGCCGCCGACCAGGGACGACCTCGGCAGCAACGAGGTCTTTACGAGCTTTCTAGACGAGAACCCGGCGCTAGTTCAGTACGCCGAGGCCATTCCCTACGCCGTGCCACCGATCGTCAACCAAAACTATTCCGACATTCAGACCGCGCTTTCAGAAGCCGGACTGATTCCCGCCGTGCAGGGCGACAAAACCCCTGAACAGGCGTGGGAGGACGCGAAAGCTGCGATGCAAGCCCTTTTGGGTAACTAGTAAGGTGCAGCGGTACTTCTCGCGGTGGGGGTGGCTTCTGGCCTCCCCCTATCTGCTCTTTACCTTCGTTTTTTTCCTGATTCCGCTCTTGTGGGGGGTGTGGCTCTCCGCACAGTCGTGGGATTTGATCTCGCCGCAAAGCGATTTTGTCGGGTTGCAAAACTTTACCGCTGCGCTGCAAAGTGAACGTGTCCGGGCGGCGGCCTTGACCCCGTTTAAGTTTATGGCGATCTTTATCCCTGTGACGCTCGCCTCGGCGCTGGTGATTGCCATGGTAATCAACGCGGTCAAACGGTTTCAGGGTGCGCTCGCCATTGCCTTCTTTTTGCCGTACCTGGCGTCGGGGGTCGCGGCGGCGCTCGTGGTGCGCGGCGTACTCGACTACTTCGGTCCCTTCAGTTCGTTTCTGCGCAATTCTTTTGGTACCGACCCCGACTGGCTCGGCAATCCGGTCTTGGCAGTCGTCGTCATCAGCCTGATGATGGCGTGGAAGTTTTCCGGGTACGACGCGCTCATCTTTTTAGCCGGACTGCAGAGCATCCCCGCCGAACTCTACGAGGCCGCAAATTTAGACGGGGCCAACGGCTGGACGAAGTTCTGGCAGATTACCTTTCCGATGCTCTATCCGTCTTTGTACACGGTCATCATCTTGTCGGTCGGGGCGATGTTTTCGGTGTTTACCGAGCCTTTTATCCTGACCAACGGCGGGCCGGAGCTGGCGACGCAGACGTGGACTTTGGAGATTTACTACCAGCTCTTTACCAGCTTGAACGCCGGGTACGCCTCGGCGGTGGCGCTACTTAACGCGCTCAGCGTGTTCGCCGCCGTGTTTATTGTGCGGCGCGTGATGGAATGGTGGGGGGGACGAAATGGCTGGAGCTAAACCGAACCCGCTGGTACGCATTCTGGGCGCGCTCGTCCTCATTATCGGGGTAACGGCGGCGGTCTCGCCGTTTCTTTACCTCATCGTGCAGTCGCTGGCTCCGTGGGATCAGGTCGATAAACGGGTCATCCCTAGCAACCTCACCTTGCGTTCGTACAACTGGCTCTTTTTCGAGGCGGGGGCCAGGGACCCGTGGTTACAGGCGCTTGTCAACAGCTTTATCGTCACCGTAACCAGTGTCTTGCTGATGGTCGCGTCGGCGGGGCTGGTCGGTTATGCGCTCTCGCTGATTCCGTTCCGGGGCCGAGGCGTGATCAACAACGTCATTTTGTTTCACATGTTTTTTCCCGCGATCATCCTGCTCGTCCCAACCTTTTTAATCGTCCGCTACGCGGGGCTTTACAACACCTACGCCGGGATGATCATCCCGACGGCGATGAGCGTGTGGGCGATATTCATGTACACCTCGTTTTTCAAGGGCGTGAGCAGCGAGATGATCGAGGCGGCGCGCATCGACGGCGCGTCGGAGCTGGCGGTGGTGTTTCGTATTATCGTGCCGGTGTCGTTGCCGATTACAGCGGTGATCACCTTGTTTCTCTTTATGGACCGGTGGGGTCAGCTGCTATGGGATTTGATGGTGGTCAGCGACCGCTCGAAGATGACGCTTTCGGTGCTTTTGGCGTCGCTGTCGGGGTCGTATGCGCCGTATCCGGGGCCGATCTACGCGGCGAGTACGCTCCTGACGTTGCCGGTTTTGATCGTCTTCTGGTTTTTTCGCAAGCAGTTTACGGCGGGGATTTCGTTTGTCTTTAAGTAGTACATCTACGAGAAAACGCGCCGGGATTCGTGAAGTGGCGGACGCGGCGGGCGTTGCGATTTCAACGGTCTCGCGGGCGCTCCGGGGCTACCCGGACGTAAACCCCGGCACGCGCGAACGGGTGCGGGCGGCGGCGCAGAGGCTCGGCTACACGCCCGACGCAGCGGGGCAGGCGCTCAAACTGGGCCGCACCGAGACGGTGGCGGTACTCGTTTCGGGGAGTCACGGCCCGACCTTTTTAGACGCGTTTTACGCCGAGGTCGTGGGGGGGCTCGAGGCCCAGCTAAGCGCCAACGACCTGAGCTTGCTCCTCGTGCGCGCCGGTAGCGGTGAGCAGGGGAGCTTACAGGGACGAAGGTTACGGGGCCGGTGTGACGGGGTTGTCGCCCTCGGGTGCGATTTGCCGGTAGCGTTGTTAAAAGCGCTTGCTGAGGGAGGTGTGCCGCTGGTGCTGGCAGATTTTGAAGGTGGCTGGGACGGCCCGCGTCCTTACATTCCAAGCGTTACGGTCGCCAACGAAGCGGGCGGCTACGTGGCGACCCGGCACCTGCTAAAGCGCGGACGCCGCAAAGTTGCCTTTATCGCCGAGACGCCGAGCGATACGAACTTTTTACGGCGGCGTGAGGGGTACCTTCGCGCACACGAAGAAGCAGGCCAGGAGGTCGCAGCTCAAAGACAACAGTCGGGCAGTTTGGGGCCGGACGGGGGCTATCTGGCCACCCGAAAACTGCTCGCGGCAACCCCTTTCGACGCCATCTTTGCCGCCAACGACACGGCAGCGTTCGGTGCGCTGCGGGCGCTTGCCGAGGTCGGCGCGCGCGTACCCGACGACGTGGCCGTGGTGGGGTTCGACGACGTCGCGCTTGCCCGTTACAGCCACCCGCCGCTGACAACGGTGCGGATTCCGCGCCGCAAGCTCGGTACCGAGGCGGCGGTGCGGTTGCTGGCAAGGCTCGGGGGTCAATCCGCAAGCTCCCTCGAGTTACCCGTTTCGCTCGTTGTGCGCTCGAGTTCCTAGTTTCGTCCAAATCTGTAAATCCAAGTTTTCGCGCCGGTCCCAAGGAGTTTTTTGTGAAGTTTCAACGCCACTACGCCCCCGTTCTCGTTCCCAACCCCGAAAATGCCTGGGAAGCCGTCAACGTCTTCAACCCGTCGGTCATCGTCTATAACGGTCTCTTTCACATGCACTACCGCGCCCAGGGCTACGACTATGTGTCGCGTATCGGTTACGCCGTATCGACCGACGGCGTAACCTGGAACCGCCTGCATAGACCCGTCCTCAGCCCAAGCAGCGAGCAGGACGCGCGCGGCGTCGAAGACCCCCGCGTTACCGAACTCGGCGGGCGCTTCTACATGGCCTACACCGCCTTCGACCGCGACAGCCCCTTTCCCGACGTGGGCGTCGTGCCGCAGGGCATCACCCCGATGTACGCCGTGTCGGACAACCTCATCACCTGGGAAAAAATCGGGCCGGTCGTCCGGCACGAAGACAACAAAGACCACGCCCTCTTTCCTGCCAAAATAGACGGGCGTTTCGTCACCTTTCACCGCCGCCCGCCGAGTGTCTGGCTGGCCTTTAGCGACGACATGTGCAGCTGGGAAGACCACGTGGAGATTCTCTCGCCGCGCCCCGGCCTCTGGGACGGCAAACGGGTCGGGGCCGGGGGGCCGCCCATCTTGACCGATGAAGGCTGGCTGATGATTTACCACGGCTACGACGACGCACACGTTTACTCTATGGGCGTCGCGCTCCTTGACAAAGACGACCCCACGAAAGTTCTCAAACGACCCGAGGCGTCGGTGTTGGAGCCCCATACCGCCTGGGAGCTGCGCGGCGACGTGCCGAACGTCGTGTTCGGGACGGCGAATCCGGTCGTGGACGGCACCGTTTACCTCTACTACGGCGGCGCAGACCGGGTGGTCGGGCTGGCAAAAGCCAACCTCGAGGCGCTCCTGACCTGGACGCTGAAACACGGCTAGCAGTTAGATCGGCTGTCTGACGGCGTGGCCGCTGAGCTGCGCCGCTCTCAGGGGGAAATGAGATGGTAAAGCGATATTTAGGAACGTTTTTCGTTTTGACGTGGCTGTGCTTTTCGGTTGCCTTTGCAGCTGCGTCACAAACGCCTACCAAACCACTGACGAACTTGTCCCACCTCGATTTTCTGACCCAGACCTTTACGCCGCCCGAACAAGCGGGTCACAGCACCTACCGTTTGGCTGAAAACCCCGAACTGCTGGCCCTCTGGACTTACGCCGAACCACTGGGGAATGGCAGCTACCGCCGCATCGGTGGGGGAGACTACGACGCGGCGACCGACACCTGGAGTCAGGGCGCGTTTAACGCCGACGACCTGACCCGCGCGGCTATCGTTTATCTGCGGCACTGGCAGCAAACAGGTCGGGCGAGCAGCCGTGCGTCGGCGTATGAGCTCCTGCGAACCGTCGCCTATTTGCAGACGCTAACGCCGGGGCCAAACGCGGGTAACGTCGTCTTGTGGCTACAACCGAACGGGACCTTAAATCCGAGCGCCGAACCCGTCGAACTGCCCGACCCGTCGGATTCCGGCGCGTCATACTGGCTGGCCCGGACGGTGTGGGCGCTGGGTGAAGGGTACGCGGCCTTCGTAGAGGACGACCCGGAGTTTGCGGCGTTTCTAGAGGCGCGGTTAGAGCTGGCACTAGGAGCCTTGGAGCGTCAAGTCTTGGTCAACTACCCCAAGACCGAAACGTTTCATGGATTTGAAAACCCGACCTGGCTCATTAATAGTGGCGCGGACGCTTCAAGTGAAGCCGTTTACGGTCTCGCGGCGTATCTCCGCGCCACTTCAAACCCCAGGGCCGAACGTGCGCTGCGTCAACTTGCCGACGGTCTGCTGCTCATGACTTCTGCTACCCGAACCGAGTTCCCCTTCGGCGCAACCCTGCCGTGGACGGGCTCGAGGTCGCTCTGGCACGGTTGGGGCGCGCAGATGGCGGGGGCGCTGGCAATTGCCGGCGACGCGCTGGGTGAACCCGCCCTGATCGACGCGGCCCGTCATGAAATGAGTACTTTCGCCCCGCTCCTGCTGGTTCAAGGCGGCGCCGATCAGGGCTGGACGCCGACCCCGGCGGAAACGGTGCAAATCGCCTACGGTGCCGACGCGCTGCTGCGCAACCTGCTGGTGGTTGCCGACATCACCGGCGAAAGGGTGTTCGAACAGCTCGCGGGCATCGCCGGAGCGTGGTACTTCGGGAACAACCGGGCGACTGCGCCGCTGTACGACGTAGCTACGGGGCGCACCTTCGACGGGCTCGAGCAGGACGGACGCATCAACCCCAATTCGGGAGCCGAAAGTACGATTCACGGGCTTCTGTCGATGCTGGCTTTAGACGCCCACCCGGAGGTAAAAGCGGCAGCTTACGGCGCAACGCGCACGCTACAACAAGGCTGGCAACTCGTAGAGGCCGAGTCCGGTACCCTTACGGGTGGTGAAGTCGTCACGCCGGAGAGCGCCTGGAACGGTGAAGGGTCGTGGAGTGGCGGCGCGTATGTGACGCTCTCCCCGGGTGGGCGGCTGGGGCTGGAGCTCGCATTGCCCGAGGCCGGACGTTACGCCGTCCTGCCGGTTTTCGAGCAGCAACCCGTGCTCCGTTTTGCGACGGGTGCAGAGCTTGCTTTGGGAGAACAAGCCTATACGCTCTGGTTAGGCGGCGCGGGCGACCCCGGCGTGTCGCCGAACGCGGGTTTGCTCACGGTGGCGCTGGCGGACGCCAGGGGCACCGTAAAACCGCTGAACGCAGGTGCGGTACCGCTGAACGTTTCTACAACCGGCAAGTCTGCCAAGCTCGACGCTTTTTTAGTCCGGCCCGAGGTCGCGCGCCTCGAGCTTTCCGGAAGCACCCGGCAAACCTTGCTGCAGAGCTTCGCCCCGCAGCGGCGGGTACTCGAGCTTGCGTTTTCCGGGGATAGGGCTAGGGGTTACGTTTACGATGAAACGGGCGCGCTGACAGAAACGGTTTTGGGGCGGGGTGGACGAGTACGTGTGCCTGTCGTGGCGGGTGGCTTCAGCTACGTCTCGTCACCCTAGCGCATAAAGTGCAAAAGAAACCCGGAGCCAATTAACAGCTCCGGGTTTTTGGTCGGGGCGAGAAGATTTGAACTTCCGACCCCGTCGTCCCGAACGACGTGCGCTACCAGGCTGCGCTACGCCCCGACGCAAGAGCTTAGTCTACAAAAGCGCGGGCGCGGGCGTCAAGCCGCGTTGAAGCTAAAAGGCGGGCAAGAGCGGCGTCGCAAGAAGTCGCCCCGAGGCAATCTGCACGCCGACTAAAACGAGCACCAAAACGCCGACCCAGGCTCCGATAACCACCTTGCGGTTTTGATTCCGCGCGACCCCGTGGGCGAGCCCAATCGCCGCAATCATAAACACCGGGTGCCAGACCGAGACCTGCCGCCCCGACACGGCGTAAAGGATAAGTCCGATCAGCACGTTGATGTCGAGCAGCACCGGGGCAATTCGCTGCAACGCGCCGCGCCGCCGAATGGCAAACCAGACCAGCGCGATGATGGGGACAAGTTGTAAAAACTGGCCGTAGTAGTTGTGGATGTTGTAAAGCGCCATAAAACCTCCAAGTAGAGGCGACTATAACGCGCTTTGGTTCGGCCTGAGCAGAGTTAAATGTCCTTATACGGGATTAGGCACTACCGTGCTATTCGGGAAACGTCAAAAGGCTGTGTTGAGATGTCCAAGGCAAGGTAACTTCTAGTGAGCTTTTTGTAGCCTCGCGGTAAGTCACAACCGTTTTGTCGTTTCAGCATAGAAGGAGGCACGGGTCGTTTAGGGGCCCGAGACAGGGGGAGACGAAGATGATTAATTCAAAAGCGCTGAGTTTACCCGGCGTTCGCACAACCTGCAAAAGCTACACCTCGCTGATTGTCGCAGCGCCGCGCGCCGAACTCGAGGCCCACCCCACCGAGTACCGTTTGCACGTCGCCCTGCCGGGGGTCGTGCGACACACTATCGGGGCCTGGGTCAAAGCCGACACGTTGGTCGTCAGCGGCGCGTGGGAGGGTGCCGGGCCGGACGCGGCGGTGCTTTTCGGCAACGTTTACCGGGCCGTATTTTTGCCGGACGACGCCGTGCCTGCGCTGCTCGCGGTAAGTCTCTGTGCCGGGACGCTGCAAGTTACTGTGCCGCGCCGCCCATCTCGCTGAACACACGGTTTACGCGCTGCTACGTTACTAGCTGCACCTTCGTGATCACAAAACGGCTCTCCGGCAAAGCGGGCATCTGCGTGAGGTCTACTGTAAGGTTTTGCGGCGGCACTTCGTAGCCGACACGCTTCGTCAGCACTTCAACTGCCTCTTTCATCAGGGCAATCGTCAGCCATTCGCCCGCGCAGCGGTGGTTGAGGTAGTGGTCGCCGCCGCCTTGCGGAATCAGCGTATAGGGGTCGCCCGGCCAGTCTATGAAGCGTTCGGGTCTAAACACTTCGGGCTCGTCCCACAGTGCGGGGTCGTGGTTCGTGCCGTAAAGGTCTAGCAGCGTGCGCGTGCCCCCCTCAAAACGGAGGCCGCGCCACGTAAAAGTGTGTTTGACACGGGCAGCGGCAAACGGGAAAAACGGATAAAAACGCCGGACTTCCTGGACGAAGGGCTCGAGGACACCCTCATCGTTCCGCAACCGCTCACGCCACTCGGGATAATCGTGCAGCGCCAGAGCGCAAAAGACGAAATAACGGGCGACGGCGACGGTCGGGCGGACGACGTTGAGCAGCTCCACAGCGGCGACGTGTTCGTCTAGCTGTTTGCCGCTCAAGTCGCGGTAGTTGGCGACGCGCTCCAAAGCCGAACCAGCAGGCGGGTTCACCTCGCCGCGCCGCGTCTTTTGGGTGAGCGCGCCGAGCCAGCGTTCGGCGTCGTGTCGGGCGAGCCGTCCCTCCAGGTAGTGCGGGCCGAGCGCCGCCGCCGCTGAGATCAAGTCGGCCATTTCACCCGTGCGCCTAGCGACCTCGTCTTCTGCCAGGGGCACCCCCGCCCACGTACACGCTGCCCGGAAAAGCAGCTCCATCGTCTCGTCGAACAGCGAGACCTGCTCTGCACCTGTCCACTTCTCGGCGTAGTGGCGCCACTGCTCCGCGCTCAGGCCGACGATGCGCCCGAGTTCATCGGGCGTCATCAGCGCCATAAACATCGCCTTGCGGTGCTTGTGCGCTTCCCCGTCGAGTCCTTGAACCCCGCCTTGACCGAAGAGCGTCTGCGTCAACCGCTTCGGCGCGGCTCCGGCGCGTTTGAAACGCTCGCGGTCGTAAAAGAGTTCGGCCGCGCCGCGCCCACGCATACAGATGGTTTTTTGCAGGAGCAGCCGGGTCTCGAACACATCGGTCTCGAGTTCTTGGCAGCGCTTTGAAATAAAGGTGTACCCTTCACTGAGCAGGGCGAGCGAACTGTCTAGACCCTCGGTGCGGGGCATAGCTTGTACTCCGGCGTCAGCGACATCGTTGTTGACGACCGTATGAACGGCTTTGGGTGAATACGCCTCCGGGTCGGACCAAAATGCGTTAAGCACCTCGGCGGTACGCTCCGGCATTTCAAACTGCGGCAGCCCGCGCGACGGTCTAAGCATTACTGCGCGCACGTTTTCGTTCGCGGTGAGCAGCTCCGGCAGCCGCTCGAAACTCACAAACGCGTCTTGGTCGTAAATGATCAGGGTCGGCACCGCGAGCTGCTCGTAGTAGTGTTTCCTGACGTTCGGCGTAAACAGCTTGCCACTGATAAAGGTGAGCGGTGCGTGTTCGGCGCCCGGCTGGTGCGAGCTGAGGTAGCTGTAGTCGGCAAGCTCGCGGGGCACCTCACCGACAAAGCTCGCCCCTAAAAAGTAGCGGATGCTGGCGGGCGTAGCGATAAGGTCGTAAAACGCCCGCGCCCAAAGGGGTTGCGAAGCGACTTTGTAAAACGTGTCGTTGCCGCCCTCTTTGCCTGCCTTGTCCGACGCCCGCGCCTCGCGTTTGGTGTTGAGACCCGTTGGGGAGATAAGTGCGAGCGAGTTAAAGCGCTCCGGAGCCTGCCGCGCTGCCCGCGCTACGAATTCGCTGCTGAGAGAAAGCGCGACCACATCGGCGGGGCTGCCTAGCTGCGTTTCCAGAAACTCGAGTATCGCCGCCGTAAACAGCTCAGGCGTGTAGGCTTTTTTGAGGCGGTCTGAAAACCCGAAACCGGGCAGCTCGAGGGCGTACACGGGCCGGCCCCGGTAAAGCTCAAAAAGCGGCTTCATCTCGAAGGCGCTGGCGGCGGCGTTGACGCTGTGAATGAGAACTAGTGGTGTGTCCCCTGATTTAGCGCCGTTCGTGTCGCCGTTCGTATTGCGGTAGTAATTGAGGCGTCCCGCTGCGCGCGTGTAGAAGTCGGTCTTTGCCCCGCCTAAAGCCGGGGGCAGGTCGGCGTCGTGGTCGATACCCAGCTGGCTGTACAGCCACCAAGCCCCTGCTGCTGCGAAAGCTGAACCTGCCAGAAGGCCTGCGCCCCCAAGTACCGTTTTTGTGATGGATTTGGTTGTACGCATCTTTGTCTCCCCTGGTCCAAGTGTGCCTCAGCAAAGATTTCCTAACCGGAGTCGGGGCTAAGTTTTTGGCAACAACGTTGTTGCGTAGATTGTCCGAACGACCCAGCTTCAGAGGGTATACGCACAGCCTGATCGCTCGTGTTTTGGAACCTGCTACTTGACGATAGGACCTGTCGAGAGTGTTGCCCGTAGTGAGAAGGGCAGCGACTCGTTTTACGATTGCACTCAGCCAAAGTGCATTTTGCGGGTTCAGTGGGGTGCCTTTACGGTAGCCGTGACAGCTTGTATCCGGGCAACGCAACCGGACTGGTGATCATCGCGCTCGCCGCGACCGGCTATATTTACGCGGCGAAAGAAAGCTGAGACGTTAGGTTGAGAAGACGTTAGAGTAAACCATGAAGCTTTTACGGCGTGTTCCCGAGTGGGTGTGGCGCAAACTCGACGACGCGCTACCGAACTTGAGTCAAGCCGAGCAGAACGAAACGCTTACGGCGATGCGCGGGCGCGCCCTGGCGACCGTGGACTTTTACGCGCTGATGGTGCTCTCGGCAAGTATCGCTTTTTTGGGTTTACGGCAAAACAGCAGCGCAGTTGTAATCGGCGCAATGCTCGTTGCCCCGCTGATGAGTCCCATTATGGCGATGGGCTTCGGCGTGGTGACGGGCTATCCGCGTCTTTTCCGGCGGGCGGCGGCCTCGACACTGGCAGGTATTGTCGCTGCAGTCGGCACGGCGGCGCTGCTTGCGTTTCTTATTCCCTCGAAAGTTCCGACGGCTGAGATTCTGGCGAGGGCTACCCCTAACTTGCTCGACCTGATGGTCGCGCTCGTCTCCGGGGCGGCGGGCGCTTACGCGACGTGCCGTAAAGAGCTGGCGTCGTCACTACCGGGGGTAGCGATTGCCGTGGCGCTGGTGCCGCCTCTCTGTGTGGTCGGTTACGGCTTGGGCGCGGGCCATTTTGATATCGCGCAGGGCGCAGCGCTGCTGTTTGCCACCAACCTGGCGTCTATTGTCTTAGCTGGTATCGCCGTTTTCTGGCTGTTGGGGTTTCGCCCCTTAAACGAAACGGATTTGCCGAGCTTTCGGCGCAGCCTCCGCTGGTCTATCTTGGGCGTCGTGCTGCTGACGCTGCCACTTGGTTACGTGTCTTATTTGCAGATTCGGGAAGCGAACACGCAGGCCGCCGTCGAGCAGATTTTAACCGGCGATTTGGACCCCGCAAAACTCGAGCTGGAAAATATCACCATCACCTCGTCCGGCGAGGCTTACGTGGTGGGTTTTACGGCTTATGTTTACGGAGAAACGGACGGTGCGGCGAACGTCGGGGAGCTTCAAAGGCGGCTCGAGGGCGTTGTCGGTGGGCCGGTGACGCTCAGGGCGCGGGTCGTTCCTGCGGAGCTTGGCGTTGTAGGCAGGGTGGGCTCGAGCAGATAATATCCTGTAACGCCGATATAAGGGCGGCTCGAGTCGCCACCTCAACACTACTTGTTAGTCGTCTGATTGTTAATCGTCTGAGAAGGTCTGCGCGAGCGCCCCCCGCACCACCTCGAGCGGAAACCCCCGCCGCGCCAAAAACGCATACGCTTTGGCGTAGCGTTCACGCGGTTCACCCTTCCAGCGCCATAAGTTTTTTTCAGCCAGCGCCAGAGCATTCTCCAACTGGGTAGCTTCGTCCAGCTCACCCACAGCTTTATCGACGAGCGGTTCCGCCACACCTTTACGAAAGAGCTCCTGCCGTAACCGAATCGCCCCTTTGTTGCGGCTGCGCGACCGCACGAACGCTTCGGCGTAAAGTGCGTCGTCTACCAGTTTTAGCTCCACAAGTTTGGCGATTACCCTTGTAACGGTGTCTTCGGTAGCGCCTTTGCGGGTGAGTTTGTCTTTCAGCTGCCCCGTCGTGTACGCCTGCCGCCCCAAAAGCCAGAGCGCGTAGTTCCAGGCGCGCTTGTAGGGGTATTCAGGCGTCTCATTCATCTATCTGAAAAACTGTCCGATAAGCTGTGGCAGCGTGAGGTAGTTGCCCAAAGCCCCGCCGATACTCGTCAGGAAGAAGATCAAAAAGATACGCGCGACCTTGTTGCGCCACCAGCCGCGCGTTTCGGTGATGTCCTGACGCAACCGGGCAAAGTCGCCCATCTGCGGTTTACGGAGCCACAACTCGGCGGCTCCGGCGATCATCCCGACGCCCAAAGTCGGGCTGAGTGTCCCGATAGGTGCGCCCAGAAATGTCGCCAGCACGGTAAGTGGGTGCGCCAGCGCAATAATCGCCCCGAGTGCGGCAAGCCCGCCGTTTAGGAGCAGCCAGCGGGTGACGAGTTGCAGGCCGACTTCCGGGCTTTGGAGAAAGGCCAGGGCGAAGCCGAGGAGAAAAAAAGCAATCAGTCCCCACGACAAAATCTGACCCCACGGCGCGCCTTTGGGAATCATCGTGAGGCTCGCCAGTTCTTCCGCTGCTGGGACGGTCGGGGGGGTGCCCAGCCTCGAGCTTAACCCTTTCAGATGCCCCGCCCCGATCACCACCAAGACTTTTTTATACGGTTTTGCAGCGGTTTCTTCACGCAGCCGCGCCGCCATATAGTGGTCACGCTCTTCTATAAGCGGGGTAAAAAGTTCCCCTTCTTTATCGGAAAATTCAGAGAAAGTCGCTTCTAAAACGTCCCCTTCTTTGAGTTTTTCAATCTCTTCGGGCGTGACCTCTTCGTGGCTCACGACGCTGCCCATCAGCCCCGCAAGGAGCGTCATGCGTTTCCAAAAGCCGACGTTGGCGTAAACGCGCCGGAGTGTGACGCCGATGTCGCGGTCGATTAAAAGAACGGGCAAGCCCAGCTCACCGGCAACCCGGAGGGCGCGCCGCATCTCTTCCCCCGGTTCGATACCGGACTGCTCGGCTAACCGCTGCTGATAAGCACCCAAAGCCAGGTTCGCCGCCATCATCGCGGCTTTACCTTCACGCAAGACCTGAAACAAGTCGGTTTTGGCCCAGCGGTCGGGGTCGGACAGGGCGGCGTGACGACCGGGGTCGAGTTCTAGAGCTACCGCGTCGTACTCGCCGGTGCGGAGCAGGCGTTCGACCGCTTCGGCGCTCGTTCTAGACACGTGCGCGGTGCCGAGCAGCGTAAGTTCGGTGTCGTTGACGGTACTTTCGCGCGTGGGTTGCGTTACCGCCGAGGATACTGCAGGCGCGTCAGTAGTCATCGCTTGACCTATAGGTATTTGGAGAAGTGGAGACAAACACACGTCACTGTACCCGTTCTAAATGAACGCCTGCCTATACCTGCCACAAACGTCCCTAACGCAAAATCTCCGCCGGGTCGAGCCGCCCTGCCCGCCGCGCCGGTAATAGCGCCGCCACGACGCTCGTGCCGAGTGAGAGCGCACACACCCAGATAAAGTCCCACGGCTGGAGTTCGACGGGGAGCTGGGTGATGAAGTAGAGGTCGCCGGGGAGCGGATACGGCTGAAACTTGAAGTACAAGCTGAGGCCGAGGCCCAGAAGTGCACCCAAAACGGTGCCGCCGCCGCCTAAAATCAGTCCTTCGGTCGTAAACACGGCTAAAACTTGCCGCTCGGACGCGCCGATGGCCCGCAAAATCGCAATCTCTTCGGTTTTTTCGGCGACGGTCAAGATTAAAATATTGGCAATACCCATGGCGGCGACCAGGACGATTAAAAAGACGACCACGCCGATGAGCGTTTTTTGCAGCTCGAGCTGCCGTACCAAACCCCCAAAAAGACTCTGCCACGGCGTCGCCCACAAGCCGGTTTCGTTGGCTAAGGTCTGCGCGAAGGTTTCCGCTGTCTGCGGGTCGGCGAGCCGGACGTGATAGCCGCTGATCTCGCCCTCGGCACCCAAATAATTTTGTAGCGTCGGAATCGACGTGTAAGACAACGCACCGTCGATAATCTCGTTGCCGACGCGGAAAGTCCCGGCAACGGGAAAGCTCGTGCGGCTACGGTTGATATCGACCAAAAGCACCGTGTCCCCGCTGGCGACGCCCAGCTTAAGAGCGAGGCTACTCCCCAGGATGATACCGCCCGCGGAGAGCGCCTCTGCCTGCTGCTCTAAAACCGTCAGGTCTAAAACCTCTTGTTCCCGATTCGGGTCGATCCCCAAAACCTGCGTGTAGCCTTGTGCGCCGGAAATCCCGGCGGTGGCGTCGGCGCGGCGGGCGATCAAAGCTTGCGCGGAGAGGTACGGGGCCGCCGCGACGACGCCGGGGAGTTCTTCGATACGTTTTAAGACGGCAGGGTCGTTCGTAAGCGGTGCGTTGTCATAAGCTGCCAGCGAGATGTGCGGGGTGGCCTCCAAGGTGCTGCTGATCAGCTCGTCGATAAACCCGTTCGTCAGCGACAGCGCCGTAATCAAGACCATCACCCCGACGGCGACGCCGAGGAGCGTCAGGCTGCTCTGCAGGGCGCGGCGGCGGATATGACGCAGGGCTAGAAAAAGCACAAAGTGCTTCATTGCGACCTTAAGTACGTCGCTACGTCGCGGTTGTGGTCTTCCAACGTCAGATTGGGCCGAAACTCGCCGCCGGGCGCATGCAAAAAGTAGAGGTAGGGTTTACCCGCCGTATCGGTGCGCTCTGCCCGAAAGACGACCGAAAGCGCGCGCGCACCGGGGTTGCCGATAGGGGTCGGCGGAAGACCTGCACGGGTGTAGGTGTTCCACGGCGTGTCCTGCTTTAAGTCTCCGGCTACGGCGTCAAGCTCAGGGAGGCGCTTGCCGAGGCCATAGGCGACGGTCGGATCGGACTGGAGCCGCATCCCCCGGTCGAGACGGTTCAAAAACACCCCGGCGATAATCGGCATCTCGGTGTAAGAACCCGCTTCGGCCTGTACCAGGCTGGCGAGTGTGACCCATTCGTGAACGCTCAAGCCCAGCGTTTGTAGATTCTGCCGCACCGCAGGGGTCAGTTCGCGTTCAAAGCGGCGGAGCATCAGGGTCACGGCTTCTTGCGGCGTGGTAGCGACCGGAAAATCATAGCGAGCCGGGAAGAGGTAGCCCTCGAGCCCCACCCCCGGCGGAACAAACGCAGGCCGTAAGCTGCCGGGCCTTCTGACGAGCGGCGCAATATCCAGGCCCAACTCAGTGCGAAGGCGACTGATAATCTGGGTGGTTCGAAACCCTTCAGGAATAACGACCGACACGACTCTGGGTTGACCCCCACGCGCGAGCCGTTCGGCGAGTTGCGGCACGCTCAAACTCGGGCTGAGGGTATAAAGCCCTTCACCGACACTGCGGTCGAGGTCTCTAAGTTGCAAGTAAAGGCTGAACACGCGGGCACTCCTGACAAGACCGGCGTCCTCCAACGCCCCGGCGACCTGCGCCGCGCCCCAGCCCGGCGCGACCTCGAACTCTCGCGCTACGGCTTGCACAGTGCCCGCTTCGGCAACGGGTCCGAGTTGCCGCTGCACCCACAGGGCGCCGAACGCCAGCAAGCTGACGACCAGCAGCGCTCCCACCAGCCCCCAGCGCATCCACAGGGGCAGGGCTGAACGCTTCGGTTCAGGCAAAGCAGTTTCGCTCACGCGTTCTACTTTACCCTGCAAGCAGCACAGAAAGGTGCCGTCCAGCTCATAAAAGACGGTGTGCTACGCATGTTTTGCCAGATGGCTCTCTAAAATCAGCACGGCGGCCCGCTCATCCAGAAGCCCCTTTTCTTGCCGCCGCTTCTTTTTCATACCGCTTTTGACCAGCCCTTGAGACGCCAGTTTGGTCGTTAGCCGCTCGTCTTCAAAAACGACGGTAAGCCCTGCCCGTTCGAGTTCTGCCGCAAAGCGCCTCACCTTTTCCGTTTGCGGCGAGTCGCCCCCTCGTAACCGGCTCGGCAAACCCACAACGACGCGCGTCGCCCCTTCCGCCTCGGCGTGTGAACGTACCGCCGCGACGTCCAAAGAAAGCTTCTGCCGCACGATATACCCGCGCCCGAAGGCAAAGGGCGAGCCGGTTTTACCGACGGCCACGCCGATACGCGCTTCGCCCACGTCGAGCGCAAGGACGACTTCAGCCACGCATAGCCCCCAATCCCCGCTGCACATCGTCCGGCTGAGGTTCCGGGTAACGTCGGGGCGTGCTAAGCAGCGCTTGTCTAAAGGCGTTCAGGTCGTCAGGTAAGCCCAGCTCTGCTATGGCGGGACGCTGTTGCAAACGCCGTAAACGCTCTGTGCCGAGTTTTCCCAGCGGCGGCAACCAAAATCCGGGCAGTTCTCTGAGCCCGCGCCAGGCTCGGACTTGGCTCGCCGCTAGACGCGCGTATGAAGGAGTTGTTTCTAGGTGTGCAAGCAATTTTCGGTGCCGCGCCGAACGTGCTTTGACGATGGGCTCTACTGCAATAAATTCACCTTTTAAGCCCGCTAAATCAGCCAAGTATTCGGTACGCGGCCCGTGCAGCTGCAACGCCAGAAAGCCGAGCCGGTCTTCTGAACGCCCTTCGGCGTCGAGCAAGTTTGCGCTCAGGACGAGGTTGTCTATGGTATCGGCAGCTTGGGTCTCGAGCGCAATTTGCCCCGGCATAACTTGAAAGCTGCGCTCGAGGTATGAGGCCATCAGCTCAGCTTCAGAAGGCAAAGCTGCGCCTCCCGTTTGACCGCCGGTGATAAGTAGCCGCTTCGTTTTGCCCTGCTCGAGCAGCGTTCCGGCAGCCAAAGCCGACAAACGGGCGTAGACGTTGAGCTTCCCGCCCACTTCGACCGGCCCGTAACCAAAGACGATGAGCGTATCTAAAGCCACAGGGTCTAAAGCCACGCTTCGACGACCTCCGCCACCCCGTCCGCGTCGGCGTCACCGGCGACCCAGTCGGCTAACGTTTGCACGCTCTCGTCGGCGTTGCCCATCGCCACCCCGAATCCGGCCCAGACGAGCATCTCCCGGTCGTTGTGCTGGTCGCCAAAGGCCGCTACGTCTTCCGCCGTAAAACCCAGGTCGGCGGCAACTTGCTTCAAGGCGGTGCGTTTATTGACCTCCGGCCCGACGATTTCAAGCAGCCCCGGCATACTCCAGGTGCCGTGCAGCGGCAGCTCACTGAGTGAAGCGTAAAGCGTTTCAGGACTCTCGCCCTCGTGCCAGAAGAGGAGCTTCGTCACTTCGTCTTGGACAAAGTCCAGGGCGTCGCCTACGCCGTCCGGCTCAGGTTCATAGGGGACATTGCCCTGCCGGGTAAGTTCACGCCGAGTGAGGTCGTAACGCGCGGTATCGACGAACCAGCCGTAGGCGGTCTCGAGCCCACACGTCACCCCCGGATGCTCGGCCCGCATCTTCAAAACAGCCTGCCGCGCCACCTCACCCGGAAAATCGAAGCGCATCAGCGCCCGGTCTTCAGCGAAGTTGTAAACAGCCCCGCCGTTGTAGACGATGCCGAGGTCGACAAGGCCCAACTGTTCGGCAAAGGCTTTGGCAGTACGCGGCGGCCTGCCGGTACAAAGCACAACCCTTACGCCGTTATTGACTAATCCGGCAACGGCGTCCAGGTTACGTGCGCTGATGGTCTTGTCGCGCCGTAAAAGTGTCCCGTCGAGGTCGAAGGCGACGAGTTTGGGCTGAAACTCGCTGGGCTTTAAGGCAGGACGCCGTAAACTAGGACGTGGCAAGGATGTCCGGCACGGCGGCGAGGGCCGCGTCTAAACGGCTCAGGTCTTTGACGCCGGCCTGCGCCAGATTGGGCCGCCCGCCGCCGCCGCCGCCCGCGCGTTTGGCGATTTCACCGACCAGTTTTCCGGCGTGGGCACCCCGCGTTTCAGCATCTTTGCTGATTTTGGTGACGATGAGCGGGCCGCTGGCTAACACTACGATGTCCGCGCCGGAGCGCTCGAGCAACCCGTCCGCCGCGTTCCTGAGCGCCCCCGCGTCGAGGCCGTCCAGTTTTACGGTGCTGTAGCGATACCCGCCCGCCTCCTTGATTTCGCTCCTAGTCCCGCCCTGCGTTTGCGCCGCTGCAAGTTTGTCGCGGAGCCCCGCGTTATCGCGTTCTCTCGCCCGGAGGTCGCCCTGCAACCGCTCGATACGGCCCGTAACCTCTTCGGGTTTGACGCCCAGAGCTTTCGAGGTCGCGGTGACACCTTCGCGTAACCCTCGCAGATATGACAATGCCGCTTCGCCGACGAGCGCTTCGATCCGCCGTACCCCTGCCGAGACCGCCTCTTCCGCCGTAATTAAAAAGACCCCTAATGTGCCCGAGCGCGAGACGTGGGTGCCGCCGCAGAGCTCGAGCGACACCCCTCTCTCTTCACCTTCAGGCATGACGCTTACCATTCGCACCCGGTCGCCGTACTTCTCCCCGAAAAGCATCATCGCCCCGGCCTGCCGCGCCCCGGCTAACGTGACCTCCTGCCACGACACCCGCAAATCGCTCTGCACCCAGCGGTTCACGAGCGCTTCAATCCGCGCTGTTTCGTCCCCGGTCAACGACTTAGGGTGTGAAAAGTCGAACCTGAGCCGGTCGGGCGCGACCAAAGACCCGGCCTGCGCCACGTGTGTTCCGAGAACGCTCCGCAGGGCCGCGTGCAAAAGGTGCGTTGCGGTGTGATGTTTTTCGGTCTCGCTCCGGCTCGGGTCTACGGCGGCGCGCACCGTCATCCCTTCAGAGAGCGTGCCCCGTAAAACTCTCGCTTGATGAACGAACACGCCGCCCTTGGTTTTCGTTGTGGCACTAACAACAGCTTTGCCGTGGGTCTCGTTGTGGTGCCACTCTAAAACGCCCGCATCGCCAATCTGCCCGCCGCCTTCGGCGTAAAAAGGCGTGGTGTCTAACACGACCTGCACGGTGTCGCCTTCGCGCACCTCGCCTCGTTCCGTGCCGTCTTGCACGAGTGCCAAAACCTTCGCCGAAGCGTCCCGTGCGGTGTAGCCGGTAAAGACCGTCGGGCCGTGCGCCTCGGCAAGCTGCCCGAACACGTCTTGCGCCGTAAACAGCGCGCCGCCCTCACGTGAGGCTCTCGAGGTCTCCCTCGCCCCTTCTCTTGCCGCTTCATACCCGGCCCGGTCAACCGTAACACCGCGCTCCTCCGCCATTTCTTCGGTGAGCGAGAGCGGAAAACCGTAAGTCTGCCAGAGGTCGAAGGCCACGTCGCCGGGGAGTTCGGTGCCGCTGAGCTCATCCAAAAGCTGCGATACCCGATTGACACCGCTTTCCAGCGTCCGTAAAAACTGCGTCTCTTCCGCCTCTAAAATGCCTTCGATTCTTGCTTGTGCATCTTTGACTTCCGGGTACGCCTCGCCCATCGCCTCCACCACGCCCGGAACGAGTTTGTGCAACACCGGTTCACGCAGACCCAGCACATACGCCTGCCGACTCGCCCGCCGGATGAGCATTTTAATCACGTACCCTGCGCCGTCGTTGGCGGGCAAAATGCCGTCGGTGATGCACATGCTGACCGAGCGCACGTGGTCGGCGATGATGCGGTGCTGAACACTTTCTAGGTCTTCGTAAGGGACGCCGGAAAGTTCAGAAAGACGGCGGATGACGGGCTGAAAAAGCTCGGTGCCGTAAGCGTCTCTGGCTCCGGAGATGACGGTGGCGAAACGCTCCAAACCCCCGCCCGTATCAATGTTTTTTTGCGGTAACGGGGTTAGGGTGCCCTGCTCGAGGTTGTACTGCGTAAACACCAGGTTCCAAATCTCGATGTAACGGTCGCCGGAACCGGTATTCGGGCCGGTCTCGTCCGCTGAGCCGTACTCCGGGCCCCGGTCGTAAAAGATTTCCGAACACGGGCCGCACGGCCCCGAACGCTCGTCGGAAATGGCGTTCGCGGGCCAGAAGTTTTCACCTTCGCCCCAGCGCGAGAGCCGCGCTTCGGGGATGCCGACTTCATCGCGCCAGATGGCGTAAGCCTCGTCGTCGTCGGTAAAAACGGTGGCGTAAAGTTTTTCGGCTTCTAATCCCAACCACTCTTCTGACGTCAAAAACTCCCACGCCCAGGTAATCGCCTCGTGCTTAAAGTAGTCGCCAAACGAAAAGTTGCCGAGCATCTCAAAAAAGGTGTGGTGCCGCCGGGTACGCCCGACGTTCTCGATGTCCGAGTCTTTACCGCCCGCCCGCATACACTTTTGCGAAGTCGTGACGCGGGGCCAGACGCCCTCGACACCGGGAAAGCGGGGTATTGCACCCTGAAAATACGGTTTGAACTGCTGCATCCCCGCGACGTTAAACATCAGACCGGGATCGTCGCTTTTAAGGGACGCGGACGGGTAGACGAGGTGCTGTTTGCTTTTGAAAAACTCGAGGTACAACCTTCTCAAGTCGTTGACTGTTAGTTGGTTCTGCACGGTGGCCTCCACTACCAGCATTATATTGGACAAGTTGACAAGCTGAATGTTTGCGTTAGATAACCCCGTAAAACCGCGCCTTGGCCGTCTTTTTTGCTGTGTTGCTGCGTAAGCTGAGAGATGGACTATATTCGTTATCTGCGCAGCATGGTCGGTCCAAAACCCGTCATTATGATGACGGCGGGCGTCGTGATCTTTAATTCTGACGGTGAACTGCTGTTGCAGCACCGGGCTGATGGCAACGGCTGGGGTCTGATTGGCGGGTTTATGGAGTTGGGTGAAACGGTCGAGGAGACAGCTAGGCGTGAAGTGCTTGAAGAAACAGGGTTGACGCTGGGAAGGCTCGAGCTGTTGGGGGTGTTCTCGTCAGCAGAATTGCTAACTGCTCCTGGTGGCGACGTGCTTCAAATTGTCCATATCGCTTATGTAACTGATGAGGTCGGCGGGACGTTGCAAGCTGACGAGGAAGGGCTCGAGCTTCGCTACTTTCCGCTAGACGCGTTGCCGAAAAACCTGTTTGCGCCGAGCGCTGAGCTTTTTACGGCAGTGCGGCAGAGGTTTGGCAAAGACGCTCGCAGTATCCGGTAAAAAGGCCGAAAACCGACCTCTTCCGGGTATAGTCACCCTCTATGGACGCGGCTTCTACCGTAAAACCTACCCTGGGGCTCGAGGTTCGCCGCACCCTCACGCTGGCCCTGCCTTTAATCCTGGCGCAACTCGCACAGATGTCGGCGTCGTTTGTAGACACGCTGATGGTCGGGCGTTTGGGCAACACGCAGCTTGCCGGAATCGCGCTCGGCGGCAGCATCTTCTTTTTGACTTTCCTGGTATGCGGCGGCGTTCTCTTTTCGGTCGGCCCGACGGTCTCGCAAGCGTTCGGTGCCGGGGAGACGAAAGAAGCAGGCAAGGCCGCGCAGCAGGGCTTTTTTTTGGCGCTCTTCTTAAGCGTTCCGGCGCTCGTTTTGTTCTCGCAGATAGGCCGCATCTTGCCGCTGTTAGGTCAAGCACCTGAAACGGTGCGACTGGCAACAGGCTACGTGCAGGCCATTGCCTGGGGTTTCGTCCCGGCGCTCTTGACAATCGGTTTACGGGGGCTTTTGGAGGGGATTTCAAACCCGCGTCCGGTGATGGTCGTCGCCTTTTTAGCCGTCGGCTTTAACGCGCTCATGAACTACCTGCTGATGTTCGGCAAGTTAGGGTTTCCGGCGCTCGGCTTGGTCGGAACGGGGTACGCGAGTGCGCTCTCGTTCTGGTTTAGCTTGGGGCTGCTGGTGCTCTACAGCGTCCGCACCTTGCCGCAGTTCGAGGTGTTTCGCTTTCGCGGTGTAGACGCTCGCGTCCTCCTCGACCTCATCCGCATCGGTGTGCCTATCGGCCTTACGCTGGGTTTTGAAGCCGGTCTCTTTTCGGCGACCGCTATCTTGATGGGAACGCTCGGTACGGTGCCCTTGGCGGCGCATCAAATCGCCATTCAGAGCGCGAGTTTTACCTTTATGGTGCCGCTCGGTCTGGCGTCGGCGACCGCCGTTAGAGTCGGGCAGGCGGTCGGGCGGCGCGACCCCGGCGGGGTGCAGCGGGCGGGTTGGGTCGGTATCGGGCTGAGTGCCGGGGTGATGCTGATGAGCGCCCTGACCTTCTGGCTTATCCCGGAACGTGTGGTCGCGCTTTACTTAGATACGAGCGACCCTGCAAATGCTGCGGTTATCCGCACAGCAGTACGCTTTTTCGCGTTTGCCGCGCTTTTTCAGGTTTTCGACGGGCTGCAGGTGAGCGCGGCGGGGGCGCTGCGTGGGCTTAAGGACACGCGCGCCCCGATGCTGATTTCGCTTACTTCATACTGGGGCGTCGGGCTGAGTTCGGGAGCGCTCTTTGCTTTTGTTTTGGGACTTGGCGGGCGAGGTTTGTGGTTGGGGTTGGTGCTCGGTCTCGTTACGGCGGCGTTTCTCTTGGTCGGACGGTTCCGGCGGCTTCAGCTCGAGACGACTCGTTAGCGTCTGGTTTATCGAGCCGTGGTTTATTAAAGCTCGGTGAAGTTCGGACTGCTTTACACGCTCACGTAGCGTGCTAGAGTTTTTACGGGGGTGTTCATGAAACTAAGCAAGCTGCAACGTGAAAAACACAGAGACGCGGCGAAAGAGCTGATTGCGCGCCTCGAGCACCGTCTCGTGTCTGCGCCACCTGCCAAACCACACGACAGGCTCAGCGAGCGGGTCGGCGTGTGCAAACAGCAGTTGGGTCACAATCTGCGCGACGGTGAGCTCATAAAGCTCAACCTCGAGCTTGCCGAACTCTTTTACCGGAGCAACAACGCCGACAAACGCAAACGGCTTTCGCGCTAGACCCGACTTAACCGACTAAAACGCATGATGTGTAGCTTTTGACATGTAGCCTTGTCACGCGCTATAAGTGGCACCGAATCACATTTGTTTATGGCTCTATTTGGAGAGCGCGTGGCTGCGACTTTGCTGGAGGGTGTTTGAGAAGTAAGACCCGGCTTTTCCGGTTGTCAAAACCGAGCTGTCAACCTTTTGAGCAGCACTAACGCCGGCGAATTCGCGCATATTTTTGAGGCTTCGACCGCCGAAGGTAATACGTCGGGAAAAAGTGAACTCCAAAACACCCGCTACTACCAAAAGGTTGACTTTCGGTCAGTGAATATTGGAAGTGCTACATGTACTAGCCGGTAAATAGTACCCGACCAAACGCCCTGAAGCGTTACTAAAGGCGTTTACCAGCACTTTCGCAACGGTGGCAGGTCGAACGGGCGCGTTTTGACGCGTGCAGAGTTGACCGGACCGAACGCGCCCCACGTCGAGCCGGGCTCCGAATAGCCGCGGCTACAGCGAACAAACCGTACCGGGTTAAGCGCAGGTTTGTAGGCGTAAGGTTCTTACAACATCCCGAACTCGTTTTACCTTGCCTCAGCTACAACTTTTTTGTAAACCTCGCTCGTCCGCGCGGCAACCGTGCGGTAGTCGAAGCCTTCTCGCGCGTACTGCCGACACGCCGCTCGGCTCGGCAAGCTCAGGGTACCCGTAAGCGCTTCGTTTATACCTGAAACCAAGCTTTGCAGGTCACTGCCCTTAAAAACAAGATTTTTGGATAAGCCCGCGACGACTTCAGGCAAGCCCCCGACCGGCGTCACCAGGACGGGCGTCCCGGCAGCCAGCGACTCGACGGTGATAAGCCCAAAGCCTTCGTGGGCAACCGTCGGCACGACCGAAAAGTCGGCGGCGGCGTAGGTCAGCGCCAGTTTGTCGTCGGGCACAAAGCCGAGCAGCTTTACGTGTTCGGTGAGCGCCAACTTTTGAATCTGCGCCTCGAGCGCTTCTTTTAAGGGGCCGGTACCGGCGATGTAGAGCCGCACCTCCGGGTGTTTAGCGCGCAGCTCGGCAACGGCGCTGACGAGGTTTTCCAGCCCTTGCCGTTTGACAAGCCGCCGCACCGCCAAGATAATTTTGCGGTCTACAGGCCACGCGAGCGCGGCGCGCGCCTCCGGGACACTGAGGCTGGTCGCGTAGGCGGCGGTATCGACGCCGCCGGGGATGATCTCGATTTTGCCTTCGGGAACTCCATAGGTTTCGTGTAATACGGTCTTAAACGCCTGCGACAAGACGATAAAGCGTGCCGCGCGGCGATAGACGAGCGTCTCGAGTCCCTTTTTGACCTGCACGCTGAGCTTGGCTACAAAACCGGGTGACGCCTCGACTTCGCTCTCTAACGCCCACGACCCGTGGAAATGGACGACGAGCGGAACGCTGCGGATGATATCTAAAACCGGAAAGGCGTAGAGTGCAAAATGTGCCGAGACGAGGTCGGCGGGTTCTTTGTGGAGCAGTTCCCGTAGCGCGCGCCGTAACCGGAGCCAGCGAACCGGGAGCGGCGCTGCGGCAGGGGCGAACCCGTGCACCCGGCCCGCCGACGCCTCTGCGACCGCCGCCGAGCCGACCACGAGACCACGCGCGTAGACCCCGAACGCAAAGAGGTGCTCGAGCAAGCCGTAAAAGACGCGCTCGAGCCCCCCCGGTTTTTCGGCGAACCAGCCGGTGCCGAGTTCGACAACCCGAATTTCTTCAGCTGCAGGCTTCATAAGCTGTAACCCCGGTTGGCAGGTACGCTCAGCTGCACGTTTTGCTGCTCGAGCTCGGCTTGATAACGCGAAGCGAGGTACAAGCAGGGAAACACCCACAAAATCATGCCTGAAACGCCGCCCCAGGCGTTACCGAAAGCCAGTTGAGAAATAGCGGCAACGGTAATCCCGATATACGCTGCGTCGGTCACGTTACGTGAGCGCAGACCCCCGCGTAGGGCCGCACCGAGAAGGGCCGCCGCGCCGCCGACAAAGTAGAGCGTCCCCAAAACGCCGAACGAATATAAAACCGCGATAACCCCGCTGTCCAGGTTTTGCAGCGTGGCTTTCCCGGCGCTCAGGCTGCTCGCCACGCCGGTACTCCCGAGTCCCCGACCGAGCGGATTTCCGGCGGTAAACTCCGGCAGGCTCGAGTAAAGCTCCAAACGTTCGTTAAAGCTGACGTCGCTTCCCAAATCGGTAAAACTTTGCAGGCGTTGTGATAAGAGTTCGGCAACCGGCCCCACCGTAAAAAGGGGCGCGGCAACCAAGACGAGCAAAAAAAGCGTTCCTAGAAGCCGCGCCCGTAGCCGGAGCGGAAGGCTCGCTGCAACGACGATGAAGCCGACCAACCAGCCTGCCCAGGTCGCGCGCACAGCGGCCAGCGCGAAGCCCAAAAAGCCGGCTCCCGCGCCCAGTGCAGTCACAAAACCGCGCCCCGTAAAAACCAGCAGCAGGCCCGCCATCATCACCGCAGCGTAAGGACCGGGCGAGTTGAGAGTGCTGAAAACGCGCACCTCTTGCGGTTCGGAAACGCCGATAGACCCGAGCCCGGCGTTATCCATCCAGTAGCCGTCCCACGCGGGCAGATAAAAATACTGCACGGCGGCGTAAAGTCCCATTATCAGTAACCCCCAGACGAATACACGCCGCGTCACCTCACGAAACGCCGCGGCGTGGTGCGTGTGCGTCAGAACGTAGGCTCCGACGATAACGGGTACGCCCCAGGTCAGCAGGTCGAAGGTCGCGGTGACGGGGCCGTTATAAAGAACGCCCACACTGTAAGCGTAGAGCAGTCCGGTGGCGACAAAGCCCAGCGGCAAACGGTAAGGACGAGGCAAATAAGAAAGCCTCGAGAAAACTGCGAAAAGCGCCACGCCGGAAACCAAAAAAGGAGCCAGCATAACGAGGCTCGCTTCGGTGTAGCCAATGCGATAGTCGACCAGGCGGCGCACCTCGGGGGTTAAAAACCAGACCCACCAGGTAAAACCCAGATAGAGCGCGGGGCGACGCCAGAGCAGGAGGGCGGCGGCGAGGGTCGCTACAAGCGGATAGAGAAGCTCGACTACGGCGGCGAATGGCCCCATAAACCCCGCCGCGCCAACCCCGGCGGTGCTCAGCAGCGCAGCGTAAGCGAGTCTGTCCAGGGGGCCGGCGGGTCTTTGCACCTGCACTAGCCCTGACCTCGCCTTAGCGGAGCGGACGTAGCACCGCCGGGAGGCTGATATTTTGCCGGTGGGTCGGGGGTAGGCGTGACGTTTTGCGCTTCCCAGAGCTTGGCGTAGCGCATAAAGTCGCTGTCGGCCTTGAGCAGCGCGTGCATGAGCCCGCGCGTCCCGAGCCGCCAGCCGCCCCTAGCCAGATAACTCCAAAAAAACCGCAAAATAGGCCGAACGATGAGGTCTACCGGGCGGGCGCGTACTCCGTTTTGGTCGAGCGCGTGAGCCTCGAGCGTCGCGTAGCGGTTAAACAGCGAGAAGTACGCGTCCATATCGAGGTCGTTCCAGTGGAGCAGCACCCCCGCGAGCGGTACCGCCCGACCGGGAAAGCGCACCTCTTCGTGAACGCTCATGGTCTCGTCGTAGGCGCTGTGCTGCCGGTTGTAAAGCCGAATAAAGTTGTCGCGTTTACTCGGTCTCGCCTCATTCGGCAGCAGCACGCCCAAGAAGTCGCCGCGCCGGTTGACCGCAAAAGCATCTTGTGGGCTGGGCTTGCCCTGCATCACGGCCCTAACCGACTCGGCTAGCTCGCGCGTTACCACCTCGTCAGCGTCTATATAAAAAATCCAGTCGTGCCGCGCGAGCTCTGCGCCCCGGTTGCGCTGCGCCGAAAACCCGAGCCAGGGCTGCTCGGCGACGCGCGCCCCTAGCGACTCGGCAATCTCTCTTGTCGCGTCCGTGCTGCCCGAATCGATGACGAGTACCTCGTCGGCCCAGGCGACGCTGCCGACAGCGCGGGCAATCTTGTCGGCTTCGTTTTTGGTCATGATTACAGCAGAAAGTTCCGGCACGTGCTACTCCTGTCTGGCATTGTCTGGATTTAGCGAAAGTCGGCTCTCACCTTTCGTGGCAATTTCAGCCGGGGCCAGTCGTGCCGCGATAAAGCGTCCCAAAACCGCTTCGGAGCAGCGGGTCTGCCAGTAACTTAGAGCTTCTTGGTGTAACCGCTCGAGCTTTTCGGAATCACCGAGGAGCTCGTCAACAACTCCTTCCAGATTGCTCCAGCTGTCGATCTGCACCGCGGGCAAACTGTCGTAATACCAACGTTTGGGTAGCTGCTCACAGATGGCAATACAACCGTAGCGGACGGCTTCAAACAAACGAAAGGTTTCAAGCGACGAACCGCGCGGTACCAAACAGATTTTAGTGTCCATCAGCCTGCTCGAGTAGCGGTTTTTTTCGTTCTCCAAGGGTTGTCCGCCAGTAAGCAGGTTGCCGGTAAACTGCTCCGTACCTTGAAGGTAAACATTGCGGTCGGGCCGTTTTTGTTGCAGTGCGCGCGCACTTTCTAGCATCTGTTCGCGCGCTACGGCCTTAGGCGAGCGGAGCCAGTACTTGAGTGAACGCTTGCTGGGCAGCTCATTATTGACGCTGCCCATAAAGCAAACGTCGGTGGTGCGGTCTTTAAGGGGCATAACAGGTAACGCCTGCTGGTTTGCATAACCCAGCGGGATGATATAGGTTTTCGTCGGATAGTTGTGCCCCCGCAATCTGCTAACCAGATAGTGCAGCCGACCGGGTAGGCCGATAAGATGCAGTCTCAAAAACTGAACGCCGGAGATGATGTTGCTGTAAGTTATTCCGTTGGTGAGGTTTCCTGTATACGTCGGCCAATTTGCGTGAGAACGAAAAACGGCTCTAACTCTACCTAGATAGTGCGGAAAACGGCACCACTCGTCGCCCATAAGTACAACGACAACCTTGTCTCCATAGGTGGGGAGTTTATCGACGTTCCAGGTTACGTAAAAAGTTAGATTCTTGAGCTCTGATTGTTCTACCGTTTGAAAAGCGCCGGCTAGATAATCGATTTCAATAAACTTTGGATACTCACTTGCTTGATAAGCAAACGGGTTTAACGGAAGCGCTTTGTACTGACCGGGCAGGCAGACAAAGAAGCGATTAGATAAAGTAGTAGGCTCCGGCATAGGCTTCTAACCGACGCCCCGACTTACTAAAGACTGCACAACCTGTTTCATATCTCGAAAATCCTCGAGGTTGAGCCACAAACGCGGCGGCGGAACCTTAAGTACGCGCGGAAAAGCAGCGATGATCAGCAGCAGCCTGACCAGTGAGGTGACAAGCAGAGACGTTCCTGCGCCCATAAGTCCAAACGCCGGTACGAGTACGAGTAAAAGCGGCAAGTTCAGCAGTATCCCGACACCTTGCAGCGTCGTGATAAAGCCGGGTCGGTCGGTTGCCATAAACGCTTGGGCCAAAACACTGCCGGTTCCTTCAAAGATTGTTACCGCAATAAGGAGGCGCATCAGGTTTGCGCCGCCGCGAAATTCGGGGCCGTAAAGAAACTCCAGCGCCCAGGGGCCGAGCACGCCCAACACCAGTGCCGAGGCGACAGTAACAGCTGTGCTGATACGGGTCGTGCGACCCGCCATAGCGACCGCTTCTGCTGCCGAGAGTCCTGCGGCTTGAGGAAAGAGTACCGTGATAACGGCGCTTTGAAAGATGTTTAGCATGTTAGCAAGGCTTAGTGAAACGACGTAGAGGCCCATGCTCGAGGCGCTCAAAAGACCGACGACGAGCGCCTTGTCAAGTTGTAAAGACAACGCGCCCAACAGGTCGATCCCGTAAGAGCGCGCACCATACGAAACAAGGTTTTTTGTCGTCTGCCCGAGCCCCGTCCATACAGGCTTGTAGGCGCGCCATATTTGACCAAACAACCACGCTGAGATAGGCAGACTTGGAACCAAGTAACAGAGCGTAGCGCTAAACGGCGTTAGCCAGCCGAGCAGGGCCAAAGTTAGAAGCGCCGCCACGGTAGCTGCAGGGCGTAAAAAACGAATGACATTAAAGAGCGCGTAATTCCCTTTGGCTCTAAGTGCTGAAGAAAAGATTTCGTCCAGCAGCACGGCAGGCGCAAAAAACATCAAGATTTTTGCGCTGCTGATGACCGCGGCGTTATGTTGAGCGAGCCAAAGCGGAATAAACGTGAGGCCTACGGCGATGGCTACAGCTCCCGCCAACAATCCTGAGACAACCGAAGCTGCGAACAGCTTCGGTGCGTGCTCCGGCGTTTTCTTGAGGTTGTAGACGAGCGCTGAAGGTAGTCCCAAGGTAAACGCCTGCGCTAAAAAGAGGGGCCAGACCCCCATCGCTTCTTGCTCGCCGCGCCCTGCCACCCCTAAAAACCGAGCGGTGATAACGCCGGTGAGAAGGTTGATAAACAAGATGACGACGCTAATCAGCAGTGTCTGAACCGAGGCGGCGAACATGCCCTTCCCCTGAACGAACACCCCGGCAGCGCGAAAGAGCCTAGTCATAACTCGTTATAAAGAGCAGACAAAGAGCCGCTGCTCAGGTATTGGGCTTGTAAAAAACGTATAACGAATAGACACCGCAACCATCTTTCTTAAAACGTATTTGGGCTCACCTTAACGGTGCACGACCAGGACGAACACAAGCGCTACTCGGTCAGGGTCACCCGCATCCCCGCGCGCAAGTTGGGCGGCACCGGATAGATGACGCGGGCACCCTCCGAGATACCCAGGACGGCAACCTGAGCGTCGATCTCACCGATGACTTCGACCTCACGCCGGACGGCAGCGCCCCCTTCGACGACGTAGACGAATCTGCGACCGGGCCCCCGCTGCACTGCGCCGCTCGGTAAGATGATACCGCCGGCGTCGGCGTAGCGGTACGAGAGCTGGGCGCGGCTCCCGTTCGGAATCGGCTTTGGTGAGGGTTTTAGGCGTGCCGTCACGGTAACGAGCTGCGTTCTGGGGTTGAGCGCACTCGCCGTGAGAACCTCTGCCGTGTAAGGGTTTCCGGCAAAGGCAAACCTGAGATTGCCTTCGGCGCTAAACTGCTCGGCTACGGGGAGCGGAACCTCAAACGTGACGAGTTGTTGCTCGGTCGAAGCGACGCTGAAAACAGGAGCCCCCTCGCCGACGAACGCACCCTGTTCGACCACCATCTTGGTGATCACGCCGGTCAGGGGCGAGGTGATATTGGCCCGGTTCAGCGCCTCTTGTGCCTGGGCCAAGTTCGCCTGCGCCTGCTCGACTTGAAGTTGCAAGAGTTCGACGCTGCCCGCATCGGTCGCCTGGGTCAGCGTCGCTCTGGCTTGACCGAGCGCGGTTTCGGCAGCTAAAAAGGCGCTCTCGGCAGCGTTTAGCTCGGTCTTGGCGAGCGCGCCGATGTTGAACAAGTCTTGCGCCTCGAGGTAATCGCTTCTTGCAGCTTCGTAGCTCGCTTCGGCGGCGCGCACGGCGAGTTCGGCCTGCGTCTTCTGGCTCTGCGCCGTGGCGGTGGCGCTGCTTAAATTGACCTGGGCGCTCGAGAGGACGAACTGGGCGTCTTGTACGGCGCGCGTCAGCGCCTCTGTGCCGAGCTGCACGACGACTTCCCCGGCCTCGACAGCGGTGTCTTGGCGTTTGGTCACGGCGAGTACCTGCCCGTTTGTTTCAGCCGTGACCGTAACCTCTTGTTCGGGGCCGATAACCGCTGAGGTGGTGCGCGCCCGGCTGAGTTTGCCGAGCGTCGCTTCGACGACCCCGACCGTGCGCGCGGGCTGCGCGTAAGCGGGGCTCCACACCAGTAGCAGGGTGCTCAACACGGTGCCGAGGACGCGCGCGAGACGCATCAGTTGGCCCCGTTGCCGGCGCTGGGAACAGCGGGGACGCCGAGCGGCCAGAGTTCGGTCGCTGCCGCCGCCTGCAACTCGAATACGGCGGTGACGTAGGCGTGCTTGGCGCGGAGCAGCTCGAGCCGGGCGTTCGTGGCGGTGTACTCGCTCTGGCGCAGCTCGAGGTCGGAAATAAGCCCCCGTGAAAAGCGGTCTTGCTGCAAGCTCAGCCGTGACCTAGCCGCCTGCGCCGCCGACTTCTGGGCGCGGTAGAGCGCTTGCGCCGCCGTAGTCTGGGCGTAGAGCGTGCGAAGTTGCGCGTTTTGGGTTCGCACCGTTTCGGCGAGGCTGACCTGCGCGGCCCCAAGCGCGGTCTGGGCGGCCTCGATCTCACGCGCCGAGCTGTAGCTCGGGTCGAGCAGGCCGTTTTGCAAGCGGGCGAGTACCAACGCTTGCTGCACCCCTAGAAACGTCGGGGTCGCGCTGGCCTGCTGCAAAACCTGCGTAACAGCCGGTAGCGGCTTTTCGGCGGCTGCTTCGGGGATGGGCTCGAGCGGCTCCGTTTCACTCCCCTCGGGTAGTAGCGCCTGCAAGCTCGAGCGGCTCAGCGTAAGCGTCTCTTCGGCAGCGGCGCGTGTGGCCCTAGCAACGTTTAGGTCGGCCTCGGCCTCACGCACCTCGAGTTCGGTCACGCTGCCGCGCTGAAAGCGAATTCGCGCGACCTCGAGCAGCCGTCGGCTCAGCGCTTCGTTTTCGCGTGCAGCCTCGGTCTCGAGTTCGGCCTGAAGCTGCGCGGTGTAGGCTTGCCCAAGTTCGCTCAGTGCGGTGTAAAGGGCCTGACGCGCCCTTGCCCGGCTCAGCTCGAGACGCTGCGCGGCCTGTATTTTTTCAAGTGTGAGGGCGAAGGGGTCGGCTTCGGTGCGCGCCAGGTCGTCACGGGCACCTGCAATCTCGAGCTGCGCCGCTGCGACGGCGGGGCGTTCGGTCGCGCTCTGCAACGCGTCGGTCAGAGAATAGGCGAGTACGCCCGAACTCAAACTCCAGAGCCCCAGGACGAGGGGCAGATAGCGCAACCTGTTAAAAGCCGGGCTGAGGGTAGCTACGTTCACGGTTTCTCCAAATCCGGGGTTGCCGAGGGGGTCGGGGTTGCGGCGGCTGGCGCAGACAGTGCCGGCGACAGCGGCAGGCCGAAAAACCTGTAGAGGTCGAGGAGGGCCGCAGCTGCGTCACGGCGGGCGTCGCGGAGTTCAAAACCGGTTTCAGCGAGGGCGACGGCGGCAACCTGGGTCTCGAGCGGGGTTCCGGCTCCCAGCGTTTCGCGCCTGCGTACCTCGCGCAAGTTCTGCTCCGCGTTGCGAAAAACGAGTGCGGCCAGCGCTTCGTCGCGTTGGACTTCGGCTAGGCGGGTACGGAGCTGGGCTGTGGTCGTCGCTGCGTTTTGCTGCGCCGCCCTTAAAGACGCCTCGGCTGAACGCGCCAATGCGCTCAGGCGGGTCACGTTGTCGAACTGTTCGGGGGCCAGGGTCGCTGAAACCCGCAGTGAAAGCTGCGGGGCCTCACCGTAGCCGTTAAAGTCGTAACTGTAGCCGACGCGTGGTGCCAGATCGCTCGAGCTGATCGACGCCGACAGCCGGTTTTGCGCCGACACGTCGTAAGCATAGGTCAGGTCGGCAACCGGATAAAAGGGGCGCGTCGCACCCGCTTGGCCGATCTGCGCCGCCGCTAGCTCGAGCTCGGCGCGGCGCACCGTAGGCGGCACAAGCGCTTTGCCCGGCGTGGTGAGCCCCGGCAGCGCCCCGAGTTGCACGTCGCCGACGAGACTACTCAAGGTCGCGCGGGCGAGTTTTACGTCGGCTTCGGCGCTCAAGACGAGGTTTTGCGCCCTTTGCCGTCCGGCGTCCGCGCTTCGCAACTCGGCGGGCGTCGCCAGACCCCGACCGAAACGGAGCTGCGTCGCCCTATAGCTCGCTGCAGCAGCCTCGGCGGCGCTGCGCGCAAGTCTCAGCGAGCTCCGGCTGAGCGTCAGCGCCAGGGCGTTTTCAAATGCTCTCGCCTCAAGCTGCGCGCGCACCTCCCGCCGGTCTAGCCGGGCCCGCTCGAGGTCGATTTCACGCAGCCGCACCACGTCACCGGGCTGCCCGTAACGAAACGGGTAGGCGGTAACGCCGACGCCGATACGTGTGTCGGCAAAGGGCGTAAGCTCCGCTGCGGGCGCGTTCGCGGCGACATTTACGTCCAGGGCTACAGGGTTAAGAGCTTGCGCCAGGCCCGCTCTAGCGGCCTCTACCGCCGCGTCTGCAGCCTCGAGTTCGGGGCGGGTCGCGAGCGCTCCCAAAAACTGTGTCGGCGTAACGCTGCTGGCCTCAGCTAAGCCTGCGCCTATTAAACACAGCCACATAAGCGCCACAGTTCGTCCCCACTGTCTTGCTCGTTTTACCTGCATAGAGGTTCTGTCCACTGTTCTAGCCACATAGTCGTATCGTGCCACAGATTATGTCCTGTCCCGGTAAAATTGTCCGCATTGAGCCTTACCCCTGTGTTGTACGTAGCGGCCTTCAGCTCCAAGTTAAACCTAGCAGGTATTACATTTGTATTGGTTAGAGGGGCAATGCTGGTTAGAGATAAAAGGTAGAGCCAACGCAGCTGACTGCACTAACAGCGCGGACCGTTACAGTTACTTGGGACAGGTCCCAAGTACGTTCAAGTTGCGTTTAAGTAAGGTGGTACAATCACCACTCAAGCAAGGAGAAACCACCCCGTGGAAGACCGTTTGCGTTCAAGTAAGCTTATACAGTCACCGCGGTTCGGCTCGAGGGTCTATAAGACTGAACGAAAAGCGGCGCAGATCAGGTCTGCGCCGCACTACCGTAAACCTGCCTTACGGCCTGACTCTGAAAAATGTCACCTTACCGTCTACTGCCACCTTTACTTCGGTAACGTTGCTACCTACTTGCGTTACGTCGGCACTTACCGAAGGCCGGTAGCGGTTTACATTTACAGCCGCGCCGAACTCGAGCGTAACCACTGCCCTGGTATCAGGGATAAGAGTACGGCTGTTACGTTCATAAAGGGAGTTTTTGAGCCAGACGGCGACGTCGTAACTTCCGTCTTTACGAGCAATCGGGAGCATGACGGCGTTTTGCGGTAGCCCTGTAACCTCAAAAGGTAGCGCGTTCGGCGCGGCACCTGCGCCCGCGTCGCGCAAGTATCCCTGAAGCCGCGCGACAGCTTCAAAAGCGGGTTTTTTACGGAGCGTCCAGGTCGCCGGCGAGGCGTTGGGGTTTCCCTCGACGGCGACGAGGCCGAACCACTCCTCCATATCGGTGCGCTCGGGGTTGTTGGGTTTTTGGTCGAAAAGCTGGTACACGTAGTTTTGGTCGACACCCTGCACAAAATTCCAAAGAAGTGTGCGAACAAGGTAGTGAGCTGCAATATCTTCAGGCACACCGCGAAATCCGGATGAGGTGTTGACCGCGTTGTGATAACCGAGTTCGGTCGCTACAACCTGCCCCGACCCCGCGCGTTTTTTGGCTTCGGCAACAGCTTTTGCCATATCGTCGGTTTCCGGCATGGTGCCGCCGGTATACGGATGAATATTTGCAGCGTCGGCTCCTTTGGTAAACAGCCGCGGGCCGTTTGCAGTGCCGAACGAAGGGCCGACAACGCGGACGCCCCTAAAGTACGGATCATTTTTAAGCGCGCCGTAGTACTCGTTGTAAAAGTCACTAAGTTCGCCTACCCAGTTACCGGTTGGCGAAAACAAGTCCCATTCGTTAGGCAGTTCGATCTGATCATAAAGTCCGGCGTAGGTTGTTTTAAGCGACCTGATCAAGTTGTTGCTGTCGCCAATACCGAAGTTGCCATAAGAACCCGCCGGATCGCCGATACCGACGCTGACGTTAAAACCGGCAGCTTTTAGGTCGCGCAGAAATCCCGGGTGCCAGGCACGCGGATTTTGATGAACACCTTCTCTGACCCACGTCGGCCCCAACGCCCTGAGATAGGTGATGATCCGGTTGACGTCGTAGTAAGCGGTGTCGTCGTAGGTACTGTGAATATTGATCCCGACGGAGTTGCGTAGTGCTTGAGCTGAAAACGCAGCTGGTGTAGGGTTCACATCTCGTGAAGCCGGACTTGGTACCGGATTTGGTACAGGCGTAGCGGGCGTTTCAGGAACCTCCGGCGCTACCGGAGCTGAAACCGGCTCGGCAGGTAAAACCGCGCCCGTTGGAACGAACTTGGCGTCGTTCGTCAGGGCGAGCGCGTCGAACCGGGTGCCGTCTTCACGCATCCAAACGTTTAGGGTGTAGGTACCCGGCGCCGGAATGTTGAGGGTTGCGACGCGCCGGGCCATCGTCTTATTGACCCAGCTGTAGTCTTGGGTGAAGCCGGTGATACGGCTCGAGCTTTTGATCAGCTTCCCGTTGAGACCTAAGTGCAGCGAGTCGCCGTTAAGCGCAGCCTGCGCCGCCGCTTGACCGTGAACCCAAACGTAGTACGTGCCGGCTTTGACGAACTCGACTTGATAGTCGAGGCGCGGGCTCGTCGCTTCGACGCGTCGGTCGAATGTGGCGTTAAGGTCGCGCAGAGCCGCCATCGCCGTACCGTCAACCGCCTCGGCGTCACGCTGAAGCTGCCAGCTGTGTCGGCCTCTGGGTAAGTTGACCTGAAACGCTGTGGCGTCAACGACAAGTAGACCCTGCGCGTTCTGAACAGCGGGAGCCGCCAGGCTCGTCAACTCGGCGGGAGTAAGCCGTTCGGGGGTGCTACTACAACCACTAAGAAAAGCGAAGAGAAGTCCAAAAAACATAAAGGTGCGCCGCAGCGCTGCAGGATACATCATAGACGGTCCTCCAAAGAGTTGCCAGGGCGAGCCCCTGAGGGTTAGCCGCACAAGAAACTGAGATGCAGGAGGGTAGACCTACGCTGTCATCCTTGGCCGATTGCGCTACTGGCTCAGCCGACTCCAAGCGCCCAAATACGGAGTCGGTTTCAGCGCCGCTAAGGTGCAGACCTTAGTTGGCTTAACGCTACCGCGACCCCGGGTATATGGTTGTAAAGATTTTTACGTCGCTTCGCTGTTCTTGAAAAGTCGGTGGAGCCGCCAGAAACTGCGCTGCTGTTGAGGTCGTAAACGCACGAAGCAACGTAAAAAACCCAGCTGGAGTGTAAACAAGCTCAACCTACACTCTACTGTTACGTACACACTTTACTGACGGACGGCTCGAGCCTTGGTCGTTCGCGGCTATGAAGGTTCGTAATGATGGTTGAGACAGGGGCTGCTATAATTGTAAAAGTTATGTATAAACGCACCACCACCACTTTTAGTACCCTGGGGTTCCGTGTGCGCAGGAAACTGCATGATGTGTGGACAAAGGCTACAGTTAGAGACTTTGCCTATAAAGTCAGACAACGGATGCAGTTCGATAGAAATCCCGTCTTTATTACGCTCCAAGACAAGCACGCGGTCAAAGCTTACGCACAGGCGCGCCAGGTCAAGACCGCTGAAGTTTTTTTCGTTACTGATGACCCCACGACAATTCCCTTTGACAAACTACCTGACACCTGTTTTATCAAGGCCAATCATGGGTGGAACTGGAACATCTTGCGGCGTGACGGAGCTTTCTTCTTGTTTGAAGACGGGCGCGACGTACTGGGAAGTGACGGTTCAGTTTCGCACGCCGCAGCAATCAAAAGAGAGATATCTCAAGAGGCGTGCACTGCGCTGTGCTGCACCTGGCTACAGACCAGACATAACTCGGCAGAGTGGGTTTACCAGGAGATAACGCCTAAAATCATCGTTGAGGAAGTGTTAGAGGCCACCGAGCCCGGTGAAATGCCCGACTACCGCCTGTTTACCTTCGGCGGCGTGGTCAAGGCCATCGACTTTGATACGCCGTCTCACCGCAAAGATGAACTGTCGTGCTACTTCGATACGAGCTGGCGAGAAATCCCTTTGACGCCCGGCGAGCGACCCGCCCGGCTCCCGCCAAGGCCGGATAACCTCTCGGAAATGCTCGCGATTGCCGAGCGTTTGGGGGCCGGGTTGGATTTTGTCAGAGTTGACCTTTACAATACGACAAAGGGTATCTATCTTGGCGAGATGACGTTATATCCCGACAGTGGCAATATCGATACGCCGACTAAATCGCGGGGGTTTAATACCTGGTTGGGAAATCAGTGGGAACTCGATAAACGGCACTTTGTCGCTGCAAAGCGGCGAGTTCAGAAAATGGTTTAGAAAATACCTGTCAAAATACCTGCCGTACTACAATCCGTCTCGTCGGCGTCGTAATGGTGGGACAGCGACTTATGTGGCTGCGCGTAACCCTTAAGGTCTTTACCCTTTTTACAACCACTTGAATCACAATACCGGGAAATAAAGTTTTCACAAGCAGAAGTATTGTGAAATAATGTACCTACTCCGTAACTGCTCGGCAACAGCTGCCCCAGGGCGAGTCATGTCGTAAAAACTACAAAATTTTGCGTAACGCCCGCGTTAAACTCTGACAGAAAGCGAGGCAACTATGGCACTCACACGTAAAGGCAGCGCCGAATGGAACGGCGATCTCAAAACCGGTAAAGGCACGGTTACAGTACAAAGCGGTACCTTCGACGCGCAGTATTCTTATAAGTCGCGTTTTGAAGAAGGAACCGGGACCAACCCTGAAGAGCTTATCGGCGCAGCCCACGCAGGCTGCTACTCGATGGCCCTGTCAAATATGCTCGCCGAAGCGGGCCACACCGCCGACAGCGTAAAAACGGTAGCGAACGTAAAGATGGACGGGCTTACGATCACCGAAGTTCTGCTCCAGACCGAAGGCAAGGTTCCCGGCCTGAGCGCCGAGGAGTTTCAGCGCTACGCCGAAGACGCCAAAAAGAACTGCCCGGTATCAAAGGCGCTGGCGGCTCTAGCGATTGAGCTCGAGGCCAAACTCGTCTAGTTCAGCCTAACTCCTGCGCCTCACCTGAAAACCGGGTGAGGCTTTTTTGTGAAGTATTTGCGCGGTTTTTGTGTCGGGTTATTGTAAGGTGTCACCGTGACCCCAGAAGATGCGGTAATCTTGCGCAACGCCGCTTTGTCGACCTACGTATTGCCGGGCCTTATCTTGGCCCTGTGTGTGTTCGGCGGCGCTGCTGTTTCTTTCGGTGCCGGACGTAAACGGGCTACGGCAGTTATACCGGGCGTTTTTTTCGCGGTCTCGGGGCTTTATCTGGGCGACGGTTACACCGCTGTTCCGCTCATGTTCTTTGGGTCGGCGGTCGTTTGTGGTTTGTTTGTAGCCAGACGTTTCCCGGCTCGAGCCCGGCATGCGCCCAGGGTCCGGCAGCTCGAGTAGCAGCGCCGGAAGCTTCAGCCGACGCCCTTTCGGGTTGCCTCCGGGTAAACTGGATGTATGATTCACCGCCGAGAAACCGTCACCTGTTACGTCGGAGGCGTCCCTGTGGGTTCAGCGCACCCTGTCGTCGTGCAGTCGATGACCAATACCGACACCGCCGACGCCGAAGCCACCGCGCTGCAGGTCGCGCAGCTCTGCGAGGCCGGGAGCGAGCTTGTCCGCATCACCGTCAACAACAAGGCTGCCGCGCAGGCGGTACCCGAAATCAGGGCGAGGCTTAGCGATCAGGGGATAGCCGTACCGCTCGTCGGCGACTTTCATTTTAACGGTCACATCTTGCTACGCGAATTTCCCCAAGCTGCCGCCGCGCTCGCCAAATACCGTATCAACCCCGGCAACGTCGGTACCGGCAAACGCCACGACGAAAACTTCGTCACGATGGTTGAAGTTGCCAAAGAACACGATAAGCCCGTGCGTATCGGCGTCAACTGGGGTTCACTAGACGCACAGCTACTCACTAAACTGATGGACCTCAACGCCGCCTCAGCCGCGCCCAAAGACGCCCGCGACGTGATGATCGAAGCGATGTTGCAGTCTGCGCTGCTCTCCGCCGAACTCGCCGAGGCGCACGGGCTGGGTCACGACAAGATCATCTTGTCGGCAAAAGTCTCAAACGCCCGCGACCTCTGGGAGGTCTACCGGCTGCTCGCAGCGCGCTGCGATTATCCGCTGCACCTGGGTCTGACCGAAGCGGGTATGGGCGTCAAAGGTGTCGTCGCAAGCGCAGCGGGCCTCAGCGTGCTGCTCGCCGAAGGCGTGGGCGATACCATCCGCGTGTCGCTGACACCTGAACCCGGTGCGCCGCGTACAAAAGAGGTCGAGGCGGCGCAGGAAATTCTAGCCGCGCTCGACCTGCGTAAGTTCTATCCAACCGTCACCGCCTGTCCCGGGTGCGGGCGCACGACCAGCACGCTCTTTCAGGAGATGGCGCGAGATATTCAGGCGTATCTCAAGGCGCAGATGCCGAGCTGGAAAGCGCAGTATCCGGGTGTCGAAGGGCTCCGGGTCGCGGTGATGGGCTGCGTGGTCAACGGCCCCGGCGAATCGAAACACGCCGACATCGGCATCTCGCTACCGGGAACCGGCGAAGACCCACGCGCCCCGGTCTACCGTGACGGTCGGCTCGTCGGGGTACTGCAAGGCAAAGAGATTGTCGGGGAGTTCAACCGGATGTTAGACGCGTACGTCAAAACGCGTTACGGCAAGCTCGAGCCCGGTTACGCGGACAGCCCCTGAACAAATCGTAACCGAGCGGGCAGCTAGCTGCTACTGTTTCACGTCGGCTCAGCTTGGCCTAAGCCGGGGTGCTGCCGTAAACCAAACGTCTTAACGGCCCGTGTCGCGGCTTTTCACGGTGCTTTTTGCGGTGGGTTTTATGATGGATTTTACGGCAGCATTTGCCGAGGCAAGCCAAACCGTGAGATGAGCCGTTGTCCGGGGCACGGCTGACGTGAAACTATGGCTTTAATGAGAGTTGGAGGTTTAGTGACGGATACCAGGGAACTGACGCGGGTATGGACGGCGGCGGACGCGGTAGCCTACTGTACGCAGCTGACCCGCGCACACTCGAGCACCTTTTACCTGGGTTCCCGTCTTTTTCCGCCGACCGAGCGTCAGGCGGTCGCGGTCGTCTACGCCGTCTGCCGGAGTGGGGATGACGCCGTTGACGAAGCCCCTTCGAGCGACGCCGCGCAGACGCGCCTGCTGGTCTGGCAAGAACACGTCGAACGCGCCTACGCCGGAACGCCGCGTTCAGGGGCATTTCTAGAAGTCGGGTTGTCCTGGGTTTTGGAGCGTTTCGACGTTCCGAAAAGCGCTTTCGACGAGCTTTATTTGGGGCTCGAGTCCGATTTGACCGAGCAGTGTTTTGAAACCATGGGCGACCTGATGGTCTACTGCCGCCGGGTCGCCGGGGTCGTCGGCCTGCTCGTTGCGCCCGTAGCGGGCTACCGGGGCGGCGACGCCACCTTGCAGAGTGCGCTGGCGCTCGGTGAGGCGATGCAGCTGACCAATATTCTCCGCGACGTCGGTGAAGACCTGCGGATGGGCCGCTGCTACTTACCGAACGAACTGCTTGGCAAACACGGAGTGTCACGCTCGGCGCTCGAGGCCGGGCAGGTCACACCCGGCTACATCGCGCTGCTAGAAGAGCTGTCCGAGCACGCGTCGGCGCTTTACCGGCAGGGGTGGGCGGGTATCCCGAAACTCAACGGCGTCGCCGCCACAGCGGTCGGGGTCGCCGCCCTCAACTACGAGGGCATCTTGCAAAAATTACGGCAAAACGGTTTCGATAATCTGACACGGCGGGCGTATCTGCGCCCGGTCGAGCGTTTGGTGCTCATCCCCAAAGCTTTTTACGGTGTTTACGGCTTCTAAGCTGCTCGCTACGATTTGCACCGAAAGCCGTTGCCGTAAACGATGATTTCAACGCCTCCCTCGACAACTTTCGGGCTTACAATTCTGACGCCCAACACGCCGTCGTAGCCTCGTTCGGTAGCTTTTCGCTCGAGCTTCGCCAAGGCGCGCGCCAACGTCTTATCGATCAGCACCTCGTAGTGTTTCATTTCACCGCCGACCAGATTACGGACGTTTTCGCGGATGTCTTTGACGACGTTCGCCGCGCTTACGCTACAAACGGTCAACAGCTCGCCGAGTTCGACAGCTTGTGGGAGTGTTTCTGAGGTGTAGAGCATCAAATACGTCTGCGTTTCCGGCGTCTTGTCAGCCGGCGAAACACGTTTACTGCAAAAAATGCAGCGCCCACTACCACCAGAGCCACAACCAACCCCGCCAAGAGCAAACTACCCAGGCTGTATTTGGCAAGGAGCAAGCTGCCGCTGACGGTACCGGACGAAACTGTCGTCACGTCTTCACCCAGACCTTGAATAAGGTCGGCGCCAAGTATGCCGAAACTCGGTTCGTTACCGAGAAACGTAACTGCTGTCAAAGGTTCGCGGCTGTTTGCAACCGCGTTTCTGATAGCTTGCGGTTCGAACTTTGCGAGCCGCGAGGGGCGCTCGAGCAGTCTCACAACGAGCGCGTTAAAGGGTTCTTGGTCTAGCGTACTTGCATACCAGGCAACGGTCTCGAGCTGCCCCGGATTAAACTCGTTTGTAAGTGCGTTTAGATTGACCCTGGAAAGTTTTAGTAGCGTGTTCATAGCGTCTTTGGGCAGCGCCGATACTTTAGCAGCTGTTACGATGTTGTCCGTATCCAACAGGCGGTTTAGCGTTTGCTCTGAAAAATCGTCCGGGTTTTTTGAGCGGTAAACTTCGGTGCTGACAACTTCGTCCAAACGGGTTCCGGCGAGGTCGGCCCAGGCTAGAACAGTCGTGATAGACGGTGAGGTCGTAAGAATCTCGAGCGCCGCGTCCGGCAATTCTACAACCCGCCTCAGCTCGCCTTTTTGGGCAGCCTCGAGTACCGTGCTTTCGGGAACGGTCTGCACGACCTCGGCAAGTTTGTAGAGGTCGATTTCGGGAACCCGCTCGAGTTCTCGCCGGAACGCCGCGTTACGGCTGGCTAAGCCCAAGATCAGCGCGAAGTTCTGGGTAAAGCTCTGCCACTGCGTAAAGATTTCGCCGGCGATACCCGCCGAAAGTTCCGCGCTGACCGTGGGCGTGTCTTCACGCAGCGAGGTAGCAATCTCCTCTTGAATCTGCCTTTGGGTCTCCGCACCGGAAAGCTGACGGCGAATGGCTGGAAACGGCCCACGAACGGTGCTGTCGATTACGTCAAAAACGATGAGACCGCCACCGACGACCCAACCGACGACCGGAATCACCGATGAGCCTGCCCGCCCCAAAATACGGGTGGCGATGTTGCCGGCGACGCGGCGCGAGACTTGGGTGCTGAGCCGCCGCGCCACCGCTCTGGCAACGTAGCCGCCTGCGATTGAGGCGACCCCGACGCCGCTCCTTAAGCCCAGCGTGTCCGGCTGAAAGTTTCCTGTCAGCGCTTCGGTACCTACTTTTTCAACCTGTGCTTGAATTTCTTGCTTGTAGGTCGTTGCTACGGCGCTTCCGTAGGTGTTGCCGAGATAAGTTTGAAGACACGCTGCCGAGGCCGACGCACTGCGCGCCGCAACCGACGTAAAACTTTGTGTGAAGTCGTCGGCGACTTCGCCGGCGAGCGTCTCGAGACGGGTGCGAAGCGCCTCGGACGTAAACGCTCTTTCGGCAATCTGTTCGGCGAGTTCGGTCGCCTGGGCCGGGGAGAAGCTCGCGGTAAGGTTTCTAGTCCAGGCGGTATCCTGACGTACACTCTCTACTGCGCGGTTGACTTCGGTTTCCAGAAGGTCGGGCAGCCCCAGCTCGAGCCACTTGTTTTCGACCATTCGGGGCAAATCCACCGCACCTAGTTCGGCGTCGAAAAATTGCCGGGTTACCTCCCTGAGTTCGCTCCTAAGGTCGTTTTCGTCCAGGTTGAGGCAGCGCTCGAGCGGTGGTGCCGAGTCGGATTGCTGTGCTGATCCGAGGGTAATGTAGACCAGAATACCCAGCAGCAAAGATATGATGGCGGCTCTATGCACGGGCTCGAGCTTAGCACGGGCTATGTTACTGGAAGATGCGGTAGCGGCAGTGTAGATGAAGCCGACCCGCTAGGGTTGGCAAAGAATATGGAGCTGCAAGACTTACCATCACCGAGCTCTAAATGCTTGGTCGTCCCTTGCCAGCTAAAAAGGGAGTGCTTTCGTAAGCACTCCCCTTACTCCGTTTGCTGGAAATGTATCTAGCGTGCGCCGGTAGGCTCGGCGTTACGGTATTCGGAAAAGCCCGGATGCCGGTCAAACCATTTGGCCCGCGCCGTTTTCCAGACGCCGACGTCGGTGGTGACGTCGAAGCACTCGGGCGCAGCTTCACGCAGCTGTTTAAGGTAGCTCGCGTTACCGCCGAGGTAGACGACGGTGTTTTTGTTCCCCGACACGCGGCGCGGTCGAGTACGTCGTAGTTGACTTTCGGATCGTCGGAGGGGTCGATGTAGCCGGCGTACCCGGTAATTAAAAAAACATTGTTTTGAAGGACGAGCTTGCACCCTTTTTTGGGCCCCTGGCTGACCTTGAAGAGCTGATTATGACCGGGCCCACCCCGGTTTTTGTAGACTCCGACCTGCGGCTTAAGCGCAATCAGGCTGTCGCGGACGGTAAAGTCGTAATCGACGTCGGCAGTAGCTTTCTCCTTGCGGCACGACAACCCGGTATACGCCCAGTCGATCAGCACGTCGTCGACCAACCCTTCGCTAAAGCGGTCGTTTTCTACCCCGTCGTCGCCCGCATGACGGACATACGAGTCGCGGAAGACCCAGTTGGGGTTGTTGTCCTTAAACGAAATGCCGTCGCCGGCCTGATAGATGGTGAGGTTTTCGACGACCGCGTTCGGGGTGTTGTAAAAGAGCAGACCGGGGGCGCTGTGAAAGGTGTCCCAGTCGGTGGTGTCGCTCAGGCCGTTGTCGAAATAGCCGCCGTAAAGACAAAACGACCCGCCGTTAAGGTTGGTTACGAATGAAGCGCGTAGCTGAGCGCCCCGGGCGTCGATCCGCGCGCCGGAACTTTTGTTGCGGATTACCACGTTGTTCCGGTAGCTGCCGTCAAGCACAATCTGTTCGCCGCTCCCTCTGTTCAGACACGAAGCGGACGGTACACTGGGCGTGCTAGGCTCCGGCTCCGGGGTAGCGCCGGGTTTAAGCGTTTTCGGCTCGAAGGCGATCTTGAGTACGGGTGTACGCCCGCTACTTTTATCGCGTGCGTAAGCCGAACGTTTTACGTTACGGTCACCGGTTACATAAAACGCCAAGGCGTTGCCGCTCTGCCAACCCCCGCGCGATACGACCTCCTGGACAACGCTGCTTAAGTCCCAGGTGCGCGTAGCTAGACCTTTGCGCCAGGGTTTGGGGTTCCAAGGGGCGACAGCGCTGGTTTTGGCTCTGGTTTTTACGCTGCCGCCAAAAGCAGCAGCGTTGTCCGAGTCTTCCGCCCTGACCTGCAGCTTGACCGGCGCTGAATCGGCAGCGATAGCGGTAAAGCTGATCGTCGCACTTTTGATCCTGGCCCCTTGTGGAATCTTGACGTCGGTAAAGCGCAAGGCGACGGTTTGACCTCTTTGCGAAAAATCGAGCGCCTTGCCCCCCTTGTTCAAGCCGGAGCTGCCCTCTTCGGCGTCGTCGGCGTTGCTGGGGAGTGGAATCCGCAAGCTGGTCGTCGCGGCCTGCGGCTCGAGTTCGGGTAAGTCTTGCTCCAAGCCGCTGCTACACGCCGCGAGCAGTACAAGTGAGCCGAATAAAAAGCTTCTAGCGGTCAGTTTCATCGTTCCTCCACCCCAAATGATGTCGGTTTGTTCAGGCCGGGTTGCGTGAGGTGAGGCGGAGTGCAGACCACTCCCCTCGGCCGGTTGCCAGTTCCTGTTCCGGAAACCTAAAAGAACAGAAGATGCTGCTGTCTAAGGGGTGGGGAGCCCCTCTTCTTTACCTACCTTAATCTAGGCTTAATAATCGTGGGTGTAAGATTTTTCGAATCCGGAACAGTAAGGTGAAAACTTCACATTTCGCTGTCATAAGCTGTCACAAGAGGTATATTCGCGCCAAAGTCGGGAGCAGGTCGAAGCACGACCGGGTAAAGGCGCTCAACCAAATTCGGTCACTGCCCGGTGCACTATTTGAACGGCAGGCGCGTGACGCGGCGTTAAAATCTTATCGGGGCTTTCGTAAAGCCGCTGGTCGGTGGGCTAAACTTATGAAGTGCCGGATTTCGATGTCATTACCGTTGGGGCGGGTCACAACGCGCTGATTACGAGCGCGTACCTCGCGCAAGCAGGCTACAAAGTAGGGGTTTTCGAGCGGCGCGACGTGGTGGGCGGCGCGGTTTCGACCAAGGAAATCGTACCGGGCTACCAGTTCGATTTAGGCGGCAGCGCCCATATTTTAATTCGCTTGACGCCGATTGTCCAGGAGCTGGGGTTGGAGCGGTTCGGCCTCGAGTACATCGACATCGACCCGCTGTTTTTCGCCCCTTACGACGACGGCGAGAGCGTGTTTATCTACCGCAGTGAACAGGCGACGATAGACGGGCTCGAGCGCACCTACCCCGGCGAGGGCGAAGCCTACAAACGCTTTATGGACGACTGGCGGCCTTTCGGTCAGGCCGTCAAAGAGCTGTTTTTAAGCACGCCGAGCCCCTTTAACCTCGGCAAAAAGATGATTTTCGGGCGTGCGATTAAGGGCGACTGGAAACAGGCGCTTAGCAAAATCCTCAAACCTTACGGCGAAGTGGTTGACAGCTACTTCAAAGAGGAGCGGGTCAAGACGCCTTTGGTCTGGATGGCGGCGCAGTCGGGGCCGCCGCCCTCGGAACCGTTTTCGTCGCCGTTCGTGCTGTGGCAACCCTTGTACCACGAAGGCGGGATGGCGCGGCCCAAGGGCGGCTCGGGGATGCTGACGCAGGCGCTGGCGCGGCACATCGAAGCGCACGGCGGGCAGATTTTTACGGACGCGCCGGTCGAGAAGATTTTGGTCGAAGGAACAAAGGCCACCGGGATTGAGGTAGCTGGACAGGTCTATACAGCGCGCACAGTCGTCGCCGGGGCGCACGCCTTGGAGACCTTCGGCAAGCTCCTGCCCGAAGAACACCGCCCTGAAAGCAGCAAGAACATGCGCGTCGGCAACGGTTTCGGCGCGGTTTTACGGCTGGCTTTAGACGCGCCCGTGCGTTATACCGCCCACCCCGGCGACGAGGCGCGGCGGGCCTTGGGTCTGTTGTGCCGCGACCGGGCGCAACTGAGCGCGGCCTACGGCGACTTTTTAGCCGGTCGGCCCGCATCCGACCCGCCGATTGTGGCGATGAGTTTTAGCGCGGTAGACGACACGCTGGCCCCGCCCGGCGGCGAAGTGTTGTGGCTCTGGGCGCAGTATTTTCCTTATGAACTGGTCAAGGGCGCACGCTGGGCCGACATCGAAGACGAGGTAGCCGAGAGCATTTTGGACGCCTATGAGGTTTACGCACCCGGAACGAAAGCGAAGGTCGTCGGCAAACTGTTTCAACACCCGGAGTGGCTCGAGCGTCACTTAGGTCTCTTCCGGGGCAACGTCATGCATTTAGAGATGAGTTTGGATCAGATGTTCGCCCTGCGGCCCTTTCTGGGCATGGCGGAGTACAAAACGCACCTCAAAGGGCTTTACCTGACCGGCGCGAGTACGCACCCTGGGGGCGGCATCATGGGCGCGTCGGGACGCAACGCAGCGCGGGTCGTCTTAAAAGACCTCGAGAAGAAAAAGGTTTGAGCCGGTGAGCCGTTACGCCGTAAAAATGCAAACTCCGAGTGTCGAAGATTACATTTGCATTCGCCTCGCTGCCGGACTCAGCCGCAAAACTGAAGCAGCGGCGACGATTGGCCTGAAGAATTCGCTTTTTGCCGTTACGGTTTTTTACGGCGCTGAAAGGGTTGGCGTAGGCCGGGTGATCGGTGACGGCGGCTGTTTTTTTGAAATCGTCGATATTGCCGTTTTGCCCGAGTATCAAGGGAAGGGCGTCGGCAAAAGCATCATGGACGCGCTTATGGTCTATATCCGCGAACACGCGCCCAAAAGCGCCTATGTAAGCCTGATGGCGGATCACGGCACGCCTGACTTTTACGCGAAGTTCGGCTTTCGTAAAGCCGAAGCGCCTCACGCGGCGGGCATGTACCTGCGCGTCTCGTGACCCACTCGTAATTCGATGACCTACTTGCAATTCCACTTCGTTTTTATCTTGCCGCCGCTGCTTTTACTTGCGCTGCTGACGTGGCGTTCTTGGCGGCGGGGACAGGTGGCCCAGGCCGGACTCGTCGCCCTTGGTGTTCACGTCCTCTTGGCCCTCGTCTACACGACGCCGTGGGATAACCTGCTGGTGGCGCGCGGCGTGTGGGGTTACGGCGAAAACCGGGTGCTCTTTACGCTCGGCTTTGTGCCGTTTGAAGAGTATCTGTTTTTTATCTTGCAAACGCTGCTGACGGGGTTGTGGGTGCTGCTTTTGCGCCGCCGTCACCGGGTCGGTAATCTGGTCAATCATCCGGTTGATGTCCCGGTACCTGAATCCCGGAAAACCGCCGTCCGCCTTGTCGGGGCGCTGGTATGGCTCGGTTTGGCAGCGGCGGGCGTGCTGGCTTTGACGACGCCGCGCGGGTTCTATTTCGGGATGATTGCGGCGTGGGCTGCGCCGATTCTGGCGCTTCAGTGGGGTTTCGGCGGCGACCTGCTGTTACGGCGACCTTACGTTCTACTCGCCGGATTCCTGGTACCGACGCTCTATCTGTGGGTAGCCGACCGTCTGGCGCTGGGTCTGGATATCTGGTGGATTTCACCGGAACTCTCATCGAATCTGGCGATTTTCGGGCTGCCCGTCGAAGAAGCGCTCTTTTTTCTGCTGACGAACCTGCTGGTCGTTTTCGGGCTGACGCTGGCTTTGGAACCCGCGGCGATGGCGCGTCTGCGCGCCCTCCGCACGCTCAGCCCGTGGCGTTTCGTGTTGGGCTTGTGGGCGCTCTCGATGGTGCCGACGCCGCTCTTTCCGGATTATTTTGCGGCGCTGGCTTATCTCAGCACCGGCCTTCTGACGCTCGGCGTGTTCGGGTACGCGCTGTCGCGTTACGCTCACAAAGCCTGGCTGCTGTTTACGGCGGCCTTCGGCTTTGGGCTGCTGGTCGAATGGGTCGGATACACGACCGGCGTCCCGTTCGGCGCTTACGACTACACTGCGCCGGGGCCGCAGCTTTTGGGGGTGCCGCTGCTGGTGCCGCTCGGCTGGTTTGCGTTTGCCTTGATCGGCCTCGAGCTCTCCCCGCCCGGCAGCAAACGCTGGCTCGCGCCGCTGGCTTTGGTCGCCTGGGACGTGGGGCTCGACCCGCTGATGGTTTCGCAGGGGTTCTGGGAGTTTGACCGGGGTGGGTACTACGGCATCCCGCTGAGCAATTTTCTGGGCTGGTTCGTCGCCGGAGCCGTGCTCGTGACGCTGCTGGGGTGGCTCGAGCCCCGTCTGCTGCAAAACACTTCGCCCGACTTACGCGCCGTGTTTTGGGCGCAGGCATTTCTTATCAGCGTCGGGCTGCTATTTTACGGCCTGCCGTGGGCGGCGTTGGCGGCGTTTGTAGCGATGGGGTCGGTGGGGCTGTTGGCAAGCCGGGTTTTATGAACGCCTACTTTGCTTCGCTTGCGGCGCGTTTACGGGCACGGCTGACGGCGCTGATCGCCTGGAGCTTGCCCTTTTTGATCCGCCGCTCGTTAGCCCGTGATCTGCACGGCGTTTACGCTAAAGGCGACTGGAACGGCCTCTCGCCGGGTGGCGCAGTGTTGGCGGCGAACCATCACAGCTGGTGGGACGCGTATCTGGCGTGGTTTATCGGACAAAAGCTGAGGCGGCCTCTAAGCGGCTTGATGCTTCCTGAGACCTTGGGGCAGTTCCCCTTTTTTCGCCAGCTTGGGGCCGTACCGACGACCGAACTGCGCGAAGCGCTCCGGCGTTTACAACGTGGCGAACTTTTGGTTGTGTTTCCTGAAGGCGAGCTGCGCTCAGCCGGGTACGTGGAAGTTTTGCAACCGGGTTTGGGGTTTCTGGCGTCGCGCGCCGCCGTGCCGGTCTATCCGGTGGCGATTCGCGCGGTGCTGCGCGGGGCGCAGCGCCCGGAAGTATTTATTATTTTAGGGGACGCGGTCGCTCCGGAAGAGGTGGCGGGGGCGCTGAACGGGCTTTTGGCGGGGTTGGGGCGTGAGCTGGCCCAAGCCAACCCTGAAAAACCGCTGCCGGGGTTTGTGTGCTGGCGCGGCGGCGCAGCGAGTACGAACGAACAGGCCGCCTGGGTAGGTAAACTACTCGGCAGGAGGGCGAGATGAGCTTATTCGGTTGGCTGGTGTGGGGGTTGGTAACGCTGGCGGTCACGGCGCAACTCGCCGTGCTTCTGGTCAACACCTTTACCTTTCCTGTTTTAACTCCTCCGCAGCGTGCGCCGGAACAGGGCCGCCGCGTTTCGCTGCTCGTCCCGGCCCGGAACGAAGCCGTCAACCTCAGCGAAACGCTGCCGCTGCTGCTCGCGCAAGGCGCGGATGAGATACTGATTTTGAACGACGACTCGGAAGATGAGACGGCGCAGGTCGTCGCTGAATCCGGCGTCAGATGTATAAGCGGCAAACCCTTGCCGCCCGGTTGGACGGGTAAAAACTGGGCCTGCTGGCAACTCGCGCAAAAAGCCAGCGGTGACATTCTGGTTTTCACCGACGCCGACGTATCGTGGGAACCGGGGGCGCTGGCGTCACTTTTAGTGTTCGCCGAACACGGCGACGCGGTTTACGCGAGCGTCTGGCCCCGGCAACGTACCGAAACACTCTTTGAACGCCTCAGCGTCCCGGTGATCGACCTCGTGCTGCTCGGCCTCTTACCGTATCCACTTGTGCAGCGCACGACCGACGCCGCGTTTTCAGCGGGCAACGGGCAGTGCATGATGTGGACGCGGAGCGCTTACTTGCAGGTCGGCGGGCACGCGGCTTTCAAGGACGAAGTGTTAGAAGACGTAAAGATGGGGCAATACGCCAAGGGGCGCGGCCTCAAAACGGTGCTGGCTTTGGGCGGTGAGCTTTTGAGCGTGCGGATGTACCGGACGCGGGGGGAACTCTTGGAGGGTTTCTCGAAAAATATTCTGGCGGCGCATCAGGGCAGCCGCACTTTGCTGCTGTTGTCGCTCGTACTCAACACCCTGATGTACACGCTCTCGTGGTTCCTGACCTTGTTGAACCCGCTCTGGCTTATTCCGGCGGCGCTCGGGCTGTTTCAACGTGCTTTAACGTCTTACAAAACGCACCGGAGCCCGCTCGAGGCATTTTTGCAACCGTTCGTCTTCGTCCCGCTCTGGCAGATTGGTTTACGGGCACTTAGACATAAAGGTTATCGTTGGAAAGGTCGTTTTTACGGCGACGCCGAAACCTCTGAAGCACATGACTAAATCACTTAAACCCCAGACGGCGCTGGTTTTGGGCGGCGGCTTTGCCGGACTGTCGGCGGCGCTCGAGTTAACCCTCAGCGGCGTTCAGGTCACGCTGCTAGAGCAACTTGACGAAGTAGGCGGTAAAGCCGGTGAGTTCACCGACGGCGGCTTTCGTTTCGACCTCGGCCCGAGCGTCTGGACTTTGCCCGAACTCGTCACCGATTTGTTCGTGCGGGCCGGGGCGACGCCGCCGGAGTTTAGGCCGCTGTCGCCCCTGTGCCGCTACATCTACTCGTCCGGGCGCGTTTGGGACGTGTCTTTAGACGCTGAACAAACCGCCGCGCAGTTGTCCGACGCAGAAGCCGAGGCGTTTTACCGGTTGAGAGATGAGGCCCGCCTGCTTTACGAAGCGGCTGCCCCGACGTTTTTATTCGGGCAATCGCCGGGACTCAAAGAACTGGCACGTTACGGCCTTTCGGCTGGACTTAAGGCCCATCCGGGCAAACGCCTTCCGGCGTTGTTACGGCAATTTGGCGCAACCGGCGACTTGGAGACCTTCTTTTTACGGTTCGCGACTTACTTCGGCGCCGACCCCTACCGCGCCCCGGCGGTGCTGCACAACATCGCCTGGGTCGAACTCGGCAAAGGGGTGTTTTATCCGGTCGGCGGCATCAAAGGGGTGGTGCGGCAGCTCCGGGCGTTAGCGGAAAAGCTGGGCGTCGAGGTCTGCACGAATGTTACGGTGACGCGGCTCTGCACCTCGGGGTCTAAAATTACGCAGGTTGAAACGGACGCCGGAGATTTTACGGCGAACGTCACCGTGTCGGGTCTGGACGTTATCCGCACACATCAACTACTCGGTAAAGTAAAAGGGGAGAGGCTCGAGCCCTCCTTGTCCGGTTTCGTCTTGTTGCTGGGTCTAGACGCTGAAACGCCCGGTCTGGCCCATCACAACATCTCGTTTCCGGCGGACTACCGCGCCGAATTCGAAGCGGTGCGGCGCGGCAAGCTTGCCGACGACCCGACGCTCTACATTTCCATCAGCAGTAAAACCGAGCGTAACGACGCGCCGCCGGGGTGTGAAAACTGGTTCGTGCTGGTCAACGCGCCTGCACTCTCGGCAGAGCGTCCGCTGGATTGGGAACGCGAGGCTCCGCACTATGCTGGGCATGTGCTCGCGGTTTTAGCGCGGCGTGGGTTGGACGTGCGTGAACGTATCCGGGTACAAAAGACCTTTTCTCCGGCATATCTGGGCCGCCTTGCCCACCGGGGCGCGATTTACGGCGCTGCGCCGCATTCGCTCCTCCAGACGATTCGGCCCGGGCAGACCGTAAAAGGTGTTAAGAATCTGGTGCTGGCGGGGGGGACGGTGCATCCGGGAGGCGGGATTCCGTTGGCGCTGTTATCCGGAAAGCACGCAGCGGCGCTTGCTTTGAGCATGTGATACACCTTATCGCCTTTGGAGGAGAGTTCTCTGGGCCGGAAATGAACTAGGCTCTACAGCTAAACTTCAATGCAAAAGTGAGGTTGTTTGCCAAAGTCGTCATAAATTACGTTTCTCAAAGCCCCGAAAAGGTTACCTTGGACGGTCGAGCCGTAAAGTTCAGCGGTGCAAAATAACGCCGTGCGGGTGAGCTACCAAGATGATGGGGAGCGGCACGCGCTCGAGCTGAGTATTTAAGACAGCGATATAAGACAATCCGCTACCGGGCAAATGCCAAATAATTACCAGCCGGGTTGCTTCTTTTTGCTTATGGTAGAACTCTTATGCCGCGAGTATTTCAAGAAATTGCTTACGAAAGCCTGAACGCAAGGCAAAAGGAGAGCTACAATTTCCAAAAGTTTTCTGCTGTGCTTGCCGATTACGGCTTTATCACCATCAAGTTGAGCGATGATTGGCACGGTGCGGATTTTATCGCGCAACATCTACACGGCGAAACTCTAAAAGTTCAATTGAAAGGCCGACTCACATTCCACAAAAAATATCAAGGCAAAGACTTGTGGCTTTGCTTTCGTGAAGACAACGAATGGTATTTTTATCCGCATGATGAATTGTCGGAGAGATTCTTAGCGGAAACGAACATTGGAAACACGGAATCTTGGGTGAAGTATGGCAGTTACTCGTTTTCTTATCTTTCCCAACAGCGTAAGAAGATGCTCGAGCCTTACCGATTTGTGGAGTGAATCGTATGGACAGAATCGAGAAGGCGTTTGCCGATTACTTCGAGCCTTGGAGCCTTGTCTTACCCGAGGGGGCGACGGCTGAAGAAAAGCCCGGTGTCGTCGTCGGGGAAGGCTGGCACATTCGCTACATATTCGGGAGCGATGAGCAGGGCACATACTTGGATTTTCTCGCCAGCCACCGCATGACAAACGAGCGCCACATTCGTCTACGTGCCAGCGGGAAAGTTGAAGGACTTCCTGCGATACGGGAGGGGTACGTGTGGAACGGCACTGAGGAAGACCGGCAGCGCGCCGAGGCCGAGTACCTTGCATACAACCGTCAGATTGGCGAGATGCTACGCGAGAAGGGTTTGACAGACTGACTTCAGTGCTCAGGTAGGCCAAGCCGCTGCTGCACCTCGCTCCAAGTAAGCCTATTTAGCTCTCATCATCTGGAAGCTCGAGTATTTTTTCTTCGGTCTCAGCTACGTCTTCAGCGTCCATCCCAAGTTGCCGCGCCTGAGCTAGCGTGTAACCCAAAAGGTCACTATGTTCTTCGCTGTTCGAAGGGAGCGTTTTAAGCTGTTGCCAAGACGCAAGATAAGCCTGGGCGTTTTCAGCCAGCTCATCCAGCAGAAATGTTCTGTGCTCGACTAGACTGTCCAGATTTTCAGCCGTGCTGCTCACTTTCCACCTCCGGGTAGTCTGGCTGCAAGTCTAGCGTAAATGCGTGCGTGTTTGGCAATGTCAGCTTGCCATTTCTCAATCGCGCGGCGGCTGGGATAGGTCTCGAGGTCATCCGCAATCTTTTTTTCGTGGACGGCAATCTGCTTGAGTTCACCTGCCAGCTGTTTGCAAGTATTTTTGTTCGTTCCCACAAGTACAGTCTAGCAAGGCGTATGCGCCGCAAACTATTTCACTCTGGTTGCGCATCGTCATCTTGAAGGTCGTCGGTACACGTGTCCATCGCCTCGATAACGTCTTCAGTATCCATGTGGACTTGCTGAACGTAAGCGTACATCGTTCCTAGCAGCGTATCCGCCTCTTCGCTTTCCGGGGGCAGCGCCTCGAGCTTCTGAGCCAGCTCGAGATAATCCCGGCTGCTACCGGAAAGATGTCTGAGCAGCATCTTTATCCGCCTGGTTTCGACAACTTGACTCATTTTTTCCTTCCCGGCAGCTTTGCCTCGAGCTTGGTCTTAATACGTTCGTGGCGAGCAATGTCTTGCTGCCACTTAGAGATATCTTGACGGCTCGGATAGGGTTTGGCAAGTTCCGCCGCAATCTTTTTTCGGTGTTCTAAGATGACTTGAACCTCGCTCTGAATCTGATTGCGAAGGCGCTTATTCTTTCCCACTCGTACATTCTAAAACGAAGCCTATAGAAAGAAAGCCTGTTTTCTAGACAGATTATTTAGTCGACGCGAGCCGTTCCGGGTGAACCTTCGTCCAATAGCGTTTAAGCCCCATGACCGTCATCGCGTCGTTACTCGTAATGCTGTGCCGCTCAATTGTTCCCGCCGACGCACCTTCGGCCCCGAGTGCGCCCCGGCTGAGCGCATCAATCCGCGCCGCTAACGTTTCGTCGTCTTCACCGGCGTTCATGCCATCTAAAATACTCTCGCTCCAGCTTTGGTGTTGGTGCTCGAGTTCCCGAAAATGCTCCGCGACATTCTCGACCGGGCCGAAGTGCGTGAGCAACAGCTCTTCGGGTTCGACTTGCAACATCGCCTGAATAGAACGGTGCCAGGTCTCTAGATCAGCTTCGGGGGGCGGCAACGCAGGTCGCACCGTTTCGGCTCCCGGCAAGCGGATTCCGGCGGCGTCCCCCGTAAACATTCGGGTTTTATTTAGCACGTAACTCACGTGATGCGAGGCGTGACCGGGTGTATAGAGGACGCCGATACGGTGGCCCAAAATCTCCACGGTGTCGCCGTCTCTCACGGGCCGCACTAAGTTTTGCGGCAACGGTTTCATCTCGCCCCAGAGCGTGTCCATCTGGTCGCCGTAAATCCGGCCCGCGCTGCTGAGTAACCGGCTCGGGTCGATAAGATGCCCCGCCCCGTTCTCATGGACGTACACTTCCGCGCCGTAACGCTGTGCCAACGTCCCGGCAGCCCCGGCATGGTCGAGGTGAATATGCGTGACCAAAACGCTCGTCAGTTTTACGGGGTCGAAGCCTGCCGCTTGAATCCCGGTCAAAACCGTGTTCAACGTTGACCCCGGCCCCGATTCGATGAGCGCAAAGGTTCCGGCAGCGCCGGGCAGCAAATACACGCCGACGGTTCCGGCGTAGCCCATGTGCTGCGTGTCCAGCAGGAACAGCCCGCCCAAATCTTGCACCGCCGGGATAACGGGTTCGTTTTGACCGCTCACGGGACGAGCCGTGCGGACGCTTCGACGACACACTCCAAAGTTCCGATCCCTTCGACGGTGACCTCGAGCTTGTCCCCGACTTGCATCGGCCCCACCCCGTCCGGCGTGCCGGTCAACACCAAATCTCCGGGTTGCAGCGTTAAAAACGAACTGATATAAGACAATACCTTCGGCACCGGAAAGATCAAATCTGCGGTGTTGCCGTCTTGTTTCAACTCGCCGTTAAGCCGCGTTTGCACGCTTAGAGAACCCGTGTCCAGGTCGGTCTCGAGCCACGGCCCCACCGGACAAAACCCGTCGGCAGATTTACCCCTTGCCCACTGCAAATCGCTCCGCTGTTTGTCACGGGCCGTCACGTCTACCGCGCAGGTGTAGCCAAGAACATGCTGCAAAGCCTCCGCCTCTGACACGTCCCGCATTTCCCGACCGATCACAACGGCTAGCTCACCCTCGAAATGCAGGTTCTGCGTCCAGCTCGGATACGGAACCGGGTCGCCGGGGTTGGCGAGCGTCCCCAGCGATTTGATAAACAACCCCGGCTCTTTGGGCAGGTCTTCGGCGCTGCCGCCCATCTCGACGACGTGCTTGGCGTAGTTTTTGCCCACACAGACGATGTTTTTAGGCTCACACGGTGCGAGTAGCGTGACGTCTGAGAGCGTAACGGTGGGGCCGCTGCGTTCACCCAGCAAGTGCGTTAGAGGGTAGACGGTGCCCCCCTCCAACTCACCCCAACTGACGCCGTTTTCGTCTCTGTACCTGATGCGTTTCACCCTTGACCTCTTTTCAGTTTCCAAATGCTGCTATCTTAACCGAGTTTGCGCGATAAGAGCGGAGCGAAACCTGTTCGTCAGGTTTCCTCGTCGATAAAAAGTACACCGTGCACAAGGTCGCGGCTGTCCGCCCGACCGCCGAGCGAACCCGCAAGCGTGCCGAACGCGGCGACGAACAGGCTCAACTTGAGGTGGTCGAGCGTCCGCACCGCCGGGTCTACGGTCGGCCACGTCTCCATAAGTTGGCGTGGAAAAATTGTAGCGACGCCCAGGTAGACGAGCGCGGCAAAGGCGGCAAAGATAAACAGCATCGTCAGCGTAAGACTGAAGAGGACGGCTGCGCCGGTGACGACGCTCGACTCGGCTAGACGGCGGCCCCGGCGCAGGGGTGCGCCGAAAGCAAAAGCGCGGTAGAGCGCAAAGGTGCCTACTGCGACCGACACCCCCGCAAACAAGATGAGCTGATACAGCTCGACGGTGCTCGCTACGTCCCACATTTCGGGGCTGAAAAATACGACGATGATTACTGAGAGCGCCGCAGTAATCAGGGTGGGCAGGCGCGTCGCTAAACGCAGCGGGTTCGCCCTCTTTACCGCGTGCGCGATGCTACGCCAGTCTTTTAGAAGCGTCTGCAACACAAAACTCCAGCGGTTGCCCCGGCTCGAGCGCTCATGGGCTTCGCGCGGCAACGCCAGGCGCACGTGGTTCCGCTGTGCGGGCGTCAGCGTTGCCATCGCGCCCAGATCGTCTACGTTCTCAAACGCGTACATCGCGTTGTGCGGCCCGTCCGCGTGCGGCAGGTTGAGGAGATGACCGAGGGTATGCAGCAGGAGGTGATTCAGACGCCGCACCGCGAGCGCCTCGTCTGCCTCTTCCCCCCAAAAGGTGGGCTCGAGCCGCTTGGTCGAGATGACGCCGATGTTGGTCAGCTGACTCGGCAGGGCGAGGGTATAGGAGAGCGCCGTGGCGGCGAGGTCAACTTCGGTGACGATCAGGAGAAAGTCGGCACTACGCTCGAGCTTTTCGGTCATGCCGAGGCGCAAAAAGTCGAGCGGCGCGTAGGCTCCGGCTGCCGGGGTGAGGTGCGGCCCGTCGAAACGGAGCAGGTTGACGCGTAACCCCAGTTCGGTGCCGAGCGCCTCGTCAAACGCCGTCACTGCCGCGTTCGCCAGCCTCTCGAAACGCTCCGAGTGCTTGCCCTCCACGTCTATCGTCATCACGCCGACGACGTAGTTACGGCTTTTAGCCTCAGACACGGTTGCTCACTGAGCTGAGTATACGTTACGCGCCTATACCAAGCCCCGGTTCACGCCGTTTTCGTTGCGGTAGCGGATACGTTTATACGTTTCATGGTTTACCCCTTTCTAGCCACTGCTATCTCAGAAGGGAGTGTTGGTTGAGAAGTCTTTTGCTACCGGTTCATAAATGTACTAATTGCCGCGACAATTTGCGGAAGATTGGCAGCTACCTGACTACTAGCAACACTGGCTGTGAAGTTGCCGAGCCAAGCTTTTACGCTATCCCCAATTCCGCGATGTCCACTTTGTTGGTCAGCTATTACAGCTTGCTCGAGCTTTTCAAGGCTTTTCTGCTCCACACCCAAATCTTGCAGGCGGAAAAGCAAACTGTCTAAATCCTCTATGGTTTTAGTAACAGCTTGTGTAAACTCACGTCCACTCGCTACCGTGTTTTCATCGCCATATATATAATTGTTTACAAGAACCTGAGCAGTTTGACTTGTGTTAGAATCCGGCGCGCTTTCTGATATATCAAGGTTGGGGTACTGCTCTCGTAACTCCATCAAAAATGTGAGTAATCTATTCCGAGTATTATCTAAGATTGTTTGTACCGACACACGTCCTATGTTTCTCTGAGCATCTACATAGACTCCGGGACGATTTTTTTGCTGAAGTTCAAAATTCAGCATCGTTAGCATGTCGGATGGCCAACTTGCCTTAATGTTATCGCCGTGGTCGTTCTGAAGCAAACCCTGAATACTTGAGACAGATTGCCCGATACTGATGTGTTCAGCAAAATCTCTCAATTCATCTGATAGGAGAAACAAAGGAATAGGACGATTATGGATTATAGAAGTTATCCCATCGGTGAACGTTCCTACGCTCTGCACGTTTATATCAGTCCTATACTCCGGCATTATCATACTGCTGTTGTAACCGTTGATTTCTCCCTCAAGCCAAACCTTGAGGTTATCCGCGTGAAGGTTGTAGGCAAGCACTTTCGCCTTGAGTAATACGGAGTTGAGGGTTACTTGGTCATCAACTACTTGGTTAATAAGCTCATTCAAGGTCACTAGAACTCGAGTTTACTATGGATTAAGAAAGTATCTCTTTGAATTGTGGCAAGAAACTCAAACACTGCTGCTCGCAATCTCGATAAAGTTTCTTGCCACAAATTCAAGCCTAAAGTCTATTGCTAGTCTTTCACCGCCCCCGCCGTAATCCCCGCAACAAAAAACCGCTGCAAGAATAAAAACAGGATCAAAAACGGCACGGTCATCAAAACAGCCCCGACCATGATCCCGCCCCATGACACCCGCGTCAGTCCGAGCAGTGTTCCCAGCGCGACGGGCGCGGTGTACATCGTTTTTTCGGTCAAGATTAAGAGCGGCCAGAGGTAATCGTTCCACGCGGTCAGGAACAAGATGATGCCCAAAGCTGCCATTGCCGAGGAGACGAGTGGCAGGGCAATCTGAAAGAAGATGCGGTATTCGCCTGCGCCGTCAACGCGGGCGGCGTCGAGCAAACTTTGCGGCAACGACAAGAAGTTCTGCCGCATAAAGAAGATCCCGAGTGAGTTGGCCAAGAGCGGCAGCACCACACCGATGTACGAGTTCGTCAGGGAAAACTCGCGGGCGACCAAGATGTACTGCGGAATCACCACGACGAAATACGGGATGGTCAGCGTCGCAATGACAATCGTAAAGATGGCGGCCCGACCGATAAACTGAAAGCGGGCGAAAGCGTAGCCGGCCATGCTCGTCAGGAGCAGCGACAGCAGCGTGTAAATGCCTGAAATCATCACACTGTTTAGAAGCGTGCGGAGAAAATCGGTATCGGCCTGCAGGTCTCGCAGGTTTGCCATAAACTCGCCGCCGGGTAAGAGCGGAACGGGAGTGCTGAAGATTTGCGGCTCGAGCACCGTCGAAAACACAACCATCAGCCAAATCGGGGCGAGCCATAAGAGGGCCAGCGGCGTCAGCAAGAGGTGCAGCCAGAAACGCCCGATAAAATTTGCGCGTTTCACGAGGCGTCCCCGCCGAAAATCCGCAGTTGCAGCGCCGAAAAGATGACCGCCAGAAGTGCAATCGCGTAGCCGATGGCCGAAGCGTAGCCGAAGTTAAACGACCTGAAGCCCTGCTGATACAGGTATACGCCTAAAGTCAGGGTGGCGTTACCGGGGCCACCGCCGGTAATCAGGAACGGTTCGGTAAAGAGTTGCAGCGTGCCGATGACCGATAAGACGAGGGCAAAGAGGAGAATCGGGCGTAAAAGTGGCAAGGTAATGCCCCAGAACTGCTGCCACGGGTTGGCACCGTCGATTTTGGCGGCTTCGTAAAGCTCCAAGGGGATGTTTTGCAACCCTGCCAAGATGATAATCGCGTTGTAGCCCGTCCAGCGCCAGGTGACAGTCAGGATGATCAGGATAAACGCCGGGACGGGTGCATTGAGCCAGTCGATACGCGGCAAGCCGATGCCGGTCAAGGCAGCGTTGACTGCGCCGTTTTGGGTGTTGAACAGCAGCCGAAACACCGCCGAATACGCAACCGACCCGACGACGACGGGCGCGAAAAAGGCGAAGCGGTAAAAGCCTTTGAGTTTTAACAGTGGCGAGTTGAGGCCGACGGCGAGTCCGGTGGCTAAGAGCAGCATCGCCGGAACCTGAACAGCCAAGATAATGACGGTGTTCCGAAACGCCTGCCGGAAAAATGGGTCGCTCAAGATGCGGCCCCAGTTCGCGCCGGGTTCCCACGCCCAGGGGAAGCCGCGTGTATCTAGAAACGACAGGTAGACCGAATAGATAATAGGCCACGCCCAGAAGAGCAAAAAAATAGCGAGATACGGGAGCAAGAACGTATAGGGGACAAGGCGGTTACGCTGCATAAGACCTCCGCGAGGGATGAATTTTGGTGCGCTTTAAGTGTACTCGAGCTAAAGCGTCGGCACCCCGTTTTGCAGGTGCCGACGCCCAAGTTAGCTAAACCTGTTGACTGAAACGCTACTGACCGGCAACGGGTAAACCGGTGGCTCCGGCAATCTGCTCGGCGGCGTTGTCCATTGCCGCCTGCGCGCTGTCATAGGTGCCTTCGGTGAGGTACTGCGACAGGGTATTGGTGACAATCTGCCGCGCCTCTTGGAAGTACTGCGTGCCGCGTGCCTGCGGAATCTCACCGAGTGTCGCCAAGATGTCTTCCCAGATGGGCTGGTCGCCCCAGTAGGGGACGCCTTCTTGAACGTAAGGGTCGTCTAACGCCGGCAAGAACGAGGGCACCAAACCGTAGTTCTCGAGCATTCCGACCTGACCCTGCGTCGTTGCCAGCGCGTAGTCGATAAACGCCATCGCCGCTTCGGGATTGTCCGAAGACGTCGGAATCGCTAGCGCCGAACCGCCCAGGTTGGCAGCGCGGACGCCACCCGCCTCAGAGGCCGGCATCGGGTAAACACCCCAGTTGCCCGACTGATCGGGGGCGTTACTCTGAATCGTGCCGACGTACCAACCGCCGAACACTGCGCCCGCCAGGTTGTTGTTTTTAATCGCCTGAATCGCGCCGTTCCAATCGACGATGCTTGCGACTTCAGCGTCGTAAAGCTTTTTCATCGTTTCCATCGCCGTCACACACCCCGGTTGATTGGCAGTGATGGTTTCGCCCGCGTCGTCGAAGTAAAAGCAGCCGTTCTGGTTGGCTAACTCGCGCCACACGCCGTCGTCGGAAAAGTCGAACCAGAGCATCTTCGCGCCGGTTGCTTCGTCGAGCTTTTGCCCGGCAGCGATAAAGTCGTCCCAGGTTTCGATGTCGTCGGGGTTGATCCCGGCTTGTTCGTACAAGTCGCGGCGATAAAAGGTCACGACCGGGCCGGAGTCCCAGGGAACCGCAAAAACCTGATCGCCGACGCTCAGCTCCGTCCATTTGAAGTCGGGGAACTGGTCGCGGAGGTCGCCCGCGCCCATCGTATTGAGGTCGGTAAAGCAGCCGGGGAAGCGGTTCCAGAAGACTTCGGCTTCGTTGTTTTCAACGGCGTACACGTCGGGCAAATCCGCGCCGCCCGCCGCACATCCGGCTAAGCCCCGGTCGTAAACTTGCTGGTTGCCTAAATTTTCAACCGTGACGTTGACGTTCGGATACTCCTGGTTAAAGCCTTCGACGGCACCTTGAAGGGCTTCGGCGGCGACGTCCCAGGCCATGACGGTGATGTCTCCCGAAAGGTCGGTATTTTGCGCGGCAGCGAGTGGCAACGCAGCAGTGCCGAGTAAGAGAAGACTTGCAGCGAGTGTCTTTTTCATTTTTTGCTCCTTAATGACTCGAGAAAAGGTAAAAGGTTCGTTTCGTAACTGTCACGATGTTAGTCCATCTAAACCCCCTCTGCCGGGACGACTTCAGGAACATCCTCAGCTGGAGATACGGCTGTACGGCGTAAAAAACGGACGCCGTAAGGGGGTAGCGAAACCTGCTTTACGGCGTCGCCCCCGCCCAAAGCGGTCGCCGTTTGGGAGAGTTCGAGCCGGGTTTCGGCGGCGGTGTGGTTTAGGAGGATGAGATAGTCAGCACCCTCGGCGGTGCGGTTTACGGCTTCGACACCTTCAGGAAAACGTTCTGCCTTGACGCCCGCCCGCGCACACGCTCTTTCCAGTACCCACGCCGTACCTGCGGGCTCGAGTCTCGTCCCTACATAAAAGCTCAAGCCCTTCCCAAACGCGTGCTGCGTCACCGCCGGACGCCCTGCGTAAAAACCACTTTCAAAGGTCGCCAGCACTTCCGCGCCCTCCAGGGTAATCACATCGGCCCAGAGGTCGGCGGAGAACGTCTGCTCGCCTTTTACAGCGGTTTTTACGGTGGTCGTTACCCCGACGGGTAGCGCGTCGAACTCTTCAACCCTGAGCCCCAAGAGTTTACGGAACGGAGCCGGATACCCGCCCAGCCGAATCTGGTCGTTTTCGTCTACGATGCCGCTGAAAAAACCCAGCACCAGCGTGCCGCCGTTTTGGATGTAACGCTCCAAGTTCGCCGCCGCCTCATCCCGAACGAGGTACAAGTTGGGCGCGACGACGAGTTTATAAGCCGACAAGTCGGCGTCCGGTTTGACGAAGTTTACGGTGATGTTTCTCTGCCAGAGCGCCCGGTAAAAGCTGTAAACTTGCTCCAGATAACGCACGTCTTCGCTCGGGCGAGCGTCGAGTTCTAAAGCCCACCACGTTTCCCAGTCGAATAGAAGCGCGACTTCGGCTTGGACGCGGGACTCCAAAACCTCTCCCAAACCCCCGAGTTCTTGTCCCAAATCTCTAACTTCGTGCCACGTCCGGGTGTCGGTGCCGCCGTGCGGCACCATCCCGCTGTGAAACTTTTCGGCCCCGGCTTTAGACTGCCGCCACTGAAAAAACATCACGCCGCGTGCGCCCCGCGCCACCGCCTGCAAGCTCCAGAGCCGCATCACACCGGGCGCTTTGAGGCTGTTACGCCCGCGCCACTGCACCTGACTCGGAGCCTGCTCCATCAAAATCCACGGCGCACCCCCTTTCAGTGAGCGCATCACGTCGCTCTGAAACGCGGCGTAGATTCCAGCCTCGGCGTTGCCGGGGTCGGGGTACGAATCGTTTGAGACCATATCGAGTTCTTGCGCCCAGCGCCACTCGTCGAGCGGTTTATGAACGCCGATAAAGTTGCTCGTGGCCGGAACCTCGGGCGTGACGTCGCGTAAAATCTCGCGCTCCATCTGATAAAGGGACAACAGGGCGTCGCTGCAAAACCTGCGCCAGTCGAGCTGCTCTGTCGGGTTGAGCAAGGTCGGGGCGGCAGCGGGCGGCGACACCTCTTCCCAGGCGTAGTAGGTCTGGCTCCAAAACGACGTGCCCCACGCTTCGTTGAGCTTTTCAACGGTGCCGTAACGCTCTCTCAGCCACACTCTGAACGCCTGCGCTGAATCCTCATCGAACGACTCGTAAACGTGGCAACCGTATTCGTTGTTGATGTGCCAGAGCTTGAGCGCCGGGTGTTTGCCGTAACGCTCCGCCAGCTTGCGCACGAGGTTGGCAGCGAGACGCTGATAGTCGGGGCTCGAGGGGCTGTACTGCTGCCGTGACCCGACGCCCAACCTCACACCGTTTTTGGTGACGGGCAAACTTTGCGGATATTTACGGGCCAGCCACGGCGGTGGCGCGGCGGTTGCGGTCGCTAGACACACGCCGATACCGTTTTCGTAGAGCAAATCCAGCAGCCTGTCTAACCAGGCAAAGTCGTAACGGCCTTCTTCAGGCTCGAGCTTCGACCACGCAAATATCGCTACGCTGACCAGATTGACGCCCGCTTCGCGCATGAGCCGGACGTCTTCTTGCCAGACCGTTTCGGGCCACTGTTCGGGGTTGTAGTCGCCGCCGTAAAAAATGTCCATTACCCAACCTCGGTTTGAAGGTCACAACGTTGAAGACTTTATGCCTGCTTAAGTGACCGGTCACTTTTTAGATGACTTAGGGTAGCACATTACCAAATAGCTGTCAATTTCGTCTTTATGAGGTGTCGGTGAAACTTCGTCTAGCCTCGGCACTTAATCTCGGTCAGCCGAACGGTACCTTTAACCCGGTGGGAGGGTGGTGACACAGGTTGTCTACGGGTTGTCTACCTTGCAACGAGCAACGACGGTTGACGTAAAGCTGCTACGGTTTCCCGGTCGAGCCGCGCTTTAGGAACCGGTCGCAAAGAGGATTGGGACGAGCTGCTACGCCTGGAACGGGGACAACTTACGGTTTTAGCGAGTCAAGCTCAGATGGGCTTGAAGGAACCGGTGGTTTTCCGGCTATATCCGGAGCCGTTACCCACAGGCGACCCGGATAGGCCAACAGGGTGTAGAGAAAAAGACTCGCCCCGATCATCTCGAGAAACTCCTCGAGTGTGCTGAACGCTGCGTAAGTCAGCGTTTCGTCTCCGTAACGCGCGACGTAGCCTGCCGTAACGACCTCGACGCCGAGCGCTCCGGCGAGATACAAAGCCCCTGCGCCGAGGGCCAGGTACCGTGTTCTGGCAGGGAGGTTCAGTAAAAACCGCAGGTAAATAGCGATAAAGGTAACAACGAACAACGTTCCGGGTATCACCCAGGCAAAGTAAAGAAATCCCGAAAGACTAAACTTCTCTTGGATGATGTCACCCGTGAGTTCGTGAAATTGCACGGTCTCGTCCACTGACAACGCCAGGAAAATGACAGCCAGACCTAACCAGCTTCCGGCGTACTGCCGCCTTGCCTGGTGTTCTAGTCTGTAGATACCGTAAAGCGACGCCGAACACAGCATCAGCAAGACCGCGCTGTACCAACTAGGTATGCTGTTTTCAGCATCGACGTTCGTCAGTTTGACGATTGAATTTAGACCCCTGAACTCAGTACCCGTGTAAACGTAGAGCTGAACCAGCAAGCTGACGAGTGCAAGGCCTAAGCCGACAAGTAAGAGGAGCCTGAGAAGCTTCCACGGGGAAATTCGAAGTGTAGGTGACGTTGCCATGACAAACCCTCTCTGAAGCATCCTAACAAGTCTGGAACATAAAAGTAAGTCATCAGGAAACAAATTTTTCACGAGCAGAGGTGTTGTGAAAAATATTACTTTAAGCGATACAAACCAGAAACTTCTGCAGACGAAGCGTTTTTTGTCTTCAGCTCCCGGGTCGGGCAAGACGCTTTAGCAGCTCGAGCACAAACATGACGTCGCCTAGTGCGCGGTGGCTCGCGTGCTGCGTTAAAAGCGCTTCAAGTCCTTCGGTAACGACCGCCTTGTGCAGCCCGTAGCTGGGGCGACCGTGCGTTTGGGCGTAAAGCCGCATGGCGCAGACATAAAGGAGTTTTGGATGGGGGAGATCCCAGCGGGCGCTGGTCTGCTCGAGCATCCGCGCGTCAAAAGGTGCGTTCCACGCCAGCACGGTCGCATCTTTTGCCAGCGCGACAAATTCCGGCAAGACGTCGGGCCAGCGCGGTTGGTTTTGCAGCTCACGTAGCGAAATCCCGTGAACCCGCTGGGCGTGCGGGTTCATCGCCGGGGTTTGCGGCTTCAGCAGCGTGTTTAGGCGAACCGCCCCGGTCGTATCGACGAGCGCCAACTCGATCACCTCGGCGTCTTTAAGCCCGGTCGTCTCGGTGTCGAGGATAAACACATCGGTACGGTCTAGCAGTTTACGCGCCGCCTCGGCGACGCGCGCAACGTCCGGACTACGTTCTGGCACACAGCGCCCACAACGTCCGGCAGACGAAAGTAGGTGGTTACAGCGGACGCAGCGTATAGCTCGAGTTGACGCCATTATACTAGTCTATCGTATCGGTCTCAGGGCGCGCGGTTGCGTTACACTGGCTCCGAAGACACTAGCCCCGAAATACAAACGACCCCAAAGGTTTACGAGAGGAACCAAATGACCTCAATTCCCCCGACTTCAAGCCCCCAAGCAGACCTCGGACTTATCGGCCTCGCGGTGATGGGCCGCAACCTCGTACTTAACCTAAACGACCACGGTTACAAGGTCGCGGTTTACAACCGCACCACCGCGAAGATGACCGATTTCACCGAGGGTGAAGCGCAAGGCACGGACGTAACCGGCTACGCCGAGCTGCCTGACTTCGTTGCGGCACTTAAGCACCCGCGTAAAGTCATGCTGATGGTCGAGGCGGGGCGCGGGGTAGACGCCGTAATCGCCGCCTTGGCGCCCCTCCTGGAACCCGGCGACGTGATTATCGACGGCGGCAACTCGAACTTTGAAGATACCCGCCGGCGCAACCGCGAGCTGACCGAAAAAGGCTTTCACTTTGTCGGTACCGGCATTTCCGGCGGCGAAGAGGGTGCGCGGCACGGCCCCTCGATCATGCCGGGCGGTGCGCCGGAGGCGTGGGAAGAAGTCAAACCCATTTTTCAGAGTATCGCTGCCCATGTTCACGGCGACCCGTGTTGCGATTACGTGGGTGAAGACGGCGCGGGTCACTTCGTCAAGATGGTGCATAACGGCATCGAATACGGCGATATGCAGCTGATCGGCGAGGCTTACGGGCTGATGCGCGGCGTGCTGGGCCTGAGCGCGGATGAGCTGAGTACGGTCTTTAAGAAGTGGAATACAGGCCGCCTCGACTCGTACCTGGTTGAAATCACCGGCACCATCTTAGCGGTCAAAGACAAAGACGGGTCGCCGCTGGTTGAAAAGATTCTGGACGTTGCCGGGCAAAAAGGCACCGGTCGCTGGACGGTTATCGCTGCGCTCGAGGAAGGCGTGCCGCTGACGCTGATTGCCGAAGCGGTCTTCTCGCGTTCACTCTCGGCGCTCAAGGACGAACGCGTCGCGGCGGCTAAAGTGCTGGGCGGCCCCGAAGCACCGGCTGCACCTGACCGGGAGACTTTTGTGCGCGACCTCGAGGACGCCCTCTACGCCGCTAAAATCGTTTCCTACGCACAGGGCTACATGCTGATGCGTTCGGCAGCCAAAACCTACGGCTGGAACCTCAACTACGGCGGCGTCGCGCAGATGTGGCGCGGCGGCTGCATTATCCGCTCAGCCTTTCTGGACGACATCAAAAACGCCTTCGACGAAGACGAGACGCTCGCCAACCTGCTCCTGGCCCCGTACTTTCAAGAAGCGGTCATGGACGCGCAGGCCGCGTGGCGGCGGGTGGTGGCGACTGCCGTGGCGTGGGGTGTACCGGTACCCGCGTTTTCGGCTGCGCTCGCCTTTTTCGACGGCTACCGCACCGCCGACCTGCCCGCCAACCTCCTGCAAGCCCAACGCGACTTTTTCGGCGCGCACACCTTTGAACGTACCGACGAGGCACGTGGCAGCTTTTTTCACCACAGCTGGCTTGGCGACGCCGGGGGTACGGCTGAAGGTTAGGTCGGCAGTCATGGTCTGAAGCCGGGTATGCCACATCCGGCTTCATCAAGCGTTAATGCTCCGTTAATGTAGGGAAAATTACCCAAGCCTAAACTGGCCTTAATCTGGTAGGCTGGTCGCTGTGTTGCCGGTCACCCCTACCCTTTCTCCTGCTGCTGAAACTATACGCCTGGCAACACTTCACCGCTACGGCGTTCTCGGAACCCCACCCGAAGGGCCCTTCTCCCGGCTGACACAGCTGGCGGCAGAGACGCTGGGCATGAGCGGCGCGGCGCTCAGCTTCGTGGGCGCGCAGCGGGTTTTTTACAAGGCGCAGCAGGGCGCGTCCGGGCGTTCGTATCCGCGCGCGCAGACGCTCTGCGGCGCTGCCGCTTTCGCTGCCGAGCCCCTTGTCCTCGAGGACGCTGCCTCAGGTGAAGCCGCAGACTTGGCGTTCGTCCGGCAAAACAGCGTGCGGTTTTATGCAGGTGTCCCACTCGTTGCTCCCGACGGCGCAGTACTCGGCGCGCTGAGCGTTTTCGACCGTGTGCCGCGTGCTGCGGCTCAGGTACAAGTCAAACTGCTGGAAACACTCGCGCGGACGGTGCTGGACTTGCTCGCCGCGCGGCGCGGCGCGTTGGCACGAAGCCAAGCCGAAGCGACCGAAGCGCGCTTGACCGAGTTGCTCGAGCGCACCTCTTGTTATGCGTTTAGCGTCGCTGCCGATGGACGCCTCGACTACCTGAGCGGCCCCCTTAAAACCGCGTTGGGTTACCGGACACCCCCGGAATATTACCGCGACCTCTACCCGCCGGAAGCTCAGGCGGCGGCAACGGCAGCGCTCGCCGAAGCTCACGCTACGGGTCAAAAACAGCTGGTTACGACCTTTTTAAGCCGCACCGGTAGCACGGTTCCGGCCTTCCAAGAGCTGGTGCGGTGCGGCGAGGCGGTCGCCGTTCTCGCCAGAGATTTAACGGCGCAGGGGCAGCGCGACGCCTTCGAACAAAAACGTGCCGAGGTACTCGAGCTGACCGCGCGTGGCGCGCCGCTCCCGGCGGTGCTCCTGGAATTGACCCGGCTTTTGGAGAGCTACTGCGAGGGACTTATCGGCGCAGTTTTCCTGGTTCAAAACGGCACCTTGCAGCTCGAGGTCGCGCCGCAACTGCCGAGCGCCTTTACCCGCCTCGTCAGCGAGTTACCGCTCGGGCCGGTAGCGGCGGCTCCCGGAGCCGCCGCACTAAGCGGCAAAAGGGTTATCACGACCGATATTCGGCACGATCCGCTGTGGCATCACCTGCGTTACTTCGCGCTGCAAAACGGCTTGCAGGCGTGCTGGGCCGAACCCATCCTGAGCGACCAGGGTGAGGTTCTCGGGACCTTCGTCCTCTACGCCTGTGAGACGAGAGCCCCCAGCGACGCCGAAAGTCGGCTTTTGCGGGAAACCGCGCAGCTCGCGGCGATCGCCGTCTCCCGGCAAAAGCTTTACGCGCAGCTCGAGCACCAGGCGCGTTACGACGCCCTGACCGGCCTGCCCAACCGGCGACTCTTGCACGAACATCTGGGACGCGCCGTTCAGCAGGTGCAAACACCGAGCAGTCAAGCCCAGGGTGAAGGGGTCGGCGTCTTTTTACTCGACCTCGACAACTTCAAGCGGGTCAACGACGCGCTCGGTCACAGCGCCGGCGACCTCTTGTTGGTCAGCGTGACCGAGCGGCTTAAAGCGCACCTTCAGGCGCAGCTCCCGCCGCGCACCACCCTCGCGAGAAGTGGCGGCGACGAGTTCGTGTTGACCGTTCCCCTCGCCCACCGTGACGACGCCGCCCGCTTCGCTTTCGGTCTGACCGACGTCTTCGCGGCTCCCTTTACGCTGGGCGCGCGCACCTTGCACGTCGAAGCGAGTATCGGGGTCGGCTTTTACGGCGAGGACGCGAAGACGCCCCAAGCTTTGTTGCAGGCCGCCGATACCGCCATGTACGCCGCCAAAGCCGACCGCCGCGCCGGCTCTAGGCAGGGCTACCGGCTTTACCGGAGCGAGATGACCGAACAGCTCGAGGCGCAGCTCAAGCTCGAGGCCGAGCTCAAACGGGCCTTCGCCAAAGATGAGCTCAGAGTTTTCAGCCAACCACGTTTCGACATCGCCCGGCAGCAGGTCGCAGGTTTCGAGGTACTCGTACGCTGGCAGCACCCGGAACAGGGCCTACTGCTGCCCGGCGCCTTTTTAGGGGGCGCGCAAAAGGCCGGTTTGCTGCCGCAGCTCGACGCGTGGGTTTTGCGTCAGGTCGCGCGGCAGCTAAGTGAAGGGGCGGCGCGTGGGCGACCCGAACGGCTATCATGCAACGTGTCCGCTACGAGCTTCCAAGACCGCAGCTTTTTACACGAACTGGAAACCATCTTGGGAGCCGACCGGGCGGTACCCGAAGGACTCGAGCTCGAGATCACCGAAAGCCTGCTGATGCAAAACCTAGACGATGTCGCTGCCAAGCTCGCCGAACTCAAGGTGCGGTTTCCGGGTATCCACGTTGCTATCGACGATTTCGGCAGCGGCTACTCGTCTTTGGCTTATTTGCGGCATCTGCCAATCGATACGCTTAAGATCGACCGGGCGTTCGTCCGTGACCTCGACCACCGCGACGGTAAGCTTCAGCGCACCGCGCTCGCCGTGATTCGCACCGTGATCGCCCTGGGCCGCGATCTGGGATTTCGCGTCGTCGCCGAGGGAGCCGAGACCGCGGGTCAACTGGGGATGTTGACCGCACTCGGCGTCGATGAAGTGCAGGGTTTCGCCATCGGCAAACCGCGCCCTATGGAAACGCGCGTATTCGAAGCACCCGGCGACGCCTTCTCGAGCAAATTTTCCTAAGTTCTCAGCACCCGCCTTACCACTCACGGGTCACGTCCTCGAGCGCTTTTTCACTTACTTTCGCGTAGATCGTCGTGGTGGCGATGTTTTTATGTCGTAAATGCGTTTGTGTCCGCCGGAGGTCGCCGGTTTCCTCGTACATCCGGGTGCCGGACTGATGCCGCAAAGGGTGCAGCGCGCGGTAATCGACGCCCGCTGCGGCGCAGAGTGCGCGCAACCGTTGCCGCAGGCGTTCGTCGGCGTAGGGGAGAACCTTGCCTGCTCGAGCCTTTGCCTTGCGCCTGGTGGTGGTGTCGTTTTGGAGCAGCTCGAGGGCGCGGACGAGGCTGTTCGACAAGGCGACGCTATCGACGTAGCCGCCTTTACCGCGTACCTGCAAGCGCTGCGTCTTTAGGTTGACGGCGCGCCACTCGAGCCCCGCCGCTTCGTGCGCGCGCAAACCCGCGTGCGCGCAGAGCAGGAGCGCTACGGTGTCGGCCGGGTCGGTGGTCACTGCGAGCAGTTGCGCTAAGTCAACCTTCGGGTAAGGCTGTACTTTCTCCCACGCCGGGACGGGGTCGTGAACACCTTTAACCGACGCAAACGGGGTCGCGTCGGTGGCCCCGGCCCAGTGCAGCGCCCGGTAGAGAACGCGGGCCGCCGCGAGCGTTTTGTTTACCGTCGAGGGTGAGCGGTACCGCGCGGGGCCGTCACTACCCTCATTAAAAGGCGTTTCTTTAAGCCACGCCCGGTAACGGCTGCCCATCCGGCGGCTCGGGTGCAGGAGGTTCTCGTGCGCGTTTGCCCCGACAAAAAGCCCGACCCCGTGACGGTACGCCTTAAAGGTCAAGCGGCTCAGGTTGTCTTTATCCGTGGTGTCCTCGAGGTACGCCTGCGTTAACACCCAGAGTGCTTCGGGGTCGCGCTCGCCCGCAGCTTTTACGGCGAAACGCCGGAGGGCTTCGTCGTCCAGGCGGCGGGTGAGATTGATTTGCTCAAGTTCCGCTTCAGGTGTATAGGGAGTCAGAGTCATAGCCAAGTGTAGCCGGTAGAGGTTGAAATAGCAACGTATTTTGGAGAACGAACGATTCTAACTAATACGTTTCGGTTTTGTGAACAGTCTAAATATTCTGTTTGTGCGACTAATGTTTATGCGACTAAGCAGATGATTAGGGGAACCACACTCTTTCCGTTTATTCTCAGCGTGCGGATGCGTTCTAGAATGTCAGGGTGGTTGTCAAGCATAGCGTACGGCTCTCCGGCATCCGGTTCTGTCGCCGTAATAGCGACCTCTTCCCCGGTTTTCTCGAGGTTATCGAGAACTTCGCTCGGGAAAATTTTTCACTTGTATAAGACGCTCTCCTTACCGTCTCCAAGCTCTTGCATCAGCTTATAATATGGTGTCCAGACAGTTTCCAAAATTTATGACGTGTCCGTCCAATCCTCCTAGGGTAAACAATGCTTTAGGTTCAGCTCCCGGATTCTTTACTATAGAGATTGTGGAGCGCAAACGGCTGCGTGCACCTTTTGTAAGAGTCCCTGGTTCATGATAGAGCGAGGATACCGCGATGCCAACTTCTCCCCTGCCTACCCCCCTGCTTAAACGCTCTTTCTACCTCTTCGGTCTGCCGGCTGCCATGGTCGCCGTTTCGCTGCTCGTGTTTGCCGAGTGGCGGCAAGGAACGCTGCACGTGGTCGATCTCGTGGGGCTACCTTTGCTGGTGCTCCTCTTCGGCGTTTTGACCTTTTGCTTCTGGCGTAAAACGATCTCCACCTCGAGACTCGAGACGGTCGCCTTCGGTGGGACGGTGCTGATGTACCTGGCGAGTCTGGGTTATTCGCTCTTGGGCCTTTCGCAAGCCCAGGCCGCCTTGTGGAATCTGACCGGGTTAGGTTACTGGTCGCCTATCGTCTACGCCCTGGCGTTCTTGATCTTCGGGGTCAAAGGCGGGCTCAGGATGTCGCTCGTTATCTATACGCTCTCGCTGGTCGTATGGCTCGTTCACTTTGTGACGCTCTCACGTGCAGGTAACCCACCTATGGGCGAGGCTGTTTTCTATCAGCTTTTCGCTTCGGACGGCCTGCTGCTTATCATGCTCTACGGCATGGCGCGAGCATTTGTAGCGCAGGCGCAGCAGACGGTGCGCCTCGAGCACGATGCGAACACCGACGCCCTGACGCAGCTGCATAACCGCCGCTTTTTGACCGAACGTCTGGCTCAGGAGGTCGCCCGCTCGTTACGCCAGGGCCACCCCCTGGCCGTTACGCTTATCGACCTCGACCACTTCAAACGGATCAATGACGTCTATGGTCACCATGTCGGCGACAGCGTATTGCAGGGTGTAGGAAACCACCTGTTAGCTCATGCCCGCAAGATGGATGTGGTCGGGCGCTGGGGTGGTGAGGAGTTTCTCATCGTGCTGCCCGATACGGCGTTGTTAGAGGCGCTCGAGGTCGCTGAACGGCTGCGAACGGTGCTGGGGCAGCGCCCGGGTGAAACAGCAGAAGCGGTCACCGCCAGCTTCGGGGTTACCCAGTATAGAGCCGGTGAAAGGCTCAAGACACTTCTCGCACGGGCTGACCAGATGCTCTACCGGGCAAAAGCGGCGGGCCGCAACCAGGTTTTGGGAGATGACAACCGCCCCGCTGATTCGGCTGCGCCGGAGGTGTTGACCGTCAATTCGTTTTGATACCGGAGGTCTCCCCTTTCAAACGGTTAGTGTTTTATTTCACAACATCTTGCTCGTGAAAACTTTGTTTTATCTAACCGGCTGGTTTTCTAGCATGATATTCTGGTCTGCCATGAAGACCATCGACCTCAACGCCGACGCAGGTGAGTCTTTCGGCGCGTGGCGGCTAGGGCGTGATGGTGCGTTGATGCCGCAGCTCACTTCGGTAAACCTGGCGTGCGGTTTTCACGCGGGCGACGCCGGCACGATGCGGCGGAGCGTTGCGCTGGCCCTTAAGCACGGTGTTGCCAGCGGCGCGCATCCAGGCTTCCCCGACCTCTTGGGTTTCGGGCGGCGCGACGTGACCGCGTCACCGGATGAGGTTTACGCCGATACCCTTTATCAGCTGGGTGCGCTCAGCGCATTTTTACGGCCTCACGGCAGGGCGCTTCATCACGTCAAGGCGCACGGGGCGCTCTACCTCAAGATGCTTGTCGATGTGCCGACGGCAGCGGCAGTGGCAGCAGCAGTTAAAGATTTCGACCCGACTTTACCGCTCGTCGTGCTTGCCGGGACGGGCGGTGAACAGATGGCGGCGGTGGCGCGTGAGGCGGGGCTGAGGGCGGTGCTCGAGGCGTTCCCCGACCGGGGTTATCTAGACGACGGGCGGCTCGCCCCGCGTTCACAACCGGGTGCAGTGGTGCACGACCCGCAGGGGGTTGCCGCACGCGCGCTTCAAATGGCCCGTGACGGCACCGTTATCTCACTGTCGGGCAAGCGGTTGGAGCTGAACGCAGAGACCCTCTGCCTTCATGGCGACGAGCCGAACGCACCCGCTTCAGCGCAGGCAGTAAGGACGGCGCTCGCAGGTGCAGGCATCGACGTTCGGACGTTCTGATGCCGAGCGGATTTTATCTGCGGTTTGGAACAATGCTGGACAAAACGCTCAACCGGCGTGTCCAGGGCACCGCTCAGGCTATCCTCAAAGCACCCCATCCGGCCCTGACCGATGTGATTCCCGGTTACAACACGCTTTACCTCGAGTACGACGGCAGAAAACTAAACGAAGCCGGGTTGAAGCGGTGGTTAGCTGCGTTTCGCGCGGCAGAACCCGCACCGGGGCGGCAGCTCACCGTCCCCGTCCTTTACGATGGGCCGGATTTAGATGACGTTGCAAAACGTACAGAGATGAGCGTCGCAGAGGTCGTCGCCCGCCACAGCGCCCGTGACTACCACGTTTACGCGCTCGGGTTTACGCCGGGGCTGGCGTTTATGGGCGATTTAGACACGGCTTTGCGTCTCCCCCGCCGGGACGCGCCCAGAGCGCAGGTTCCGGCACAAAGCGTAGCCATTGCCAACGGACAGACGACGGTCTATCCCGTTGCGTCACCGGGCGGCTGGCATCTGCTGGGGCGTACCGTCGAACCTGTTTACAAGCCGACCGCCGACCAGCCTTTTTTGTTCGCTGCGGGCGACCGGGTACGGTTTCAGCCGGTTTCTGACAAACCTGGCGAAGCGGACGAAGGGGGACTCGAGCTTTTGCCTAGCACCCCGCAATTCCCGCTTTTACAGGTCGCCGAACCCGGTCTGCTCGATGTGATCGTCGACCGGGGCCGCTTTTTAGCCGGACACCTCGGTTTCGCCCGGAGTGGGCCGCTCGACGCGGTTTCTGCGGCGCGGGCGAACCGGCTCGTGGGAAACGAGGCGGGCGCGGCGCTGCTCGAGCTGAACTTGCAAGGTGGCGTCTACGAAGTTCTTAAGGACGGTGTGTTGGCTTTTACGGGCAGCGGGATGCAGGCGCAGCTGAACGGTGAGGGTGTGCGGGCGGACTCGAGCTTTGCGGTTCGCCGGGGCGACCGTTTGAATTTTGTGCCAAATACAGCCGGGAGCCGGGGGTACCTGGCACCGGCGGGGGGGCTCGAGTCCCGGCGCTTTCGGGGCAGTGCGTCGGTCGATCTGCGCGGACGCATCGGTCGGGCACTCCGTGAGGGTGACGTACTCGGGACAACGTGCGCGCACACCGCCAGGGCAGGACGGACGTTTTCACCCCACAGGTTTTACGGCGCGCTCCGGCTTGTCCCCGGCCCGCAGGCCTCGGCGGAGGCGCTCGGGGCGCTTACCCGGCAGCGTTTTACCGTCGGACGCGCCGACCGGGTGGGTGTGCAACTCCTCGGGACAGGTATTCCCGGCAGTGTTCCCGGCGGTGAGGTTTTGTCCGAAGCAGTGCCGCTCGGCAGTATTCAGGTACCGCCGGGCGGAACGCCGCTGCTGCTCTTAAACGACCGGGGGACGTTAGGTGGTTACGCCAAACCTGCCGTGTTGCACCCGGCCGATTTGCCGCGTGCGGCGCAGCTGAGGCCGGGGCAAGAGGTACGGTTTAAGCTAACCAGGGTTTAAGCTAAAAACGTGAAGCTCAATCTTCCAATTTACAACCGTGCCGGTCTGCGCGAACTGGCTGAGTTAAAACCGTTTTTAAGACTTGAAGACACATTGATGCTGGTTTCGGGCAACGTTGATAAAACGCTGGATTTGGTGTGGCTCGAGACCTCTCTGGCCCAGCTTACGACCGAGTATCCACAAGGTGTTCTCGTCGCCACGGCGGGGCTGGAACACTTGGAGCAGCTCGCCGCCGCAACCCTCCCGAACGCCGGCCTCGTCTACATCTACGAACCCGGTTTTGCCAACGTCCCGGAATTCTCGTGGGAGGCTGGCGTAACGGTCAAAAATCTGGAGCGTGCCGCCGACCTAGTTCACGCTCACGAATCTAAGGTGGCCTTCAAGCCCACCGGACGCCCGCTGTTTCAAGGCTATCTGTTCAAGTACGGGTGGAATTACGGGGTTTTTGCCGAGCACGCCGACTTGCTGCTCGTCCAGACGCAGACGTACTGCCACGCCGGGACTTTTTCCGGGGCGGCGGAGAAGTTGGGGCTCGAGTGTGCCCAGCAGCTCGCCAAAACCTACGTTCAGGTCACGCTCGACCCGACCGCGCGCAACGGCGTTTCCCCCGAAGCTGCCGTAAATTGCGTGCAAACCGCCCAAGCGTGCGGTTTTGCGGGGGTGACGGCGTGGGGCTCGCCGCGTTTTACCGCGCAGACAGTGACGTTTCTAAAGAGCCTGCGCCCCTAACGCCGGGTGCGGCGCAGATACGGCCCGGCAAGTGGCACCAGCACCGCGAGCAGGGAAATTGCCAATAAAGTTGCTGAGAGCGGCTCACGTAAAAACACGCTTGGGTCGCCTTGACTGATCGACAACGCCCGCCGAAACTGCTGCTCCGCCATCGGCCCGAGGATCATTCCGAGAACCGCCGGAGCGACCGGAAAGCCGTAACGCCGCATCAAAAAGCCTGCGCCGCCGATTAAAAAGAGCGTCACCAAATCGACCGTCGAATTACTCAAGGTGTAGGTACCGAGCGCTGCGAAGACCAAAATCCCGGCGTAGAGCAGCGGGCGCGGGATAAACAGCAGCCGTACCCAGAGCCCGACGAGCGGTAGGTTGAGGATCAGCAGCATGGCGTTGCCGATGTAGAGGCTCGCAATCAACCCCCAAACCAGGTCGGGTGAGGTTTGAAACAAGAGCGGCCCCGGTTGTAAGCCGAACTGCTGAAACGCAGCAAGCATGATCGCCGCCGTCGCCGAGGTCGGCAGACCGAGCGTCAGGAGCGGAACGAGAACCCCGGCAGCCGAGGCGTTATTAGCCGCTTCCGGCCCGGCGACGCCTTCGATGGCACCCTTGCCGAACTCTTCGGGGCGTCGGCTGAGGCGTTTCTCGAGCGCATAAGAGAGAAACGTCGGGATTTCAGCGCCACCCGCCGGCAGCGCCCCGAGCGGAAACCCGAGCAGACTCCCGCGCAACCAGGGCCGCCACGAGCGCTGCCACTCGTCACGGTTCATCCACACCGAGCCGCCGCTAATGGGCGTGATGTCCTGGTCGCCGCGCCGAAGTCTCGAGGCCACGTAAAGGGTCTCCCCTACCGCAAAGAGTCCTACAGCGACAATCACTACACTGATGCCGTCGAGCATCGCAGGCATACCCAGCGTGTAGCGCGCCTGCCCGGTTTGCAGGTCGATACCGACCAGACCCAAACCCAGACCCAGAAAGAGGCTTGTCATGCCGCGCAACACCGACCCGCCGAGCAGCGACGCCACCGTCGTAAAGGCTAGGATCATCAGCGCGAAGTAGTCGGCGGGGCCGAAGCTGAGGGCAACTCTGACCATCAGCGGGGCGATGAACGTCAGGGCGATTGTCGCGAGCGTTCCGGCGATAAACGAGCCAATTGCAGCCGTGGCCAGAGCCGCGCCGCCACGCCCACGGCGCGCCATCTTGTTGCCCTCCAACGCCGTAATAATCGAGGCGCTTTCACCGGGCGTATTGAGCAAAATCGAGGTCGTCGAACCGCCGTACATGCCGCCGTAATAGATACCGGCGAACATGATAAACGACCCCACCGGGTCGAGCCGGAAGGTTACGGGCAACAGCAGCGCCACGGTCAACGCCGGGCCGATCCCCGGCAAGATGCCGACGACTGTTCCGAGGGTGACGCCGAGCAGCGCCCAACCCAGGTTGGGTAAGGTCAGCGCGACGGCAAAGCCGTCTAGCAGCGCACTTAACGTGTCCACTAAAGCCCTAGCGGGGCCAGCAATCCGGCAGGGAGACGCAACCCCAAGAGGCGGGTAAACGCCTCGAAAACGACGAGGGCTAAAATGAGGCCGACGACCGGGTCACGAAGCCAGGCGCGGCTGCCAAAGGCGAACGCAACGCCCCAAAAGAGCACGGCTGAAGCGAGGATAAACCCGGCGGGTCTGAGCAGCAGCACATAGAGCGCGAGGGTCACGCCGATGATGCCGACGGCCCGGTAATCTACGGGCGCTTCAGCATCGGCGTCTTCGGCTTCTTCGGGTTCGGCAGTTTGACCTCGGAGCGCCTGCACGAGCAGCAGTGCGCCGCAAAAGAGCAGCCCAAACGCCACTAGAAACGGAAAAAAGCGTGGCCCGACGCGGGCATAGGTCTGCGCCACGTTAATTTGCAACGCGCCGTAAACGAAATAACCGCCGAGCCCCATTACACCGAGTGCGATCAGCAGGTCGCCGAGCGGAACACCGTTTTCTCGAGGTTTGTCCAACCTCACTCGCCGACCAGACCGATGTCGGCCAGAATCTCCTGAACGCGGATGTCTTCGCTCTGCAGGTACGCCGCAAACTCGTCACCGCTACGGTACACGTCGTCCCAGTTGTTTTCTTCCAGAATAGCCTGCCACTCCGGAGAAGCTTGCAACTTGTCAACTACGTTTAGGAGTGCGCTCCGCTGCTCGCCTGTTAGGTCGGGCGGCGCGACGACGCCGCGCCAGTTGGCAAGCTCGACGTCGATCCCTTGCTCGGTCAGCGTCGGCACGTCGATGCCCTCGAGCCGTTCTGGAGACGAAATGGCGAGCGCGCGCAGGTCGCCCGACTCGATCGACCCGGCCCACTCGCCGTAACCCGTGACGCCCGCCGAAACCTGCGAACCCAACACCGCCGCAAGCGCCTCGCCCCCGCCCGAATAGGGAATGTAGTTGAGCTGGGCGGGGTCGACCCCGGCAGCTTGCGCCACCAGACCCGCCAAGATGTGGTCGGTACCACCCGCTGAACCGCCGCCCCAGGAAACTGCCCCGGGATCTTCACGGAGGGCTGCCAAGAGGTCGTCGAGCGTTTGGAAAGGCGAATTTGCGGGTACGGCGATGACTTCGTACTCGGCGGTAAGGCTGGCAATCGGGGTGGTTTCGGCGAGCGTTACGGCTGAATTATTCGTCAGCACTGCGCCGGTCATCACCAGACCCATCATCATCAGCAGGTCTCCCTGACCGCGTTCGGCGCTAGCAAGCTGCGCCAAACCTATCGTTCCGCCTGCCCCAGGAACATTAAAGACCTCGACGCGCGGCACAATGCCGGTCTCTTGCAAGGTCTGCTGCATAAGCCTCGAGGTCGTGTCCCAACCGCCACCGGGCGACGCCGGGGCCATAATGCGCAAAGATTCCAAATCCTGCGCCGACCCCAAGCCGGTAAGTAACATCCCGCCCACAAGCAAAGAAACGACCCGACGACGTACCTGTATAGTTCGCATAGCTGCTCCGATCCAAAAGTAGATTTGTCGGAGTATACCGGACATAGCCGCTGACGACAAGGCGGTTCTGTTGCACAATTAATAATTATTTTCACAACACCTTTGTTTGTGAAATTTTTTGTTTGCCTAATGCCCGACCTCGGTTGTTTGGTCGCCTCGTGGGAGTGCCCCTTCAACCAACAGCTGCGCGTACTCCTCGTCGCTAAAAATGCGGGAGCGGATTAAAAAGCGCACCCCTTCAGGAGCTTCGACCGAAAAGCCGCTGCCACGTCCCTTGACGACGTCGACTGTGAGGTGTGTGTGTTGCCAGTATTCGTACTGCGAGGCGCTGATATAAAACGGTGCGCCCGCGACCGTGCCGAGGTAGATATCGACGTTGCCGAGCCGAAAGTCACCCTGCGGGTAACACATCGGCGACGAGCCGTCGCAGCAACCGCCCGACTGGTGAAACATCAGCGGGCCGTGAATGAGTTTGAGGGTGTCTAACAGCTCAGCCGCTTTCGGGGTAATGCTCACCCGTTCGACGCGCCCATCGGCGGTGCGTTTAACCGTATCCATAAGGTCTCCTTGCAGACGAGAATTTAGAAGGCAGAATACAGCGTGGGGAAATTTGCCTTTTACATCTTTGTTCGCCTTGGCGCTTCAAAATGCTGAAAGCCCGACCTGAAGCCGGGCCCCAGCCTACTGCAAGCTAGCGTCTAAAAGAAGCCCAGCGCATCTTTGCTGTATGAAACCAGCATGTTTTTGGTCTGCTGGTAGTGATCCAACATCATCAGGTGGTTTTCGCGGCCTACGCCCGACTGCTTGTAGCCGCCGAACGCGGCGTGCGCGGGGTACGCGTGGTAGTTGTTGACCCACACGCGGCCTGCCTGAATCCCGCGCCCCATCCGGTAGCAGACGTTGGCGTCGCGGCTCCAGACCCCGGCTCCGAGGCCGTAAAGCGTATCGTTGGCAATCGTAAGCGCGTCGGCTTCATCCTTAAAGCTCGTGACCGAGACGACCGGGCCGAAGATTTCTTCTTGGAACACGCGCATCTTGTTGTTGCCTTCGAAGATGGTCGGTTCGACGTAGTAGCCGTCCTCGAGCCCTTCGAGCTGTTTACGCTGCCCGCCGGTCAAGACCTTCGCCCCTTCGGAGGTGCCGATGTCGAAGTACGACAGGATTTTCTCCAACTGGTCGTTCGAGGCTTGCGCGCCCATCATCGTGTTCGGGTCTAGGGGATTGCCCATCTGAATCTTTTCGACGCGGGCCACGGCGCGCTCCATAAATGCGTCGTAAATCGACGCCTGCACCAGGGCGCGGCTCGGACAGGTACAGACTTCACCCTGGTTGAGCGCAAACATGGCAAAACCCTCGAGCGCCTTGTCGAAGTAGGCGTCGTCTTCACGCATCACGTCCTCAAAAAACACGTTAGGTGATTTGCCGCCGAGCTCCAAAGTCACCGGAATCAGGTTTTCCGAGGCGTACTGCATGATCAGGCGGCCCGTGGTGGTCTCGCCGGTAAAGGCGACCTTGCCGACGCGGGGGCTGCTCGCTAAAGGCTTGCCCGCTTCGACCCCGAAACCCTGCACGATGTTGAGCACACCGGCAGGCAAGATGTCGCTAATGAGTTCGGCGACGAACATGATGCCGACAGGCGTCTGCTCAGCAGGTTTAAGGACCACGCAGTTGCCAGCAGCAAGCGCCGGGGCAAGCTTCCAGGTCGCCATCAGGATGGGAAAGTTCCACGGGATAATCTGCGCGACGACGCCAATGGGCTCGTGAAAGTGGTACGCCACGGTGTCGTTGTCGATCTGCGAGATGCCGCCCTCTTGCGCGCGGATGGCTCCGGCGAAGTAGCGGAAGTGGTCGATAGCGAGCGGCAAATCGGCGGCCATCGTCTCGCGGAGCGCCTTGCCGTTGTCCCACGTTTCGACTTTGGCGAGGGTCTCCAAGTTCTCTTCCAACCGGTCGGCAATCTTCAAGAGGATGTTTGAACGTTCAGCCGGTGAAGTGCGGCCCCACGCGCCCTTGGCGGCGTGTGCGGCGTCGAGCGCTTTTTCGACGTCTTCAGCGGTCGAACGGGCGACTTCGCAGAAGGTCTGCCCGGTGACCGGCGAAGGGTTTTCGAAGTACATGCCTTTAGCCGGGGCGATGAACTCACCACCGATAAAGTTGTCGTAACGTTTCTTGAATGCTACGGGCGGGGTAACGCGGCTCTCTGCGTCTTGAATCATCCGGGGTTCCTTTCGGGAATCGAGACCTGAAGCGGTGGGCAAATAGCTGCAAAGGCTCCTTTCGCGAGACAAGCTGTAATGTGATGGCGACTATACCAGAAAAACGTGAAAGTCTAGGGTCGGCAGGGATGCATACCACCGGAGACATGCTGGGGTTTGGGGCCCCCTACCGAGAATACTCGGCGCTGAATAGCTTCATGATATTAATGGTGAACAAATTCACAATACTCCTACTCGTGAAAACTTTGTTTCATTGTATTTTCCAACACTCTGACCAAGCGCTATACCCGGCAGATGAAAATGGCGGACGTTTTATCGGTGGCGGTATCATCGGCTCTGCGTGCGCGCTTCGGCTCACTGAACGGGGCTTTAAGGTGGCCGCGCGAGGCGAAACGCCGACAGAATCCCTGCTCGTGGCAGCGGGCAAGCTGCCCGAGAAAAGTTTGCGCCGATGAATGTACGGTTTCTCTGCGCCGGCAGCGCGGCCCGCAGTCAGATGGCGGAAGCGTTATTGCGGCGCTACGGCGGCGAGCGTTTCAGCGCCTACAGCGCGGGTCTGGCCCCTAGCGTGATTAATCCTTACGCCCTGCGGACAACGGAAGAGCTGGACTTCGATATGGAAGGCGTCACGCCAAGAGCATAAAGGAATATCTCGGTGGGATGAATTTCGCCTATGCGATTGCCGTGTGCGCCAAGGCAGAAGCGAAGTGCCCCGCGACCTTTCCGGGTCAGCCCGTCCGCTTGGCGTGGCAGTTCGACGACCCGGCAGCGAAGGAAAGCACCACTTCCGCGCCGATGCTGAACTCATCGGCACCGATGAGCGGCACGACGGTACGCTCGAGCCCCACCATGCCGCCACAAAGGCGTTCACCAATACCAGCAGGGCTGAACTGTGACCTGTTCTCCTCAAGGCCGAGTCGGACATTTCGTTGCGGCGAGGTGCTCACCATAGCATCAGCCCTTTACGGCTAGACTTGCAGCTTGCCTGGCGAAGATAGCTCGGTCGAGGGATTGGATGAGCAGCGATCTGGATAATCTTACAGAAACCTGCACAAGGGTTCTCAAAGCACTTTGGGCACATTTTGATAAAGAATAAATGCGCCCATTGCAAGCAGAAACACCGCGAACACGCGTTTAAGAAGCACCTGCGGCATACTACGGCCCAAGCGGTTGCCCAGGAAGCTCCCGACCACTCCGAGGCCGGTAAAGATAAAGACCACGTTCCAGTCCACCGTGAGGTTCAGGTCGGTAAGGACGTTCAGATACTCGAAAAAACCAACGAACGACTTGAGCGCGATGATCAAGAGACTTGTGCCGATGGCAATATGCATCGGCAAACCACCTAGAAGGGCCAGGGCCGGGACGATCAGGAACCCTCCGCCAACCCCTACGAGTCCCGTTACAGCGCCAACCGTCAGGCCCTCGAGCCCAATTTTCCAGAGTTCGTGAGGTTTATCAGCCTGCACCGCCTCAGTGTCATCAGGACGAAACATGAAAATGGCAGCGAGCAGCATGATACCGGCGAACAGCAGGAGCTGAACGGTGCCGCTCACGTACTGGGCGATATAGGCTCCGAGAAACGAACCCGCCATACCCGGCAGGCCAAAAAAGAGCACGTTGCGCCAGGAGATCCGGCGGCTTAGGGCAAAAGGTAGCGCGCCGATGAGGCTGATGCCTCCGACGATAGCAAGCGAGCTAGCGATAGCTACCTTGTCGGGTTGCCCCACCAGGTACACAAGGACGGGCACTGTGACGATAGAACCACCCGATCCCAGAAGTCCCAAGCTCACGCCGATGGCGAGCGCGCCGAGCCAAGCAGCGATAATCATCGAGGTCTCCCGAACTGGCCCACAACAGGCACCGGGTTTCCGGATAGACAGGGGGGGTTTTTGGCTTTATTCGGTAGGAAGACCACGTTGCCTCCACCCTGCTGTGCCGCCCATGAGGTTCGCCACCGCTTCATACCCTTGCTCCGCCAGATATTGGGCTGCTTGTCCCGAGCGGTTGCCGCCGGTACACACCAGCACGACAGGTTTCTTGACTTCATCGCTACGGTTGGGAAGCTGTACCAAGGGAATGTTCACAGCACCGGGCAGGTGACCATGCGTGTACTCCCCGGGCCCGCGCACGTCGATAATCTGTGCGCCTTTTTCTTTCCACCGGCTGACTTCAAAGATGTCGTGATACATGAGGCGGCTCCTTTTGTTCGCAACAAGTTTGCCGGAAAGGGCGACGAAGGGACGGAAGATACCCGCCCCTTTTCCTGAAACTAGGCATCGACCCGTCGTTGTTGAGCCTTTTCCCAGCCGAGGTACGAGCCCTCGAGCTCTACGACGTTCGCAAATCCGGCCGCGCGCAGGGCACTCGAGACCACCGTGTTGCGTGCGCCCCCCTGGCAGTGTGTCACTAAGGGGCGGTCTTTAGGCAGCTTGCCCAGGTCCCACATCACCCGGCCCGCGTGAAGCCGCTGTGCCTCGGGGAGGTGTCCGGCCTCGTATTCACTCTTAGTCCGAATATCGAGGATAAAGGGGTCATCAAGCGCGGCAAGGGCCTCAGGTGCCACCGTGTTCACCTGAGCGCGCTCGAGGTTGCCGAAGTCGGTCACAAAACCCGCCACGTTGTCGATGCCTACGTACGATAATCGGTCGCGCAACGTTTCTGCTTGCGCCGCGTCCTGAGCCAGTAGCACGATGTCGCGCTTGTCCTTTTCGGGGTCGATCACGTATGAGGCGTAGGTCACAAAGGTCTTGCCCGCAGGAAGGTGCAGCACACCCTTGACGGCGTCATGCTCGTAGACGTCGCGGGCGCGGGTGTCGATCAGAATGAGGCTATTCCCTACACCGCTGAGCTGATCAGGGTCGAGGCGCTTGGGGGTGCCTCGGTCGCCCAGCAGGGGCGGGCCGGCACGGTTCATTTGCTTCATCCGGTTAAAGTAGACGGGCGCGTCGGGCTGCCCCTCGAGCAGCGCCTTTATAAAGCCCGCTTCGTCGTCGTTCTGGACAAAAGTAGGCCACCAGGAAACCAGCTTCTCATAACCGACTGTGGAGCTATCTACGGCACCCAGGGACTTCCCGCAGGCGCTACCCGCGCCGTGGCCCGGCCAGACCTGAACGAAATCGGGCAAGGTAACGAACTTCTCTTTAAGGCTCCCAAAAAGCTCTTTAGTCATGGGTAAGCGCGTATCACCACCGGCTGTTTCATCGAGAAGGTCCGGGCGGCCTAAGTCGCCGACAAAAACGAAGTCGCCGGTAAGCACATAACCGGGTTCAGCGGTCGCCGCGCCGTCCGTGATCAGGAACGCGAGGTGCTCCGGAGTGTGTCCGGGCGTATGCACCGCTGTGAGGGTGATGTTGCCGAGCTTGATCTCGCTACCATCTACGAGTCCTTCATGCTCGAAGCGGTACTGCCAGTTCTCGCCGCCCTCATCGGAGAGATAGAGCGTCGCACCGGTTGCCTGGGCAAGCTCACGAGCGCCGGAAAGGTAATCGGCGTGGATGTGGGTCTCGGTCACAGCAACGATCTTCATATGGTTGCGCTCGGCCTCGTCCAAATACACCCGGACGTCGCGGCGCGGGTCGACGACAACAGCCGTTGCGTTGGACTGGCAGCCGATGAGATAGCTCGCTTGCGCCAGGTCTTCGTCGTAGATTCGCTTAAACAGCATGGACTTCTCCTTATCGTGGTCAAGTCACCAGTTGGACTTGAAGACACCATAATACCCCTATGGGGTATCTGTCAAGTTTAGATAACGACAGTTTCATCCGATTATATAAAACAATTGACACTTTGAGATACACATTGCATAATACCCCCTATGGATATTATAGATTTATTGAGGCAACCTTGGCCCTGGTATGTTGCTGGGCCCCTTATAGGTCTGCTCGTTCCCGCACTCTTGCTCCTTGGCAACAAGCAGTTCGGCTTCTCGGCCAACTTAAGTCACGTCTGTGCCATGGTCCCGAACCGGGTCAATTTCTTTAAGTACGACTGGCGCAGAGAATCGTGGAATCTGGTGTTTGCCTTAGGTACGCTCCTGGGCGGCCTCATTGCAGGGATCCTCCTCCAGAGCCCAGAACCACTCCAGGTATCGGCTCAAACGGCGACCGACCTAAGTGCGCTAGGGGTGCAAGTAGACGGTCAGTTCGTTCCCACCGACCTTTTTAGCTGGTCGGGCCTCCTGACCCTGCCCGGCTTCATCCTCATGGTGTTTGGGGGCTTTTTAGTAGGCTTTGGCGCGCGTTACGCAGGCGGCTGCACCTCGGGACACGCCATTTCCGGCCTCGCCAACCTGCAACTCCCCTCGCTCGTTGCGGTCATCGGGTTTTTCATCGGTGGACTTTTCACCACCTTCGTGCTTTTGCCCCTCATTCTTAGTCTCTAGGAGATCATGATGGACGCCGCTCAAACCAGTATGCAAACCCGGCCGACGCCCAGGCCTCTGCTAGCTAACACTAAGTTTCTTGTGCTGGGCCTGTTATTCGGCTTCATCCTGGTGAAATCGCAAGTCATCTCCTGGTACCGCATTCAGGAAATGTTCCGCTTTCAGTCGTTCCATATGTACGGCGTGATAGGTACCGCTGTTCTCGTCGGCATTATCTCTATCTGGCTGCTCAAGCGCTTTGACGTTCACGCACTGGACGGCACCCCAATCAAACTGGCACCTAAAGACCCCACCTACAAGCGCTACATCTTCGGAGGTACCCTCTTTGGGCTCGGATGGGCCATGACGGGCGCATGCCCAGGCCCCATTGCCGCGCTGATCGGCGGTGGTTACAGTGTCTTTCTTGTGGTGTTCGCCAGCGCCCTGCTTGGCACCTGGGCTTATGGAGTCCTACGCAAGCAGCTACCTCACTAACGTCTACCCAACCCTAAGGTTTGCTCGGCTCAGCACGCTGAAAGGAATCAAGGCTTGAAACAAAAAGCCCCTGTCGGAGAAAAAACAAAAGTGCTCAACCGACTTCGCCGCTTGGAAGGTCAGGTGCGCGGCTTACAAAAGATGATTGAGGAAGAGCGTAGCTGCCACGAGATCCTCGCTCTCTTTTCCAGCGTTCGGAGCGCACTCGACGGTACCGCCGACGTTGTTTTGGAAACCTACCTCAAGGAGTGCCAACAGGACTTCCTTACAGGCGAGATTCAAGTAAGCGACGTCATCAAAGCAGTCAAACTGGCCAGGGGATAAGTCCTCTAGCGGTACTTGGCGTCAAGCTCTCGACGCCGACCGTAACATCGGCTTGCTTCTGCCTTGCAACGTCGTCATTAAGGAAAACAAATAAGGGAACTGATGTGAGCATCCGCGAGCTCGAGGTGAGGTTCGGAGACCTTCCACACTTGGCGAAGGCGAGGCTACAGGCGGTTCTCGAGCCTCAACCTATAGACGAGCTCCCCCACGCCCTCATCCGCAATATTTTCAATCAGGCCGTTCGCCGTAAAACCCATATGCAGGTGCCACCTTTGCGGCTCCGGTTCGTCTGTTTGCGACGAGCCGAGAAGCGCCACATAGCCCTGAGCGCGGAGGTGGTCTTTTAAGTAAGACAGCAGGAGCCTCGAATACCCCCTTCCCCGGTGCGCCGCCGCAATTTCAATCAGCCCCGTAAACGGCACCGTCGTCCACAGCACAGCGTACCGAACAAGGCCGACGACGTTACCGTAAGCTTCCAAAACGATGACCTCGCCGCCCGCAATTTTTTGCCGCCACACGCGTTCTTTAGGCCAAGGGTCAAGTTCTCGCAGCGCAGCTACGTCGTCAAGCTGAGCAAGCCGAACAGACGCGCTCACCTGTCTTCGCGTTCCCAGTCCCGCGAGCGTTCAACCGCCCGCCGCCAGCGGCTCAGTAGCCTTTTACGTTCACTTTCGTCCATCTTCGGTTCAAAGCGCCGGTCTTCCGTCCAGTTGTCGGTAATCTCGCGCTCACTGCTCCAGTAGTCCACTGCCAGACCCGCCAGGTACGCCGCACCTAAAGCCGTCGTTTCGGTCACTTGCGGACGCACTACCGGGATGCCCAGGATGTCGGCCTGAAACTGCATCAGCAGGTCGTTGGCGCTCGCGCCGCCGTCTACGCGGAGTTCGGGTATGTCGAGTTTTGCGTCCTGACGCATTGCACCCAGCAAATCCGCAACCTGATAGGCGATAGCCTCCAGAGCAGCCCTTGCAATATGCCCCGCCGTACTTCCCCTGGTCAGGCCGACTACAGTGCCGCGTGCATAAGCGTCCCAGTAGGGGGCGCCCAGACCCGTAAAAGCCGGCACCAAATAGACGCCGCCGTTATCGTCAACGTTCCCGGCTAAAGCTTCTACGTCACCGCTCGAGCGGATAATGCCGAGTCCGTCCCGGAGCCACTGCACCACCGCCCCGGCGACGAACACGCCGCCCTCGAGCGCAAACGTCCGCTCTCCCCCACGTTGCCAAGCCACCGTCGTCAGGAGTTTGTGTTCGCTGGCGACCCGCTCGGAACCTGTATTCAGGAGCATAAAACAGCCCGTGCCGTAAGTGTTTTTGACCATGCCGGTCGCGAGGCACGCCTGCCCGAAGGTCGCGGCCTGCTGGTCTCCGGCAATTCCGGCGAGTTTGATACGGCTGCCAAAAAGTCCCGGCGCAGTTTCGCCGTAAATCTCGCTGCTGCTGCGGATTTCCGGGAGCATGGCGCGGGGGATGTCTAAGAGCTCGAGCAATTCGTCGTCCCAGCCCCCCTCACGGACGTTATAAAGCAGCGTCCGGCAAGCGTTCGTCGCGTCGGTGATATGCAGTTCGCCGCCCGTCAAGTTGTAGACGAGCCACGAATCTATAGTGCCGAACGCCAGCTCCCCGGCTTCTGCCCGCGCCCGCAAACCGTCTACGTTATCTAAAAGCCATTTGAGTTTCGTCCCGCTAAAATACGGGTCGATCAGCAGCCCTGTCCGCTCCCGCACCGTCTTTTCGTATCCGGCTTCGCGCAGCGCGTCGCACATCGCAGCGGTGCGCCGGTCTTGCCAGACAATCGCGTGGTAAACGGGCTTACCGGTTTTTTTATCCCAGACGACAACGGTTTCGCGCTGATTGGTGATGCCGATAGCGGCGATGTCCCCGGCCCGGACGCCGGCACTGGCTAACGCTTCTTGCGCCACGCCGATTTGGGTGCTCCAGATTTCGCCCGCGTCGTGTTCGACCCAGCCGCTTTTCGGAAAATACTGTTTGAACTCTTTTTGTCCCGTGCCGCAAATCTGACCCTCGGCGTCAAAAACGATGGCGCGGCTGCTGGTCGTGCCCTGGTCGAGGGCCAAAATGTAGCGCATCATGCCTCCTTGTGTGAGGCTAAAATAGCATGAGATAGCCTCTAAGCGGTTCGGCTAGGTTTTTACGAAGCCGAGAATCGTGCCGGAGAAGCAATAGTTTGGGGCAGCGACACCTTAAGGTGGTGCTATGACTAAAGACAGCAACCAAAGAATTGTTCTCGCGTCTCGCCCTGAAGGTCAACCGAGTAAAGAAAACTTCAGGCTCGAGCACGCTGACATCCCCGAACCCGGGGACGGCGAGGTGCTGCTGCAGACCGTCTATCTCTCGCTAGACCCGTATATGCGGGGCCGCATGAGCGCCGCAGCGTCTTACGCCGACCCGGTCGAGCTGGGCCAGGTCATGGTGGGGAGCACGGTCAACCGGGTTGTCGCCTCAAAACACCCGGATTACACCGAGGGCGACGTGGTGCTGGGTAGCAGCGGCTGGCAGCAGTACAGCCTTGCCGGGGGCGCGGGTTTACGCAAGCTGGACCCCGCCCAAGCACCGGTCTCGAGCGCGCTGAGCGTTTTAGGCATGACCGGTTTGACCGCCTACGTCGGCCTCTTGGACATCGGCAAACCACAAGCGGGCGAGACCGTGGTCGTCTCGTCGGCAGCGGGCGCAGTCGGGTCGGTCGTCGGGCAAATCGCCAAGCTTAAAGGCTGCCGCGTCGTCGGCATTGCGGGTGCAGATGAGAAAAACGCCTACCTCAAAGAGACCCTGGGATTCGACGAAAGCCTGAACTACAAGGCTGAAGGTTTTGCTGCCGAGCTCGCTAGAGCCTGCCCGAACGGGGTTGACGTGTACTTTGAAAACGTCGGCGGCGGAGTATTTGAAGCCGTGCTGCCGCTCTTTAACGTCGGCGCGCGCGTCCCGGTTTGCGGTCTGATCGCGCATTACAACCAGACCTCGTTACCCGAAGGCCCCAACCAGGTTCCCCGGCTGATGTCTTTGGTGCTTACCAAACGGCTGCTGCTTCAGGGCTTTATCGTCGGCGATCATCTGGCGCGGCTGCCGGACTTTACCCGCGATATGAGCCGGTGGGTCAGCTCAGGGGAGGTCAAGTACAAAGAAGATATCGTCGAAGGTTTGGAGAACGCGCCGGGGGCGTTTCTCGAGCTGCTCGCGGGGGGGAATTTCGGCAAGCTTTTGGTTCAGGTTTCGGCGCCGCCAAGTTGATCGTTGGGCTGCCGGGTTCAGCTGCGCTAGCCAAGTTTTACTTGCAACTGTGCGGTATCGTAAGCTTATGGACTGCTGTCAAGTAGACGGACTCCGCCGCGTTTTTCGTGGTCGTCCGGTCAACCAAGAGGTCAAGGCGTTTACCCGTCACGGCCCCAACGCCCGTCAGACGGCCTTGCTCGCGGCTTTGGGCAAAGTTGATGGAACCGTCGAGGACGCGCGTGTACTCGATATCGGGGGCGGCATCGGCGTTTTGGCGCTGAGTTTGTTGGCGCGTGGCGCAAGTGCCGCGCAGCTCGTCGAAGTCTCCCCGGCTTACCTGCGCGCGGCCCGAACGTTAGCTGCAGGGCGGGGCGTTGCTGAACAGCTCGAGCTGCTCGAGGGCGACTTCGTAACCCTGAGTGGGGTCGCGCCCGCCGATATCGTCACGCTCGACCGGGTGGTGTGCTGCTACCCCGACGCCGACGCGCTGCTGGGCAAGGCGGCGCATAAGAGCCGCCGCTGGCTGCTCTTTACCTATCCGTCCCCTTCGTGGCTGACAAGGTTTTTCCGGGGCGGTCTAAACGGCCTGATGCGGGTGCTGGGCTGGTCGTACCGGTTTTACCTGCACGACGAAACGCGCCTTCTGGCTGCCGCGCAGAGAGCGGGTCACCGGCTTGTTGCCAGACGAGACCTGGGGGTGTGGCGGTTGGTGGTGCTCGAGCGTCAGACGCTAACATTTCAAGCTAACGCTTCCCTAACTTTACTCGAACCCCGAGCAGGTAACGTAGTTGCCAGCTTTTCACACTATCTGGAGGGATAATGAAAAAATTTTCGGTACTGCTGACCATCTCCTGGTGTCTCTTGCTGAGCGCCGCATTCGGATCGGCCCAAGTTGAAGAGCGTGCTGCTGAACCCGTCGTCATCGGTTCAGCGAATTTTGCCGAAAGCGAACTCTTGGCAGAAATTTTCGCGCAAGCCTTGGAAGCCAACGACGTCACTGTCGAGCGGAACTTCGACTTGGGTTCACGTGAGGTCTACCTCGAGGCGCTCAAGGAGGGCAAGATCGACCTGGTGCCCGAATATTTGGGTTCCGCACTTCGTTATCTGAGTGGCGACGCGGCGGCGGGCAACCCTACGGCTGCGGCTACCCAGAAAGCCCTGCAAAAAGCGCTTCAGGAGACCGAGCTGCAGGCGCTTGGTTACGCTAAAGCCGAAAATACCAACGTGGTCGTCGTGACGCAGGCACTCGCCGACAAATACGACCTCACCAATATCAGCGACTTGCAAAACGCCGCTGATAAGTTGGTCTTTGGCGGCTCAGCCGAGTGTATGGAACGGATTGCGTGTTACCGGGGTCTTACCGACGTTTACAAGCTACAGTTTCGCGCGGTCAAGACGTTGGATACCGCCGGCCCCGACACTGTTAAAGCCCTAGCGGACGGTGAGGTGGACGTTACGTTTTTGTTTAGCACGCAGGGCGTCATCGCCGAACGGGGCTTTGTGATTTTGGCGGACGACCAGGGCACACAACCTGCGGAAAACATCGTACCCGTCGTCCGTACAAAAACGGTTACAGACTTGGGAGAGCGCCTTACAAGTCCGCTCGACGCGGTGACCCAAAGGTTAACGACCGACGAACTGCGGGCGCTCAACACGCGTCTAGATGAGGGTATGGCGTTAAAAGAGGTCGCGCGGACATGGCTGGAGTAGCGGGTAAAACAACCCGGAAGCAGGCCGACTGTAACCGACACCAGGACCAAAACTCTGCTGCGGCCTACTTTACAAAAGTCGCGCTGCGCTAAGCTGAACCTTTGGAGGTCACCGTGGGACTTTTCGATAATTTGTTGGGCAACGCCTCAGAAGTTGACGCCGGCAAGCTCGAGGATGAATTCAAAACGCTGCTGGCGAAAGGCGAACAGATTGAACACGCCTACCGCTTGTTTCGTGATCTGCTCGTCTTTACCAACAAACGCTTTATCACCGTTGACAAAGAAGGTACCGGCAAGAAACGAACCTATACGTCGGTGCCGTATAGCAGCATCACCAAGTTCGCCAAAGAGAGTTCAGCGCGCTTTGAAACGGACGCGGCGATTACGCTGTGGGTTCGGGGCGACCCTGAGCCAACCGCGCTCGAGTTCGGCAGAGACAAGAGCATCGACGACGTTTACCGGGTGCTCAGCACCTATATCTTGCGGTAGCTGTGGCGTTGGGAGGTAACCCTCGAGCAGCAGTCGATAGGCCAAAGCACGTCACCTGCTCGCTTTAACCCTCACCGCTCGCGTAGCCTTAGCAAGCAGGCTGTCACCGACAGCAGATGCGTCGTAAGCGCCCGATTAAAAACGGATAGGACAACTGCTTACCAAAGCGAACTTTAGACAGAAGCCTGTTTCCCGGTTGTCGGGACGCCGTAAACGGTCATGTAGCGGCAGACGAAACGCTGCAGGCTTTGGCTCGCGAGGTCAAAAAACGGTTTTAGCGCCGAGGTTGACGACGACCTCGAGCGCCCGGTGCCGGAAGACACCAAGGTCGGTAAATACCGTTGGCTCGGTTCCGCACAGCTCGATGTTCCAAAAAACCGCGCATCGGACGATCAAGCTGTTTTACGTCTCGTTGGGAGCGCTCCGGCTCTCAACCCGCCAAAAGACGACGGCCTATACTAAACTTATGCTCATTTACGGAAAACAAGCCGTCACCGAAGCCCTGCAAGAAGGTTCAGCCGAACGGGTATTCGTCGCGCACGGCGTCCAGCCCGGAACGCTCAAACAGCTCCAGACCTTGGCCCGTAAAGCCGACGCCGACTTTCAGCTCGTTCCCCGCACGCAGCTCGACCAGACCCTAAAAACCACGCGGCATCAGGGCATCGCCGCCGAGCTTCCCGACTTGCAATACGCCGAACCGGACGCACCTTTCAAACTAGCTGAGACTCGCGGAGAGGCACCTTTACTCGTCTTGCTCGACCAGATTACCGACCCGCACAATTACGGCGCGATCATCCGCAGCGCCGAGGTCTTGGGCGCGCACGGCGTCGTCACCGAAGAACGGCGGAGCGCAGGGTTGTCGGCGGTCGTGGCAAAGGTTTCTGCCGGGGCGAGCAGCCATCTGCCGCTCGTACAGGTGAAAAATCTGCCGCGTTATATGGACCAGCTCAAAGAACGGGGCGTGTGGCTTTACGGCGCGTCGGGTGAGGCGAGCTTGCGCCCGGAGCAGATCGACTGGGACAGACCCGCGGCGCTCGTCATCGGGTCTGAAGGAACGGGGATGCGGCGGCTCGTGCGGGACAAGTGCGACGACCTCATCGCCATCCCCATGCGCGGCAAGGTAGCGTCGTTGAACGCATCGGTAGCAGCGGGAATTTTGCTGTATGCGGTGGTGGGCGCGAGACCAAAGCAGTAGCCCTAACCGCCGGGCACGCCTCCCCTTCGTTGCAATTTTCACAGGAAGACTTTCACAGGAAGACATAGACCCCGCTGCGACACCTCGTGGGCAGCAGGGAGTCTCCGTAGGACAGGTCATCTGGCCGGGCTCGGCACAGGTCTTGCCGATCGGCACGCAAATGACACTTGGGGCAAGCTCTCGTGGAAATGCCACTGCAGTTGTGCGGCTCGCGGCGCGTTGACGCGCAAGGCAGGTTTTTACGAACTCGAGTCGAAAAACGTCTAGGGACAGGTGCCGAGCCGTGCGCTACAGGTCGCGGGCAAATCCCGTCAGCAGCGCCGCACTTACCTCGATGCCCTTGTAGTAGTTGACCAAGTCGAATTTCTCGTTCGGCGAGTGCGCCCGGTCGCTCTCCAAACCCAGCCCCACAAACACCACGTCCGCTCTCAAAACGTTTTGAAAGGTGCTGCCGACCGGAATCGTCCCACCGGTCCGGGCAAAGACCGTTTCTTTGCCGTAAACCCCGGCGAGCGCGCGGCCCGCCGCCTGCACCGCCTTCGACGTGAGCGGCGTCAGCACGCCGTCACCGCCGTGCAGGTCGATAACCTCTACGCTCAACCCTTCAGGGACGATAGACCGGAGGTAAGCCGTAAGTTTTTGCGCGATCTCTTGCGGGGTTTGATTCGGCACCAGCCGGCACGAAATCTTTGCTACTGCCCCAGACGCGATCACCGTTTTTGAACCCTCGCCCTGAAAGCCGCCACCGATGCCGTTGCAATCCAAAGTCGGGCGCGCCCAGAGGCGCTCGAGCACCGTGTAACCTGCCTCTCCCGGCAACGCGCCGACCCCTAGCGCTTCAGCCAAAGCTTGTTCGCTAAAAGGAGCCCGCTTGAACACTTCGCGCTCTTCGGGCGTAATGTCGATAACCGCGTCGTAGAATCCCGGTACCGCGACCCGGCCCGCGTCGTCGTGCAAAGCCGCAATCATCTTCGCAAGGCCGTTGATGGGGTTAGGGGCTGCGCCGCCGAACGCGCCCGAGTGCAAATCCATTACGGCACCCCGAACGTGAACCTCGAGATACGCGAGCCCCTTGAGGCCGTAGGTGATCGTCGGGGTTTCAGGAGCAGCCATCGCACCGTCGGAGATTAACACCACGTCGCAAGAGAGCAAGTCGGCATGAGATTCGATAAAGGGCACGAGGTTCGGGCTGCCGATCTCTTCTTCGCCCTCGATTAAAAATTTGACGTTGAGGGGCAGCGTCCCGGTCTCGGAGAGAAGCGCCTCGACCCCTTTAAGGTGAGCGAATATCTGCCCTTTGTCGTCGGACGCGCCCCTGGCGTAGAGCACGCCGTCCCGCACCGTCGGTTCAAAGGGTGGCGTTGTCCACAGTGCTAACGGCTCGGGCGGTTGTACGTCGTAGTGACCGTAAATCAAGACGGTCGGGGCTGTACCGGAAACATGTCTTTCGGCGTAAACGACCGGGTGGCGGGCTGTAGCGTAAAGTTCGGCGGCAAAGCCTAGTGCGCTAAGCTGCTGCAACACAAAGTCGGCGGCGCGGCGCACATCGTCTTTATGCTGCGGCGCGGTGCTGACCGACGGAATCCGGAGAAAATCGCGGAGTTCGGCTAACAGCCGGTTGCTCGAGGCTTCGATGTAGGGTTGGTAATCACCGGTTTTGTAGTTGCTGCTTTTGGCGTCGCTCATCCGCCGAGTATAACGCCGATTTCAAGCTAACCTTCGTCCGGCTCAGCTTCGGTATCAGGTGCGGGGTCGTTTTCAGGGGCCGGCAGCGCGCCTTGCTGACGGTAGTCCAAAATGCGCTCGCTGATTTCACTCTGCAGCACCCCGATACGCGTCTCCATGCCGCCCTGGAGTTCGTCTAGCTGGCGGCGCAAACGGATAATCTCCTCGACCCCCGCCAAGTTGACGCCGAGTTCCTGGGTGAGGCGGCGAATTTCGCGCAGGTGGTCGATATCGCGTTGCGAGTAGAGGCGCGTCTGCCCCGACGAACGGCTCGGTTCGATAAGCCCTTTACGCTCGTACAAGCGGAGCGTCTGCGGGTGCATATCGACGAGTTCGGCAGCGACGCTGATCACGTAAAGCGGCCGATCCTCGTGTTTGGGGGAGGTTTTGGATTCTTTTTTCTTCGACATCGTTTCCTCCCTGCTAACTCAGCGCGTTCCGGACACGCCGCCAGAGACCACCCCAGAGGTCGGTTTGCAGCGTCAGGATGAGGTCGCCCTCGCCCAGACCGCCGCCCGGAACGCGCAGCGTGTCACCGGGGCTCGAGCCCGGCGGTACCGTTACAAGAACGCCCAGCGCGGTCGTCTCGAGGCCGCGCGCCGCCTCAAAAGGTAAGACCGTCAGAGGTGCCCGCAGCGTACCATCTGCCGAGAGCGTCGCGCCCGGTGGCAGCTGCACGCTGAGGTCGACGTAGGCGTCGCCGGGGGGGCGACCGGGACCACCCAAGCCTTTAAGCTTGAGGCGCAGATCGTTTTTACGCAGCGGCGGCACCGTGACTTCGACGCTGTTGCCGCCCCGCGAAATGCCCCGTCCGCCGCAAACCTCGCAGAACCCGGCGGCATTTTGCCCCGTACCGCCACAGGTCGCGCAGACGCTCGGCCCCGGTATGTGAACGCGCCGCTGCGCGCCCGCTCTCGCCTCGGCAAGGCTCAGCGAGAGCGCAACCTCGCGGTCTTCACCGGGCAGCAGGCCCGACGAACGCATCATTCCTGCCATCACCCCGAAAAGCGCGTCGAACATCGCATTGCCGGTGCGCGGCGCAGCCTGCTGCCGGCTCCAGTCGATCTTGATGTCCGCCTCTTGAAAAACGCTCTGCCAGTCGACGGTGCTGAAGTCGGGGCGACCGTACCCGACCGGGCCACTCGTACCGGAACCTGCCGTACCGTAACGGTCGAAGCGCGCCCGCAGTTCGGGATCGCGGAGCGTGGCGTAAGCTTCGGAAATCTCCTTAAACCGCTCCTCTGCCTCGCGGCTGCCGGCGTTGCGGTCGGGGTGATAGCGTAACGCCAGCTTGCGGTACGCCGCCTTGATCTCGGCGGCGTCAGCGGTGCGGGCCACACCTAGCGTCGTGTAAGGGTCGGTGAGCGTCCGTGTCACTTGTAGAAGTATATATTACTTGAGTGTGAGAGAGTCAAATTGTCCGACATGATTTGTCGGACAAGAGTCTGCCGGGCGAGGGTTTGTCAGGTGGGGGTTCGTCAGGCAGTGCCCCGGAACCGTAGCGCAGCTGTTAGAAGCGCAGCTACCCGGAACTCGAGCGTCCGAAACGCAACCCCAACCCGCGCCCCGGCTTGGTACTATGCTCGCTAAAGGAGACACTATGAAACACAACAAAAAGTGGGCCTCTATCAGGCGCTCACTCGGACTCTCGCTTCTGCTCGTCGTGCTTTTGCTCGCAGGCTGCCGTAACGAAACGCAAAACCGCATTCGCCGCGACCTTCAGGACTTTACCGGCAGGCGTATGTACATTACGGTCTACGCCCTTGACGGCACCCCTGTTCATCAGGGCCTGGTCGACGGTCAGGTCACGCGCTCCGTGTCGGAAGTAACCAACGGGGCCGCAACCGAAACCGCCGCCTACGTCTACTGGTTCGACCCGTCCGGGCAATACTTTCAAACCGACATGCAGTATCTGCTGTCGTCAAAACCGCAACCCGGTCAAGAAGCGCCGTAGTGGTCTCTCCAGTGGGGTGTTCGGCGACGCAGCTGCTTTTCCGTTACCCCGCTCGCACTCGTGAAAGATTTCCTTTTTAGATGAAGCTTTCCGCTGCTTTTGTTGAGGTTTTTCCACGTTGGCCTTTAACAAAGGCTTGTTAGACTACCCGGATGAAACCCTTTTTAGCTGTTCTCACTTTAGGGCTGACGCTGAGTTTTGCCCTCGGCGCTTGCACGTTCTATGTCAACCCGGAACCCGAAGCGTCCGTGCGGGTGCGTCCGCTGCCGGAAATCCGCGCGTCGCAACCCGAAATCGTCGTTACCGAAGCGCCGGTCATTACCGACTTCGCCCCGACGCGGGGAGCCGGGTCGGTTTACGCGCTGGGTGAAGAGATTCGCTTTCAGGTGCGGAGTACAGGTGGGTATGCGACGCTTACGGTGACGGGGCCGGACGGCAGCACCTCGGTTCTGGCCCAAAGCGTTTATATTCAAGGCAGCACCGACGTCTATCTGCCGACGCCGGAGCAGCGCGTGACGTATACCCTTGCGCCACCTCGAGGTTTACAGCGGGCGACCCTGAGCTTGACGAGCGACGCTTCTGGTTCTTCTGTTGGGGACACCGCCGAAACCACCTTTTATATTCAGTAGCGTGCGGTTTTGGTTGTTAGTGCTGCTGACGTTGACGACGGGGCGCGCGGCCCCCTACGCGCCGCTCCCTGCCGACACCGGGCTCGAGGCCGCCCTGCTCACCCTTACCAATGAGGCGCGCGCTGAAAACGGGGTCGGGGTGCTCGCGCCCGACGAACGCCTCGCGCAGGCCGCACGTCACCACGCTGAGGAAATGGCGCGCCTCGGCTATTTTTCGCACACCTCACCCGTCGCCGCAAATGCGACCCTGAGCAGGCGCGTCGCCCGGAGCGGCTCTTTTATCGGGACGCTCGGCGAGAATCTGGCGCTGGTCGGGGACACCGATACGGCCCAAGTAACGACGACGGGGTGGCTGGAGAGCCCCGGACACCGCGCGAATCTGCTCGACCCGCAGTTTACGCACGTCGGTTTCGGCAGCGCGCAACTTCCGGACGGACGCGTCGTCGTCGCGCAGGTTTTGGGGTATCAACCCGCACCCTTGAAGAGTGCGCAGGTCGTGTCGGTGCTGCGTGAAGTGCCGACGCTTACAGCCACCGTCTCACTCTCTTCGCCTGCTGAAATCGCCCTCTTTTACGCCGATAAAAGCAGCGTCCCGGAAACGTTGGGAGCCGGTACACAGACTTTGGAGGTACCGCTAGGCGAACGCCCAACCCTGCCACTTGCCGTGCAACTCGGCCTCCGCAGCAGCGGCGCGGCCGGTGGGTTTGTCCTGCAAGACGACGGCTGGTTGAATCCGGACGGGTTTACGCGTTCGGGTGAGGTCTCAGGCGAGTACGCGCAGCTGCTCGGGGTGACGCTGCTAGAAAAACCGGAACGCGGCTTAGAGCTTCAGCTCTCATTCTCGCGAACACCGCCTCCCGGTCTCAGCGCGTGGCAAGGGAGCACCTTGCTGCCGCTTGAACTGACCGGCGAACGGGCGAGCGTCACCTTGACCGGGCTCGATGCAGAACCCATCTACGTCGGCGAAGCCCAAGCAGATGGGCGCTACCACGCTGCGTTTGGCTTTAGGCCGAACTTTGAAGGGATTCCGTCGGTCGCTCCGCTGGGGGATTGACACGCTAGTTCGACGCGCCATTTGACATCTCCGGTTTCACGAACGCGGTCTCAAGCTTTATACTTGATAGAGCACGGGCGACGAACGTGAGCCGGAGGAGTCAGGGTTATGGCAGGTCACAGCAAATGGTCACAGATCAAACGCAAAAAGGCCGTAAACGATAAAAATCGCGGCAAGATTATCAGCAAGCATATTCGGGCGATTCAGGCAGCGGTGCGGGAGGGCGGCAGCGGCGACCCCACCGCCAACTTGCCGCTTAAAAATGCCCTTGGCGCGGCTAAGGGCGACGATGTACCGCAAGACAACATCGACCGCGCCGTCGAACGCGCGCTCGGCGAGAGCGAGGGTAACGGTTACGACGAGGTAGCCTATGAAGGTTACGGGCCTGCAGGCGTCGCGCTGCTCGTCGAAGCGCTGACCGACAACCGCAACCGCACTGTTGCCGAAGTCCGGCACGTCTTTAGCAAGCATGGCGGCAACATGTCGGGCTCGACCGCGTGGCAGTTTGAAAGCAGGGGCGTGATCGTCGTCGGCGACACCTCTGACAAGGTGCAAGAACTCGCCATCGAACTCGGTGCGGACGACCTCGAGGCCGACGAACAGCTGACTATCTATACCGGGCCGAGCGAACTGTATACGGTACTGGAGGGCTTGCAAAAGCGGGGGCTCGAGGCCGAGGTCGCGCAGCTCACCAAAGTCGCGCAAACCGAAACCGAACTGAGCTCCGGCGAAGCCGACAAACTCGTGCGGATGATCGAGGCGCTCGAAGACTTAGACGACGTACAAAACGTCTATACCACCGCCAACTTGCAGGGGGCAGCTTAAAGATGGTCGCCGCTATTCCGACCCTCACCTGGCAAGACGTCCCTAAAATGAGCTGTGCGCAGCTCCGGCAGCTGACTGTCCTCGCCACCGGACGTTACGGCTTCCGGATGCTCGACCTGATGGACACGGCAGGCGCGAGCCTCGGCGCGTTAGCCGCTCACCTCGTTCCCGAGGGGCCGGTTTTGGTTGTTGTCGGGCGGGGTCATAACGGCGGTGCGGGCATCTCGGCGGCGTGCTACTTAGCCGAGCAAGGTCGCCGCGTCTGGGTCGTCCCGACCCACGAAGCGGAAAACTATTCGGGCGTCCCCAAAGAGCAGTTGGAACGGCTCGCCGCCCACGGCAACGTGCGGGTCAAAAGCGGTCTGCCCAAGATGAAATTTGCTTGTGTGGTCGACGCGGCGGTAGGTACGGGGCTCGAGGGGCCGCCAAGGGGCCGGACGCTCGACGTGATTACCGTCTTGAACAACCTCGGTGCGACGGTTTTATCGCTCGACGTACCGACCGGCATGAACGCCGACGACGGCAGCGTTCCCGGCGACGTGGTGCAGGCGACCGCTACGCTCGCCCTGGCACTGCCCAAACCGGGAACCGCACCGGGTGGCCCCGTCGGTGAGCTTTACGTGACCGGGCTCGGTTTCCCCGATACACTTTATCTGGATGTAGGACTCGAGCCTTTTACCGCACCCGCGCCGTGGGGCCGCATCGTTTAGCCTTCTTACGAGAGGGTGACGTCAACAGCACCGCGAAATGTATGTGCTTTCGGGCAACGCTCGCGCCGGACTCGTACTGGCGCGGCGCGCCGGCTGATGACTGCCCTACAAGGCTGCGAACACGCCCGGTAGACAAAACGCGCTGGACGTAAACATCCAGCGCGAGGCTCATCCGTTTTAGCAGGGCTTAGGGCAGGTTCGCGGCCCACTCGAGAATCGCCGCGTTGGCTTCTTCTGGAGCCTCGATAATTGCCGCGTGTGCCCCACCCGGCGGCAAAACCAGTGCCGAGTTCAAGATAGCTTCATTCATCGACTGAGCGATCTCATACGGATAGAGCGTGTCTTCGACACCGGTCAAGATCAGTGTGGGCACCGTGATTTCCGCAAGCGTAGCGGTCGAGTCGGGCCGCGTCTCGAGCGCTTTAGCTCCCGCAACCGCCGCGGCTTGCGACGCCTCTTTCATCAGATCACCGAGGTACGTGACCAGCTCAGGGTTACTCATACGGGTAGCGGCAGTCAACATGTCGGGTATTAAAAAATCGACGAGCGACGCCACCCCCGTCGTTTCGGCCTGCTTCGCTACCCCTTGCCACAGGCCCGCTTCGGCCGGACTTGCAGCAGCGGCGATAGTATCGATCAGCACCATGCCGCGAAAGCGCTCCGGCGCTTCACGGTACATCTCGAACACAATCGGCCCACCCATCGACATACCGCCGATAAGCGCCCGGTCAACCCCTATCTCGTCCATAACCGCAAACACGTCTGCCGCGTAAATGGCTACCGACCCTTCGCGGTTTGGCGTTTCGCTCCGACCGTAACCACGCAAGTCGAGCGTAATGACCTGATACTGCTCGGAAAGTGGCCCGACGTTTTCGCGGAACAGGCCGCCGTTTAGCGGGTAGCCGTGAACCAAAACCAGCGGCTCACCTTCACCCTGAACTTCGTAGTAGATGCGCGCCCCGTCTGCTGTCGTCACAAAGCTGCCTACAGCCGCCGCGCCACCACTCATCATGCCACCGCTCGCCATACCGCCACTCACCGTCTGCGCCGCAACGACGTTGAGAAGTAAAGCTGCGGCAAGACCAATCACCAATTTGAGCATTGTTGCCCCCTTGTAAACTTTCCCCCGACGTTCTCGAGTATGACAGGTCTAGGACGACCTGCACTGAAGGGTGAGGTACATTCAAGCGGCTTAGTAGATATGTCGACGGGGCGTTGGCTCAAGCTACCGAAGCCGAGAAACCCGTTACTCGAGCCGCCGCACCTCAGAGACTTGCAGCTCCCCATTACGCAGCATGCCCTGAACATAAACGGTGTCGCCTGCCTGAAGCGCCGTAAGCGGCAACGTCTCGCCTGTACCGGTACGCACCCCGTCTTCGGGTACTACAAGGCTCAGCAGGGGGGTTCCGGGGGTCCGCTCGAGGTGGAGCGTCGAAACTTCAGGCGACACGCCGACGACGACGCCGCGAAACGCCGTCGATTGTTGAGCGAGCGGCGCGGGGCAGCACGCGGCGAGCAGCACAGATAGTAACAGTAGTACAACCGAAAAAGGCCAAACCTTCATAGCGAAAGCTTAGCCTTTATTTGCCTAGGCAACGTGAGCGTCGTTACGCCGCTAGTAACCGTCGTATTCGCATACCGAGCGTTGCCAGATACGTTTGGAGATGTTTTGCAAAATCTTGGTCTGCTGCGTCGTCGAAATCGTATTGGTTTCCTTTACGCTCTGCGACAAGGCGATAAGTTGTTTGAGCGTCAGGTCGCGGTTTAGAAGGTGGTCGACTTGCTGAGCGGTCATCGCTAACCTCCTCGGTCAAGCATGGAGCTGAGTCCCGACAAAACACCGTTTGCGGCCAAAACGGATGGCTTGCTTTCACGCTTAGTTTACGACAAATAACAGTTTACGCTTTTTGTATACTTAAGAAGCAAGTACAACAACGTAAGAAAAGTCACACGTGATTTGGAGCCGGAACTGAGCAAGTAGTCGCGTTTCAAATACCTGCGCCAAGACATAAAAAAGTGAGATTCAAACCAAACATCGGGGTATTCTTAAGCCCGTCTTGCAGCTACTCGAGCCCTCAAGCACCCAGTCGGAGCAAGCAAGCAACCGAGAGTTCAATATACCCTGCTACGGTGCGCTAAAGCTTGGCAAACTCTTCAACGTCGAGAATGAAAACCGTCGCGCCGCCGACGGTAACCTCGATGGGTTCGTTCGGCATGACCGGGCCCATCTCGCTCATGTGCGGCAAGGGCCTGAGCATTTTGCTTCGTTCGCGGCAAACGTCGTGGATGACCGCCTTGACGCGCGTGACTTCGTGGTCTTCGACACCGACGATAAAGGTGGTGTTGCCTTCGCGCAAAAAGCCGCCGCTCGAGGCGAGTTTGGTCGAGCGTAAGCCCCGTTCGCTCAGGGCGTTTTGCAACTTCCCGGCGTCGGCATCCTGAACGATGGTCACGATAAGCTTCACGAACCTAGTCTAGCACGGCTGCCGCTGTTGTAAAACGGTTTTTCTACAAAAGAGATGGTTGGGACTGAAGTATCCCGGAGTACGAAGCAGGACTAAACAACACACCGACTAAAGTCGGAGGGTTTGAGACGACGCCTGAAAGTCGGGATACGGGTCGTAGACCCGTTAGTCCTCCGTCTTGAAGTTGTCGTCCCGAGTCGGTTCCAAGTGGTGTTCCAAGTAGCTCTTGATCATCTCCTCCGTTTCCTGCCCGACGGTCGCATAAAAGTATCCCCTCGCCCGGAAGTGTCTGCCCCAATATCGCCCTTTCAGCTTTGGAAACTCCTCGAACAGCTTGCTCGCACTTCGTCCCTCGATTCGCCGCATGATCTCGCTTGGGGCCAGCGTCGGCGGAGCGCTTACCAAGATGTGTACATGCTCGCTACTGACTACCCCACTCAGTATCCGTATCTCGAACGCCTCGCAGGTTTGCCGTACCAGTTCTCGCACTCGCTCGGCAGCGTCACCCTTGAGTACCTTGTAGCGGTACTTCGTCACCCAGACAAAATGGTACTCGATGTTGAAAACCGTGTGACTCCCACAGCGATACTCCACCCCCTAAGGCTGGCAGATGAAATCTGACCGCCTAAAGGCGGTGGCTTGAACCTTACGCTTGGAATAGTCACGGGGCAAGAAACAAACGCGAGCCCAAGGTTCTGTGAGGATTTTCCCCTGACACCCGGTTTGCTTCAGGGACTGGCTGAAGACTCTACGTAGATGAAGATTGTCAAGCTGAACAAACGGTTAAAAAAGCGGTGTGTAAGAAGCGTGTAAGAACGCGCCGGGTATGGTTTGGACAGGGTTACGCGCCCGTCCTCTTACACCTTCTCTCCCTTTGCTCACGTCGTCCCGGCGCGACCCCTTACCCTCGGTTTTACCGCCGAGGGTTGACTTTTGGCCCGGGATGGCGAAGTGCAAGAACTCGGCGGCGAAACCGGGGCCCGTGAGCCGGGGCCTGTGAGATAGTAAAGATATGCGTTTCTTATGCGGTGTTTTGTGCAGCTTTTTGTGGGGCTTTTTGTGGGGTGGGGTGAGCGCGCAGACGTTTCGCGTGGGCGCGGTGTTGCCGCTAAGTGGTGACGCAGCGCGGACAGGCCAGGTTGCAGCAGCGGCGCTTGGAGCATCGGCGGAAACCCTGCTCGGAGCCGGGATAACTGTCGAACTTGCCGTTTTAGACAGCGAAAGTAGCGCTTTTTACGCTGCGGCTCAAGCAAAAACCTTAATTACTTCAGGTGTTCACGCGCTTCTTTGTTGCGAGAGTGGGGAAGTGGCGGCTTGAGTTGCCCCCATCGTCACAGCTGCGGGCGTGCCGATGCTGAGCCTTGCACCGGTAACAGAGAACAGCACTCAGGTCTTTTCGCTCGCAGCGAGTGACGCGCAGGTTTTACGGCGGCTGGCGCTAGAACCTCCCCAGGCACCGCTGGCACTGATGGCTCCGGTAGGCGACCCCGGCGACCTGGCGAAGGAAATCCTTGGAAGCGCAAGCGCCGGCGTCGTCCGGTATCCGGCAGCGCGCATACCGCTGACCCCTGAAGCGCTCCTCATTGCAACCCGTGAACCCGGCAGCGTCGTGATTTGGGACGGTGCAGCGGGAACTTTACGGGCCGCCGAAGCACTCTCGGCGCGCGGTTTTGCGGGCGTGCGCGTCGTGCGGGCCGAGGTCTGGGGTGAGCTTGACGCGCTCGAGCGGGCTGAACTGACCGGCGCACTCAGCGTCGTCAGCCCGGCAGTTCTGGGTTACAGGCTCCCCGACACGCATCCCTCCAAAGAGGAAGTCTCGCGCTTCCGGCGGGCGCTGCGCGAGGTAATCCTCGAGAGTTCGGACGCAGAAACCGTCGCTACAGCAGCCGAAGCGTGGGACGCGGCGCAGCTTTTAGGTGCCGCCGCCGAACAGGTGCTGACCTATGCGGGCTCAGCCGACCTCACGGTAGCGGCGGTTCGGGGTGCCCTGCGCGACGCGCTTGTCGGTCTAGGGCCGGTCGTCGGCGCGGGTGGCAGTTACGATTTTTCGGGTGAAAGCGGGTCGGGACTGCTCGCCGATTCGCTGGTACTGGCGGTGTGGCGCAGCGGACGCTTTTTTCCGTATCCCTGAAAATTCTTCCGGGCGCGCACGCAGCAGCGCGGGCCGACGGTCAAACGCGGCGTAAAGAGTAGACTGTCTCTAATGATCGAGAAGCTTCAAACCCTGACCGAAGAGTACGAGATGCTCGAGGCGTCTTTGGGAGACCCCAAACTCCTAAACGACCAGACCCGTTACCGCGAGACGATGCAACGTTACAGCGAGCTGCAGAGTATCGTCCGCGCCTTTGAAACCTATCAAGACATCCTGAGTAGCATCGACAATGCCCGCGAAGCCCTCGCCGAGCCTGAGTTAGAAGAGCTGGCGAGAGAAGAACTCGCAGAACTCGAGCTGCAAAAAGCGGCGCAGGAAACGCGGCTCGAGGCTCTACTCCTGCCCAAAGACCCGTTCGACGACAAAAACGTCATCGTCGAGATTCGCGCTGCAGCGGGCGGCGACGAAGCCTCTTTGTTCGCCGCCGAGGTCTTCGAGATGTACGGGCGTTACGCCGCCGAACTCGGCTTCAAGTCCGAAGTTCTAGACACCTACCCGAGCAGCGTCGGCGGGTTCTCCAAGGTGAGTTTTGAAATTACCGGACGCGGCGCGTACAGCAAGTTCAAGTTCGAGTCGGGTGTCCACCGGGTTCAGCGCGTGCCCGCGACCGAAACGCAGGGGCGCATCCATACGAGTACGATTACGGTGGCCGTGTTGCCCGAAGCCGAAGACGTCGATTTCGCCCTTGCCCCCGCCGACTACCGCGTCGATGTGTACCGCAGTAGCGGCCCCGGCGGGCAGAGCGTCAACACCACCGATTCGGCGGTCAGAATTACCTACAAACCCGGCACGCCGGACGAAATCATCGTCACGTGTCAGGACGGTAAATCGCAGATTAAAAACAAAGAAAAAGCGCTGACGGTTTTACGGGCGCGGCTTCTGGAACGCGAACGCGAAAAGGCTGCCGCCGAAGCGCGTGAGGCGCGTTTAGTCCAAATTGGTACAGGCGACCGTTCTGAACGTATCCGCACCTACAACTTTCCGCAGTCACGTATCACTGACCACCGTGTTGGCTACACGACGAATAATCTCAGTCAAGTGCTGTCAGGAAATCTCGACGAACTCACCCAAGCCCTCGCAAACGCCGAACAGCAGGAGCGTCTCGGGCAGATGGCTTACGGTGGCGCGGCGTGAGTTTGTCGTTGCCGCCGCCATACTGCTCGACGCACGCGGTCGGGTTCTGCTGGTAGGCAACGACTGGCAAGGGTTTGGAAACGTCCGTTATACGCTCCCCGGCGGGGTCGTCGAACGCGGCGAATCGACACTCGACGCCCTTTCACGCGAAGTGATGGAAGAGACCGGGCTTAAAGTCACCCGGATCGAGCATTTGGCGTATTCGGTGCACGTCGAAGATGTGCGCCGCAACGATCGGGCGTTGTCGTTTGCCTTCGTCGCTGCTTATGATGGGCTCCTAAACCCTCGAGACCCGGACGGCTTTATCGTCGAGGCGCGTTTTTTTCCGGTCGAAGAGGTTGAGCAGATGATTCCGATCATGCCGATACGTGAACCACTTGCCAACTACCTAAGGGATGGTAAAACAGGCAGGTTCTACGCGTATGCCGGGTGGGACGGACGGGGAGGAAAAAGTGTATGAGTGATTACGGGCCGAGAGGCGGTACTTTTAGAGCGGACTACGCGCGGGAATTACGCGAGTTGCGCCGCTTCGCGCACCTGTTGGACGAAGCGTTCCGCATTCCGGTGATCGGTTACCGGGTCGGCTTGGAGCCTATTTTGGGTCTCGTCCCCATCATTGGTGACGTAAGCGGGTTTTTGCTTTCGGGCTACCTGATCGTGCGGGCGGCGCGTCTCGGGCTGCCCCGGGCACTGGTCTCTAAGATGATTTTCAACGCTGTTCTGGACGCGTCTATCGGCAGTATCCCCATCGTAGGCGACATCTTCGACTTTTTCTGGAAGGTCAACAAACGCAACATGCGCCTCGTCGAACGCTACTTGGCGGCGCGTGCCTAGCCCTAAATACAGTTCCAAGGCCGGAATCAACACACCAGACCGGAGCCGGAGAGTTGCGCGGCTCCGGTCGCTCAGCCGCTTGCTCGACAGTTCGGTGCGGCTGCCCATTATCGGCTATCGCGTCGGGCTCGACCCGATTATCGGTCTGATTCCGGGGTTTGGCGACGCGGTGACGCTGCTGCCGGCAGGCTATATCATTTTGGAAGCGTACCGCTTGGGCGTGCCGCGCCGCACCGTTACGAGAATGGCGCTTAACGTCGGTATCGAAACGCTTTTCGGCAGCGTACCTGTTTTAGGCGACATCTTCGACGCGGCTTTTAAGGCCAATACGCGCAACTTGTATCTGCTCGAGCGTCACCTCGGGCCACTCGGCGACAAACCGCTGCAGCGCCCTTCGAACAAGGGTGTCACAGCCTTCTTAGGATTGGCTCTGCTACTCTCGCTTTTAGGCGTCGGGCTCGCCTTGTGGTTGGGCCTGTGGCTGTTTCGGAGGCTCGTAGCGGCCCTTTAGCGCTACTGGCTACAGAGTCGGTTGGTAATAACGTGTATGTACCCTTTACGACACGGGCTTTTGCAGCCGACAGGTAGGGTAGCTTTTACGGCGTTGTTGCGCCGGGAATGCGAAGTTATGAACAAATTAAACTTTATCTACGTTGCTGCATTTACCGGCCTGCTGACACTTGGCGCGTGCAACAGCACAACCGTTTCAGCGCCGCCGGAGCCCCAACCCGTCGCGCCTGACCTCTCGAACCTCGAGGTTTCAGCCGCCAACGCCGGCGAACTGATCTTCTCGAGCGTCAAGGGTACGCCCAGCGACGCGAAAACGATCACGCTTAAAAATATCGGCGACGCGCCCTTGGACCTCGCGGCGCTCGCGCTGACCGGGCCGGACGCCGAGGCTTTTACCGTCTCGCTACCGGGATTGCCCACTCGGATAAAACCCGGCGGCGTACTCGAGGCCGCTGTCACGTTCGTACCGGGTTCGGCGGGCAGCAAAAGCGCCGAGGTGCAGATTGTCAGCGGCAACGTCCAAGCCCCCGGTATCGGGCTTTACGGCCTTGGCAGCGAAGGCGAGCAGGGCGAAAACGAGCCGACCCTACAGCAGATTGTCGATACGCTCGGCTACAAAGTCGACGTCGGTAACAGCGAGCTCGGGTTGGGCAGCGGAGACGCACCTATCGGTGACGAGGTGCTTGCTCCCCTTTTTGTCAAGGCGGGGAGTGGGCAGGTCAAGCTCGAGGTCGTCGCCCGCTACGACCCTGAAAAACAGCTGCCTTACGGCTTTTTTGTTCTCGACGCGGCGCAGCCGGTCAAGCAGCAGGTCGGGCTTATCGCGGCGTCCGAAACGCAGAAGCTGCTGCCGGTACGGGCTTCGGGTGGCGCCTATTTCGACCCCGGCGACGTCCCCTTCGGTATCTACGGGTATGCTGGCGGCAGGGTTCAGTACAGCCTCGACAGGCTCAACACCGGCAGCATTGCCCACGCGCTGCGCGTTTATCCAATGGTAGATAGGGACGGCGTTCGTGTTCCCAACGCTTTTTTGATCGGCCTCGAGGAGGCTAAAAACGGTGACTATCAGGACGCTTTGTTTACCATTAGAAATGTCAGGGTTGCGCAAAACGCTGCGTCCACGCCCTAAACTTTGCGCTAAAAAACTTTTTTTACCCTAGGCGTTTACAAAAGCTTCAGTTGCCGGACGTACCGTTGCGTTCGGCTTTGCCGACTCTTTGTGTAAAATCTAACATATGTCGGACACACCTATCTTCGTCGTCGGCGCGCCGCGTTCAGGGACGACGCTGCTCGCTTCGATGTTAGCGGGCCACAGCCGCATTGCCTGCGGCCCCGAAACCCAGTTTTTCAACAAGCTCTCCCCTAAACGGCTCGAGGCAGCGGTCAGCGACCCGGCGTGGCCCAACCGGGCGGTTAAACTCGTCACCTCGCTGAGGCTGGCAAATCAGCCGGTTGCCGCGCTGTTCGGTCACAGCGAGCACGGTGTAAGGGAGTTTTTGGAGGCAAGAGGTCCCGGCGTCGGAGTCATTTTAGAATCTTTGACGGCACTTTACGCGCTCGAGCAGGGCAAACCACGTTGGGCCGAAAAAACCCCCAACCATCTGTTGCACCTTCCGACCATTCGCGCAAGCTATCCACAAGCGCCGATTGTCCGCATCGTGCGCGACCCGCGTGACAGCGCCCTGTCGATGCGGCAATTGCCGTGGGCCAGCCCTTCGGCGCTCGCCAACAGCTATTTGTGGACGGCGTGGTTTAGCGAAAGCCAGCCGTTTTTCGAACGCGACCCGAATACCTTGACGCTACGTTACGAAGACCTCGTAAGCGCACCCGAAACGGTCTTGACGAGACTTTGCGCGTTTATCGGGGAGACGTTCGAACCGGGGATGCTCGAGACCCAAAAAACCGGTCGAGGCGTCTCATCGCCCAATGAAAGCTGGAAAACCTCGAACACGCGCACACTAGACCCCGGCCGAACGCAAGTCTGGCGAAAAGAAACCCCCGAGCTGCAGCGGGTGCTGAGCTGCGCTTGTGCGTCCGGTATCGAAGCGTTCGGTTATCCTCACCCCGTAAAAGCCGACGCGACGCTCAGCATTTACCCGCTCAACCCGCGCGCGGCAGAAGCGCACGAAGAGGTACTCTCAGACCTTTTGGCAGAAGGTGTCAGGCCGCTGGAAATGAAGCGCTTAAAGAACAAAGCCGAACTACTGTTCTTACCGAGTTTGCCAAAGGGTAAAAAGCTGCTCCCCGAACTTTTCAAGTTGGGGCGGTTGCTGCTTACCCGCCGCGTCAAGGGGCAAACGACGTATTATGTGCAGTCCGGTAAACCTGTGAGCTTACCCGAGCAAGTTCTGAAGACGCTGTGCCGGACGCTGGCGAGCCCTTACGCGCCCGCTACCGGAGCGAAACCCACCCCTCGGCTCACATCCCCCGGTCAGCCCGCTGCGCCGCTCGCGCCGCATCTTCGTAGTCTGCCGCGAACTCAGTATGGGGCGGGACGCGTCAGGGCTCGGCCCAACCCGCGCGGACAAGCTCGAGACTGACCTGCGAAAACGCCGCGCTGCCAAAGGCCCTGTCGCTGTCCGGGTCGGGTCGATAGTACGCCAGAAGCCGCCCGTAACGGTCACGCTCGGTTCCGGGTTGCACGTAAACTTCGCGGCCTTCTAAAAGCACGTCCGCAAACGCACTCGCCTGCTCCAAATAACGCGCCAGGTCGCGTAAAACCGGTACCCGGTCGCCTGAGCGCGGCGCTGCGCCGAGGGCGACAAACGACAAGACGACCAACCGGCGGCTAGCCGTGCGGCGGTTGCGTTGCAGCTTGTCCGGTCACGCGCTAAAACTTGAAGACAGGCAAAAAAGTACGTACCTGTTTTTGGCGTAGACGGCGTGGATTTATAGTAGTGCGCAAGTTTTGGGGAGCTCAAACTTCAAGCCTCGAGCCCCCTCATCACGCAACCACGTCAAGATTACATATTTTCGACGACGGCTTCACCGAACTCGCTGCATTTGAGCAGCGCCGCGCCCTCCATCTGCCGCTCGAAGTCGTACGTCACGCGTTTTTGCGAGATGGTCTTGTCGATTCCGGCGATGATCAAATCCGCCGCCTCATGCCAGCCCAGATGCCGAAACATCATCTCGCCGGACAAGATGACCGACGCCGGGTTGACCTTGTCTTGCCCCGCATATTTGGGCGCGGTGCCGTGCGTCGCCTCGAAAATCGCGTGCCCGGTTTCGTAGTTGATATTAGCCCCCGGCGCAATCCCGATACCGCCGACCTGCGCGGCGAGCGCGTCGGAGATGTAGTCGCCGTTTAGGTTCAAGGTCGCCAGCACGTCGTACTCGGCGGGCCGGGTCAGGATTTGCTGCAACATCGCGTCGGCAATCACATCTTTTACGGTGATCGTTTTGCCGGTGTTGGGGTTCTCAAACGTAAGCCAAGGGCCGCCGTCAAGCTCCGCTGCGCCGAATTCAGCCTTGGCCAGCGCGTAACCCCAATCGCGGAACGCCCCTTCGGTAAACTTCATGATGTTGCCCTTGTGGACGAGCGTGACCGAAGCGCGGTCGTTTTGGACGGCGTAGTTGAGCGCCGCACGCACCAGGCGTTCGGTGCCTTCACGCGAGACGGGCTTGATGCCAATCCCTGAAGAGTCCGGAAAGCGGATTTTTTTGTACGAGTCGGGAAAGTTTTCCTGCAGCAGCGACAAGAACTTTTTCACCTTGTCCGAGCCCGCGAGGTATTCGATACCCGCATAGATGTCTTCGGTGTTTTCACGAAAGATGGTCATAGCGACCTGTTCGGGGTGCTTGACCGGGCTTGGAACCCCGTTAAAATACTGTACGGGCCGCAAACACGCGTAAAGGTCCAAGCGTTGCCGGAGCGCGACGTTGATCGAGCGGATGCCGCCGCCGACCGGCGTCGTAAGTGGGCCTTTGATGCCGACCAGAAACTCGCTCAGCGCGTGGACGGTTTCGTCAGGGAGCCAGACGACCTCGCCGTAAACCTCGTTGGCCTTGTCGCCCGCGTAAACCTCCATCCAGGCGATTTCACGCTCACCGCCGTAGGCTTTACGCACCGCTTCGTCGAAAACGCGCACCGACGCGTGCCAGATGTCGGGGCCGGTACCGTCGCCTTCGATAAACGCGATGATGGGGCGCTCAGGTACTTGAAGCTCCCCGTTTTGAATCGTTACCTTGTCGCCGTCCGGGATTTCGATCTTGCTGTAGCTCATCATTCTCCTTAGGGGGCTACGCTGAAACGCACCCCGATGTTTAATTGGCCTGCACTGACCTGCGTAGCTTATGCTCTGCGTGAGTAGAGTCTATCATGAGGTTTCGTTGCCGGATTTGACCCTTTTACGCGGTTTAGGGAAGTAAACCCTGTTAAGCGGCCTATACCTCACACTTGTTGGTAGCATAGGGGTGTGAGGTATCAGGGCCGATTTCCAACGCAGATCGCTGTCACGGCGGCGCTTACCATTCTCCGGCAACACGCACCGAGGCTGGGAGCCGAACAAGTCGCACTACAAGAAGCTTTAGGCCGGACGCTTGCAGGAGACTTGGGGAGCCCCGTAAACCATCCGACGCTCGACAATTCCGCGCTAGACGGCTACGCCTGCCGCGCAGCGGACACCGTAAACGCAACGCCGGCGACTCCCGTGTCCCTGCGAGTTATCGGTGACATTCCGGCAGGCAGCGTCTTTTACGGTGAGGTCGGGCACGGCGAAGCGGTCGGCATCTATACCGGCGCGCCCATACCCAAGGGAGCGGACGCGATCATCGGGGTGGAGTTTACGAAGGTTTTGGAGGAACAGGTGCAGCTGAGTCGCCCCGCCAGCACGGGCGACATCCGGCCCAAAGCGCAGGATTTACGGCGCGGCGAGGTTTATCTTAAAAAAGGGCAGCGGTTAAGTGAAGCGGCAGTCGGGATTGCGGCGGCGATGGGTTACGCTACCGTGCCGGTCGTCAAACGTCCCCGCGTCGGTATCTTGGCGACCGGCGACGAACTCGCCGAACCGGGGCAGCCGCTCCGGGACGCTCAGGTCTACAACTCGAACGCCTACGCTCTAGCTGCATTAGTAACAAGTGCAGGTGGCGAAGCAGTGCGTTTGCCCAACGTGAAAGACGATTTGAAACTCTTGGAAGCTAGTTTGGACGGCCTCCAACTCGACCTCTTGCTCACGAGTGGCGGCGTCTCGATGGGCCGTTACGACTTCGTTCGTGATTTGCTCTTTGAAAAAGGCACCGTCTATTTCTGGAAAGTCGCCATGAAACCGGGCGGGCCGGTCCTGTTCGGGCGTTACGGCGACCTGCCGCTTTTGGGGTTACCGGGCAACCCGGTCTCGAGCCTCGTCGTGTTCAGGCTCTTGGGTGAGGCATTTTTGGGAGCCGCCCTGGGAAGTACGGAAGCTCTCCCCTACTATCGGCGCAGACCCGCTTACGCTGCCACGCCGTTTAAGGGTTCGGGATTTAAGGAGACGTTCGCCCGCGTAACGCTTCACTACGACGCCGATGGGCGCACCCAGGCCAGCAGCACCGGCAACCAGAGCTCGGGCGTTTTACGTTCACTGCTGTTAGCCGACGCGCTCGCGGTGGTTCCGCCCCACACGAACGTCGAAGTTGGGGAGCGGCTCGAGGTCATGCCTTTTTGAAAGTGCCGAAAAACAGCGACCTTGTGTACAGACACTAAGGGTTCAGCGGCGAAGCGTAGAGTGTGGCGTATTCCTGAGATAGTACGAACCGAGACCACCGACCGCTGGCACACGACCTTTCCCGGCACACGTCGGCGTGCTGCTGTCGGTGAGGTAGGCAATACGACGCGCTAGGCTTCACTGGGCGAAAAGAAGCGAGCAGTCGAGGCGTATTTGCGAGAAAACTTTGCCGGGTTGACCAGGGCTGAGTTGCACAAACTCGCGGCCTTAAAAGCTTACCGGACTTTTACAAACGTTTCGGCAACGCCTATCATGTGCAGCTTCAGCTTGCGACCATTTCGCCAAAACATCCTGCTCTTCGCCCTGAAAGCCGAGGCCGAACTGAGAGTTTACGCGGCGCACAGTCCCGGAGACGCCCATGCCTAGCCCGGAGTTTTTACCGACCTCGCTCGTCGTCGCCCTGATACCCGGCACCGGCGCGATCTATACGGTCTCGAGCGGGCTCTTTTACGGTCTCAGGGCAAGTATTGCCGCAGCGTTCGGTTGCACCCTGGGCGCCGTGCCGCATTTACTGGCAAGCGTTCTCGGACTGTCGCGCATCCTTCAATTGAGCACCGCCCTTTTTCAAGGGCTCAAGTTTGCAGGGGCGCTGTACCTGCTCTACCTCGCCTGGATGATGTGGCGTGAACACGGTGCGCTCGCGTCCGCTTCAGCTACGCCCGAACGAAACACCGGGCAAATCATCGTAAAAGCTGTTCTCAACGTCTTAAATCCCAAACCGACGCTCTTCTTTTTTGCGTTTTTGCCGCTCGCTGTCTCACCGGAAGCCGCTTCACCGCCTGCTGAACTGCTGCTTTTGGGTTTTTTTATGCTCGTCACGTTCGTCGTTTTTCTCGGCTACAGCCTGCTGGCGAACCACTCTCGCCAATATATCGTCGCTTCAAGGGGTATCGTCTGGCTGAAACGCACTTTTGCAGGGGCGTTTGCGGCGCTCGGCGTAAAGCTGGCGCTGAGCACCCGGTAAAAGCACGCGGTAAAAACGCCCAGTAAAAACACCTGGTGAGCTGCGGGCGCGCAGCGCTTCGTTCCGGTTGCGGCTAGATGAGCCTGAATACGCGGTTTCTAACCGTCGGCGCGTTAGACTGACGCTTGTGCTACTCAGACTAGACAAGATGGTTCACGGCGGCGTCGCGTTGGCCCGCCTTGCCGAAGGGCGGCTGGTTCTCGTTCGGGGTGGTCTTCCGGGTGAGCGGGTCAAAGCCGAAGTCCAGGAGCGCGCCGGGGTTTTGCAAGGTGTCGTCGCTGAGGTTATCGACGCCAGCCCGCACCGCACCGCACCGAGCCCGCACCCCGGCCTCGACTACAGCTATATCGGTTACGGGCGTCAGCTCGAGCTTAAACGCAGCGTTGCCGCGGACGCGCTCTCGAGGGCACTCAAACGTGGTGTAAGTACCTCGCCGGTCATCGCCGCACCCGAACCGTGGAGCTACCGCAGCGCCGTCCAACCCGCCGTTTCACGCACCGCTGCTGAGACAGCGCTCGGCTACCGGCAACCACAAACAGATATGTTCGTTGCGCTTGAGCACGACCCGGTAGCCAATGCGGGGCTTAACCGGGTATGGCGGCACTTGCAAGAGAAGGGTTTACCCAAGGGCGTCCGTGAACTCGTCCTGCGCGGCAACGACGCGGGCGAGGTGCTGCTCTGCTTGATTGCAAGCGCGTCGGCGCGAAATTATCTGGACGCGGCCCACGCACTTCTAACAGACGGAGTAGTCGGCGTGAGTTACGCGCAGTACGACCCACGCGGGCGCTTTCGGCGCGGGTCGGAGCGGCTTGCCGGAACGCGGAGTGTAAAGCAGCGCTACGGCGACTTTGAGCTTACGGTCACGGCGACGAGTTTCGCGCAACCCAATCCGGCGGCGGCAAGCCGTCTCTACGCTGAACTGACGCGCTGGGCCGGGACAGGTAAGCGCGCCCTCGACCTCTACGCCGGAAGCGGTGTTATCGGGTTACATCTTGCGAAAAATTTTGGACAGGTAACGGCTTTAGAGCTCGACCGCAGCAGCGTCGTCCGGGGCGAACGCGACGCGAAGCGTTTAGGGGTTGAAAACCTCTCGTTCGTTCACGCCGACGCCCGTAAACTTGCCAACTTGCCCGACGCCGAGCTGATCGCGGTAGACCCACCGCGCGCCGGACTCGCCAAGGCTGCGCGGGGGGCGATTACAGCGTCCGGGGCAGCAAGGCTGATTTACGTGTCGTGCGACGTAGCGACGTGGGCTAGAGACGTAGCCGAGTTTGAGACGGCAGGCTGGCGGCTAGAGCGGGCGCAACCCTTCGACTTTTACCCACAAACGCACCATATCGAGATGCTGTCGATGCTAGCCCGGTAAGGAGCTCGAGCCGACTGTCTTTTTATGGAGGCCACTATGGGAAGCACCGTTCGCACCAACGACACCCTGCAGATTACGGCGAGCCAGGGTTTCCTGGAGAACTTGACCTTCAACACCATAAATTATCTCTGCACGCGGCGCAGTTTGAGAACCGAACCTTCTCTTTTTGGGGCAAAGAAGAGATTAGCTTTCAACAGCCGCCCGTGAAGAACTTTCTGGCGAAAACCGTGACGGCAAGCACCTCTACCGGGGTCTTATCACGGTGCTTGCCGTAAAACACGATTACGTGGCGAAGACGACCTCAGGTCGGTACCGAATCTGTACGCTCTACACCTATGAGGAGATGAAAATAGCTGCCCGAATGTTGGGATTAAACTCTAAACGCGACTAGCCTAAACCAAACGACCAATTTATGGGCCGAAATGGGTATCAGCCTCAACGTGCAGTACTTAGGGCGTAAACTCTTAGGTGTGTTAGCCAAACGCATCATCCCCTGCCTGGACGTTCACAACGGGCGCACCACTCGAGGTCAACAGTTCGGACGCGCCGAAGCGGGCGAGCTTAAAGATGTCGGCGACCCCGTAGCACTGGCCTTACAGTACGACGCGCAAGGCGCAGACGAACTCGTCTTTTACGACATCACTGCAACCTCTGAGGGCCGGAGCGCCATGTTGGGTATCATTACGCAAACCGCCGAGATGTGCTTTATGCCGCTGACCGTCGGCGGCGGTGTGCGGACGCTCGCGGACTTTCGCACGCTCTTTTTAGCCGGAGCCGACAAGGTGTCGATCAATTCAGGCGCGGTTGCCAACCCGGAAGTGGTGCGTGAAGCTGCCGAGCACTACGGGTCGCAGGCGGTGGTGTTTTCTATCGACGCGAAAAAACGTATGGACGCTTTTGGTTGGGACGTGTACGTTGCGGGCGGGCGCAAGAATACGGGACTGGATTTACTCGAGTGGGCCGTGCAGGGTCAGGAACTCGGGGCCGGGGAAATTGTCTTAAACAGCATCGACGCCGACGGGATGAAAACGGGCTATGACCTGGAGGCGACGAAAGCCGTCGCTCAGGCGGTAGACATTCCGGTCGTCGCGTCGGGTGGGGCCGGAAACGCAGCGCATATGCGCGACGTGCTCCTTTACGCCGAGGCAGACGCGGCGCTGGCAGCAGGTATCTTTCACAGCGGTCAAACGACGGTGGGTAAAGTCAAACAACTTCTGGCAGACGCAAGCGTTCACGTGAGGCTCGTCTAGTGGCGCACCGTAAACTCAAGCTAAAGCTCGAGACCCTCGCCGTTCACGCCGGCGCTGAACCCGACCCGGCAACCGGGGCCGTCACGCCGCCGATTCACCTCAGCACGACCTTTGAACGCAGTCCCGACGGCTCGTATCCGCGCGGGTATATCTACAGCCGCACCGACAACCCCAACCGTTCAGCGTTGGAGGGCGCGCTCGCGGCGCTCGAGGGCGGCGAAGCTAGCGCCTGTTTCGCCTCGGGGTCGGCGGCGGCGGCGGCGATTTTCCGCACACTTCGTCCCGGCGACCATGTGTTGGCTCCCGACGACCTCTATCACGGCATCACTAAACTCCTCAAGCAGGTGTTTATCCCGTGGGGTTTGGCGGTTGATTTTGTCGCTACCTCAAATGTTGACACCGTAAAAAAAGCGTGGCAGGAGAACACCAAACTGCTGTGGCTCGAGACGCCCTCGAACCCCCTCTTAAAAGTCAGCGATGTGGCAGCCCTGTCCGACTTTGCCCATAGCCGGGGCGCGCGCGTCGCCTGCGACGCGACCTGGACACCGCCGACGGTGCAGCGTTCGCTTGATTTGGGCGCAGACTTGGTGCTGCACTCGACGACGAAATATCTGGCCGGTCACTCAGACGTTCTGGGCGGCGCAGTCATCGCCAAAACCGCTACAGGCGCATTTGAACAGGTTCGGACAGTGCAAAACCTCGAGGGCGCGGTTCCGTCCCCGTTCGACTGCTGGCTCGTCCTCCGGAGCCTCCGCACGCTGCCGTACCGAATGCGGGCGCACACGGAAAATGCCGGTAAAGTCGCCGCGTTTTTAGCTGCTCAGCCGCAGGTTGAGCGGGTGTATTATCCGGGACTCGCGTCTCACCCAAACCATGACGTGGCAGCGCGGCAGATGGAAAGTTTCGGCGGGATGCTCTCGTTTGAAGTTGTCGGCGGGGAAAAGGCGGCGACGCAGGTTGCCGCGAACGTTCAGCTCTTTACCCGTGGGACGAGTTTGGGCGGCGTCGAAAGCCTGCTTGAACACCGCGCCAGCATCGAAGGTCCGGAGAGTACGACGCCTAGAGGACTTTTACGGGTGTCGGTGGGGCTCGAGCATCCGGACGATTTGATTGCGGATTTAGCGCAGGCACTGAAACATAGATAAACAAGGCGCTGTCTATGTTTCAAGGCGCTGGCAGAACTTCAAGCAGGGAAGGTGACCTTATCTTTATTGAGTTTGCGCCACACCCCTGCTGTTCGCCATTTTGCAAAGTGATAGCACACGCTCTGCCTAGGTCATCGGCTCTAGCCGAAGGGTCTAGCGACCCTAACCTGTGGGGGGAAAGTCACCCGGTAGGTCTCGCCAGGTACAGCCGTTTCGCAGTACATAACGCACCGCGTTGACCAGCACCCTGAGCTTACAGCTCGTCTTCCGCCCCTGCGGTTGCGCTGGCATCAGCCGCAGCAAATAAGGCTCGAGTATGCTCCATTCTGCTTCTTTAGGGTCTGTTGTATACTGCTTTCGCTGTAACATTCACCCCTACTCTTCCATAAGTAGGGGGATTTCTCAAACACCCTCCGGGTCGTCCGTCTGCTTTTGCTGCGGGTACAAACGCCTTGATATACTGCCACTACTCATCGGTTGATTCGCTTGGATAAAATTGTGTTTTCATATACCCATCTTTACCAAACGCTTGGCAGATGGGTTCTTCTCAGACAGTTTCTAAGCAGAGCTGCAGCAACTCAGGTTGTAGACCTCAGCGACGCCACTGCTGAGGCCACCGTCTCGCCCCGAGGGGTTCAGCACTGCTTCAACCGTTGTGGCTATGTGAGTCTATAATCGTTGCAAGTGCTAAAAGAACATGTTTTAGACGGCGGTTAAAGACGTGGCGCGGTGTCGACCGGCGTAGCTGCACTAAAGCCGCAGGTTCAGCCGAATATCTGCCGGTTCAGCCCCTTTTCCGCTGCGCCGTCGCCTCGAAAAAGTCAGCGAGCGCAACTTTGGGTGTGCGGTCGCTAAACAGCAGACCGTTTTGCTCTTGAAAGGTATCGGCGAACTGGGTATAGCAAAAACCGGCCAGACCGGGGCTCGAGGCCGCTTCAATCAGTGCCCGGTATTTTTCCAGAAGCGCGTCGCTGCTCTCAACCTGATCGTAACCCCAACCTTCGCCGTCACGGGCGTAGCGCACCCCGCCGAACTCGGACAAGATGACGGGAACGTCGCCCAGCGCCACGCCGCCCAATACCAGGTCACGCCCTGCCGGACGGACGCTCAGGTCGGTTTCTTTGACGGTGCCGTAACGCGCACGCAACACTTCAGGGTCGCTGCTGTAGTCGTGAACGGTCAAGAGGTCGGACGCGACATGCTCCCAGCCGTCGTTGCCGACGACCGGGCGGGTGTCGTCGAACGCTTTGGCGAGGTGATAAAGCGCCGCGACGAGGTTGCGTTGAGGCGCTGAAAGCGGCAAGTCCGGCACGCCCCACGACTCGTTAAAGGCGACCCACGCCACCACACACGGATGGTTGTAATCGCGTTTTAAGGCCGCTAACCACTCCCTGGTCAGGCGTTCGGCAGCGCCGGGCGTAAACGCGTAGGCGCTCGGCAGTTCCGTCCAGACGAGCAGGCCCAAACGGTCGGCCCAGTAGAGGTAACGCGGGTGCTCGAGCTTCTGGTGTTTGCGCACCCCGTTAAAGCCCATCGCCTTGGCGAGTTCTACATCTTTGCGGAGCGCGTCGTCGCTCGGGGCCGCCAATAAAGCGTCGTCCCAGTACCCCTGGTCGAGCGCCAGCCGTAAAAAATACGGGCGCTCGTTGAGAAAAAAGCTCCCGCCGCGTGTGCCGACCGAACGCAGCGCCGTGTAACTCGTGACCTCATCGAGTACCTCATCTTGGCGCTTGAGTTTTAGCGTCAGGTCTAAGAGCGTCGGTCTTTCGGGACTCCAGACGAAGCGGGCGCGGGCGTCGTCGATGCCGGGGTCGGGTAGATGCAGGGTGCGCTTGACGTGTCCAGCTGTTACGCCGAACGTATCCTGAACCAGTACTTCGTCCCCCAAACGCAATACGACCTCGAGGCTCAACCCGGCGTTTTCGCCTGCGACTTGCGCCTCGAGGATAATCCCAAAAGACGCCGCGTCGGGCGTCAGCCGCAGTTCGCTTAAGTGAACGTCGGGGACGGGCTCGAGCCAGACCGTTTGCCAGATGCCGGTCGTGCGCGGATACCAGATGCCGTGCGGCTCGCGCAGCCAGTCCTGTTTACCACGCGGTTTGCCGAGGTCGTGCGGATCGTCTTCGGCGCGCACCACAATTTCTCCCCCGATCCCTTCCCCGACCTCTTCGTCGCCGCCTGAAAGCACGTGCGTCACGTCGGCCCAAAAGGGCGTGTGGCCCCCTTCGTGTGTGGCGACGAGGTGACCGTTGACCCACACCTGCGCGCGGTAATCGACCGCGCCGAAATGCAGCCTCAGGCGCTGCCCCTGCCAGTCGGACGGTACCGTAAACGTGCGGCGGTACCAGACGCACGGGTGAAACCCCTCATCGTAGATACCCGAGAGTTTGGACTCGGGGGGAAACGGGACAGTGATCTCGTGCGTCCAGGCGACCGCTTGCGGGCGGTCACCTTCACTAAACGAAAACTGCCACGGCCCGTCCAGACTCTGCCACGCTCGCCGCTCCAACTGCGGGTTTGGGTGCTCACTCACCGGGTTCCTTTCTCGTACCGTTAGACGTTTAGCGTCTTTTCCCGGTACGCCGTTACAGATCGCTTGAATCAACCTTCTTGCCGTAAAACGCTCTTTAGGTCAAGGCTTCTGGCGTCTCGAGCTTCCGACCAGCCTGAACCTCAGTCATCCCGGACGGGCGCGGTACTGGGGCGCACCACCAGCTCAGGCTGCAGCAAAAACTGCGCCGGCGTCCGCTCCGGCGTTTCGATAAAGTCTAAAATAGCCGCCGCGCTCTGCTGCCCCAACAGCTCGAAGTCTTGCCGCACGGTGCTTAAGGGCGGGTTGTAAAAACGCGCCTCGGGAACGTCGTCGAAACCGACCACTGAAACGTCTTCCGGAACGCGCACATCGGCCTCGCGCAAGGCCGCGAGCGCCCCGAGCGCCATCTGGTCGTTGCCGACGACGAGCGCCGTAAAAGGTTCGTTAGCCGCGAGGAGTTCCTGCGCCGCCCGGTAGCCCCCCGCAGCCGTCCAGTCGCCTTCGACGCTCCGGCCCGGTATAACGCCCGCACGTTCAAGCGTAATAAGCCACGCCCGGTGACGCTCGAGTGCCCCCGACCACGAGAGCGGCCCGGAGATTTCACAGATGTCACGGTGGCCCAAACCCAGCAGGTGCGCTGTCGCCAGCTCGCTCCCGTAAGCCTGGTCGAACAAGACCGAAGGCAACTTAGCCCCTCTAGGCGCGTCGATCATGACGAACGGCAGGTTGTTGCACAAACTTTGAATGTCTCTAAGTTGCACCTCTAGAAGCGGTGTGACGAGGATCAGCCCGGCGACCCGGTGACGCTCGAGCTCACGCAGCGCGCTTTCAATCTCGCGCAGCTCGAGGCTGTCGATCGAGGCCAGGGCAAACCCGTAGCCCCGGTCTTTAAGCGCCCGCTCGAGCTCCCGAACCATCTGCGCCGGGCCGTAGTAGTGCGTCCCGAAGCTGATAATCCCGACTGTTGTTGAAGTGCCGGTAACGAGCTGACGCGCCGCCGTATTCGGGCGATAGCCGAGTTCAGCGATCACCGAGAGAACCCTGGCCCGGGTACGTTCGGCAACCTGCGGGCTCCCGTTGATAACCCTCGAGACCGTCTGATGCGACACCCCGCTGGCCTCAGCCACGTCGTTCAGGGTTACAGCTTTGGTTTTGGTCGCCCGGAGTGTTCGCGTCACCAACCCCCTCCTCCCTCAGCTTACGACACGCCTTTATTCTTGTTGTAGACGTCGAAAAACACCGCGAGTAGCAGCACGAGTCCTTTGATGACCTGCTGCCAGTCGATTCCCACACCTAGAATCGACATCCCGTTGTTCATCACGCCCATGACAAACGCGCCGATCACCGCGCCGATCACCGTCCCGACGCCGCCCGCTGCCGACGCCCCGCCGATAAACGCCGCGGCGATCACGTCGAGCTCGAATGAGGTTCCAGCCCCCGGCGTCGCCGTGTTGAGGCGTGCGGCGAACACAAGCCCTGCCAGCGCCGCTAAAAAGCCCATGTTCATAAAGGTAAAGAACGTCAGACGCTGGGTTTTGACGCCGGAGAGTTTTGCCGCCTTGACGTTGCCGCCGAGCGCGTAAATCCGCCGTCCAATCGTCGTCTGGGTCGTCACGAACGAATAGAGCAAAATCAGCACGAACATGATGATCAGCACGTTCGGCAGTCCCCGGTACGACGCCAGCAGGTAGCACAGATACATCAGCGCCGCCACAACGAGCGCATTTTTCAGGACAAAGAAGGCGAGCGGTTCAGTGCTGAGGCCGTAACGCAGCTGTCCCCGGCGTTGCCGGACGCTCATCACCACCAGCGCGAGCGAGACGAGCGCGCCCAGGAGGAGCGAGGTAAAGTGCAGCTCTGCGCCTGCGAAAAAGTCGGGGATAAAGCCCGAGCTGAGTTTCTGGAAGGCTGCCGGAAACGGCCCGACGGACTGCCCTTGCAAAAGCGCCAGACTCAAGCCCCGAAAGACCAGCATCCCTGCTAATGTGACGATAAACGAAGGAATTCCTAGAAACGCCACCCAGTAGCCCTGCGCCGCGCCGACAAGCGTCCCGACAATCAGGCAGATGATTATCGTCAACACCCAGTTGACCTGGTAATTGACCATCAGGGTGGCTGCAAGGCCCCCGACGAAGCCGACAATCGAGCCGACCGAGAGGTCGATATGCCCTGCGACGATGACTAAAAGCATCCCGATGGCCATGATGACGATGTACGAGTTTTGGAGGAGCAAATTGGTGACGTTGAGCGGTTTGAGCAGTACGCCGCCTGTGCGTACCTGAAAAAACAGCATGATCGCCAAGAGTGCGACCAGCATCCCGTACTGCCGCACGTTGCGGCGCAGGAGTTCACCGACGCCCTGGGTTGGGCTTTGTTTCGTGACCGTTACGCTGCTCATGCTGCACCGACCTCCTCGAGCCTCACAATTTCACGCATAATGCCCTCCTGGGACGCGTCCTTGCGGAGCATCTCGCCGACGAGCTGCCCTTCGTTCATCACGTAAATACGGTCGCTCATCCCCAGAATTTCCGGGAGTTCCGATGAAATCAAAATGACGCCCTTCCCTTCGGCGGCGAGCTGACTAATGATGGTGTAGATTTCAAACTTCGCGCCGACGTCGACGCCGCGCGTCGGTTCGTCCAGAATGAGTACGGCGGGGTCGGCAAAAAGCCACTTGCTTAAAACGACCTTTTGCTGATTGCCGCCCGAGAGGTTGAGGGTTTCTTGCGAGACGCTCGAGCAGCGGATATTGAGCCGTTTACGGTAGCGCTCGGCGACGGCGAATTCTTCGGGTTCGTCGATCACCAAGCCGTGTGTGACAGTCCCTAAATTAGCCAGCGTAATGTTGTGCTTGATGTCCTGCCCCAGCACCAGACCGTACCCTTTACGGTCTTCGGTGACGTAGGCGAGACCGCTCCGAATTGCCCGACCCACCGTGCTCACGTCGATTTCTTGACCGTGCAAGAATACCCGACCGCTGATGCGCTGCCCATACGAGCGACCAAAAAGGCTCATCGCCAGCTCGGTACGCCCGGAACCCATCAACCCGGCGATGCCGACGATCTCCCCGGCCCGAACGTGCAGGTTGACGTTGTGAATTATCTGACGCTCGCTCTGCAGCGGGTGAAAGACGTTCCAGTTTTTGACCTCGAAAATCGTCTCACCGATGTGCGCGTCGCGTTCGGGGTAGCGGCTCGTGAGTTCGCGGCCCACCATGCCCCGGATAATCTGCGCCTCACTGACCGCGCCTGCGTGCGTATCGAGCGTTTCGATGGTCTGCCCGTCGCGTAAAATCGTCACCGAATCGGCAACTTTGGAGATTTCGTTGAGCTTGTGCGAGATTAAAATTGAAGTGATGCCCTGAGACTTGAACTCGAGCAAAAGCTCGAGCAGTGCCTGAGAATCGCTTTCGCTCAGGCTGGCAGTCGGCTCGTCTAGAATTAAGAGCTTCACCTCTTTGGCGAGCGCCTTGGCGATTTCGACGAGTTGCTGTTTACCGACGCCGATGTCGGCGATGAGCGTGTCCGGCGCTTCGTGGAGCCCGACCTTGGCGAGCAGTTCCCGCGTTTTGAGCGTCGCTTCTGACCAGTTGATGACGCCGAACTTGGCGCGCTCATTGCCCAAAAAAATATTTTCGGAGATCGACAACAGCGGAATCAGCGCCAGCTCCTGGTGGATGATGATAATCCCGAGCTTTTCGCTGTCGCCGGTACCGCGAAAGCGGCACGGCTTACCCTGATAGACGATTTCACCCTCATAGCTGCCGTGGGGGTAGACACCCGAAAGCACCTTCATCAGGGTCGATTTGCCCGCCCCGTTCTCGCCGACGAGCGCGTGGATTTCGCCCTCCCGGACGCTGAAGCTCACGTCGCTCAGCGCCTTGACGCCCGGAAACGTCTTGGTGATGTTCCGCATTTCTAAAATAGCTGCCATTTGCTCTCGCTTCTCAAAAAAGCGTATGCACACGAGCTGCGTACATACGCTTGCAAAGGGATACGCGTAAAACGGGTTACTGAAGCTCGGCCTCGGTGTAGTAGCCGCTGTCGATCAAGACTTCCTGATAGTTGTCCTTGTCGACCAAAACCGGCGAAAGCAGGTACGAAGGGACGACCTTGACGCCGTTGTCATAGGTTTCGGTGTCGTTGACGGGCACTTCCCCGCCGGACAAAAGGGCGTCTACCATCTCGACGGTAATCCCGGCGAGTTCACGGGTGTCTTTGAAAATCGTCGAGGTCTGCTCTCCGGCGACGATCGACTTGACCGAAGGAATTTCGGCGTCTTGCCCGGTAATGACCGGCATCGGCAGGTTGCCGCTCCCGTAGCCGACACCTTTTAACGACGAGATGATGCCGATGCTAAGCCCGTCGTAGGGCGAAAGCACCGCGTCGACCTGCGCGTCCGAGTAGTATGCGCTCAGGAGGTTATCCATCCGCGCCTGCGCCGCCGAACCGCTCCAGCGCAGCGTCGAGACCTTGTCCATACCGGTCTGACCGCTCTGAACGACCAGCTTGCCCGAGTCGATATAAGGCTGCAACACCGACATCGCGCCGTCGTAAAAAAAGTAGGCGTTGTTGTCGTCGGGTGAGCCGCCGAAGAGTTCGATGTCGTAGGGGCCCTCGGTGTTGTCCAAGTCGAGCGCGTCACGGATGTACGAGCCTTGCAACACGCCGACCTGAAAGTTGTCGAAAGTGGCGTAGTAATCGACGTTTTCAGAATCGCGGATGAGGCGGTCGTAGGCGATCACCGGGATACCCTGATCGGCGGCCTGAAAGAGCACGTCGGAGAGCGTGGTACCGTCGATGGCGGCGATGACCAGCGCGTCGACCCCTTTGACGACCATGTTTTCAATCTGAGCAAGCTGATTGGGGATATTGTCGTCGGCGTACTGCAAGTCGGTGTCGTAGCCTGCGGCCTCAAACTGCGCGACCATGTTGTTGCCGTCGGCAATCCAGCGGGCTGAAGATTTCGTCGGCATCGAGATACCGACGGTTCCTTTGTCCTGCGCGAACGCAAGGCCGGGAAGGGTCAAAAGACCTAAAACCGTACCCGTAAGGGCTAACCGTAGTGCTTTCATATTCATCTCCTAAAGTTTTGTTACTTCTTGTTAACGTTAACAAAGACTCGCGGTTTTGTCAAGCCTCGGCGGGGTGAAGCCTGTTTTCGCTTAGGGTCTTTGCGCCAAGTTACCGCGGCGAAGCAGGCAGTAGGAAGTCGGGGGCAAGAAAGAAGCGTGAGGCTTGTGTACAGCTAAAAGTCAAAGCTAAAAGTCAAGGAGAGCAGGTTCATCCTTAGCTCTCCTTGAAACGCTCAAAACGAGGTGTACGGCCGTTCTAACCGGGCCGCCGCAACCAGACCTGCATGGGACTCGCCGCGCGGTTCGCCCAGCCGTAGTACGGAACAGCGGTGAGCGTCGTGGGTGCAGTTTGCATAGGGGCTCGAGCCTCCACCGAACGGTACAGATAGTCTGTTCCGGGTGTTTGAGCGGTAGCTTCAGCTTGCAGCAAAACGACCCCGCCGAGTTCAGCCGACGGCACGACTTTAAGCTGCTCCGGTTTGTCCGGCACCAACAAGTCTCTTACATCGACATCGTGGTCGAGCCCTTCAGCGCAGTAGAGCAGCGGCCCGCGCGCCAAGGCAACCCTTCCAGCCGCTTCAAACACATAGGGGTGCGCCTCCAAGTAGCGTACCGGCAGCGGCAACGACAGCCGGACGGTATCGCCCGCCTGCCACTCACGGCTTAAGCTCGCGTAACTGCCCGCCGAAACGTCTACCGCTTTACCATTTACGGTGATGGTTGCCCCTTCAGCCCAGGCGGGGACGCGAAGCTTTAACGTAAAGGTGCCCTCAGCTTGAACGGTCAGCGCAACGTCGCCGTCCCACGGGTAACGGGTCGTTTCTTTGAGCCCGACCCTTTGACCATTTTCTAGAGTTGCCGCGAGGCTCCCCTCGGCGTAAAGGTGAACCCAGAGCGCGTCGTCTTGCGTGCTGTAAAAGTACCCCGGCAACGAGGCTAAGAGCCGCGCCACATTCGGCGGACAACACGCACAGCCAAACCACGCCTGACGGCGGTGCGTCCCGTCGTCGGCTAACGGATTTTGATAAAAGTACTCCTGACCGTCAAGTGAAAGTCCCGGCAACACCGCGTTATAGAGCGTCCACTCGAGCAGATCGGCGTAACGCGCGTCGCCGCCAAGCGCCAACATCCGCCAGTTCCACATCACGCTGGCAATCGCCGCGCAGGTCTCGGTATAGGCGCGCTCATTTGGCAGCTCAAAGTCTTTGCCGAACGCCTCACCCTCGTAGCGCGAACCGAGACCACCGGAGACGTACATGCGCCGCATAGTCATGTTCTCCCACTGACGTTCTAAAGCTGTGAGATACCCTTCGTCGCCGGTTTCGGCGTACACATCGGTGATTCCAGCCGTGTAGTAGAGTGCCCGCACCGCGTGCCCGACCACCGCGTCCAGCTCCCGAACGGGGGTGTGGTCTTGTGCGTACTCGGGCGACCAGATGCCGTAAGGTTTCCCTAGCAAGCCGCGTCCGCGAGCCTCGACAAAGTACTGAGCCTGCGCGAGATACCGCCTTTCATCCGTCGCCCGGTACAGTTCGACCAAACCCAGCTCGACCTCTTCGTGACCGTCTACGGCTTCGCGTTTGCCCTCGGCCTGTGGCCCGAACGTGTCACAGATGTGGTCGGCGAAACGGGTCGCCACCTCTAGCAGCGACCTCTCCCCCGTCGCGCGGTAGTGGGCGACTGCCGCCTGAAAAAGGTGTCCGGCACAGTACATTTCATGCAAGTCGAAGTTCGTCCAGCGTTCACCTTCGCGCTCCAACGCAAAGTAAGTGTTGAGATAGCCGTCCTCACGCTGGGCCGCCGCGACTTCGGAGATTGCCGTATCGACCATCGCCCTCAGTTCCGGGTTCGGCCCCTCGGCGAGCGTCCAGGCAGCGGCCTCGAGCCACTTGTACACGTCCGAGTCGTTGAAGTAAATCCCGACGAAGGGGGTGTCCGACCTTCCCGAAACACGCCGGAAGTTGTTCAGCCGGTCGGTTTCCTCGAGGTGCTGAAACTGCGTCGGCAAGGTTACGTCACGGTTCGTGCGGCGGCGCGGTGCCCAAAAGGTGTCGGTCAGGGTGACGCTGTCCAGCGGGATGGGGCGGAGTTTGGCGTAGGGGCTCGAGGTCGTGTTTACGATGGGCGCAGAAGTTTTGGAAGGTAAGGTCGAAGTTCGCGTTTGAGTCATCATTGTCCTTATATTGAAACGAGAATGTCAGTGAATGACGATGGGTAGTAGGTGTAAGCATAGCTAACCTTTACTGCCCGTCAGCGCGATACCCTCGATAAAGTAGCGTTGAGCAAAGAAGAAAAGCACGACGACGGGCACGATAACGACGGTCGAAGCAGCCATCAGCAGGTGCCACTGCGAACTGTAGAGCCCGGTGAACTCGGCTAGACCCAGCGCTAGGGTAAAGTAACGCGAATCATTGAGATAGATGAGAGGCCCCAGAAAGTCGTTCCACGACGCTAGAGCGCCGAAGATAGCTACAGCAATCAGCGCCGGACGCGAAAGCGGCACGATGATGTTCCAGAGGATCTGTAAAGGGTTCGCTCCGTCGATAAGCGCCGCCTCATCGAGTTCTTTGGGAATGGTGCGAAAAAACTGGCGTAAGAGGAAGATGGAGAAGATACCGCCGCCGAACCAGTGCGGGACGATCAGCGGCCAAAAGGTGTTGATCAGGTCGAGCTTGGCCCATAATAGAAAGGTGGGGATGAGTGTCACGGCGTAGGGCAACATCAGGGTAGTGAGGAGGAAGTTAAAGACTAGATCACGCCCTGGCCAACGGAGCCGGGAAAAACCGTAAGCGGCCAGCGCCGAGGTGAGGACTGTCCCGACCACGGCAGGTATCAGAATGGTTAAAGTGTTGCGGAAGTAGAGAAAAAACGGGATGGTGGTGAGTGCTTCGGGGTAGTTCTGCCACTGCCAAGGATCGGGAATCCATTCGGGTGGAAAAGTAAAGATTTGCCCTAGCCCCATGACCGAACTTCGTACCAGCCAAGCAAGCGGAAAGAGCATCAGGGCACTACCTAAGAAGCAGAGCAAGTAGACGACCAATTTGCCCAGCACCCGCCCGCTCCGGGGACGACGCGCCGACGACCGACTAGGCGTCGTAGTCTGACCGAGTGCCATCAACTACTCCCTTCGTAATAGACCCAGCGGTTCGAGGTGCGGAGTACGAAAAAACTCAAAACCGCGATAATGATAAAGAGTACCCACGCGAGCGCCGAGGCGTAGCCCATATCGGACTCTTGAAACGCCTTGCGGTAGAGGTACAAGACGTAGAACAAAGACGCGTTGTTCGGCCCGCCTTGCGTCATGATGTACGCCTGGGTAAAGGTCTGCATAGTGCCGATAATCGACAACACCAGGTTGAATAAAATCGTCGGCGTTACCATCGGCACGGTGATGTGCCAGAGTTTATGCAGGGCGTTGCCACCGTCGACATCGACCGCTTCATAGAGCTGACGGGGAACGCCCTGAAGACCCGCCAAAAAGATGATCATCATCGGGCCGACGGCCCACAAGCTCATTAATATCAGGGAGGGGATGACCGAGCCTTCACCGTAAATCCACTGCGACCGGGGCAGACGTAAAAGGTCGGCGGCGGCGTTTAAGAGGCCGAAGTCGGGGTTAAAAAGCCAGAGCCAGAGGATGCTGCTGGCAATCACCGGGACAATCGCCGGGAGGTAAAAAATAGTGCGGAAAATAGGTAAGCCCTTAATCTTTTGGTTGAGCAGTACCGCCAGAAAAAAGGCGAACACGATACTTAGCGGCACGCTGCCTAGCGTATAGATCGCTGTGACTCGGAGCGACTTCCAAAAGAGCGCGTCCTGGGTAAACATCTGCTGGAAGTTCCCTATGCCGATCCAGTTGGGACTCCCCGCAATATTCCAGTCGGTAAAGGCGATCAGCAAGCTTGCGACAATTGGGCCGAGTTGCCAAATTAAAAAACCTAGAACAGCAGGTGCTACACACAAAATGCCCCACAAGGCTTCGTTACGTCGTTGCCGCGACATGCCCAAGCGTCTCGGTTTACTCACGTTCCTTGCCAAGGGTCGGTTCGTTGTCGCCATATCACCTCCTTAAAGGGGCCACGTTTCGCGCGCAGCCCCAAGCTAAGTTGTTACCAGCGTCCCGCGAGCACGGGCGAAGCTTTCTCGACCACCTCGTCCATGACTTCTTGGGCCGTACCCTGGTTGTTCCAGAGTTTGTCGAAGGTCGGGTCGATGACCTCGCTAAAGAGCTGTGTGGCGTTTTTGAGGTAGGTGTCAGGCGGGCGCACCGTCGCGTTATTGAGGACGTACGCGCCGAGCACGGTCTTCGCCTCCGGCGGGTAGACCCCAGGTTCGCCTTCGAGCCACTCGGCCTGCTTGGTGGGGTTGGTGTAGTACTTGAGCTGCAAGGGCATCCATAAGCCTTTTTTGAACAGGTCGACGTTGGCCGGATCGTTGTGGAACTTGTAAAACGCCCAGACGGCGTCCGGGCAGGGCGTATCTGCAAAGGCCACAGTGCCCGCCGACACGAGCAGGGTGGTGGGCTTCTTGAAGTAGGGCAGGACGCCCATGCTCCAGTTGAGGCCGGGGAGCTGGCTGTAGTCGAGCACCTTCCACTGCCCCTCGAAGGTCATGGCGACCTTGCCCGTCTGCATCATCACCTCGGCGGCTGCGGGCAGTGCCGCGCTCTGCGTCGGGGTAGGCGCCACGCGGTCGACGTAGATAAGGTCCTGCATCCTTTGCAGCACCTCGACCGCCTCGGGTCGGTTGAGGAGCAGTTGCGTCCCCTCTTTGTTGGCGAAGCTGCCGCCGTTGCTGGCGATGAGGGGCAGGTACACGGCCCACCAGGTGGGAAACGAGACGCCGTAGGTCTGGATATTGCTGGGATCGAAGTCGGGGCTGGTGGCGTCGTTGCCGTTGCGGTCCCTGGTCAGCTTTTTGGCGACCGTCACGAACTCATCCCAGGTCCAGGCGGCTTCGGCAGTAGCGGGCGGATACTCGAGCCCGGCCTGGTCGAACGCGTCTTTGTTGTAGTACATGAGCATCGTCTCGGCGACGGTCCAGCTACCGTAGATTTTGCCGTCCAGTTTATAAAAGGTGTTGGGAAAGCGCTCCGACGCCGCCGGGTCCTGTTCGAAGTAGGGGGTAAGATCGAGCAGTAGCCCCTCTTCGGCCCAGGGTAGGGCCATATCCGCGCCCAGGTAGCCGGCGTCCGGCGGTGTCCCCCCGGCGATCATGGTGTTGAGCTTGATCCCGTAGTCGGTCGGAATGTGCTGCCCACGTACCCGGATACCCGGGTTGGCCGCGTTAAATGACGCGATCATGTCCTCGACGGCGCGCTTTTCTTGCGGTGAGCCCCAAAAGGTAAAGGTCAAGTCTTGGTCACAGGTCGCTTGGGCACCCGCCGTACCCAGGCCACTCGCCAAAACCAGCGCAGTACAAAGAACCTGAATGACACGGCCTGAAATGGCCTTCTTGCAACGTTCGTGTAGCCGGTCATCTGTCATAACTGTCCTTTCTTTGAACGGTAGAATGTAAACAAGGAAACAATTCCGTCTTAAGGAAACAATTCCGTCTTTTTGGCTACCTCCCTGTCCTCGTCGCAAATAATGCCAGCCACAGGCATAAAACGACCTATGACGCATAGCTCTCAACCAGAGACGACGAAGTTATTACGGTATTGTTTAACTGCCGTCTATTATGCCGAGTCAATGAAGGATTTACAAGATGCGAACTATGTAGAAAAGTGGTATGATTCCGACTAAATGGCAACTCAGCTGTCCACAGCGAACGGGGCGCTTCAGCTCTCCCTATCACTCCCCCTCGAGGTCAGCAACGGCGGCTTGTTTATCTCGCGGGGTGAAGGTCAGCACCCCAACCGGGTACTCGAGTCGTTCGAGCTGATTTTTGTCAGCAGCGGGGTGTTGGGGCTGCAAGAAGCAGGCCGACACTTCTCCGTGAACGCAGGTGAAACACTTCTCCTCTGGCCGGGCCGCCCGCACGGAGGGCTCGGGGATTATCCGGCAAATCTGTCGTTTTACTGGCTGCACTTTTATCTAAACCTACAAGAGCTGCCGCAAACACCCGCAGCGCTGCAGATACCGCAGCACACCCGGGTCAGCCGCCCCGATCACCTGACGAACCTCTTTCGCCATTTTTTGGACGACCAGGAAACCGTTGCAGTACGCTCGCCCGCAGCCAACTTGCTCGTCATATTGATGCTCTTTGAGGTGGTGGGGCCGTATATGTCGCAGGTCGCGTCGGAAAGTGCAGCAGCGATGCTCGCCGGACGCGCCGACACCCTGATTCGCACTCAGTTTCACAAGCCTCTGAGCACCTCGCGCTTGGCCCGGCAGCTTCACTGCAACCCCGACTATCTCGGGCGCGTATTTCGTCAGCTTTATGGTCTCACGCTCACCGAAGCGGTGCATCAGCGCCGCCTCAAACACGCCCGCAAACTTCTTCTAGAAAGTGCCCAGAGCGTCGAGGTAGTCGCTCTAGCGTGCGGCTTTAGCGACGTCGGCTACTTCCGGCGGGTATTCAAACGAGCTGAGGGGCTGACGCCTTACGCGTTTCGCAAACTCTACAGCAAGCTGCATATCAATACCGGGTAATGGTTCAAACCAAACTGATAAGTTAAGGGATGGTCAGCATCGAATGTTATCACTGTGGGAGCGAACAGCTCGTCAAGAATGGCAAAGCGCCTAATGGCAAGCAGAAGTATCAGTGCCGAGCGTGCGGTAAGGCGAGTAGAGAGAACCCAGACTTCGGCTATAGCGAGGCGCGTAAGGAAGAGATACTCAGAGCTTACGAAGAGCGCTCGAGTCTGCGTGGTTTGTCGCGTACCTTCGGTGTGTCACGTAACACGGTGACCAAATGGCTTAAAAAAAGCCAAGACGCTTCCGCCGCTTAAAGATACGCTGGTCGAACCCAATGAGCCGAAGACGGTCTGCTTGGAACTAGACGAAATGTGGTCGTTTGTACGCTGCAAAGCCAATAAACGTTGGATTTGGCTAGCCCTGTGCAAGCGTACGCGACAAGTCGTAGCTTGCGTGGTCGGCGGTAGAGGCGTTGCCACCTGTCGTTATCTTTGGCAAGCTGTTCCTACTGTCTTCAAGCAAGGCATCTGCTTTACTGACTTCTGGGAAGCCTATCAAACCGTCATTCCTGATGAACACCACCAAGCAGTTGGCAAAGATTCTGGTCTAACAGCTCACATCGAGCGGTTCAACAACACTGTTAGGCAGCGGCTTGCTCGGTTTGTCCGCAAGACTCTATCTTTCTCTAAGTCCGACGAGATGCATCTCATTTGTCTGCACCTCTTTTTACACCGTTACAACCTTGAACGTAGGGCTATCATTCATGATTGAGCCATTACCCAATACCGAATAGCCCGGCTCCGCGCGACGTATCCAGTGCCTAGCACACGAGACCGCGCGCGAGCAGCGACGTGAGCGACTCACGCACCGCTTGCAGCGAACTGTACCTGGGGCAGTAATCTAGTGCCTGCTGCGCTTTGACGATGCTGCAGTTCGGACTGCGGGCGATGTGCTCCCAGGTCGCCTGAGCGTCCTCTTCGGCAACCCCTTCGCGCCACCTTTCAAAAGGTAAAAACGTCAGCTCGGCGTCGTGAGCGAACCAGCCCGCGACCGCTTCGGCGTAACCGCGCAGCGTCACAGCTGCCGGTGAAACGAGGTGAAAGTTCTCCCCTACGGCGCGGCTCCAGTGTGTGACGGCCTTTTCAAACCCCTGCGCCACGTCGTCGGCGTGGACGTGATGAACGGTCTCGAGGCCGAAGTTGGGCAGCGTCAGCGCGTCCCCGCGTGCGAGTTTGGCGAACACTTCAGGATTGAAGTTGCCCGCCGGGTTCAGCGGCGTCCAACCCGGCCCGACGATATGTCCCGGATGCAAGACGGTTGCCGGAAAACCGTGCTGCCACGCCTCACGCAGCAGATCCTGCTCAATCACCGCTTTGTTCAGGCCGTATTCACCGAACGGGTTTCGGGGAGCCGCTTCAGAGGTCGGCACCTCCTTGCTGTGACCGTGTACCCAGATGGTGCCGCAGTGGAGAAAATGCTGAATCTTCCCGCGCAGCGCCTCCACCAAGCTCCGGTTGCTCTCCGGCGCAAAACAGATCAGGTCGATGACGATGTCGGGTTTTAAGGCAGCAATCTGCGCCCCGAACTCCCCGGCTGCCTCCGCTTCCGCGCGGTCGATAACGACCTGCTGAACACGCCGCCACGCCCCGTGCGTATGGTACGGCTCACGCTGCTGCCGACTGACCGAGACGACTTCAAACTCGAGTTCGACCAGCCTTGGCACGAGGTAGGAGCCGATATGCCCCGTTCCGCCGATGACGACGACGCGTCCACCCGGCACTAGTCGTCCCCGAACGGATACACCACGCTCTTGATCACACCGTCCCCGTAGTCCGCTTGCAACTCGAACGCCTCAGGCGTCCCGGCAAGGCTGAAGGTGTGCGTCATCAGGGGAGCCAGATTGACCTGACCGCGCTGCACCATTTGAATAGCCCGTTTATAGACGTGGCCCATCCTGCGCGAGAGTTTGATGGTGAGGCCTTTACGCCGCACCAGCGAGGCGTTGAGCGTAAACTGATCGCCCTCCGGGATGCCGACCAGCACCAGCCGCCCGCCGATTCGTACCGCTTCCGCTGCGTGCTGCGGCCCCAAAGGTGAGGTCGTCGCTTCGATCACCACATCGACGCCGCGCCCGTCCGTCGTGGTTTTAACCTCTTCCCACGAGCCGAACACCGCGTCCGCACCCAAGGTGAGTGCGAGTTCCCGGCGGTACCCCAGCGGGTCAACGACCAAAAGCTGCCCTGCACCGCACCAGCGCGCCACCTGCATGATCAATAAACCGATAGGGCCAGCGCCCAGCACCGCCACGGATTCCATCGGCCTCAGACGCGCTAAGTCGAGCGCGTGAACGGCGACGCCGAGCGGCTCCAAAAGCGCCGCCGTCGCCGCGTCGAAACCTTCGGGCAACGGCACCAGCTCCTCGGGCCGCGCGGTGATGTATTCCGCCAGCGCCCCCTGGTAGGGCGGCACCCCGGCGAACTCGACATTCGGACAGAGGTTGGGATGTCCGGCCCGGCACCACTCGCAAAGGCCGCACGAACGGTTCGGATCGACGGCGACCAGCGTACCGGGGGCCAGCTCACCACCCTCGACGACCTCGGCGGCGAACTCGTGACCCAAGATAAACGGCTCTAGAGCACGCGTCGAACCGATGGCCCCCTCGAGGTAGTGGTGCAGATCGCTGCCGCACAGACCGACTGCCCGCACCCGTAAGAGCACCTCGCCTTCGGCACGTTCGGGTTTTGGCGCGGTCTCGACGCGTAAATCACGAACACCGTGTAGCAGGGCGGCGCGCATTGTTTTGGAGGCTGGCTTGGGGGCCATCCTAGTTCCTCAACCCTTGCGCGAGGGTGTAGGTGAGGTCGTTTTGACGCAGTTCGTTCCTAAAGTTGCGAAGTCGGGTGTGCTCATCGATGACGACGAGTTCGACTCCGGCAATTTCGGCAAAGTCTTCCATATGTTCACTTTCTAAAACGTAGCTGTAAACGGTGTGGTGCGCGCCGCCCGCGTAAATCCAGGCAGCGAGCGCCGTCTTGAAGTCGGGTTTACATTCCCACACGGCCCTTGCCACCGGCAGCTTGGGCAGCGCCGGATGCGAGACCGCCTCGACCTCGTTGACAATCAGCCGGAAGCGGTTGCCCAGGTCGATTAAAGACACGTTGATGGCCGGGCCGGTCGGCGCGTCGAAAACCAGGCGCACCGGGTCTTCCTTACCGCCGATACCCAAAGGGTGAACCTCGAGCCGCGGTTTTCCCGCCGCAATGCTGGGGCAGACCTCCAACATATGCGACCCCAACACCTGCGACCCGGACGGGCGCAGATGATAGGTGTAATCCTCCATGAACGAGGTGCGCTCGCCTCCTGCTATCACCTTGAGGGCCCGCAGCAAGACCGCAGTCTTCCAGTCGCCTTCGCCGCCGAAGCCGTAGCCGTCCGCCATCAACCGCTGCACCGCCAGCCCCGGCAGCTGTTTGAGGCCGTGAAGGTCTTCAAAGGTCGTGGTAAACCCCTTGAAGCCGCCCTCTTCTAAAAACGCCCGCATCCCGAGCTCGAGGCGCGCCCCGTACCGCAGCGATTCATGTCGGTCTTGACCTTTGTGCAGACCGTCCGCCACGTCGTAATTCGTTTCGTATATCTCAATAAGCGTACCTATATCAGCGTCCGTTACGGCGTCAACGCGTTCGACCAAATCACCGACGCCGTAACCGTTGACCGAACACCCGAACCGGATTTCAGCGGCGACCTTATCGCCTTCAGTTACGCCGACCTGCCGCATGTTATCGCCGAAACGGGCGAACCTCGCGCCCTGCAGGTCACTCCAGGCGTGCGCCACCCGCACCCACGCCCCGAGTTGGGCTTGCGTTTCGGGGTCTGTGTAGTGCCCGACCACGACCTTGCGCCCGAGCCGCATCCGGGTGTGCATAAAGCCCGCTTCACGGTCGCCGTGCGCGGCCTGGTTGAGGTTCATAAAGTCCATGTCGATCTCACTCCAGGGCAAATCGCGGTTGTACTGGGTGTGCAGGTGACAAAACGGTTTACTCAAAACCGACAGTCCGCCAATCCACATCCGCGAGGGGGAAAAGGTGTGCATCCACAGCACGAGTCCGGCACAGTCCGGGTTGCTGCCGGCTTCCAGGCAGAGCTTCCGAATCTCGTCGGGGGTCGTGAGGAGCGCCTTGTAAACGAGTTTGAGCGGCAACCGACCCGACGCGTCCAGCGTTTCGGCGACCTCGCGGGCGTGGCGGGCAACCTCCTCCAAGGGGCCGGGGCCGTAAAGATGCTGCGAACCGCAGACGAACCAGATTTCGGGGGTGGCGAGCTGTTGCATAGGGACTCCTAATAAGGTGATGGTCTGACCGTGTAGGCTTTTTTAAGCAGGCCTGCTACATCAGACTGATGTGAACGTTCACATACTCTAGACTTCGATTGTAGGCTTCAGCTGTGGGCGCGTCAAGCTGACCGGGGCGAGCCGTGAAAAGAGCTGAGTAGCCCCTGAGCGGTATCAAATAGCGACCCTCAAGGCGCAGCCGCGACTACCGGCCACCCGTCGGCACGCCAGAGGAGCGCCTTGACCCGTAAGGTCGGTACCCCGGCGAACTCGGCGTCATAGGCATGGTAGAGAATTTTATCGCCCGTTTTTTCTTGTAGCACCGCGTTGTGTCCGGGGCCGCGCCAGCGCCCGGCACCTTCAATCAGCAATGTTCCACCGCCCGCCATCATCGGTACGCCGGCTTTGTCCAGATAAGGGCCGGTAATCTTTTGTGCCCGGCCTACCCGCACGTTGTAGGTACTCTCGCTTCCGGCGCAGCAGCGGTCGTAAGAGACGAACAGATAGTAGTAGCGGCGCGTGACGGACGATAAAAGGTGCTTCGACGGCGTAGGGCGCGTCAGGCCGGGTGGCGAGGTCGTAAAGCGGCGCGTTCGTAAGTGGTTTGCCGGTGGTAGGCTCGAGTTCTACAAGTTTAATCCCCGTCCAGTAGCTGCCGAAACTCAGCCACACCCGCCCCTCCCGGTCGGTCACGGCGTTCGGGTCGATGGCGTTGTAGGGGTCTTCGGGGTAGCTTTCGATCACCAGACCCCGGTCTTCCCAGCGGTAGTTCGGGCTGCCGGGCTCGAGCGTGGTGTTCGTCGCCAGACCGATCACCGAACGGTTGCTGCCGAAGGTCGAGGCCGCGTAGTAGAGGTAGTACACACCGCCTCGGTACGAGATGTCCGGTGCCCAGAGGTTGGTCAGTCCCGGAACAGCTTCCGCCAGCCACGCGGGTTCGGCAAAAAAGACCGCGCTACATAAGTCCCACACGCGCAGGTCTGCTGAACAGTGAACGGGTATCCCGTTGCCGGTCGCAAACAGGTAGTAGGTGTCACCCTGACGGATAATAGCGGGGTCATGGATGTTACGGCTCGAGTCGAGCGCCCTTTTCACCGAGGCGTCTTGCGCCCAAGTGCCCCCTAAAAGGCACAGCAGCAAAATGCCCAGCACGGTTCTGTAACCGCTCATGTTCCCCAAACCCCGAGCATCAGGCGAGGTCGAAGACGAGTACCGTGACCGAATGCGGTTCAAAGGTATAGGTTGCCGACGCCCCACTCGCTTGAACCGCGTCTTCTCGAGTCCTTACCCCGTCCGGCGAATCAAAGGTATTCGTCGTTTTCACGTCCGCCCCGTTGATGACAAACGCTTGCCCGGAACCGGCGAACTGCCCCTCGGAGAGCTTCACTTCCGTTTCAAGTTCCTTGTCCGGACTCCGGTTGACGACAAACACCGAAACCTTTTTCGCCTCCCTGTCCAGCGTCGCCGACACGTCCAAAAAGCGCACCGCGTCGTGTTCCGGCGTCGAAAAGGTGTCCCCCGACCAGAACACGTCCAGGGCCGTATCGCCAGCGGTGCGGCTGTAGACCTCGAACGGGTAAAAAATGGTTTGCAGCACCAGTCCGTCCGGGCGCGTCAGGATGGGCGCGATGACGTTGACGATCTGCGCGATGTTGGCGAATTTGACGCTATCCGCGTGCCGGATAAAGGCGTTGAGTTGCAGGCCGGTCATGAGGGCGTCCTCGAGGTTGTAAACTTCTTCCAACTTCTCTTCGTTGCCGGTGCGGTACCAGACGTTCCACTCGTCTACGGCGAGATAGACCGGATTTTTAAGCTTGTTGTCGAGTATCAGCGCCCGAATCAGCCCCTCATAACCGCTCAGACGGTCTTCTATAATTTCGGACACTGCCATATACGAGGCGAAGTCGTCGTTGCGGTAGCCGCGCAGCTCATCGTTGCCGACGTACCAGTGCAGCGCCATGTAATCGACCAGACTCCCGGCATCAGCCCCGCTGAACCTCGCCGCCGCCGCAACCTCCTCGAAAAGAAGTTGCGCCCGCTCGACGAGGTCGCGGTCCCAGACCGACACCGCCGAGGCGAACAGCTTAACCTTCGGGTCGGTCCATTTCATGACTTTGGCGTACTCGGTGTAGGCGCGGGCGTACGCTTCAGGGGACTTGAAACCGATCTGCCAGGGGCCGTCGATCTCGTTGCCGATGCCCCAGTATTTGACGCCATGAGGGGCGTCGTAGCCATGTTTACGGCGGAGCTTGACGAGCGCCGTGTCTTGCGTGCCGTTGCAGTACTCGAGCCAGTCTCTCGCCTCCCGCATATCGCCGTCGCCGCAATTGACTGCCAGATACGGTTCGGTTCCCAGTTTACGGCAAAAGTCGATGAATTCGTTCGTGCCGAAGGTGTTGGGCTCGAGGTCAAACCACGCCAGCTCCATCCGTGCCGGACGGTCTTCTTTGGGGCCGACCCCGTCGCGCCAGCGGTAGCCCGACACGAAGTTGCCGCCGGGATAACGCATGTTGGACATTTGCAGCCGCCCAAGCGCTTCCAGCACATCTTTTCGCAAGCCGTTCTCGTCGGCGTGCGGCGAGTCCGGTTCATAAATGCCGCCGTAAATGCAGCGGCCCAGGTGCTCGGCAAAGCCGCCGAAGATGTTACGGTCGAGTGTGCCGAGGGTACGGTCCAGATCGAGTTTGATGGTGTTGGACATGATTTTCTCCAGTTTGAGCTAGGGTTTAAGGCGTAGAAATGACCGGTACGGGTTGCGGGTTGGTACTCGGCCCCGCACCGCCGTTGACGGTGGGCCAGCCATCTTGCCAGGTCATTTTCTCGAGCAGCGCCGGACGGCGGTTGACGCCGTTGCTCAGGCGTGGATTGTCGCGCGGAATCGCATGGTAAAACAGCCAGTCCGTTCCGGCATCGTCTTGAATCACCGAGTTGTGACCCGGCCCGACCCAGGTTTCGTTCGCTGCCAGTACGATTTCGCCACCACCCCTCAGCAAGCTCTGCCCCTGGGCGTCTACATAAGGGCCGGTGAGGTTTTCCGAACGCCCGACGTAGAGAGTATAAGTGCTGTTCTCCCCGTCACAACACGAACCCGCCGAGACGAAAAGGTAGTAATAACCATCTCGCTTTACGATATAGGGTGCTTCAAAACGGTCGTCGGCAAGTTGCGTGGTCTCCCCTACGGCCTGCGTACCATCGTCAGAAAGCGCGACCGCGTAAATCCCGTAAAAACTCCCCCAAATCAGCGTGCGCGCCCCGCCGTCATTCCAGACAAACGGGTCGATAGAGTTTTCTACACCGATGTCTTCGGAACAAAACACGGCGCGCCCCAAGTCCTCAAACGGCCCTGCGGGAGTTTCCGACGTGCCCAAACCGATACACGGGTTCGGGTCGCCCCACAACGACGCGGCGTAGTAGAGGTAATAGGTGTCCCCGTAAAACGAAATATCGGGAGCCCAGGTGAATCCGCCGGTTTCTTTCCAGGCGGGCGGCCCTGAAAATGCGTCGGCAACGAACGTCCAGTCCACCAGGTTGCTAGAGCTAAAAATCGGCAGGTAGTGGTTGCCTTGCCCGTCGGCCCAATCGTCCTGGGTAGCGTAGAGGTAAAAAGTGCCGTCCGGGGCGCGGATGATGCTCGGGTCGGCGGCGACGGGGGTGACGACCGGGTTGGTGTAGGTTTGCGCCGAGACGTGCGACGTCAACAACATAGCCGTCACAAACAAGCTCAACGCGCCTTTGAGATAATTCACTCGCGCCTCTCTTTGAAAGAATGCTGCCTACAGGACAAGTTGGATGACTCAAATTTGCGCTTCATAATCTCCTCGAGCCACACGCCGACCCAGCGTCAGCATCACGCCGAACTAGCGCGCCTTGAACTGCAGCGCACCAACCCGTTCACCGATACAGCGCCCCTGCTCAAGTCCCTGCTCAATCGCGGCGCGGTAGTGGATACCGCCGTAAAGTCGGCTGAGGGCGGCCTCCTTAGCGGCGGCCCAAAAAGACGGGAATGTGCGCGGCGCAAATCCCAGCGCGTCGTTTGCGCGGTCGGTAAACGCAACGGGGCCAAACACCTCGGTCAGTACGGCTGCCGCCGCCGCCGACTGCACCGAATGACCCGACGGGTACTCGGGAAACGGCGGGGTGACTACCGGGTCGGTGCCTTCGAGCGTGTTCCACGACGCGTCGATGACTTTTTGAATATACGAGACGGGCCGCACCACGTTGTACTGATACTTGTCGCGCCAGCCAACGATAAACGAATCTGCTAGCGCTACCTCGAGCTTCGCGTAGGCTGCGGCGGCCTGCTCCAGACTGTAGCCGCCCTCATTAAGCAGGCGTGTCAAGATCGCTGTCCAGTGACCGGGCGGGGTGGACGTTTCAGCAGGGTTGTCCGCCCAGTAACGGGCGATAGTGCGCCTTTCAGGGGAAAGGGTGGTGACCGTTTTGTAGACCTCGAGCGCCTCGGCGTAAAAGGCCGAGGCGGGGTCTTCCGAGTAGGCCAGGGGCGGCGTCACCGGGCATTTAGCGCCGGTGGTAAAAGGCCGGTTTTCGCCCCAGGTCGGTTGCAGGGCGCTAGCGAACTCAGGCGGTGTGCTGACCCACAGGCCCGGCGCGCTCGGTGGTTTGTAGGTCGTAACACTCCGCGCGTAGCCCTCATGACCGCCGTCGGTCAACGACCAGGCGTAAATTGCCGCAGCAACACGCTGACCTTGCGTGACGGAGCGTGCGAACACGTCCGGGTCGATTTCAGCTTTGAAGCGGTTGCTGAGAGTGGCCTCGAGCGCTGCAATTTTTCCCCGATTCTCCCCCCATGCCGGCCCGAACATGTACTGAGTCATGCTGGCTAGCGCGCTGTTAGCGACCGTCGGCCAGTGATAGGTTTTTCCCGCAACGGGTTTAGGAAGCGCCGTCAGCCCGTTGAGTTGACCTGCGAGACTTCGGTAGTCCGCCATACCGGGTCGCACGGCTTCGTAAAGCGTCACGCCTAGATAGCCCAATGCGCGCGCGGCGACCGGCGGCGAAAAACCGGGGCTTTCCTGAACGAGCCGCGCTGCCAGACCGAACCAGCGCGTGGCAACACGCACATCGTCGCTGCCGTTTTGGTAGGTCAGCGTCCAGAACTGATTGGTCGGTACCTCGTTAAAGGTCTGCTTGAGGCCACCCGGCCAGACGACCTCTACACGTTTTATCCGGGAGCGCCCGAGCCCGAAGTGAAGCCGGGGGTCGTGACCTGCGCCGAGGCTCGAGCCCAACCCAACCTCCTGCATCTGCGTCTGCCCGCCCGCGTCGGTAACGTAAACTCTGGCCCCCACCGCGTCACGGTTGACCGACCCGCTGCCGACGAGCTGCACTGTGAGCCAGTTGTTACCCGCTGCTCCGCTGTTTTGAAAAAGCTGGTAGCCTTCGTTCCAGTTGCCCTTGACAAAGTCCACATCACCGTCGTTGTCATAGTCTGCGTAAGCGAGGCCCATCGTCGGTTTGTCGTCTTTTGGTAAAACCGCGCTTACGTCCGCGAAGGTGCCGTCACCGCTGTTGTGAAAAAGTGCGTCGGTGTAAGGGTAGTAAAAGTCTTCCATGTTGGGCGCGCTGCCGCCGTAAAAACCGGGCGGCCCGGAAGACATACCGCTCGAGGCCAGGTAGATATCCAGCAGGCCGTCGTTGTCGAAGTCGAAAAAAGCCGTCCCCCAACCGACCGCGTTGCCGGGGGGGTTGACGCCTACGCCCGTTTCTTGCGTCACATCGGTAAAATTCCCCAGACCTTCATTTTTTAAGAGCAGCATCGGACTCATCATGTTCGAAACGTATATGTCCAGGTCACCGTCGTTGTCGTAGTCGCCGCTCGCAACGCCCATGCTGTGAAGTTTGGCATTTGCGCCTGCCGCCTCGGAAACATCGGTAAAACACCAGCCGCCGCAACCGGGGCCGTCGTTGCGCCACAGCACGTTCCCGATAGGGTTCGCCATCTTGTCGTTGGCGACGAACAGATCGGGGTCGCCGTCGTTGTCGAAATCGCCGAACGTGGCAGCGAAACCTGCGCCGAGGGTTTTTTCCTCTACCAGCAAAGCGGTTACGTCCGTAAAGGTACCGTCGCCACCGTTATGAAAAAGCCGGTCACGGCTGAGGCTGACATTTTCCGGGTCGCATTCGGGCAGACACGACCAGTTGACGACGTAAAGGTCTAAAAAGCCGTCACCGTCGTAGTCGCCCCACGTCGCCGACTCGCCCTTACCGGTATCGCCGACGCCCGCTCGAGCGGTTACGTCGGTGAACCCTTCGCCTGCGTTATTTTTGAACAGCATGTTGGCCCCGGCGTTCAGAACGTAGAGGTCGCGCCAGCCGTCGTTATCAAAATCGGCCCAGACCGCGCCGCCGCTCGTAGCCTCCGGCAAACTCACCTGCGTAGCAAAGGGCGAGACCGTAAACGTCCCGTCGCCAACATTGTGGTAAAGCACGTTGAGGTCTTGATTACCCGTCACGTAGAGGTCTAGGAAGCCGTCGTTGTCGTAATCACCCCAGGCTTGCCCGACGCCCAGATAGCCCTCGCCGCGCCCTTCGGGGTCCCAGATCGCACGGTGACTTGCGCGGATACCCGCCGCGCCACTTACATCGGTAAATCGTGTGGTGGATTGGGCGGGACTCGAGCCCCACGCTCCCGGTAAAACGCCGGCCAGCAGCAAGGTAAAGCCAAAAGCGCGTAAGTGGGACGCGGTGTTCATATCACCGCCGCCAGACCTGCCACGAAACCTGTGAAAAGCGCACCCGTCACCCTAAGTACCCTGTCCAAGCTTGTTATCGACACCGTGCTCGACTCACCCTTTAAGTCCGGCCGTCGCCATGATGCCCTCGGTAATACGGTTTTGAAACGCCAGATACGCCACGACCACCGGCAGACCGGCAAGTACCGCCACCGCCATCGTGCGGGCGTACTGCACACCGAACGCGTCGTTGACCTGGGTGATGCCAACCGGAATCGTCATCATGGACTCGGAGGTGGTGATGATAAACGGCCAAAAAAAGGCGTTCCAGGTCGCGATAAAGGTCGTAATCGCCAGCGCCCAGGTAATCCCCAAGTTGATCGGCAAGTAGACGCTAAAGAGGATACGCGCCTCGCTCGCCCCGTCGAGTACTGCCGCCTCGCGCAGCTCACGGGGTACCGCGTCGAAAAACCGTTTATAGATGATGATGGTGATCGGCGCGATAAGTTGCGGCAAGATGATACCCGCGTAAGAGTTCACAGCCCTAAAGTCGTTCATCAGAATAAATTGCGGGACTGTAAGTGCCTGACCCGGAATCATAAACCCTGCCAGCAGCGTCCAGTAGAGCAGATTTTTACCGGGAAACGAGAGCTGGGAGATCGCGTAGGCGCAGAGCAGGCAGAGAAGTACAACCAGGAAAGTAATCACGACACCGGTAAAGACGCTGTTCCAGTACCACCGCAACAACCCGCTCTGCCGCAGCGCCCCGATATAGGCGTCGAACGTAAGGGGTAGCGGCAACCAAGACGGTGGGTTGGCTAACACATCGGTTTCTCTTTTGAGTGACGTCACGACCGCCCAGTAAAGCGGGAACAGCCACAGCAGCGCCATAAAAAGAGTGAACAAGGTGCCGATCAGACCCGGAACGTTCGGACGCTTTCCCCGGCGCGTCGTCCCAACCCGGCTTGGGGGGTCTGCGACAACCTGAACGCTAGCAGCCCGGCTCACCTTGGCCCACTTTGCAAAACCCGAACAAGAAAAAGCGACACGATCAGGATGATGACAAACAGTGCGACGGCAATCGTCGAGGAGTAGCCCCCGTCAAAACCCTGGAACGCTTCGTTGTACATGTACTGCAAGGTGACGACCGTCGAGTTGAAGGGGCCGCCGCCGGTTAAAAGGTACACCTGGTCGAAAATTTTAAGCTGCGCGATGAGTTGCAAGGTCAAAACGAGCCCGGTAATCGGCCAGAGCAGCGGCCAGGTCACATAAAAAAAGATTTGTAGGCCGGTCGCGCCGTCGAGCGCGGCGGCTTCGTAATAATCTCTACCGATGCCCTGCAAGCCTGCAATAAAGAGCAGCATGTTAAAGCCTACCGTCCACCAGATGGTGATAAAAGCAACCATCGGCATGGCCCAGTTCGGATCGCTAAATACCGCCAGCGGTTCTCCGGCAATGAGTGTCAGCGGGCCCCTGAAAATACCGAACTGGGTATTTAGGAGCCACTGCCAGATGAGCACGACCACCCCTACCGTAAGCATATTCGGCAGAAAAAAAGCGGCCAGTACAAAACTTTTAAGCCGGTTGAGCCGCACCACCATGATGGCAAATACGAGCCCCAGGGCGGTATTGGGGATAACGGTCAGCGCGACGAAGTAAAAGGTGTGGCGAATAGACGCCCAAAACCGGGAGTCGGTCAAGAGATTGCGGTAGTTCTCGAGCCCGATATACTCGCCCGCACCGATAAGCGGCGCGTCCATAAACGACAGTTGAAACATCCTGAAAGTAGGGAAGATAAACAAAACGAGATAGAGCAGCGTAAAGGGGGCGACAAGAAAAAAGGCGGCGCGCCACATCCGCCAGTTACGCCGTTTTCGAGATCGCTGCCGTGTCTGTACTTGCGTCTGCACCATACTGACTCCAAAAGATAAAAGTGCTCTACTACCACGGTGGTAGTAGAGCAAGGTAAGACTAGCGGAGCTGAGCCTCGAGTTCATCGCTAAACATCTGGACGGCTTGATCTGCCGGGAGCTGCCCGTTGACGGATGGTTCTAAAAAGTTACCCACTGCGTCGTAAATGGGTGACGCAACGCCCGCGATCGTCGAGCGGGGATCGAACACGGCGGTGTCGGCGAGTACCGCGTAGGTCGCGTTGGGCTCTAACTTTTGGTATTCAGGGCTAGCGACCACGGGTTTGTATGCAGGAATATGCCCAGCGCCCGCCCACATAATGCTGTTTTTATTCATCCAGGCGATCACTTCTAAAACCGCGGCACGCTTCTCGGGGCTCATATCGCCGCTAGGAATAGCGAAGGTGTGCGAATCGGCCCAGGTCGCAGGTTGGTCGAAAAGGGTAGGAATAGCCACGGCACCCCAGTCGAAAAGCTGGTCTTTAGCGGCCAGGTCGACCATAGTCGGCACTTCCCAAACACCGTTGATCATAAAGGCCGCCTCGCCTTGCGTAAACAGCGCGACAGAATCCGCGTAAGCTACATTTTTTCTGGCGTAGCCTTGCGCTACCCAGTCGTCCATCGCGCTGAGCGCAGTCGTCGCCGGGTCACCTAATACAACCTCGTTGTTCTCGATAACCTTACCGCCCTGCTGCGAGAGCAGCGTGTAAAAGACGCGCCAGACCGTTCCCGAATCAGCGGAATTCGACATCGACAGCGGCAACTTGCCCGTCTCTGCAATCTTTGCCAGAGCCGCGTTGAAGTTGTCGATACCGTCCAACCCTGTAGGCAAACCGTCATCACCCAACAGGCCCGCCTGACTCAAGATATCTTTGTTGTAATACAAGATGATCGAGTGAACATCGAGCGGAACACCGTACATCTGACCGTCGAAGGTCGCTGCTTCGACCAGATTTTCCGGGTAATCGCTTTTGGAAAGCCCGACGCTCGCGAGTTCTTCATCGGTAATGGGGCTGAGGACGCCCTGCTCGAGCCCCAGCGGATAACGCGAGAGGTGGTACGTCATGATGTCCGGCCCCTGCCCGGTCGCCACCGAGGTCTGCACTTTGGTGTAGAAGGGAACGCCCCACTCGAGCGTCGTCGGGGTGATCTTGATGTCGGGACGGCTTTGATTAAAGCTGTCGATCATCGCCTTCATCCGCACGCCGTCACCACCCGACAAAAAGTCCCACCAAACGACTTCGGTCTGGGCAAACGCCAAACCGAACGATCCCAAAAAAGCCCCAACAAGCCATAACTTTAAGCGCATCTCGTCTCCTCGATTTTACGTAAACAGCCGCCATACAGCGCATATTCGTAAGGTTGTTTGTCCCGGTCGTCTACTTTTTTACTTCTTTCACCCCCTCACAGGCAGGTCGCCTGGGCTTGGAGTAGATGTAGTACGAGCGTCCGCAGAAATGAAGCGAGGCGCACCTCTGCGTCAATGTCGAGCTGGCGTATCGTCTACAGGTGGCCCCGCTACTTTGGGCGACCTCTTCTAGATGTGAACGATCACATCATAGGAGTCACCTGGCTGGTTTGTCAAGTTTCGACGCTCTTCTTTGTCAGCAAAACGGTACTCGCATCACCAGGTACTCGCAGCCCGGCAGATAGCGAACACCTACCGGGACTTGTAACGCTCAGATGACGGCGCACGCGTTTCAAGCGATAAGCTGTACTCCGCAGCACCAATGCGTAAGTTCGGCAACTGATTTTGGACAAGCCGATTTGACAGGTCGGCACCCTGTTCAAACCGCTTAGCACACCCTCACCATCTTTAGCACCCCGACCAGCTGTAGCAAGCAGCTGTTCACTGCCCGTAAACCGTCGTATAACGCTGATGAAGCTTCGCAATATCGTCTTCGGTAAGCTGTAGCGGCGTCCCGAGTTGCAGGGCCAACCACGCGGTGCGCGCCACGTCCTCACACATGACCGCCGCCTTGACCGCTTCCCTGGGCGTTTTACCGATAGCAAACACGCCGTGGTTCTGCATGATAATCGCCGGAGATTTGTGATTTTTCAGTACCCGCACAACCTCCTCCCCGATCTCTTCACCGCCGATCAAAGCAAACCCGCCCAGCGGAATCGGCCCGCCGAACTCGTCGGCCATCGCCGTTAAAAAGCAGGGAATCTCCCGGCCTACTGCCGCAAACGCCGTCGCGTAGCGGCTGTGGGTGTGAACGACGCCGCCGACCTCGGGCAGATGGCGGTAGATGTAGGCGTGCGTCGCTGTGTCCGACGAAGGTTTGTAACGGCCCCCGAGGACGTTGGCCCCCAAGTCGGTCTGCACCATGCTCTCCGGCGTCAGTTCGTCAAAGGCCAGACCACTCGGTTTGATGAGCAGGGTGTTCGTTTCGGGGTCTCGAGCGCTGAGGTTGCCGCTCGTCCAGGCGACGAGTTCGTTGGCGGGCAAGAGCGCGTGCAGGTCGCAGACGGTTTTCCGGAGGGACTCGAGGCTCACTTGCTCACCTCGTCGCGTACCCCGGTTTCGCGTACCCCGGCTTCGACCGAGTGTGCTTCGGTCGGCGTGGCAGCACCGCCCCGCAACTCACGCAAGCGTTTCATCACCCCACCCGGCTCCTCGGCGGTACTCCGACCGAACAGGTCGTGCAGGTAGCAGTAGTCGGTGTAAAGCCCGTTGTAAAGCGCGACATTTTCCGGGATGGGCCGGTACCTTACGTCGCTCAGCCCACCCATACGGGCGGCGGCCGCGGCAATGTCGGCGTAAGCTCCGGCAGCCACCGCCGCGTGCATGGCGCTGCCCAAAGCCGGCCCCTGCTGGCTACGTATCACATAAATCTCGCGCTGGCACACGTCGGCGTAGATTTGCATCATCAGCGGGTTTTTGTCGGGTAGCCCCCCGGCAGCGATGATCTTGGTGACGGGCACGCCGCTACGCTCAAACGTCTCGATGATGATGCGTTTGCTGTAGGCGGTGGCCTCGAGGAGCGCCCGGTAGATGTCCGGGGCGCGCGTCGCCAGGGTCATGCCGACAAGGAGTCCCGACAGCTCGGCATCGACCAGCACGCTGCGGTTGCCGTTGAACCAGTCGAGCGCCAGCAGGCCGTGTTCACCCGGACGCTGCGCGGCGGCTTCGTCGGCGAACAGGCGGTGAACATCTTTTCCGGCAGCGGCGGCTTTTTCGGTGTACTCGCACGGCACACACTGCTTGACGAACCACGCGAAGACATCCCCGACGCCGCTCTGTCCCGCTTCGTAGCCGTAGTAACCGGGAACGATCCCACCATCGACGACGCCGCACATCCCTTCAGGCTCATGAAGCTCCTCGGCAACCAGAACGTCACAGGTCGAGGTGCCCATAATCATCACGAAAGTACCCGGCGCGACCTCGCCGGTTGCAGGCAAGGTCACGTGCGCGTCCACGTTCGCTACAGCGACCGCCGTACCGGGATTCAGACCTGTCCAGCCTGCCGCTGCTTCGCTTAAAATCCCGGCTTTTGCGCCCAAAGGGACTAATTCCCGTGACATCTTGGTAGCTACTACATCAGCAAAGTCGGGGTTCAGCGCCGCAAAATACGCGCGGGAGGGAAAAGTGCCGTCTTGATAGATGGCTTTGTAGCCGGCAGTGCAGGCGTTGCGCGTTTCGACGCCGGTTAGCTGCCAGACGAGCCAGTCCGCAGCCTCGATAAGCCGGTCGGCTCGAGCGTAAACCGCGGGCGCTTCTTCTAGAATCTGCAGGGCCTTGCTAAAAAACCACTCGCTGCTGATCTTGCCGCCGTAACGCGGCAACCAGGTCTCCCCCAATTTGCGGGCGGTCTCATTGATACGGTCGGCCTGCGGCTGCGCGGCGTGGTGTTTCCAGAGTTTGACCCATGCGTGCGGCTCGCTCCTCAACTCCGGCAAACGGCACAGCGGCGTCCCGTCTTTAAGCGTCGGCAGCATCGTACACGCCGTAAAATCAATCGCAACGCCGATCACTTCGTCCGGCGCGACGCCGCTTTGGGCGAGCACCGCCGGGACGGTCTGTTTAAGCACCTCGAGGTAATCGTCCGGGTTTTGCAGCGCCCAGTCGTTCGGCAGCTTTGTCCCGTCCGGCAAGGCGCGGTCCAGCACACCGTCGCCGTAGGGGTGAACCGCCGTGGCGATTTCCGCACCGTCCGAAACGCGTACCAAGAGCGCGCGCCCCGACTCGGTACCGTAATCGATACCCACCGTGTATGTTGTCAAAAGAAGCCTCCGTTTCGCGTGTCCTCGAGCCCAACGCCAGCTACCTGCTCTATACGGTGAGCCGACCCCGGTACCACCTCACCCGAAAACTTGTGAACGTTCACAATTTAGCACAAGGCGGAAGGAAGCGTCAACGCGCCGGGCCAGAACTCTAGCTGATACGTTGAGCAGTCGTTACAAAAACCCCGAATCAGCGCCGTAAACGCTGTCACGGGTCGGCCCCGAGCTGAAACTTGCGACCCGCTGCTCGAGCCGCCCAGTCACGGGCTTGCCGACACGGGCTTGCCGGTACAAGGAGCCGCCCGGTGCCCTCGTTCACCCACCCTCAACCCTTAGTTATTAAGGTATACTGCCCCGATTTCCCCACGTCCGGGAGGGTGAAGATGGCTGAAACGCGCATAACCGTCAAGGGTGCCAAGCACCACAACCTGAAAAATATCGACGTCACGATTCCCCGTGACAAGCTCGTGGTGATTACGGGCGTTTCGGGTTCGGGCAAGTCGAGTTTGGCCTTCGATACGATTTACGCCGAGGGTCAAAGGCGTTACGTCGAAAGTCTGTCGGCCTACGCGCGGCAATTTTTAGGCCAGATGGAAAAACCTAAAGTGGACTACATCGGCGGCCTGTCGCCCGCGATTGCCATCGAGCAGAAAACAGTCTCGAAAAACCCGCGTTCGACGGTGGCCACCGTGACCGAAGTGATGGACTACCTGCGCGTGTTGTACGCCAATATCGGGACGCCGCACTGCCCGAATTGCGGGCGTGAGGTTCACGCCCAGAGCGCCGAGCAGATTGCCCAGCAACTTGCGGGGCTTCCTGTAGGCACCAAACTGCAACTGCTCGCGCCGGTCGTCCGTAACCGTAAAGGGACGCATGTCGAGGTCTTGGCTGAGGCCCGCTCGAGCGGCTTTGCTCGCGCCCGTATCAATGGCGATACAGTCAGCTTGAGCGGTGAGGTGAAGCTCGAGAAAAAGAACAAACACACGGTTGAAATCGTCGTTGACCGCCTCGTTATCCCGGAAAACGTCTCCAGCGACGAAGCCTTCTTGACCCGCCTGACCGATTCGGTTGAAACGACGCTCAAAACCGCCGACGGTCTCTTGCTGGCAAACTACGAAGGCACCGACCAGCTCATGAGCGAACACAACGCCTGCCCACACTGCGACATTTCATTTCCTGAGCTGAGTACGCAGATGTTTTCGTTCAACTCGCCGCTCGGGATGTGCGAAACGTGTCACGGACTGGGTGCCAGCATGGACGTAGACCCGGCGCTGCTTGTGGCCGACGAAACCCTGAGCTTAAACGACGGGGCGCTCCGCTATTACGGCGAACTCCGTAAAAAAGAGGGCTGGACGGTCTCCACGGTTGAGAGTATCGCGCAGCATTATGACTTTGACCTCGAGACCCCCTGGCGAGACCTGCCCGAAACGGGTCGGCACGCCCTCCTCTACGGGTCGGGCGGTAAACCCATCGAGTTCGTCAACCGCACCGTAAAAGGCTATACCCGCCGCAGGAAGCGGCCCCTTTACGGCGTTGTCTACAACATCAAAAAGCAGTATCAGGAGACGCAAAACGAAGATGTGCGCGAGTGGTACGAGAGCTTTATGCGCGAGCTGCCGTGCGAGAGTTGCGGCGGGGCGCGGTTGGCCCCGGCTGGGCGGAGCGTTACTGTCGGCGGGACTTCGCTACCCGACCTGAGCGCCCTCAGCATCGGTGAGGCGCACGCCTGGATTACCCGCTTGCCGGAGATTTTGGACGCGCACCAAAACGAAGTCGCCGAAGAGGTCATCAAGGAGATTCGGGAACGGCTCGGGTTTATGCTCAACGTCGGCTTGCACTACCTCACACTTGCCCGCAAAGCCGGAACCCTTTCAGGTGGCGAAGGGCAGCGTATCCGGTTAGCGTCGCAGATCGGCTCGGGCTTGATGGGCGTGCTGTACATCTTGGATGAGCCGAGTATCGGGCTACATGCAAGGGACAACGAAGCGTTGATTCAAACCCTCGAGCGCCTCCGCGATATGGGCAACACCGTGCTGGTCGTCGAACACGACGAAGAGACGATGGCGCGGGCCGATTACATCCTCGATTTGGGGCCGGGTGCCGGGGTCAAAGGCGGCGCACTGGTCGCGGCTGGAACACCCAAACAACTCGCCAAAAACAAAAAGAGCCTGACGGGTAAGTATTTAAGTGGTGATTTGGTCATTCAACCGCCGCATCCTGAGAGAAGATTGGGGAAGGGGTGGCTCGAGCTTTCCGGCGCGACGCTCAACAATTTACGGGGCGTCAGTGCCCGCCTCCCCCTCGGCACCCTGACGTGCGTGACCGGCGTGTCCGGCTCCGGCAAATCGAGCCTCGTTACGGGAACGCTCTACCCGGCGCTGGCCCGGCTCTTAAACGGCGCAGTCGTGACGCCGGGGCCGTATAAGAAACTGGACGGCCTAGACGACCTCGACAAAATCATTCACATCACCCAAGACCCCATCGGACGCACCCCACGCAGCAACCCCGCGACCTACGCGGGCGTGTTCGACAACATCCGCGACGTGTTTGCGATGTTGCCCGAAGCCAAAAAACGCGGCTATCCGAAGGGGCGGTTTTCGTTTAACGTCAAGGGGGGCCGCTGCGAAACGTGCGGCGGGCACGGCTCGATTCAGATTGAGATGCACTTTTTAGCCGACGTGTGGGTGACGTGCAAAGATTGCGGCGGCAAACGCTACAACCGCGAGACGCTGCAGGTGAAGTATAAAGGCAAAACGATTGCCGACGTACTCGATATGGACGTGCAGGAAGCCCTGACGTTCTTTGAAGCGCACCCTAAAATCAACCGGGTACTGCAGACGCTTTACGACGTGGGGCTCGAGTACATCAAGCTCGGTCAGTCGGCGCTGACTTTTTCCGGCGGTGAAGCGCAGCGTATCAAGCTCGCCAAGGAACTGTCCAAACGTGCGACCGGCAAAACCGTCTATATTCTGGATGAACCGACAACCGGCCTGCACTTTGCCGATATTCAAAAACTCTTAGAAGTCCTGCACCGCCTTGTAGACCAGGGCAACACGGTGATTGTCATCGAACACAATCTGGACGTGATTAAAACCTCGGATTATCTCGTTGACCTCGGGCCGGAAGGGGGCGACGGCGGCGGGGTGTTGGTGGCGCAGGGGACGCCGGAAGAGGTGGCGGCGGTAGAGGAGAGTCATACCGGGCGGTTTTTGCGGAAGGTGGTGACGCCGGTTAGGGAAGAGGTAGCGGCATAACCATATAGACCGCTCAAAGGCTATTCAGAAACCGGAAGTCGTAGCTGAACAGCCTTGAAAGCTGACGTAAAGCAAACATGCCAGCAAAAATAGCGTTAAAAAAGTTCTCTCGTACTGCTTTTTTCCACAGGTATAGGCAGCGTAAATAGGTATAGGCAGCGTAATACAAAGGAATTATATGAACTAGGTAGCTGAGGAAAGCACCGAATCCGCCCAGCCACTTTAACGGCGGATAGTAGGTTAAGCCTAAAGGAACGAGAAAAAGAAAGGCTATACCGCCTGCGATGCCTGGAAAAAATATGAAAGCAACAACGCAAGAGAGGATGACAAGAACAAGTATCCACTGACCGCGAGAGAATTCAGGCACATGAGAGTTTAGACTACTAGCTCTGCTGTAGGTCATGAAATATCAGGCTTTACCAGCTAGGAAAAAAATCCCCGATGAACAATTTTTTCTGCTGGTTTCATGTACTCGAGGACGAGCTTAACCACGATGGGCAGATCAAGATTTTGCGTAAAGAGATTGAACTTTCTACAGTCTAGAAGTTGTCACCTTTGATACTGGACGCGAGCCTTCTAGAACACTCGAGTCGAACTAACGCCTAAAAGCCTTTTTACCACACGGTTTTTACGCTGTAGCGCCGCATATTCCCATCAGCACTCAGCAGCACCATACGCTCAGCGATAGCCTGCGAGATGAGCAGGCGGTCAAAAGGATCACCGTGATGCGGCGGCAGGTGGAGAATGCCCTGGCAGTGAGCCTTGTTGATCTCGAGCCACCCGATACTGTTGGCAGCGAGTTCGGTGTCCAGCGCTTCTTGCCAACCGTGCGCTAAGCCCAGCTTGCCCAAAGCCTGTTTGATGCAAATTTCCCAGTAGCTCGCCGCACTGAAAAAGAGTTCGTTTTCCGGCTCCAGAAAGATAGCGGTTGCCTCTTTGCTCACACGCTCGTCACCCTGAACCAACCACAAAAAGGCGTGGGTGTCGAGCAGAACCTTCACGGCTGGTAGTCCCCAAATACCTCCAGCGGTTCGTCGAAATCTTCAGCCATGTATTCGACAAGTCCGCTCGCACCGCCGATTCGCCGCACCTTGCGTTGCCCCGGTAGGGGGACAAGCTTAACGAGTGGTTCCTTGCCCCTGGCGATGATGATTTCCTCCCCCGCCAGAGCTTGTTTAATGAGCCTGGAAAGCTGAGTTTTGGCTTCGTGGATAGTGACTCGAGTCATACCTTGATACTAGCTAAGTCGCTGGGCTAAGTCAAGATCCATGTTAGAACCTATAGGGAGTTTTTACGGCTCGCGCCTCTTGCGCTGGAGCCGAGCCTCGAGCCTGTTCAAAAACCGAAACTCAACGCACCGACGCGGTGTACAAGCGCCTCGAGACCTCCGCGATCAGCATCATCCCCTCTTGCTCGACGTAAAAGCGTTTATCCGAAGACCCGCTTGTCATAACGACAAGTGCGTAAAGCGGCTGCCCGGCCCGAAACACAACCCCGGCGTCGTGCCACAAGCCGCTCAAACAACCGCTTTTCGAGGCCACTTCGACCAGTGGCGTATCGAGGTCGGCGTCGGTCGGCAGGTAACGGGCGAGGGCTTCGGTAAACTGCTGTTTTTTCAGGATGTTTAGGGCCAGCTCGGTTTCGGGCGGGGGCAAGAGGTCGCCGCGCACTAGACCCAGAAGTAGCCCCAGCATGTCGGCGGCGCAGGTCGTGTTGCGTTCACCGCGCCGCTGGGCTTCGTTGTGTTCGGCTTCGGGTAGTTGTAATTTGCCGACTAAAGTTGTAGCGCGAAACCCGTGTTGCCGGCAAAAGGTGTTGACTGCGCCCAGCCCGACTCGCTCAATCAGCATATTCGTCGCGGTGTTGTCGCTGACGATAATCATCAGGGTCAAAAGGTCGCGCAGCGTCGGTTCCAAACCTGCCTGCAGGGTATGCAAGACGCCGGAACCCGCTACCTGGTCGGTTGTTTTTAGTGGGACACGTTCTTTTAAGTCAAGTTTTCTTTGGGCCACACGCTCCAAAACCGTCAGCAAAATCGGCAGTTTGATCAGGCTCGCTGAGTGCATGGTTTCGGTGGCGCGGTAGGTGTACTTTTCAGGCCCGTCCAGCCGCGCGTAGGCGACGCTCACCCGACCGGAAAATTCATCAAAAAGCGGGGTCAGTTCGGCAGCAAGATCACTCACGCTCGAGCCTCCACAAGTCTTCTATACGCTCACGTTCGGTCACGAGGCGCACCCGACCCGCTTCCAGCACCGCTTCCGCCGGACGCAGCGACGAGGCGTAGTGTGAACTCATGCTCAACCCGTAAGCGCCCGCTTCGGACACTGCCAAAAAGTCACCGGGAAGAACTTCAGGGAGCAGCACATCACGCCCCAAACGGTCGGCGTTTTCGCACAGCGGGCCGTCCACGTCTACAGTTTCCAACGGGCTGTCTTTGCCTAACGCGCGAATCGGGTGACGTGCGCCGTAAAGGGCCGGTCGTAAAAGCTCAGCCATGCCCGCGTCGCAAATCACGTGTTTTACGGGGCCGTTTTTGACGTGCAAGACTTTCGTCAGCAGCGTGCCGCTGTCCGCGACGAGAAAACGACCGGGCTCGAGTAACAGCCTTTTCGTCCCCGTAAACGGCGTGACCTTCGCCGTAAACGCCGCCAGCGGAAAATCCGGCACCGCAAAACCGCCGCCCAGGTCGAGCGTCGTGACGTGCGGAAACCGCTCTATCAACCTGCCCAACTGCCTGAACACCTCGTCATAAGCTGCAATTTCAGAGATTTGCGACCCGATATGGACGTGAAACCCGGCGAGTCTTGCGCCCAGGTGCCCGGCAACGTCAACGGTTTCGTCAAACGTCATGCCGAACTTCGACGTGGCTGCGCCCGTCGCCAGGTGCTCGTGCGTGCGCGGGTCGAGCGCCGGGTTGAGACGAACGAGAAACTTCGCTTCAGCCGGGTTCTGTAACCAAGTTTCAGCCTGAGAAACGCTGTCCAAGCTGACCCAGCCGACCTCGGCCTCCCTCGCCGCTTCGATCAAACCTCTGTCTTGCCGGGGGCCGCCCAGCAAGATACGTCCGGGTTGAATCCCGGCGCGGAGCGCCCTCGCCAGCTCCCCCCGGCTGATGACCTCTGCGCCGAGGCCGAGCCGGGCGAGATGACGCAGCACCGCGCCGCAAGGATTGGCTTTTACGGCAAAAAATAGGTCGGTGGCAGGGAAGGCTTTTCGCACCCGCATGACCTGATGGGTGATGATGTCCAGGTCGTAGACGTAAAGTGGCGTCCCGAAGCGGGTGGCAGCGTCGGCGAGCCGGGCGTCGGCAGCAGTTGACGTAGTTGGCATGGCGCGGGTCATGCCACATCGTAAAACGCGCGCACGGGTTTGCGCTCGAGCGCAAACCCGTGCAGACGCGTGAAGAGAACCTCGCCAAGCCGGTAAGCTGGTCTCATGAATCATAAAATCGTCGTTGTGGGCGGGGTTGCTGCCGGGATGAGCGCCGCCGCTAAAGCCGGGCGTACAAATCCCGAACTGGACATCACTGTTTTTGAAAAAAGTCATTACATCTCGTATGGTGCGTGTGGTCTCCCCTACGCCATTTCGGGTGTTGTCGAGAACTTAGACGACCTCATCGCCCGGACGCCTGCCGAGATGGCGAAGCGGGGCGTCGCGGTCGAGGTGCGGCACGAAGTCACGGAAATCGACCCGGACGCGAAAACGGTGACGGTCGAAAAGCTGGAGACCGGTAAGACTTTTTCCAAACCTTACGACAAGCTCGTCCTGGCAACCGGCGCGGTGCCCGTGCGCCCCGACCTGCCCGGCCTCGAGCTGAAGGGCGTTCACGTTTTACGGCTCGTCGAGGACGCGGCGGCGATTCGAGAAACCATCCAGGACGGTGCCAAAGAAGCGGTCATTATCGGCGGGAGTTATATCGGCCTCGAGCTGGCCGAAGCGCTCGTTACGGCAGGTTTGCGGGTGCGGATACTCGAGCAGCAAGACGTACTTTTAGGCAACTTCGGGCCGTTGCCGTCGAAACTGGCGCTTGAAGAGGTACAAAAAAACGGCGTTACGGTGCAGCTGGGCGCGAAAGTGACGGGGCTCGAGGGGGACGCGCAGGTGCGGGAGGTCGTCACCGATTCGGCGCGCTTTCCCGCCGATCTGGTCGTCGTTGCGGTCGGGGCGCGGCCCAACAATGCGTTGGCTAAGGGGTTGGGACTAAAGCTCGGCCCCGCAGACGCTGTTTTGACCGACGACCGCCTCCGCACCAGTCGCCCCGACATCTACGCCGCCGGTGACGTGACCGCCGTGCAGCACCTCGTCACGGGTCAACCCACGTGGCTCCCTTTAGGCGACACCGCCAACAAACAGGGCCGCGTACTAGGCAACCTTTTGGCAGGCCGCGAAGGACGTTTTCGGGGCGTCGTCGGCACGGCGATTACCAAAGTTTTCGACCGTGCGTTTGCCACTACCGGCCTCACCCTAAAGGCTGCCAAAGAAGCCGGCTTCGACGCCCTCATGAACGACGTCGAGACGACCGATCACGCCGGTTACTACCCGGACAAACGGGCCCTCAACGTAACGCTCGTTTGGGAAAGCGGCTCAGGGCGGCTTTTAGGCGGTCAAGTCGTCGGTTACGGCGACGCTGCCAAACGCACCGATGTGCTCGCGGCGCTCCTCCATCACAAGGCGACGCTGCAAGACCTCGCCGACCTGGACCTCGCTTACGCGCCGCCCTTTAGCAGCGTCTGGGATCCTCTGTTGGTCGCCGCCAACGTCGCCCTCGGTCGGTAATCTCGGTGAGTCGACCTAAACGGTCAAGTGCGGTAGGGTGAAGGGGTGAACAGGCAACTTAAACGCGCCAACGAAAAGTCCGATAAACGCCGCGAACGTGAGCAGGAGCGGCGTAAAGAACAGCGCCGCGAAACCCGGGTACGCGCCGTGCAAGCCAAACGCGCCGCACCGAAAAAAGCCGGAAACAGCGCGCCGCCCGGTAAAAACACACGTCCGGCACCCGGTATGGGCAACGCCCGCTTCGTCCTCGGGTATCTGATCTTTACGGTTGTAGTGATCGTCTCCCAGGCGTTTATACCCCAGACGACCGACACCCTCTCGCTCGTTTCTCGAGCCTTTATCTACTTTGCGCTGGGTTACGCGCTCGTCGTCTGGCTTTACCGCCGCGGCACCGAGCAGGCGCTCACCATCACCCTTATCGGCGGGATTGGGCTGGCTCTGGGGGTCGAGGGACTTAAGCTTATCTTGCCCCAGCTGGGTTTTCCGCAGGTGGCGGCAACCGCCGGCACGTCGGCTGCGCCCAACCTGCTGTTTGTCGCGCTGGCGGTACCGGGGTTACTACTCGGCACCTTTCTAGGGCGCTACATCTTTCGCCGCACGCTCTAGACAGCTTAAATACCGCGCCACTTCACCTCATCCTCTTTTTCTTGAAGTCGCAACTGATCTACCTTAAGGTATGAATACGCCCAGGCTTGTGACCGACACTGCCGCCGCAGACTTTTTGACCTCCCCCAACACGCGCTATTTGCTCGGCCCGTTTTTACAGGGTGAGGTTACAGTGAGCGAGGCAGCAACGATGCTGGGTGGCATAAAGCTGAGCACATTTTACCGGCGCGTCAAACAGATGTTGGCTTTGGAACTGATTGAGGTGGTGCGAACGGAAAGTCGGAGCGGACACCGGGTTAAACTCTACCGCACGGTGCAACCGGAATTTATCGTCCCGCTAGAAGCTACCTCGAGCGTCAATCTGGGGTCTTACCTAGACGCGCTACTCCAGGGTTCTATAAGCACCGTAAGCCGGGGTATGACAAAAGAGATGCAGACACAGACACCGTATTGGGGTTTTAGAATATACCCCGCGAGCCGGGGCAGCGCTTGGCAAAAGATTGTTCCACTAGACGCACGTAGTGAGCTACGCCAGCTCGAAAGCGCTAGCGAACGCAGCATGTATGGGGACTGCGGTGTGCGTCTCGACCACAACGACGCGCAAGCGTTCAAGCGCGAGCTAAAAGCACTTTATGACAAATATTTATCCCTCGCAAAAAACGAAGGAGAAGGCGAATGGTATTTCTTGGCATTAGGGTTTACCCCGACGTAGCTCTGTACGTTTAGACATGCCATCCAAACAGGGTTTTGTCGTCGCTGCTTTAAGAGCTGTATCCCGCGCCACTGTTTACTCACATACTTTGGCAGATAGTCGAATACATCGCAGTGCAAGCCGGGGGGCAGCGCGAACCTCACCTCAAGGGAGTGTTTTAGATGCCTTTTCTCAAGATCGAAGGACAAGAAACCGTCAGCCTCTACTTTGAAGACTACGGTCAGGGAAAACCGGTCGTGCTGATTCACGGCTGGCCGCTGAGCCACCGGATGTGGGAGTATCAGGTACCTGCGCTCGTCGGAGCGGGCTACCGCGTGATTTCTTACGACCGGCGCGGCTTCGGCGATTCGGATAAACCGTGGGACGGTTACGACTACGATACGATGACGGCGGATTTGCAGGCGCTGATGGGCGCGCTCGAGCTTTCCGACGCCACACTCGTCGGTTTTTCGATGGGCGGCGGCGAAGTCGCGCGCTATTTCGGGCAGTTCGGCAGCGAACGCGTTGCCAAAGCGGTGTTTGTCAGCGCCGTAACACCGTATATGCTTAAAACCGACGACAACCCTACGGGAATCGACCAGAGCGTGTTTGATGAGTTCAAGCAAAACGTCAAAACAGACCGGGTGACGTTTTTAGAGGGTTTTAACAAGCTGTTCGTCAACCACGGTAAAGGGGTCGAACCAAACGGTACGCCCGTAAGCGACGCGGCGCTCGCTTATACCCAAACGATTGCCGCGTTCGCCTCACCCAAGGCCACTTTGGACTGCATCACCGCGTTCGGCGAAACCGACTTTCGTCAGGACATGACCAAAGTGGACGTTCCGACGTTGTTCGTCCACGGCGACGCCGACCAGATTGTGCCGCTCGAGGTCAGCGCACAAGAGGCGCATAAACTCGTCGCCGGGAGCCGTTTGGAAATTCTAGAAGGTGCGCCCCACGGCCTGATGTTTACGCACACCGACAAACTTAATTCGCTGTTGCTCGCGTTTCTGCAAGACTGAACCTGCATGAAACAACCCTTAAACGCTCGGCTAAACCCCGGGCGTTTTAAGTTCGGGTTAGCCCCTTGCCCGCAATAAACGGTCTACCCGCGCCAGCTGTGCTTGGTCGTTGACACCCAGAATTTCGGTTTCATCTTTACCCAAAACTGTTTGCACCGGATAGTGAGCGTTTAGGTAGAGGCCAACAAGGTCGGTAATATAGTACTCACCTGCCGCGTTGTCGTCTCTAAGTTCAGCCGCCAACGCAAACACATGGCGGTCAAAAACGTATAGGGCGGGATTGATTTCATGGATCGATTTTTCTGCCGGCGTCAAATCCTTCTCTTCAACGATGCGCGCAACGCTGCCGTCTTCACTGCGAACGATACGCCCCATGCCGTAAGGGTTTCTCATCGTGCAGGTCAAAAGCGTCATGCCGGCCTTTTGAGCAGCCTGAACTTGGACGAGCGCCCGGAGCGTTTCGGTATGAACCAGGGGAACGTCCCCGCTCAAAACCATGATGTTGCCCTCGAAACCGGCAAAGGCAGCTTCAGCCTGCCTAAGTGCCGCGCCGGTGCCGTAACCGAGGGAGAAGTCTTGCCGCACAAACTCTACCGGGCGGTCTTTAACCGAGTAATCCTCAAAACGTGCTTCGACCGCTTCGGCAGCGTGTCCGACGACGACGACGGTGCGTTCGGGCTCGAGCGGTGCAAGCGCGTTTAGAACATGCGCCAAGAGCGGTTGGCCCGCCGCTTCGTGCAGCGCTTTAGGCAGCGGGGACTGCATCCGCGTCCCCTGCCCCGCCGCCAGGATTACCGCCCCCAGCACTAGCGCCCCCGCGCCTTCCGGGTCAGCGAGTTACGCTTTACGGGTTGATCGGGGTTTAGCGTCAGCAGAAAGTAAAGCGCGATTAGCACCAGCGGGATACTGACAAGCTGCGTCAGGGTAAAAAGCCCGATTCCGGGCGCGTTGATCCCTTCACGCAAATACACCTCCCAGAAGAGCGGGTTATTGCGAAACGTCTCTTCGAATACCGAACGCAAAACCGAATACCACAAAACAAACTGCCACCAGACAAACCCCGGGGCGCGGCTCCGCCGAAACGCCCACAACAAGATAAAAATCAGTGCAATCCCGATGAGTACGCCGTAGCCCTGGGTCAGGTGAACCGGGCCGTAAGCGACCTGACCGTTGACAACGACCTCCGGCGAGTTCGCCCAGAGGTCGTCCCCGAAGATAAACCGTCCAACCGCGCCAAACGTCTGTGTCCCCGGCTCCGGCCAGGTAAACCCGACGGGCCACCCCGTCACGCGCCCGGTCGTATCCGTACCGTTCATAAAGTTGCCCATCCGACCGCCGATGACCCCGAGCGCCCCGACCGGCGTCAACACGTCCAGGTACGCCCACATGTTGAGCCCGTGAAGCCGCGAGTAAAGCCAGACCGCCACGAAAATACCCAACACGCCGCCGTGGATGCTGCCGCCGCCCTGCCAGATGGCCACTGCGCTCCACGGGTTCCCACCGGGGCCGAAGTACGCTGCCGGGCTCGTCAGGACGTAGACGAGGCGTGCCCCGATAAGTCCGGCAAGCACCAGCCAGAGCGTCATATCGAGCAGCTTGTCGGGGTCTAAACCGCGTTTTTTGGCTTCATAAAGCGTCCAGTTCGAACCGATCAGCACGCCGAGTGCGATTAAAAAGCCGTACCAGCGCAGCGCCAGCGGCCCGAGTTGCAACATGATAGGGTCCATACCTAACCTCTTTCAGACGGCGCACCGTTTTATATGGGTCAGCGCCAAAACAAACGATGCCCTCTAGTATAAACGCTAAAAAAACTTTGGGTACACCACAAACGCGATGCCGACCAAAATCACGACCTTGGCGACGATACCTCCGAGCGTCCCGACGAACGCGCCGATCCCGGCCCGAAACGCCTCGGCGACGGGCCGCCCGACAAAGAGTTCGGCGACGACCGCGCCCACGAGCGCGCCCACGATAAACCCCAAGGGAGGGAAGAAAATCCCGACGATAGAGCCGATGATGCTGCCCCAGAGACCCGCGCGGCTCGAGCCGAACTGCCTGGCCCCGGCAGCCGCAGCCAGGTAATCGAGCAACCATGCGAGCGCGGCAAGCCCGGCGACAGTGAGCACCGTCGTCAGGGTCAGGGCGCTAAAGCCCGTGATCCACGCAGCCAACAGCGCGCCGACAGCGACGACCGGTACCCCCGGCAGCGCGGGTAGTACGACGCTCAAAACACCTACCAGATAAAACAGGGTAAAAACTACCCCGGCTAGAATCAGCATGGTCGTAGAGGCGTCGGTCATGGGGGTATCATACGGGTACCTCACGTCTGAAAAGCTTTGCCGAAGGGTACGCTTGCAAGCAAAGGGTACGCCCACAAGCTAGGCGTAACCGGCTCGAGCGTCGGCGAAGCCCGTAAAAAACCCGGAGAAGCCCTCACCGGGTGTTAACATCGGTTGTGCGGCTCCGCGACTTCATCATTTTAAGCCTGCTGTTCATGCTGTCGGCTTGTGCAGTGCCCGAAACACCGGGGCCGAACGTCGTTTTGATCATGACCGACGACCAACCCGCCGAGCTTACCGCTGTGATGCCCAACGTTCAGCGCCTCCTGGCAGGCGAAGGCGTTACCTTTAGCAGCGCTTTTGTTACCACCAGCCTCTGCTGCCCGGCCCGCACGACCGTGCTGCGCGGGCAGTATGCTCACAATCACACCGTTTTATCCAACGGCGGCCCGCGAGGCGGATTTCCGAGGTTCTACGAGACAGGCTTCGAGGCTTCGACCTTGGCAACCTGGTTGCAAGGTGCGGGCTACCACACCGCCCTGATGGGCAAATATCTCAACGCTTATCCCTTTGGGCCGCCGGCGGATAATCCAGCCGCTTACCGGGCACCGTGGCGCGGCTACATCCCACCCGGTTGGAACACGTGGTTCGGGTTTTTCGATGTGCCCCGAGACCCCGACAATACCCCCTACGCGATGTACGACTACCGGGTCAACTACAACGGTCGCTCAGCCCGGTACGGGAGCCGCGCCGACGACTACCAGACCGATGTGCTCGCCAAAGAGGCTACCAATTTCATTTTGCGGGAACGGCGCAGCGACGCGCCTTTTTTTCTCTTTTTGGCTCCTACTGCGCCGCACCTGCCCACTGTGGTTGCCGAGCGGTACAAGGATAGGTTCATCGGGCTAAAGGCCCCGCGTTCACCTGCCTTTAACGAGCGGGACGTCTCGGATAAACCACGCTGGGTACGGCGGATGCCGCCGCTGACAAGCGCCGAAATCGCCGAGGTCGACGATATTTACCGTAAACAAGCCGAGATGCTGTTAGCCGTCGACGAGCTGGTTGGTACGCTGATCGAAACGCTTAAGAAGACGGGCGAGTTGCAAAACACCTACATCGTGTTTACTTCCGACCAGGGGTTTCACGCGGGTGAACACCGCCTGACGAAGATGAAACTGTCACCCTACGCGGCCTCGAGCCAAATCCCGCTGATCATCCGGGGGCCGGGAATCCCCCGTCAAACCCGCGACCAGCTCGTTCTCAACACCGACCTCGCGCCGACGATTGCCGAGCTTGCAGGGGCGCAGGTTCCGGCGTTCGTCGATGGACGTTCACTAAGGCCGCTGTGGGAGAACCCACAAACCCCCTGGCGGCAAACCGTGCTGCTCGAGTTCTGGCCCCGGCGCGGTGCGGAGGCCTACGGTTTGGAGCACCTCAACCCTTCTGCCGAAGTCCCCGAGTACCGCGCGGTGCGGAGTAAGCGGTATCTTTTTGTCGAGTACAGCTATCAAGACGGCACTCAGGAAGGCGAACTTTACGACCTGAAAAACGACCCTTTTGAACTCGAGAACCTCTATAGCCGCACCGATCCGGGGTTGCTCGCGGCGTTTTCCGCCCACGCCAAAAGGTTGCAGGCGTGTGCAGCACGGACGTGCCGGGAAGCCGAGGACGCTTTACCGGAAGGTCTATAAGGCGCGGCGCGCAGAGTCAACTCCTTACTTTTTGACAACCGCCTCATCGGTTATAAACGTGTCGAAAGCCGCACGTGAAACGACTTTGAAGGTGTCGTCGAGAACGACGATATTAAGACCGCGCTGGGGCTCGAGTAACTTTTCATCGTCCAAGAAGACGTTGGCTGCGCTCGCAGTCGGCGTCTCGACCGCATAGACCTTGAGACTTTTCGGGACACGAAACGCTGCGGTTCCCGTCCCTAGTACGTCTCCCGCCGACCACGTTTCTTGCACGGTTTTGTCCTGCGCCCAAGCTTCAAACGACACGTAGCCCTGGTGAATGACGGCGACGTAGGGGCCGTTGCGGGGTACGGGCGGGATACTTTCACCCCTGAAGAGTAAGCGGCTGGCGCGGCCTGACATATCGCCGATACCTTTTTTTGCTACGACCACCACAACGTTGTCCCGGTAGGTCTCGAGGTAATCGGCGAGCTCGACGCGTTTATACCCCGGCGGAACGTAGCGCGTAACGTCTATTTCCGGCCCCAGCCCGCTTACAACTTCGACTTTGTCGCTGTAGCAGGCGACGTAGGCGTCAAGTTCGTAGCAGCGTAGACCGGGAGCGAGTTCGGGTGCGTAGCGCTCGGCAAAGGCGACGGCGCTGAAAACGTACAATCTGCCGAGGTTTCTGGGGCCCAACACGATCTCCTGTCTCAACCTCTTACCGGCTCTGTACAGCTCCGTGGGAAGCCTTGCTACGGCCCCGGTCGTAACACGTTTTCCCTGACTCGCAGCAAGATAGGCGAGCGCGATGTAGTCCTCACGGTTCGCGGTCGTGCGCTCAAAGGCAGGAATCACGGCCAGCGTCTCAAACGGCCCCAGCAGCTGCGCCCACCTGTCGTCCTCGAGGTTTCTGGTAAACGTCTCGCGCCCGTTCGGGAACGGTAGATTGATCTTCAAGTCGCCTACTTGCAAAAGCAGGCCTGCGCCCAGGACGAGCGCCGCAACGTTGCGGGGCAGCCGCCGCACGAGATAAACCAGAACAGCGAGGTAGATAAGGTAGTAGGTAGGCCAAAAAAAGCGTCCGGGAGCGCGAAAGGTGCCGGTCAACGTTTTGAAGTTGGCAAAAAAACCGAACTCGAACAGCTTGGCGTCGCCGAGGGTTACGAATTTGCCGAGCGCGTAGAGGGCGAAGCCGAAGGCAACAAAAGCGAGTGGCAGATGACCGGACGCGCGGAGGCGTTTGAAAACGCGCTGAGGTGCGGTGCGCGCCGAGCGGCGAAACAGCAAAACGAGAGAAACGAGGCCGAGAACGATCATCCCGAGTCCCAGATAGGCGAGGCCTTCGTACTGCCCGCCACCCGCAGGCAGCGTCGGCAGCAACCGCGAATGGGTAAGCGGGTTGATGAGCGCATTGAGGTTCATCGAGAAGTAGTCAAAACCCCATTTCCCCAACTCCTGCCCGGTTCCCAAAAGGCCCGACAACCACCACTCGAGCGCCAACACGCCGCCCAGCCCCGAGAGCAGGCCAAGGGCAAAGACGAGCTTCAGGTTGTTACGGAGCCACTCGCGTAGCAGCGACACAAACGCGATAGGAAAAACCATCGCCGCCAGGTAGGGGTGAATAAGGCCGACGATGGCGACGATGAGCAGCCACACCCCGGCATAAGGGCGAAGCCGAAACGGCTCCCTAGCCGTTCTAAAGTAGTGCCAGAGGGCGAACAAAATAATCCAGTGGCTGGAGAGCGCAACGTGTCCGGCACGGAAGATCATGATAGGACTCACGAGAAAAAAGAGTCCGGCTAAGAGCGCCAGCCGGCGGCTCCGGCTGAATGTTCGCATCAGCAGGTAGCCGAACACGGCTTGAAGTGCGTAACCGGCAAATAGCCACAGACCCAGATACTGAAAGTTGGGGGGTAAGGCGGCGCTAAAGAGCTTAAACGGGAAAGCAAACAGCGGCAGGGCGTCGGCGCTGCCGATACTTGTTCCGAGCGGTGCTAAAAGGCCGTCGATCCGACCGGGCGGAACCCCCCAGGGCTCGCGCCGGAAAAAGTGCCACGCCAAAAAGTATCCCACCGAATCGCCCCGAAACCAAGAGATGTTCAGCGGGTTCAGGACGTGAAGGCCAAAGCGGTAGAAGGCGAAAGCAGCGCCTAGCAGTGAGGTCAAAACGAGCGGCAGGTAGGTGCGGCGCGGCGCGGCAGGCTTAACAGGTGATTTCGGACGCATTGACGTGACCTCTTAAATACGGGTTCTTAAGACGGCAAAAAAACTCTGCCATGCTTATCTTTACATAAGCATACGGCAGCGTAAACGCGACCGGCCCGATTTCGCGGTGCTACCCGCCGCGCTTTTAGGCAAGTTCTGAGGCTTGTTGACGCCGTTTTAGAAGGGGCGGCCAGCTCTGGAATTACCGTCCGGCCTTGTGGTGAGCCCGGTTCCGCTACGCTTGTTAAGAGCGGTTTGGCCAACTTGTTGATACAACCCGGTATAGCGCGTCGGTATACTGCAATGTCTAGCCTGATGCTTACGCCCGTAGAGTAACACCTTGTGATAAATTGAACACGTGAAACGCACCTCTGCCGCTTCGCCGGTTTCCTTACGGCCTAAACCCACAGCTCGAGCCGGACCGCACCACTCTGAACACGGCAAGCCGGTCACGCGTGTTACGTGTACGCCCGCCGCCCCTACCACGCGCGCGCTTTCTCTAATCGTGCCCGCCTTCAACGAGGCAAAGCGCTTGCCGGCCACGCTCGAGCGTATCGCTGAATATCGGTGCGCGCAGGGTCTCTCAGCCGAACTTTTAATCGTCGATGACGGCTCGCGCGACGCAACGCGCGAGGTTGCCAAGGCGTTTGCGCGGGACAAGGATTGGGTACGCGTCGTGTATTACGACGACGGGGAAAACCGGCCCGTCAACCGGGGCAAAGGCTTCGCCGTGCGCCAAGGCGTTCTCGCATCGGTCGGGTGCGAGGTCATTTTTTCCGACGCCGACCTGAGTTATCCGGTTGAGGAGCTGGAAAAACTGTTGCCGCCTGTTACGCGCGGCGAATGCGATATCGCGCTCGCCTCACGCGCGCTGCCCGAGTCGGAGTCGGCGCATCAGCCGTGGTACCGGGAGTTGATGGGGCGCACTTTTAACAAACTCGTGCGAATCGTCATCCGTACCAATATCCGGGATACGCAGTGCGGTTTCAAGGCGTTTCACGGCGACGTTGCAAGGCACCTATTCGCGCTCGCCAAAATCGACGGGTTTGGTTTCGACACCGAAATCATCTACTTAGCCGGTAAATTCGGGTATCGGGTGCTCGAGGTAGGCGTCGTCTGTCGGCACAGCAGCGAAAGCCGCATCAATCCTCTGCTCTCGCCCCTGGCGATGACACGCGAGCTTTTTGAAATCCGGCTTAACGATCTGCGCGGCGTCTACGTTGGGCGCTACCCGGAAAAGGCCGGTGGGGATTAGCGACTGCATGTTTTGCGTTTGGGCACCGCGTCAGCGCGTTTGGATAAAACTTGTGCCTAAAGATTGTTGCTGTTGGTGGGCTCGAGCCTTCTCTCATCACCGGTTTCGGCTACGGCCTCGCTACCGGTAGCTCAGGACTTAAACGCGCAGACGTACCCCAAGCGGCGCACAATTAGGCAGTCTTCAGGCGATCAGTCGTTGTCGCCGTCGCCAAGGTTGATCGCTTTTACTGATGCCAGTCTTCAGGCGCGTTTTCTTTTTTGGCCTTTACGGTGTCTACCGCGTGCGGGATGACCCCCAGAATCGCCGCCAACGACTCCCCGGCCCCTTTCGGACTCCCCGGCAAGTTGACGATTAGCGTCTCCCGGCGTGCGCCGACAAGCCCGCGCGACAACGCCGCCTTGGGGTTCTTTTTAACCCCTTCGGCGCGCATCACCTCGGCTAGGCCGGGAACTTCAAACTCCAAAACGGCTCGAGTCGCTTCGGGGGTGCGGTCTCTTGGCGCGAGTCCCGTGCCGCCCGTTGTCAAAATCAGCTCGACCTCCCCGGAATCCGCCCACGCTTCAAGCTGCGCCCGAATCTGCTCCGGCTCATCAGGGACGATTTTGTAGTCGGTTTCAGTAAAACCGTCTGGTAGCAGCGCACGAATCTGGTCGACTGTCGTATCGTCGCGCTGACCCTTTGCACCCTTGTCGCTCACGGTTAAAATCACAGTCCGAATCATGCTTGACAGCATACCTGCAGCTCGAGCCTCAAGCTGCGGCGGCGTTTTGGTTTTTATGTGTACCCGGTTGAAGCCGGAGTGTAGCAGTCCCCCGTGCGACGCGGTAGGCTAGAGCGAATCAGAACAGGCTGCCGGAACTGCGGACAGCATAGGAGGCAAAGTGAAAATTCACGAGTATCAAGCCAAAGAGCTGCTGGGTGCACGCGGCATCGCCGTTCCCGACGGACACGTCGCCCGAACCGTCGAAGAAGCGGTCGCCGCCGTGCGTCCCCTCGTCGAGGCGAGCGGCAACCCGGTCGTCGTCTTGAAGTCACAGATTCACGCGGGTGGGCGCGGCAAGGGCCGCTTTAAGGAATACCCCGAGGTCGCGGGCGTCAACGTCATCACGGACGGTATCAAAGGTGGCGTCCGGGCTTCTGAGGAGCGGGTGCGCGAGCTTGCCAAACAGATGCTCGGTTCGACGTTAGAGACCGTTCAGACCGGCCCCGAGGGGAAACAGGTGAACCGGCTTTACCTCGAGCAAGGTATCGACATCGACCGCGAGCTGTACCTCTCAGTCGTGCTAGACCGCGCCACGGGCCGCAACATCATGATGGCCTCGACCGAGGGCGGCGTCGAAATCGAAGAGGTCGCCGAACACACCCCTGAAAAAATCTTGCGTGAAGAGATCGACCCGCTGACCGGACTTGCCAACTTTCAAGCGGCGCGTCTCGCGCACGGTTTAGGACTTTCCGGCGACGCGCTGAAAAACGGCTCGAGGTTTATGAAAGCTTTGGCCCAAGCCGCCGAAGACCTCGACACCGACATGATCGAAATCAACCCGCTCGTCGTCACCAAAAGCGGTCAAGTAATGGCCCTGGACGGCAAGATGAGCCTGGACAACAACGCGCTCTTTCGGCATAAAAATGTCGCGGAGATGCGAGACGCCAGCGAAGAGGACCCCGCCGAAATCGAAGCGGGCAACTTCGGGTTGTCGTTTGTCAAACTAGACGGTACTATCGGCTGCCTGGTCAACGGCGCAGGCTTGGCGATGGCGACGATGGACATTATTAAACACGAGGGCGGTGAACCCGCGAACTTCCTGGACGTGGGCGGCGGCGCAACCACCGAAAACGTCACGGCGGCGTTCAAAATCATCACCAAAGACCCGAACGTCAAAGGGATTTTCGTCAACATCTTCGGCGGCATCATGAAGTGCGACACGATTGCCAACGGTGTGGTCGAGGCCGTGCATCAGGTCGGTTTAGAAGTGCCGCTTGTCGTTCGGTTAGAAGGCACGAACGTAGACTTAGGCAAACAGATCATCAAAGACGCCGGGATTCCGGGCGTCGTCAGCGCCGACGATATGCGGAGCGGCGCACAAAAGATTGTGGAGTTAGCAGGATGAGTATTCTCGTAGATACGAACACCAAACTACTGGTTCAGGGCATCGGTAACTTCGGACGTTTTCACGCCGACCGCTCGGTCGCTTACGGCACCAACGTCGTCGGCGCGGTGCATCCGAGCCGTGCCGGACAGACCGAAGTCTTCGAGGGCGAAACCGACCACTCCGGCGTTCCCGGACGGCCCGACACCTACCACGTTGAAGTCCCCATCTTTTTTACGGTGCAAGAAGCCGTGGAGCAGACCGGCGCAAACGCCACCGTCATCTTCGTACCGGGGCCGTTTGCCGGTGACGCCATCATGGAGGCCGCCGACGCCGGCATCCCGCTGATTGTCTGCATCACCGAAGGCATCGCTATTATGGATATGGTGCGGGTCAAGCGCTACTTGGAGGGCAAACCCACGCGCCTGGTCGGGCCGAACTGCCCCGGCGTCATCACCCCGCACGAATGCCGCATCGGGATTATGCCGGGATACATCCACCAAAAGGGCAAAATCGGCGTTATCTCGCGCTCGGGCACCCTGACCTACGAAGCAGTGCATCAGCTGACCCAAAACGGCCTCGGGCAGACGACGGCTGTCGGTATCGGCGGCGACCCCGTAAACGGCACGAACTTTGTAGACGTTTTAGAGATGTTCAACGACGACCCGGAAACCGAAGGCGTGGTGATGATCGGCGAAATCGGCGGCACCGCTGAAGAGGAAGCCGCCGCCTGGATCAAGGCCAACATGACCAAACCCGTCGCGGGCTTTATCGCCGGGACGACGGCCCCACCGGGCAAACGCATGGGGCACGCCGGGGCGATTATCTCGGGCGGGAAAGGGACGGCTGCCGACAAGATGGCGGCCCTGAAAGACGCCGGGGTGGTGGTTGCGCCGACGCCGACGGATATGGGAGCGGCGATGATGGAGGCGATGGGAAAAAAGTCTTAAGATAAATCTCAAGAGCTTCTATGGACGAGTCAAAAAGTGAAAAACTTGCAAATTTTATCTCTTCTATGGAAGCTCTGAGCAGTGCTTTAGACGAATTTTTTGGACTGGTTGAAAAAGCGGCGGAAGACTACAAGCAAGCATTAAAAGATGGTTCCGAGAGTGACATCGAGGATGCTCTTGAGAGTTTCATGTTTTCTCAGTATCAATATATGCGCTCTAAATTTAATGGCTTATGGTACGAGGATATCAATTTAGAGCGCGGAATTTATAGACATGTTCCTTCTATAAGCATGTTTGGGGCACTCGATTTTGAATTTCTGATTCAGTCCTTGCTCTATATTCTTCAGGACAAGTACTATACTTTGACAAGCACCAGTTATGACGGTGGCATAGACCTTGAGTTCAGAGAAAACTTTTATTTCGGAAACGATATTGTTGGCTTCGGAAATTACTATGCTCAATGTAAATTGTATAGAGGAAACGTTCCGGTTGCACACATTAGGGATTTCTTCGGAGTAATAACTAATCAAGCAGCAGAGGGTTATTTCTTCACTACGGGAATAATTTCATCTTCGGGTAAAAAATTTATTGAGAGTGCAAACAAATCTTCTTATTCGAACAAGTTGTACTTTGCGGATAAGCAAACTCTAAAGGTGTTACTTGAGATGGCAGATGAGGTTGTTGCTGTCACTGAAGCGCTCATGGAGATTGATTACACCACAGGCAATGGTCAAGAAACTTTTGATACACTTTGGAAACAGATAAAAAGAATCAAGCTCAAGAGCAAAGAAGTTATGAGTCCAAAACAACCAACAAACTTTCAGCGGAAACTTTTTGAATAGACAAAGGTAATGGCCCACCGAAGAATGCTACGTTAAGGGATGGTCACAAAGGTCATAAGTTGCTACCACTGCGGGAGTGAAAAGCTCAAGAAGAACGGTTTTGCGCCTAACGGCAAACAGAAGTACTGGTGTAAAGCTTGCGGCAAAGCGAGCCGCGATAGGCCAGCTGCTAAAGGTTACCGCGAAGCGCGCAAGGAAGAGATTCTAAGGGCTTATCAGGAGCGTTCAAGCTTGCGAGGTCTGAGTCGCACGTTTGGCGTGTCTAGAACTACAGTGACGAAGTGGCTCAAAAAAAACCAAGACATTAGCGCCACTCAAAGACACCCTGCTTCCCCCGGAGCGCCCTGAGCAAGTGATACTCGAACTCGATGAGCTTTGGTCTTTTGTAGGTTCTAAAAGCAACAAACGCTGGGTCTGGTTCGCTCTTTGCAAACGGACACGGCAAGTTGTCGCGTGCGTTGTGGGTGGACGCGGTGAGGCAACGTGCAAACAGTTATGGCGTTCGGTACCTAAATCTTACCAGCAGGGCAGCTGCTACAGCGATTTTTGCAAAGCCTACCAACTTGTTCTCCCCAAAGAGCGCCATCAGGCCGTTGGCAAAGGCACGGGTTTGACCAACCACCTTGAGCGTTTCAACTGTACTCTTAGGCAACGGCTTAGTCGCTTCGTTAGAAAAACCCTGTCTTTCTCCAAGTCCGATGCAATGCACCTCATTTGCTTACACCTCTTCTTGCACCGCTACAACTTAGAGCGGGCTTCGAGCATTCGTTAATGGGCCACTACCGACAAATTCCGAGTTCGCCGCCAGCTCGAGCCCCTCTTCGCTCTATACTGTTCTCTGAGGTTGGTGACGACATGTTGGACTGGTCAAGCTGCTCTGCGGTAGAACGTGACGCTCAAAAAGTCAGTGGGGCTTGGGTGTTTAAGGGCTCGAGGGTTCCGGTCAGGGCACTTCTTGAGAACTTGGAAGATGGTGCAACGGTAGACGAGTTTCTCGAGTGGTTTCCCGGAATGACCAAGAACGCAGGTTCAGGGGTACTCGAACACTCACCAGTCGTAGCTTATAACGCTGAGCCTAGCGGTACGTGATAATACTTTAGGATTAAGGTCACCATCGCCCCACTACAAAGCATCGGCGGTAGATATAACGTACGGGGGCTTTCGAATTAGGATGGACAAATTCTCGATAACGGGCGTCCGCACTGACCGAAGCCGGAACAAGCCGGGTTTGAGACGTTAATCACCACAGACTTCAGAAGCGTGCCTATCAGCAAAATTTGCCGGAGCGCGAGCGACGACTTGCAGTAGTTCCTCCGGCAGCATAAAGCATAGAGTGAAGCTACTGTTTGACCAAAACCTTTCGCACCGACTTGCACAAACGCTCCGCGACCTTTCCCGGTTCGTTGCATGTGCGGAACGTAGGACTCAAGAAGCAGTTGACACTGTGATGTGGAACTATGCTAAAGAACACGGCTTCACAATCGTCTCAAAAGATATCGACTTTCGACCAAGGAGCTTTATTTTCGGAGCCCCGCCAAAGTGATTGGCATACGCTTGGGCAACTGTTCTGACGGCGAGGTTGAGTTGCACCTCCGGCACCATGCGCCAAGCAATTGAGGCTTTTGATGCAGACACAGGCTTGTCTTTCTCACATATCCGTTGGGAGCCGAACTTAACGACTGAACCTTTACGGTACGAACTCATCATTTACTGGAGTGAAGAGGACAATGCCTTTATCGCTGAAGTCCCCGAGTTGCCGGGGTGTGCGGCAGGTACGAAGTTTGCGAAGCAACGGCGCGACTTACGCCGAAGCAGTAGCCAACGCTGAAATTGTGATTCAGGAGTGGCTCGAGACCGCCAAAGAGTTGGGCCGTGATATTCCGCAACCTAGAGGAAAACTCGTTTACGCTTAGAACTTTCGGTAAATCTTATAGAGTATTGATTCGCACATCAGTTTGTGCAATCAGAGCGTGGCAACGAATTTACAGTTAGATGACAACTTGATTCGTGAAGCCCTCGAGCTCGGCAAGCACCGCACCAAACGCGCCGTTATCGAGGAAACGTTACAGGAATACGTGCAGCGCCGTAAACAGCTCCGGGTGCTCGAGCTCTTCGGCACGGTCGAGTACGATAAAGATTACGACTACAAGGTGCAGCGCCGCCGGGAGTGAGGGTTCTAGTTGACACCTCGGTCTGGTCGCTGGCGTTCAGGCGTAACGAAAACGCCGATGACCCACACGTCATGCTTTTGCGCGAGCTTATCCGCGACGGGCGTGCGCTACTCCTCGGTGCAGTTAGGCAAGAGGTACTTTCAGGCATCCGCTACGAGGCACAGTTCGAGCGGCTCAAACTTTACCTGCAAGCTTTTCCTCATCTCGAGTTGAGCAGTAACGACTTTGGGCTGGCAGCAGCATTTTTTAATACCTGTTCTGTGCGGTTGCAGCGCGTAGGCAGTTTGAAATTTTAACAACAGACAAGGACTTCAGGGCATTTCAGACACTTTTACCTATCAAACTTTATGGTGCCGGATAAGGCTGCGAGAGCTTTACCTCGCGACCCTCGGATACTTTTCCGGCATCTCTAAAATGTCTAAGCTCAATACGTCCAGCGCCGGCCAGCAGAGATGGTTAGGCGACTCGAGCCAAGACTTTATCTCAACCGGGTTTGTTCAGCAAAACGCAGCCTAAACCTCAGGTGACCCCGTGCTTTTTTCCCAAACTCCTGTTATAACTGCGTATGAAACTCTGGCTTACCTGTCTGCTCTTTCTCACCGCTTGCGCCCCCACCTTTACGCCACCCGCCGCGCGCGCGCCCGTCATTCCCGGCGCAACCCCGCAAACCGTCGCGTTCGGCCCCTACACCACCTACTACGAAACCCTTGGTGAGGGCGACGCGGTAGTTCTCGTGCACGGGATTGGAGGCGGCTCGAGCCTGTTCCAGTACCGTAAAAACGCCGCCGCCCTGGCAGCTGCCGGGCTCAAGGTCTACGCCCTCGATTTGCTCGGTTTTGGTCGGAGCAGTCGCCCGGACATCCGTTATACGCAGGATTTACTGACCGAACAGCTCACCGAATTTCTAGACCGGCTGCCGACGCCTGCCGCCGTCGTCGCCAACGGTCTCAGCGCGGCCTACGCGATCCGCATCGCCGCCGAACGTCCGGAGCTCATCAGCAAACTCGTGCTGATTAGTCCGACCGGCTACGAGCGGCTTGCCCGTCCGCAAAACGAAGACCGTATCGCCGGGTTCAACCGGTTTCGCGGGATTTTGGGCGGGATTTTTAACACCTTGCTGCTCGACCCCGGCACGCAGCGGTTTTTCTTACTCGACGCCTACGCAGGGCGCAAGAGCCTGACGCCCGAAGTTCTGGAAAGCTATGATGATAATTTGCGGGTTGAAAACGCCCGCTGGGTGATTTTTTCATTTGTCAGCGGCAACCTAGACCAGGACGTCTCACGGCTCTGGCCCGAGGTGCAGCAGCCGGTGCTGATCCTGTGGGGCAGCGAGGCGACGACGACGCCTATCGGCGACGCACAGGACTTCATAGGGGCGAGGCCGCAGACGACGCTGCTACCGATTCGCGGCGTCAAGCTCTTGCCAAACGAGGACAGGCCGGGGGTGTTTAACCGGGTGGTGCGTTCCTTTTTACGGGGCGGGCTGGAATAGCGGGGATGATTAAAGCTGCCTTACGTTCGAGCACGCGCGTCTCGAGCTTTGGTGAAACCGTTTTTGCGACCTATACCCGTCTCGCCGAGCAGCACGGAGCGGTCAATCTGGGGCAGGGCTTCCCCGACTTCGCGCCGCCGGACTTTGCTCTGGAAGCCTTGCGCGAAGCGGCCTCCGGCCCGCAGCAGTACGCGCCGCTGCCGGGGTTGCCCGCGCTACTCGGGGCCGTCGCCCAAAAGATGTCGGTGAGCTTGGGCCGAGAGGTGCGTGCGCCGGAAAACGTGCAGATTACCGTGGGCGCGACCGAGGCGCTTTTTGCCGTTATGCAGGCGTTTGTGAGTCCGGGTGATGAGGTGGTGGTACTCGAGCCCTTTTACGACGCCTACCCCGCCGACGTGGTGATGGCGGGCGGGGTACCCAAGTTTGTCGCCTTAGAACCGCAAGGAAACGACTGGATTTTGGACTTCGACGCGCTCGCAGCGGCGTTTACGGACAAAACCAAAGCCCTTATCTTAAACACGCCGCACAATCCGACGGGCAAGGTTTTTACGGCGGTCGAACTCGACCGCATCGTCGCGCTAGCCGAGCATTACGACGTACTTATCGTCAGCGATGAGGTGTACGAGCACCTCGCCTTTACGCCGCATGTGGGGATTACGAGCCGTCCGGGGGCGTGGGAGCGGACCTTGAGCGTCTCGAGCATCGGCAAAACATTTTCGGTGACAGGCTGGAAGGTCGGTTGGGTGGTCGGGCCGGAGGCGCTCATCACCCCGTTACGGCGAGCCCATCAGTGGATACCGTTCGCGGTGGCGACCCCGTTGCAAGCGGCGGCGGCGGAGCTTCTCAAAACAGCCGGGACAAACGGTTACTACGCCGAGTTTGAGCAAATGTTCAGGCACAAACGCGATCTACTTCTGGCGCAGCTCCGGGACACGCCGTTTCGGGCGCTCGAGCCTCAGGGCGGCTATTTCGTTATAGCAGACAGCGCGGCTTTGGGTTACAAAGATGATGTTCAGCTCTGCAACGCGCTGCCCGAACGCGCGGGCGTCGTCGCCATTCCGCCGAGCGCGTTCTATTCGGACGCGCACAAACCTCTGGCTAAAAACCTCGTGCGTTTTGCCTTTTGCAAGTCGGATGAGGCGATTTGGGAGGCCGGAAGACGGCTTCGGGGGCTCGCGTGATGTTTTTACTCGGGCTTACGGGCGTGGGTAAAAGTACCGCCGTAAACGCCCTGCAAACGAGTGGCGTCCCCCTGACCCTGCTCCCTAACCGCCGCACCTTGACCGACGAGCTGATTATTCCCGAGATGCAGCGGGCGGCGGGTAGCGCCGTAAAGCCCGTAAAAGATAGACTCGAGCGTTTTGAACTGACCCGGCACTACCGTAAAACGCATCCGGGCGGCGTCGTCCACGCGCTCTTGAAACATCTTGAAAGGCACCCTTACGGCGACGAAGAAACGCTGCTGTTCGACAACCTGCGTGCGCCGGACGAGGCTCGAGCCGCCGCCGAAACCTTTACGGGCGCACGGTTTATCGCTCTGGACGCACCTCCTTTGGTACGGCTGTTACGGCTCGTGGGCAGACACGACGATTTCGACCAAGTTGCGGCGCAAATTAAAAGCACCTCTTTTACCGAACAACTCCTGGCCGTAGAAAACCTGAACGCGCTGTTCGACGCGAACAAGCTGGCACTGCTAGCAGCACAAGGCGTACCCAGACGCGACATTCTAAAAGCCGTTCATATCATCGTGGGCGAAGCGCAAAACTACGATATGAACGCTGCCGCCGCCTACTTGCACGAAACGCAGACTGCTGCAACCTTTTTGCACCTTGACACCGCCGACCTCTCCCCGGACACGGTGCGGGCGCGGATTCGGGCGTGGCTCTAGTGCCCGTAACGTTTGTCGAGACGCGGCCCGTGCAGCTGACGCTTAAAGGCGCACTCCGCTGGGGCAAGGCGGGTGAACTGACGAAGCTCGAGCACGTCCTCGTCTCGGTTTTCGACGACGCCGGCAACGTCGGCACCGCCGAAGCGCCCGTGCGCCCGACGATTTACGGCGAAACGGTCGCGAGCATCCGGGCAATCATTCACGAAGAGTTGGAGCCGGGGCTGGTCGGCCTAAAAACCGCTGACGTCGCCGTGCAGGGGGAGGTTTTAGCGCGTATTCCGAACAACCACTGCGCCAAAGGCGCGCTCGACACGGCGCTCTGTGAACTGCGGGCAAAGGCGGCGGGCCGGAGCTTATTTGCGGCGGAGCGGGGTGACGCACAGCAAATTGAGGTCAGCTTTATTCTCGGTATCGCCGAACCGGACATCATGCTCGCCGAAGCCGAGCGGGTTTTTGAGCAGGGCGTGCGCGTTTTCAAGGTCAAGGTGGGCCGCAGCGCCGCGCACGACGCCCAAGTTTTGGGTGCGTTGCAGCACACCTTTGCCGGTGCGGGCGTGACACTCTACGCCGACGCGAACGAAAGTCTGAACCCGGACACGGCCGCGCGTGAGCTGGAGGCTTTACGCAAGCTGGGCGTCGCCTACCTCGAGGAACCGCTCCCCGTTCATCTCCTCAAAGAGCGGGCCGCGCTTAAACGAGCCGACATCTTGCCCCTCATCGCCGACGACTCGTGTTTTACGCTCCCTGAACTGGGGCGCGAGCTGGCTTTCGACACGTTCGACATCTTGAACATCAAAACGGCCCGTACCGGTTTTACGGTTTCACAAAAGATGCTGACGCTGGCACGAAGCGCGGGTAAGGGTGTGATGGTCGGGTCGCAAGCGTCGGCGGGACTCGGGACGTTGCACGCCGCCATTTTTAGCAGCAAGGCGGGCGTGACGCATCCGTGCGAGCTGAGTTTTCCGCTCAAGCTGGAAACCGACGTTCTCAACGCACCGCTGAGGTTTACGGCGGGCTATCTGGACGTTGCGCCGCTGGCAAAACTGCACCTCAACGCGTAGTCTCGAAAGTAAGGGGCCCTTACAGCTCCGGGCCCCCGGTCTCGGTAAGGTAAACCATGATGTACAGCGCAGCTTACAGACCGGCCTGCAGGGAGGGCAGATGAGCACAGCGCTCGGGATTTTCATCGGCGGCGCAGTGCTTTTCGTCGTCGTGCTGGCGGTGTGGCTCAACCCCGGCCTCGGTGTTTTAGCGCTGCTACTCGCCGTACTTGCGGGCATCTACGCGCTTAGAAGCGTGGTCGGCAAGGCTGCGCGGGCCCGCCGTAAACGCCGCCTGAACCGTAAACGCTAAACCGTCTATAGACTGCCGTATCAACTGCTGTATCAACTATCGTGCAGCTGAAACACCAGGTTTCCCAGCGAACGCGCCTCTTCTTCACGCGCCCTCGAGACGGTATCGGCGAGTTCGCGCCAACGCAGATGGCGCTCGTAGGTGACGCCGTAAACCTCTTGCAGGGCGGCGTTGACGCCTGCTTGTACCGAATCCGGGTCGAGCTGCGGGTGTTCGCGCATGACGCGGGCGGCAATTGCCGTAAGTCTCCTCATTTAGCCCCTTTCCGCCTGTCTAGTTTATAAAAAAGCACGGGCTTTGCCATCAGACGTTCGTCCTAGACCGGTGGGGCGCTTTGGGGCTAGTACCTGTGCGGGCGACGCTTCAGGACGAACAGCGGCGTTAAAGGGGTATAAAGCCTCGTAAATATACCTGACAAACCCGTTTAGAAGAGCACATCGTGGCGCTTGGCCCAGACGACGAGTTCGGCGCGCGAGTGAACGCCGAGCTTTTTGTAGAGGCTCGAGACGTAGTTTCGCACCGTGTTGCCCGCGACGCCGAGGTTTTGAGCGATCTGCGCACTCGGCTCGCCCTGACAGATGAGCTCCAGCACCTGCCGTTCGCGCACGGTAAGCCGCGCGAGTTTAGCAGACGTTTCGGCTGAAGGGTGTTTGCCTCTTACGCTGAGCAATTTCTGGGCCAGCGTCTTGCCTAACCAGTCGGAGTCTTTGAGCACCAGATTAACGGCTTCGACAAGTTCGGCTTCAGTGCGTTTCCACTCGCTCACGTCGTGAAACATCCACAAGATGCAGCCTTGTTCGTTGATCTGCAGCGTTTCCGCCGAGACCAGCACCTCGCACGTGTCCCCGGTTTTGGTGTGGAGTTTAAGCTCGAGGTCGCGGTAGCCGCGCCGGGTACGGAGCAAATTGGCGACGACCCGTTCCCCTTCGCTTTTCCAGAGTCCGAGTTCGGCGGTCGTGCGCCCCGCCGCTTCGTTGGCACTGTAGCCGGTGAGTTGCTTGAAGGCGGCGTTGGTGTTCAAGATGCGCCCGTCGTGCGCGGCGCTGATAACTCCGGCAACCGGGGCCAGATTAAACGCTTTGGAAAACCGCTCTTCGCTCTGCGCGAGCGCGTCTTCGGCCCGTTTGCGCGCGTCGAGGTCGATAAATGTCAGGAGCATACACGGCTCGCTAGCGACCTCGAGCGGTTGCCCGCCGACCACCACGAACTTCTTTCCCCCGGTGCTCGTCGTCAGGTACGACTCGAGCGCCCGGATGACCTCACCTGTATGAAACTTTTTAAGGGTCGTTTCACGGTCGCTCACCCCGGAAAAAATGTCGAACTCGTAAGCGGTGCGCCCGATGATCTCTTCGCGCCGAAACCCGGTCATCTCCAGAAAGCCCCGGTTGACCTTGATAAAACGCAAGTCCGAAAGCCGGTTGATCAGCGCCGGGGCCGGATTTGCCGCAAACGTCTTCTCGAACCGCGCCTCGGCGTCGAACTGTTCGGTCTCGTCTTCTAAAAAGAGGGCGAAAAAAGCCGGCTCGCCTACCGCGTCCTTGACGCTCACACCCCGGCACCGGTGAACCCGCACATCGCCTGCGACCGGCACTTGGACGATCAGATCGGTAAAAGTCTCGCCGTTTAGCAAGAGCTCGAGCGGATAAGCGTTCGGTGCGAGCGGCGTACCGGTCAAATCGAGGAGCCGAAAGGTGTTTTGGTAGCCTGTAACCGTTTCGCCGAGCGCGGCAAACTCGGAAACCCCGTGCAACGTAAGCGCCGCGCGGTTCGCGTAGCGCAGGCTGCCGTCTTGCGCCAGCGTCACAATCCCTGTACTGAGGTCGGCGATAAGGGCCTCGAGCTGAAAATACTCATCTGCAGGAACGGACTTCACCATCTACCTATCATGGCGGCAACACCCTCGGACGACTGTAGGATCGGCTCTGCTAGGTGCCCTGATATTAGGTGCCCTGGTATCAAGTGCCTCGGCAGAGGTCGCCCCCGGGCATTGTGTTGGTAGGAGCGGCTCAGTCGGGTCTTTGGGAGCTAGCGGAACGTCAGGGTCGGGGATGCGCGGGTCGCCATGACGAACGATAACCTCTCGGCGCCTCTCGAGCTGACGCGGTGGAGGTTTTTAGCGTACCCTGCGTTCCGGCGCTCAAAGACACCTTTATGGCGTACCTGCGGGCGATGTTTAGTGGCTGCGCGGCAGATACTTCTCCCAAATCTTGTCGATAGTGGGCAAAATCCCGTAGGCCGACGAAAACATAAAGCGGGGTGCGTAAGGCCGACGTTTGAGGAGCATGGCGGCCTCTTCGGGGGTGCGGTCGCGTTTTTTGGCGTTACAGCGGCGACAGCACGCGACGACGTTTTCCCAGGTCGTGCCCCCACCCCGGCTCCGGGGCAGCACGTGGTCCAAAGTCAGGTCGCTCGTTTTGCTGAGGCAGTACTGACAGGTGTGGTCGTCGCGGCGAAAGACGTTTTTGCGGTTAAAGGCGACGCGGTGACGCGGCGGGCGCTTGACGAACTTTTTAAGGCGGATGACGCTCGGCACAGGAAAGATCTGACTCGGCGAACGGAGCACCTTGTCCGAATCTTCGACCCGTTCGGCGATGTCGTGCATCAAGAGCGCGACGGCGCGTTTGACCGAGCAGACGTGCAGCGGTTCGTAAGACGCGTTGAGAATCAGCACCCGCGTCGCGTTGACGTTGGCAATCTGCGAATCAGTTGGCGATGCGGCTTCGTCGGAGAAGACGCTTTCTGCTTCGTCGGGGGTCAGGTAGTGGTCGGCGGCGACGCCTCCTTAGGGGTATAGCCTGAAGTATAACCTGTTTTGCGGCGGCTCAGGGTTACAGTTTGATGAAACGACCTTATGAGACGCCGATGGGATGACGACCGGGTATCAGCGCGGCTCGCGCGCCAGTTCAACCAACCGTGCGACGAGTTCGGCGTAAGGAACACCCGACGCCTCCCAGAGTTTGGGATACATGCTCGTCGCCGTAAAACCGGGCATGGTGTTGATTTCGTTGAGGTAGAGCGCGCCTTCATGCAAAAAAAAGTCCACGCGGGCGAGTCCGGCGGCGTCTACGGCCCGAAACGCCGCTAATGCCAATTCCCGGCAGCGTTTGGCAGTCTCCGGGGGCAGCTCTGCCGGAATCTGGAGTACCGCTTCGCCCGCGGTGTATTTGCGCTCATAGTCGTAAAATGCCCCCGTAAAACGAATCTCACCGACGACGCTGGCTTCGGGTGCGTCGTTGCCGAGCACACCGACCTCGAGTTCCCGTGCGCCCGTCAGCCCCTGCTCGACGATGAGGCGGCGGTCATAGCGGGCCGCCTCGTCTAGGGCAAGCCGGAGTGTCTGAACGTCGTCGGCGCGGCTGATACCGACCGACGACCCTAGATTGGCGGGTTTGACGAAGACCGGCAAGGCGAGCGCGCTCAGCTCGTCTAAAACCCTTTCAGGTTGCCCTTGCCACGCCCGCCGCGTCACCACCCGGTACGGCACATTCGGCAGCCCGTGCGCGGCGAACACCGCTTTCATCATCCCCTTGTCCATCCCGACGGCGCTGCCCAAAACGTCCGAACCGACAAACGGCAGCCCCATGATTTTAAGAAGCCCCTGCACGCTGCCGTCCTCCCCGAAAGGGCCGTGCAAAAGAGGCAAAACCACATCGAAGGCGGCGGGCTCGAGCCGTGCCAGACCACCTGCTTGTGCGTTTGTTTTACTCTCAACTATCTTACTCTCAGCGCCGTTTTCCAAAACCTTGATTGACCCATCTGGCGATAAAAGCCGCCCGTCCCTGGCGATCACCAGAGGGGTCAGCTCGAGCTGCGCCCCTGCCGCCGCCAACACCGAACGCGCCGACGCGAGCGAAACCTCGTGTTCGTCCGAACGACCGCCGCAGAGAAGGAGGACACGGGGGCGAGTCATCTGTATACCACTGTAATGTGTAACTTACACATAGTTTAGCCTACGCGTTTTACGGCGGTTTTGGCAAGGGTTGAGAATCCGGAAAAATTGATAGTGGGCTTAACGTAGGGTACCTGACAAATGTACCTTACGGGCTATGCTTTACTCATCTAACTTCGGGTTTCAGGCCTGACACATAGGCCGAGTGGCGACATCAACAGGCGAATCAAGCCGCCATCTCTAGAAGTCGTGTACCGCTTTAGGAGGCAGTTATGCGTAAGGTTTTACGGAGTTCACTTGTAGCAGGTTTACTTTTAGCAGCGGCGTCTTTCGGGGCAGCCCAGGAAGGTCCGCTAACCATCGGCTCGAAAGTTGATACCGAAGGCACGGTTTTGGCGCAGATTATGCGGCTGATGCTCGAGCAAAACGGTTTTACGGTCAACGACCGCAGCGGGTTCGGTACGACTTCGGTGGTGCGCGAAGCGCTCCTCGCCGGCGAAATCGACATGTACCCGGAATATACCGGCTCGGCCCTGACCTTTTACCCGAACGCCGACGTACCCGAAGGCGTTTCGACGCAGCCCGAGGAACTCTACAACACCGTAAAAGAACTCGACGCCGAAGCGGGCGTGACCGACCTGGGCCGCTCACCGGCAAACAACACCTGGGCAATTGCCGTACCGCAAACCCTGGCTGAAGACAACGGCCTTACGACGATGGCCGACCTTGCCGAATACATCAACAACGGCGGCGCGTTCAAGCTGGCCGCTTCGCAGGAATTCGTCGACCGCCCCGACGCGCTCCCGGCATTCGAGGAAACTTACGGTTTCGACGTGACCAACGACCAGCTCGTCATTCTCGCGGGTGGCAACACCACGCAGACCGAAACGGCGGCAGCGAACGGTACCGACGGCGTCAACGCGGCGATGGCCTACGGTACCGACGGCACCATTTCGGCGCTCGGCCTCGTTACCCTCACCGACCCTGAAAACGCAGTCGCCATCTATCAGCCCTTTCCGGCAGTGCGGACAGAAGTCGCCGAGCAGTACCCGCAACTCGCCGAGATTCTAGACCCGGTGTTTGCCGCACTCGACGAGGGCGTGTTGCAAGACCTCAACGGTCAGGTTGCCGTCGACGGCGCAAATCCTGCCGACGTCGCGCAGACATTTTTAAGCGAAAACGGGTTTCTCAACTAAGCCAACCAAGCACTAGAGAACAGCGGGGTCGGTGAGTGAGCGGCCCCGCTTTTGCACTAAGCTAGTACACCAGTCTAATTTGATGCTGGACTCTCAGTTTCGTTACAACACCGACTTTTGCACTAAGCTAGTACACCGATCTAACCGCAACGTGGGCAAAACGCTGGAAAACACGGGGAGACGAGATGCTCGGGTCACCTGCTTATCGGGACAAGGTCAACCGTATTACAGTGCTGGCGGCGCTTTTGGGGGTCTTTGCCCTCTTGCCGGCGGTAGGGCCGAGCTGGTTACTCCTCAAGGCCAACCGTCTGGTCGCCGGGGACGTGTACGGTGCGTTCGCCTCGTCCCCCTACGCGTTTGCGCTTTCGGGTGCGTGGGCGCTGCTGCTGCTTGTCAGCTTCGTCCGGTTTCCGGGTCGTGCCTGGGTTTTGGCTCTGTTATGTGCAGCGGCGCTTACGCTCGGGTTGCTGCTTGTGGGGGGGGGCTCGAGCACGCTCCTGAGTGACGCGTCCGACCCCGAACGCGCGCGTATTTCACTTCAGGGCGGCGTCTGGTTGACGCTGCTGGCGTACTACATCGGTATCTTCGGGTCGCTCGGAGACGCGCCGCAAACGAGCCGGACGCACCTTTTGATGGTCTTGCCGGGGCCGCTCATCGCCGCAGGGCTTGTTTTTACGGGAACCTTCGGGAGTGTCGGCCTGAGCCAAGAACTCGCCTCGCAAGGTGGCGATTTTACGGCTGAAGTCCTCCGGCACTTGGCGCTTGCCGGAACCTCGGTGCTGCTCGCGTGCGCCATCGGGATTCCGGCGGCAATTTGGGCGGCGCGGCGGGCAGAGGCGGCGCGGCTCGTGTTGCCGACCGCCAGCTTTTTGCAGACGATCCCCTCGCTGGCGCTCTTCGGCATCATGCTCTTGCCGCTTGCACGGCTCGGCAGCAACGTTACGGTCGGACAAGCCTTACTCTTTTGCCTCATTGGCGGGCTTTTAGCTGCGGGCGTCGGTTTTTTGGCACGCCGCGCTGCGGGCTGGCTTCAGGGCGTCCTGACGGTTATGACGCTGCTCGTCGCGCTGCTGCCGGTGCTGCTCCTGACGGTGATGATTGCGGTCGTCCTCAACGACCTGTTCGTTGCGGTGTTCAGTCTCAATTTTTCGCGGCTCAACTTCCCCAACAGCCTGGCTGCGCCGCTCTCGAGCCTCGGCGTCCGGGGTATCGGCACCGCGCCCGCGCTGATTGCCCTGACGCTCTACGCGTTTTTGCCGATTGTCCGCAACACCTACACCGGCATCAAAGAGGTGCCGCGCGCCGCGACCGAAGCGGGCCGCGGGATGGGGATGAGTCCGGGACAGATTTTACGGCGCGTCGAACTGCCGCTCGCGCTGCCGCTCATTATGGAAGGGGTGCGGGCTTCGGCGGTCTTGACGATCGGCATTGCGACGGTAGCCTTTTTGATCGGTGCCGGCGGCCTCGGCACCTTTATCGAACGCGGGATTTCGCAGCAGGTTCCCGACCTCATCTTGCTGGGGGCGCTGCCGATTATCGCTCTGGCGCTGCTTGCCGACGCCCTGTTGCGCGGGCTCGGGCAGCTTGTGACACCTCGCGGGATACGTTCATGACAGGAGAACGCGGATGATTAAGCTCGAGGGCATCACCAAGCGCTACGGCGAGCAGGTCGCCGTAAAAGACGTCAACCTGACCTTCGGCGACGGCGAGCTGACGGTCTTGATCGGGCCGTCGGGCTGCGGCAAAACCACGACGCTAAAGATGATCAACCGGCTGATTGAACCCTCTTCCGGGCGCATCCTGATCGGCGACAAAGACGTCACCAAATCCGACCCGGAAAGGTTGCGGCGCGGGATCGGCTACGTGATTCAGAGTATCGGTTTGTTTCCGCACATGAGCGTGCAGGAAAATATCGAAGTCGTCCCGAAATTGCTCGGTTGGGACAAGAAACGCAGTGCTGAGCGGGCGCATGAGCTGCTAGAGGTGATCGGCCTTGACCCGGCCCGCTACGCCTCGGCGTACCCGAAAGAGCTCTCCGGCGGTCAGGCGCAGCGTGTCGGGGTAGCGCGGGCGCTCGCGGTTGACCCACCCGTGTTGCTGATGGATGAGCCCTTCGGCGCGGTTGACCCCTTGACCCGTGAACGGTTGCAAGAGGAGTTTTTACGGCTTCAGGCTGAGCTGAAGAAAACGGTGGTGATGGTCACACACGACATCGACGAGGCGATTAAGCTCGGCGACCGTATCTGCGTGATGAATATCGGCGTGGTCGAGCAGTTCGGCACGCCCGAGGAGATTTTACAGGAACCTGCAAGCCGCTTTGTGCGGCAGTTCGTCGGGGCCGACCGCGCCTTGAAGCGCCTCAGCCGGGTGCGGGTGCGTGAGCTGATGAAGCCGGTCGTGTCGCTCGAGCTGAGCGCGTCCCCTAAAGAGGCCGAGGTCGCCCTGGCGCAACACGAGACGGTCTACATCACCCGTTCGGGCAAACTCGTCGGCTGGCTCGACCGCCGCGCCTTCGCCTTTGACACGAACATCGAACGCGCCTACACCGAAGTCGCCGGGAGTTACGCCGTCGGGGAAAACGACGACGTGCGCGGTGCGCTCGCCAAACAGCTCGGGCAGGGCGTCACCGAGCTACCGGTCGTAACGCAAAAAGGTGAACTCGTCGGGATTTTGGATTTGTCGGCGATCCTCGAGGTTACGAAAACGCGGCGAAACGCGGCGGCGGCGTGAGTACGGCGGCAGCTGCCACCGGTCGGCACGTCACGGGCAGAACGGCGAGAAATCGGGCGCTTTTACAACTTGCGCTGGCCTTCAGCGTTTTTGCGCTGCTCTTTTTGCTCTTCGCCCAGCAAGCGTGGTGGGGCGCGGCGCTGCAGTTTATCTTTCCGGAAAACCGCGCCGTCTTGTTCGGGCGGGCGACGCTGCTGGAGCTTTCCTTGCAACACCTGAGGCTCGTCGGGATTTCGCTCGGTATCGTGCTGCTCATCAGCTTGCCGCTGAGCGTGTGGCTGACGCGGCCTCAGGGTCGGGCGTTTTTGCCGCTGGTGTCGTCACTGCTCTCGGTCGGGCAGACGTTTCCGCCGATTGCAATTCTGGCGCTCGCGTTGCCGTCGTTCGGTTTCGGCCTCCGCCCGACGCTGATTGCGCTCGTGACCTACGGGTTGTTGCCGGTGACGAGAAACGCGGTCGCAGGCCTCGAGGCCGTTCCTGCGACCCTCAAAGAAGCTGCGACGGGGATGGGGATGGGGCCGTGGGAGCGGGTCTTTAAGCTCGAGCTGCCCTTAGCAACCCGGGTGATTTTAGCGGGCGTTCGTACCAGTACGGTCTATACGATTGGGACGGCGACGGTCGCGCCGATTATCGGGGCGGGCGGCCTCGGGGTGCCGATTATCGCCGGTCTGACGACGGGTAATCTGGCGTATGTGCTCGAGGGAGCCGTGCCGGTTGCGCTCCTGGCGCTCACGGCGGATTTCGCGCTGGGGAGGCTCGAGGTCGCGCTGACACCGGCGGGGTTGCGCTAGGTTTTGTGGCCGGTAGGTGTTTCGGAGCAGGTTCATCTCTTTTTTTCTCCAAAATTGGGTGTTGATTCGAGCTGGGCATTTTGAGGATGCGTTGCCGCAGGTCTGGTGAACAGCTGCCCATACCTCAGCTTGTGCTGTGGTCGTGAAAACTGGAAGTGCTACTGTTTTTGCCACCTTTGCGACCTGGTGATTTGCTCTGCCCCGAACGCTACAGCAGGATTTCGGCGTGAAGCCGGCGACCGGCAACGGCTTTTGACGTGCGCGTGCAGCCGTGCGGCGTCTTTTTGTCAGCCACAAGCCGAGCTCGTAGTAGCCCGCCTCTCGGCGTCTATGCTAGCGTTACAGCTATGAAAACCTTAGGACTTGACCTTGGCGGCACGAAGATTTTGGCCGCCGTGGTCGAAAACGGTCAGATTCTCGCGCGGCAGCAGTTGCCCACCCCGCGCACGGGTTACCCCGCTGTGCTGGGCGCGCTCGCTGAGGTGGCGGGAACACTCTTAAAAACGCATCCTGAAATTACCCGCATCGGTCTAGGGTCGCCTGGGCCACTCGATATGCGTGCTGGGAAGGTTGTCTTTGCGCCTAATATTCCGGGTATGGAGGACGTCCCTATCGCACGCGACCTGAGCGGGCGTCTGGGTCTCAGCGTCACGCTGGAAAACGACGCCAACGCCGCCGGTTACGCCGAACACCTTTACGGCGCGGCTAAAAGCTTGCAGAGCAGCATCTACATTACGATTTCGACGGGTATCGGTGGCGGGCTTTTCGTCGGCGAACGGGTGGTGCGGGGCGCGTATGGCGTCGCCGGAGAGGTCGGGCACATGACCATTTTACCGGGCGGGCCACTCTGCGGCTGCGGACATTACGGTTGCCTGGAAGCCGTTGCCGCGGGCCGCGCCCTCGCCCGGGACGGGTCTCACGCCTACGGAATGCTCCTTACAACGAACGCGGTATTCGAGCGGGCGCGGGCCGGGGAGCGGTTAGCGCTGCGAGTCGTCGACCAGGCGGCGCTGTATACCGGGCTGGCGTTTTCCAACCTGCTCAAAATCTTCGACCCCGACGCTTTCGTGCTGGGCGGCGGGATGATGCGGACGGGCAGCTTTTATCTGGACAAGGTTCAGGCCGCTGCCGACACCTTTACAGAAGGTTTCCCCAATGCGAAACTACTGCTTGCCGAACTCGGTACCGACGCCGGGGTGATCGGGGCGGCGGCGGTTGCCGCGCACGAACTCTCGGCGGTCGAAGGGCCGTCGGTGCCTTCGTAGCGGGTGGAGGCAGTAACGGGGGCTGAGCTTGTCACGGGCGTTGCGGCGGGGGGCGTACTCTTCGACGTGCGGCCCTTACCGAAGCGGGTGTTCGGCCTCGAGCCCCACCCGCTCGAGCTGGACGCGCTGCAACGGGGCGAACTGCCCGATTTGCCCCACGACACGCCCGTTTATCTAGTCTGCGAACGGGGCCAGGTGTCTGAGCTTGCCGGGTTATACCTCGAGGCGGCAGGGTTTACCCGGGTTTACCACCTGGCAGGCGGCACGAAAGCGTGGTCAAACGGAGCTGGAGCTGTTCGGCGTGGGTAAACAGGCGTTTTTTCGGCGGTCTATAGCAATTACCGGAGTAATTGAGCTAAAGATAAAGTGATGAAGGCTTATTGATTTGGATTTACGCGAACGTATCGTTGAGGCAAAAGCTGGCGGTCTGTCTATCAGACAGACCGCCAAACGCTTTAAGGTAAGTTGTGCAAGTGTCAAACGTTTTGTCAGGCTGGAGCGGGAAGCAGGAAGCTTAAAAGCAAAGCGGCGACCTGGTAAACAACCGCTCCTGAACGATGAAGCACTGAGTGTTTTAGAGAAGCAGGTCCGGGAACGAAACGATCTAAGCTTGGCTGAGCATTGCCGGGAACTTGAACAGCGCAGCGGTTTACGAGTAAGCGTCACAACGCTGCAGCGCAGCTTGGGGCGGCTAAGCATCACGAGAAAAAAAGACGAAACACCCGCGTGAGCGCGATGGACAAGCAAGGCGAACTAGGCTCACGAGGGCCGGCCGAAGGTTGCCCGTTCTAGATGGCTGGTCAGAGGTGATTCAGTCCATACCCAGACCTTTGGCACTTACCGCGAGCATATCCTGTACCCTACGCTGTTTTCAGGGCAGATCGTAATCCTCGGTCCGAGCGTAGCGAGAACACAACGTAACAACTACAGCATCCATACCGACAGCAGGATTCGTGAACTCATCGAAGCAAAAGGCTGCACACTGCTCTTTTTGCCAACTTAACCCACCTGACCTGACGCCTATCGAAAACGCCTTTTCTAAGATCAAGGCGCTGCTTAGGCGAGCGAAAGCTACAACTCGAGAGGTGCTATCCCAGGCTGTTAGAGCTGTCTGTGATGCTATTTCTCTTCAAGACATTCTCAGTTGGTTCGGTAACTGTGGCTACTTGGGTCATTATCTGTGAAAACTGCTATAGCAGCTCGCACCAGCTCTGGTGAGCTTTCAGTAGCCGCAGTAACTGGCTACGTTCCGGCAAACCTGCAAAAAGGCCGTCATAATCTCGTTTGAGCCAACGGTAAAAAGTTCTAAAATGAGTCCCTTTAAGCGCAAACAAGATACCGATAGTCACCAGTTCACCCGGGTACAGCTTGGCTTGCGGGTGCTTGGACAAAGGTGGTAGTTGCTCATCAACTTGATAGAAGATATGGATGATAATGTCCTCGGTAGCCATGAACAGCCTCCATATGAGCTTGAACACCTAATCTTGCCCCGTTTTCCCGGAAAGGTAGTTAAGCAGCTTGCATGAAGTGTACCCTTTCAAAATCGTGGGGGGATGAAAAGCCCAGAGCGGAGTGCCTGCGCTTGGCGTTGTAAAAGCCCTCGAGGTAGCTGAAGATGCCGGTTCTAGCCTGCTGACGGGTTTCATAATTTGCGGCAACCTCATCAGTGTTAAGCGTAGCGAGAACGACTCGACAACTGCATTCTCATAACAACTGCCCTTATCCGACATGCTTTGCTGGAAGCCGTTCACGTTTAATTCGGCTCTAAAGGCGCGGCTGGCGTACTGAGTGCCCTGATCCGAATGGTGTGAAAGTGCAGTGGTAGCAGTCCGCTGCCGGGTTGCCAGCGACAGCGCTGAAAGCGTTAGGTCATCTGTCAACCTCTCTGAGAACGCCCAGCCTACAACCCTGCGGCTAAATAGGTCGAGCGTCACGGCGAGGTAAAGCCAGCCCTCAGCTGTCGAGATATAGAGGGTGTTTGAAAAATAACCCCCACTCGTGTTTGAGTGGGGGTTGATGATCAAACACCCTCTAAGTGGATTGCACGCCGCCATCTGCGCCACCTTGCAACCTCCGCTACCAATGATCCCCCACACGCACGCGTCAAACCCTAGCCCGAGACGGCGATCTTGCAGAAGTGTTTTATAAGGGCGCGTAAACTCTGCTAGGGCTGACGCTGAAACCGCTCTTTTCTGTTCCATCTGAGACTATACAGACTTTTGTCCGGGTTTCAGTTTTTTCGCTTGACTTTTAACACAGCATCTCTAGTGTTACTGCACCGCGACCGGCGCCGCTTCCGGCGCGAACAGTATCCAGCGCTTAAACGGCGTCAGATCGACCTCGATTCCGGTCGTGCTCACGAACGCAAAGCCGCCTTTGGGCGTCCAGCTGCCGGGGATTACTTTGCCGCGCAGGTAAAGCGTCGCTTCACCGCCGCTGTAGGGCAGGTAAAGACGCCCCTCGGGGTCGTCCGGGTAGGGAAACGCAACAACGCGGGCGACGACTACGGCGTCGGCGGTGACGGCTTCTTGCACCGCGTCGGTGGCTTCCGCGCCGCTCCTGACCCAGCGGTATCGGTCTAAGTCGGGCAGGTAGCGAAAGCCGCTCGAGTAGTCCGCCGAATAGTTTACGGTGACAGCAGCAGCGTTCGGCGCGTCTCCGGGCGGGGTGTAGAGCGTGCCGTTGACGCTGTTTTGCAGGCGACCTACCGCGTCCCGCAGGGCGGTTCCGGTAGAAAAGGTGCTGTGCGGCGCGGCGCGGTCGGGGGCTTGGGCGAACAGGTCACCTTGTTGCAAGGCGTCTAAAGTCGGCAGACCTTGCGAAGCGATACGCCCGACCGTACTTGGTGCGCCGCCGACGTGAACGAGGGTGCCGTTCATGGCTAGGGCGGCCTCGAGAAAATAGTCGCGGGCACTCCGAATGGGCCCGACCTGGGCGGGGTCGCCTTTGGTGTAGACGCTCATAAGCCGCGTTAGACCACCCTCGACGGGCATTTCAAAGACGCTCGAGGCCTCGACCAATCCTTGCTGCGGATAGGCGGCGTCGGCGTTGTCGAGAAGCACCGCGAGGGGTTTCTCGAGGGTGACTTCAAAGTTCTGGACGTTGGCGACGCCTGCGGGTGCCGTTCCTGCTCCGTCCGACGCTGCGCCCTGTCCGTCAGCAGCCGCCGCTGTACCTGTTTGGGCGTTGCGGGGACCGTCACCTGCGTCGGCAGCACCTGCGGCGGCTGCCGGGTCGGTTTCCGGCGTCGCGGCAGGGGCAGTCACGACCGCTTCCGCGTTCGGGGTAACGACCGAAACCGCGTCACCGACGGTAACACCGGGGGTTACGGCGAGCGGCTGCGCTCGACTCACCGAGACCTGGGCTTGCGGCTCGGGTACGTTCTCACCGGGCGCGACCTCACCGCGGACCGAGGGTTGCGGTACGGCGCGAGCCTGCGCCACGACCGCGCCCGCTTGCGGCTGCGGCACGGGCCTCGAGGCAATTTGGGCCGTCGCCGCAGGTTGCGGCAAAGCCTGCGGCGCGCTGACCGCCGCACTCGCCTGCGGTGCAGGTACGTCTCTAGCAGCAAACTCGACCGCCACATCGGGCTCGGGAATCGCGTTCTCCGCGGTGACTTCGGCCTGGGCTTGCGGCAAGGTGATCGCTTGCAAGGCCAGTTCAGCGGTGACCTCGGGGGTCGGCAGCGGTTCGCTCAGGGACACTTCAGCCTGCGGCGTTACGGCAATGCGGCGCTCAGAAGTCACGGCGATCTCGGGGTTGGGCGTGGGCAGCTCGAGCGCCGGTTGCAGGGGTTGCGGCGCGACCTCGACAGCTTCGATTTCCGGCAGCGTCGTAGCCGGGGGTTCTACGGGGAGCGGCGGCGTCGGCGCAACTTCCGGGACGCGCGCGGGCGGCGCTTGTTCGGACGGGGGCACGGCTTCGGCAAGTTCTGCCGGGTTTACGGGATTCACAGGTACGGGTACAGGGTCGGTAGTAGCGTCGGTAGCAACTTCAGGAACGGCTGCGCTTTGAGTCGCAGCGTCTTGGGCAGCGTTACCGGCAACCTGCGAGGTATCCGCTGGCGGGGCCGCTTCGCCGGTGGCGGCGGCAGGGGTCGCGGGTGCGCCGTTCTGGGGCGGGGTCAGCTCGAGCACCAGCAGTTGCGGCGTCTCCTGGGGCGGCAAGACGTAAAGCCACACCGCGCCGAGCAGAACGATCGCGTGAATAAGCAGCGACAAAAGAAGCGCACGCCGCCGCTCCCGGTCTCCCCAAAAACCGGCTGAACCGGAGCGCTCCGAGAGGCCTGAACGTCCGGCTGGTTGACGACCCGCCAACTAGTTGCCTCCGGTAGCAATCGCCACGCGCTCGGCACCTGCTTGCTTAATCAAGTCCATCACCCGCACGGGCAGGCCGTATTCGATACTCTGGTCGGCGCGCATCACCACGGTCGTCGCGCCGCTCGTCTCTAAAATAGGTCTGAGCGACGTGATGAGCGTCGCTTCGGTGACCTCGGCGCCAGCCAAATAGATACGCCCTTCGCCGGTGATCGTGACGGTCGGCAAGTCCGAGGTTTGCGCCTGGGTTTGCGCTTGCGGCAGGTCTACGGGCAGGCCCGACTCGAGCGAGATAAAGGTCGTCGAAACCATAAAAAAAATCACCAGCGTAAAGACCACATCGACCATCGGCGTGAGGTCTAGCAGCGGCCCCGTTTGGGCAACGGCGCGGTTACGGCGGGCGCGGCTCATACTGTACTCAACCCTGACTCGTTCGTATCTAACTTGTTCATACGGTGGGCTCGAAGGTATCGGCTTGCGTGGCTTCAGTCCGGCCCGTGCTGCTCCGCGCGGTCTCACGGCCTTTTAACGACACCGCCTGCGCCACGTTCCCCATCAGCTCTTCACGGCGACGCTCGAGTTCGACCAAAATCCCCTCGACCCGGCTCGCCAGGTAGCTATGCCCTAAAACGGTCGGGATGGCGACGAAAAGTCCCGCCGCCGTCGTAATCAGCGCCTGACCGATACCGCCTGCGAGCGCTGCCGGGTCGCCCGTTCCCTGCGACGACACCACTGCAAACGCCTGAATCATCCCGGTCACGGTTCCCAACAGGCCCAAGAGCGTCGCCACCTGTGCGATAGTCGCCAGCGGACGCAAGCCGCGCGTAAGGTGCTGTTCTTCGCTCAAATACGCTTCTTGAAAGGCCGCCTCGACTGCCGGACGCCCGTAAGGAATCCGGGCGAGCGCCGCTTTGAGCACGCGCGCGACCGGGCCGCCGTGGTGATCGCAAGCGATCATCGCCATCTCGAGGTTTCGGCCCAGCACCGCCGCGTTCACCCGCGCCATCAACCGGTCGGCGTCGGGGCGCTCACGCGAGAGCTTAAAAAGCCGGGTCAGAAATAAATAAAGGGCGTAAAGTGAGAGCAGTAAAATAACGAGCAGCACCGGGCCGCCACTCAAAAGCAAATCCATAGTTCACCATCCTAAAAGCCGCTCGCCTTAAACGCGTGAGAGGGTGCGCGCACAGTTAACCCCCACCCTGAAGGTTCAGTTTACGCTTTTGTACGCGCCGCTACAGCAAATCTGACCTACAAGCCACGCGGGCTAGCCCGTGTTCCGCAACCCCGCCGCAACCCCCAAGAGGCTCAGCATGACGGCCTCCTCGAGACTCCCTTTGGCCTCATCGTCTTCGGGCAGCGACCGTAAACGGCCTAACAGCTCGACTTGCAGATAAGAAATCGGATCGACGTAGGGGTTTCGCAGGTCGATCCCGCGTTGCAGCGTGGGGTCGCCCTCTAAAAGTGCTTGCCCCGTCACCTTTGTCACCTGTTCGACCGAACGCGTGTATTCGGCTTCAATCAGCGGGCCGAAGTCGTTTCGCAAATCTTCCGGCACGAGCCCCAGATAGGTTCTGAAAATGTCTAAGTCGGCTTTGGCGAGGCTCATCTGGGCAAAGTCCAGAATCGTACGGAAAAAAGGCCACGACCCGTACATCTCCCGTAAAAGGTGGAGCTCGATCTTTTGAAGGCCGGTGCCGAGCCCGTACCACCCCGGCAGGTTCGCCCGCGTCTGCGTCCACGAAAATACCCACGGAATCGCCCGTAAACTGCCGAGCGAGCGCTCGCCGGTACGCCGCGCCGGACGTGAGCCGATGTTGAGGCGGCTGATCTCTTCGATGGGCGTAACGGTGTGGTAGAAGTCCAGAAATTTGGGTTGCTCCAAAAGCGCCCGGTACGCACCCTTGGCGGCAGCCGCAGCACTTGTAAGTGCTTTACGGTAGTTCTCGGGAAGTTCGGGCAGATCGCCGCGTGCGTCGCGGGCCGACGAGACAATAAACGCGTGCGCGAGTTGCTCCAGATGCCGGTGCGCGAGGTCGGGGTCGGTGTAGCGTTCCGAGAGCGCCTCGCCCTGTTCGGTGAGCCGCATCCGGCCTCCCAACGACCCCGGCGGTTGCGCCAGAATCGCCCGTCCTGCGGGGCCGCCGCCGCGCCCAATCGAGGTGCCGCGCCCGTGAAAGAGTCGCAGCGGCAGCCCCGCCTCACGGCAGACCTCGGCAATCTCTTCTTGCGCTTCGTAGAGCGCCCAGTTCGCGGCTAAAAAGCCCGCATCTTTGTTCGAGTCGCTGTAGCCGATCATCACCTCTTGCACGCCGCGCCGCTCGACGTGGGCGCGGTAGCCCGGTAGCGCGAACAACTCGCGCAAGATGTCGGGGGCGGCCTCTAGGTCGCTCACCGTTTCAAACAGCGGCGTCGCGTCAATCTCAGAAACGCCCGCTTGTTTGGCTAGCACGAGCGGCTCCAAAATATCCGAGACCCCGCTCGTCATCGAGACGATATACGAACCCGTCGCGTCTTTGCCGAAACGCCGCTGCAAGCGCCGGAACACCGCCAGAAAACCGAGCGCACGTTTGGTTTCGTCGTCCAAAGGCGCGTCGTAGGGGGCTAAAGGCCGCTTGGTAGTGAGTTCAGCTGCCAGCAGCGCCACCCGTTCTGGTTCGTCCAGCGCGGTGTAGTCCTCACAAACCCCGGCGTACCGTAAAAGGTCGGTCATGACAGTCTCGTGCAGCCCCGAATGCTCGCGCAGGTCGAGCGCCGCGAGGTGCAAGCCGAAAGCGGCGGCGCGGTAGCGCACAGGCCGGACGAACGCGCCCGCGACCCGCCGTTCGTTGGCGTGAGCGAGGCTCCGCTCGATCATGGCGAGGCCGTCCGGGTAGCTTTCGGCGACGCCTGCGGGCAGGTCGCTCCCGGCGGGGTCGGCTTGCAACTTGGCGAGAGCTTGCGACAAGGTGTTGTGCAGCGCCGCGAGTTTACGGCGGTACGGCTCCCCGGCAAAACGGTGCGGCGTTGCCAGCGCGTTCGGGTCCATGTCCTCCAGGTCTTGGGCCAGTTCACTGCTCAGGTCGGTGCGTCCGCCCCACTGCGAGAGTTCTTGTACCAAAAGGTCAAGGTCGGCGAGGTGCCGGGTCAGCGCCACGTTCGATTGCAGCGCGTAGGCTTCTTGCGTGATTTCGGGCGTGACGAACGGGTTCCCGTCGCGGTCGCCGCCGATCCACGAGCGGAACTTGACGACCGGCGGCAACAATCCCCCGTCGGCCTCGGCTTCAGGGCCGTAGTAGCGGGCGAGCGCGTCCTCCATGTCTTCCATGAGGTACGGCACGGCCTCGAGCAAAGACCGCTGAAAGTAGTAGAGCGCCGCCTTGACCTCATCGGTCACCGTCGGTTTTTCGGTAAACAGCTCCCGAGTCCGCCACAAAGAGGCGATTTCAGCGACGATTTCACCCTCGAGCCTCCCCCGGCTTTGCGGCGACAGCGCGAGTTCTCCGAGTGAACGCACCCTCGAGGCGACGCGCTCGAGCTTGAGCCTCACCGTATAGCGCTTGACCTCGGTCGGGTGCGCCGTCAGCGTCGGTTGAATGTCGAGTCCTTCGATAAAGCTCCGCACCTCACGGTACGACCAACCCTGGTCTTTCAGCGATTTTACGGCGGCTGCCACCGATTCGCGGCGCGGCGCGTCTACGGTGGCCTCCCCCTCCCGTAAACGGTTGACCCGGACGCGGTGAATCTCCTCGGCCAGGTTAATCAGCTGAAAGTAGACCGCAAACGCCCGTAAAAGTCGTTCGGCTTCGGGCGTCGGCAGGTCGGCCAAGAGTGCGCCGAGTTCGCCGCGCTGCGCTTCGTCGTCCGGGTTGGCGCGGATGGCTTTGGTCAGCGTGCGCACCCGCTCAACGAGGTTGAAGAAAGTTTTGCCCTCGAGTTCGCGTAGCACGTCGCCGAGTGAACGGCCCAAGAAGTCTACATCGGCCCGTAACGCCGCAAAATCGTCGCCTGGGGGTGGCGCGGTTCGCTCAGTCATGGTGAACCATCATGTGCACGTAACAACCGGAGAAACCCGTGCGTTTTGGAGATTGGATAACATAAGACGATTGTAAAGCTTTTGGGCAGTGAGACGACGAGGCGTCTGTATTTTTCGGAAACTCTGAAAACAACGTCAGGTCGTCCTCTATTCCCCTTCGGGCGCACGCCACTGAATCCGCTCGATAGCCACGGCGCGGCCTCCGGAAAGTGTCAAGTTTACGGCGCACACCGTACCGGGCGCGTCGGCAGGTTTATAACGTTTAGGGAGTCCGGTGGTAAAGCGGTAGAGCACTTCGTCGAAACGCATCCCGATAGCCGAGTCCTGCACACCAGTCATTCCGACGTCCGTAAGGTAGGCCGTGCCGCGCTTTATCAGCTCGTCGGCGGTCTGCACGTGCGTGTGCGTGCCGATGACGGCGGCGACCCGGCCCGCCAAAAACTCGCCCAGCGCCTTTTTCTCCGAGGTCGCTTCGGCGTGAAAATCGACAATTACGGTGGTGTTCGGCGGCGCGGTCTCCAAAAATTCGTCCAGCGCCCGAAACGGGTCGTCTAGAGCGGGTAGGAAAATCCGGCCCATCGCCTGTACGACCGTGACGCGCTCGCCGGTGCGGGCGCTCAGGGTAGTGTATCCGAGCCCCGGCGCACCCGGCGGGTAGTTGAGCGGGCGGATGAGGCGCGGGGTTTCCTCCAACAGCTCAAACGCCTCGCGCCCGTCCCAGGTGTGGTTGCCGAGCGTCACTACGTCCGCCCCGGCGTCTAGGAGGCCGTTGAAGTGTTTTCGGGTAATTCCGAAACCGCCCGCGATGTTTTCGCCGTTGACGATGATAAAATCAAAATCGTCCCGAACTTCCGCCAGGTAACGCTGCGTGACGGTGTAGCCGGGGGTGCTGAAGACGTCGCCGATAAAAAGAACGTGCACAAACTCAAGCTACCACGCGGGTTTCGCTATGCCGCTTAACCGTTCGCCTTGGCAACCGCGTAAAGCTCACGCCACAGGGTTTCATTCCAGCCGATTTCAACCGTGTTACTGCTCCTTAAAAGCGGTTGTTTGAGCAGGGCCGGAGTTTCCAGCAGGCGCTCTAAAAGCTCATCATCGGACAAGCGGAGGTACCCCAAACCCGAATCTTCGTAAGCCTTTGAATCCTTCTCAATCAAGCCGTCTACGCCGACACGCTGCACAAAGCGTTTAAGCTCGCCGGGCGCAGTTTTGCCCGTATTCAGGTCGATAAACTGCGGTTTAAGCCCGCGCTCCTTAAAAAACCGCAACGCTTTTTTGGTGTCCCTGGACTTTTGCGTACCGAAAACGATCACGTTCATCTGCCTATAGTAGACGCTGAAGCGGCGGATGATTGAAGCCGGTAAATCTGTTGGAAGTCACCGGTGAAGACGCTCAACTTACCAAAGGTAAAGCGGGCGGGGTTCAAAGGCCAAGTGAACTTCGGCCCTCTTTACCCAGGTAGCAGTGGTGATGACAAAAGGTGGTAACAAAAGAGGCGCGTTTGGAGCAGCGCTCACAGACCTACCTGTAACCTTTCCACCGGTAGCACTCAAAGAGTAGCATTCAGAGCAGGCTCACGAAATCTGCTAAGGAAGCGGCTCGAGCAGGCTCGCAAAACCTTCCGCTAACCGTATTCCAAAGCCGGCCTGAGAAGAGCTTCTGTCTTTCTCAGGCACTTTTTCTGCACTGTAACCGCTGCTGTGAAAGCTGTGAAGTAGCATGCTGTGAAATATCCCAGCGACGCCTTTACCGGGGCGTTGCTAGACTTTCGGCGTGGCCATTCAGCCGGTAAAGCCAAAACGTAGATGAACCGGCGCGTCGTCGGTGGGTTTGTCGTCCCGCTGCTCCTAGCTCTTTTTACCTCGCTGGTCGTTTTTCAGATTGTCCGGACGTATAACCGCAACGTCGCCAGCGTCACGGCGGCGAGCCGCACCGCCGGCAACCTCAACATCCTGATTAAAACCGTTATCGACGCTGAAACGGGTCAGCGCGGGTTTGCCATTACCGGCAATGAAACGTTTTTAGAACCGTACCGCTCGAGTACCGCAGGTTTCGGCGTCGCACTGTCGGCGCTGCGCCGGGCACTCCCCGACGAGCGCAGTCAAAAGACCTTGGGCGCGGTTGAAGCGCTTTTCGAGCGCTGGCAGCGGGAGGTTGCGGGCGTCGTGATTCAGGCGCGGCGGCGGACGCCGGTAGAGTTTAGCGGCGCGCTAGGAGACGCGGGCGCGGCGCTGACCGAGGCGCGCGTCGCCGCATTACGTTATGAACTTACCGGTAACCCGATCTTTGTAAGCCGCGCCGAAGTTCGGCTCGAGCGGGCGCAGAATCAGCTGCAGCGGGCGCTCTTGTCGGGTATTCGGGGTGAAAAGCTGACCGCCGTGCGTGCCGCTGCTGCCCGGCTAGATGAACTTGGCAGCGCGGGGGACGTAGCGGGGGACGTAGCGCGCACGAACGCTTTGGCGGGCGCGCAAGCGCTCGACGATACGCTCTCCCGGCTGGCGACCGAGGCTGAAACCGCTGAAGCGGGTGTGACCGCGCTGATTCGGGCGGGCGCGGGCAAACAGCTTACCGACGAGATTCGCACGCGGGTCGGGGAGCTTTTAGGTGGGGTCAACAACACGCTGGCGCGTACCCTCGAGGCCGGCAGCACAGGCACCCAAAGAACGCAGTGGGTCGCCTTTTTCGGCCCGCTATTTGCCGCACTGATGAGTTTACTGGTGATTTTGCAGGGACAGCGGCAGCTCGAGCGTTCAGTCAGGCAGCTCGGCGCGGTCGTCGAGGCGGTCGCGGCGGGGCAGCTCGAGCGCCGCCTCACACTCCCGCCACGCGATGAGCTGTATTCCTTAGCCGAGAACTTCAACCGTATGGCCGACAGGCTGAGCGAACGCGAAGGGCAAAACGCACAGCTCGGCGAGTTTGGCAACACCTTGCAGACGTGTAAAACAGCGGAAGAGGCGTACCGCGTCACTGAGGAGTTTGCGCCGAAGCTGTTCGGGCTGTTTTCCGGGACGCTCTACCGGGTCAGTGAACCGCGCAACGTGTTAGAGGAGGTCGCACACTGGGGTGGTAAAATAGCGGACGCTACAGCGCCGATCTATACCCTGTCCGACTGCTGGGCGCTGCGCCGGGGCAAGTTACAGGTTGTCGACGGCGAACGCGGGATCGTCTGCCTGCACGCGCCTGCGCCGACGACAAGCCTCTGCGCGCCCCTGGTAACCCAAAATGAAACCTTGGGCGTGCTTTACCTCTACGCGCACAACCCGGCAGCGCGGTTTAGCGAGGCAACCGAGCACTTTGTCGGCACGGTTGCCGAACAGCTGGCGCTGGCCCTGTCCAACCTGCGGCTACGCGAAAGTTTGTTGCAACAGTCCATCCGCGACCCGTTGACCGGCCTTTTTAACCGGCGGCATCTGGAAGAGACGCTGGACCTCGAGCTGCACCGCGCAGCCCGCAGAGAAGAACCCATCAGCGCCGTTATGTTCGACGTCGACCACTTCAAGCGTTACAACGACCTGCACGGACACGACGCTGGAGACGCCGTCCTTCGGGCCTTGGGCGGGCTGGTGCAGCGTTACATCCGTGCCGGAGACGTTGCCTGTCGCTACGGGGGTGAGGAGTTTTTACTGCTTCAACCGGGCATGTCGGCCCACGACGCGCTCGTCCGCGCCGAAACGCTGCGTCAGGCGGTCTCGCTGTTGTCGCTCGAGCATAACGGCGTCGCCCTCGACAACATTACGGTTTCGTTAGGTATCGCCACCTATCCCGAACACGCGCTGGGCCGCGCGGCGCTCCTCAAACGCGCGGACGAAGCACTTTACGAAGCTAAACGCGCGGGTCGCAACCGGGTGGCCGGGGCGGCTGTGAGCAAAGAACCGGCCTGAAAAACAAATAGCAAATTGGGCAAGCAGAGCGTTTTTGTTCTCCCTGCTGCCTTCTCAATTCTCCCTTCTCTGCACAACTAAGCTTCCAGACAATCAAAGAACACTCCAGAAGCTCAGCTGATATGATAGCCACGTGAATTTCGACGCGGTTGACCGGCGCATTCTGGAAGTTTTACGCGAACAGGGGCGCGCCTCGCACGCGGCCCTAGCCAAAGAGGTCGGGCTTTCGGCTCCGGCAGTCGGGGAGCGGATTAAAAAGCTCGAGCAGAGCGGGGTCATCGCCGGCTACGCCGCGACCTTTCACCCCGAAGCCCTGGGGCTCGGTATCTGCGCGTTCGTTGCGATTGCGCCACAACCGCGTAATCCGGGCGCGAATTTGGTCGAAAACCTCCGCGCTATGCCCGAAATCGAAGAGCTGCACGCCGTCGCCGGGCCTTACGGTTACATCGCCAAAGTTCGGGTCGGCACGCCCGAAGAACTCGACGCGTTTCTAGACCGGCTCTGGGTTTTGGAGGGCGTCGAACGCACCGAAACGACGATGGTCTTGCGTACCAGCGTCGAAAGACCGATGTACCTGCCCTTTACCGACTCGTGAAGGCCACCATCAGAGAGCTCGCTGCCGCGGATTTGGACCAGCTCTTCGCCCTTCGGCAAGTCGGCTTTCTAGACCGCTCGGACTTTTCAAACCTCGATGTGCGGGCGCGTCACGCGGCGCGGCTGCCCTACACGACCGGACACTTTTGGGGCAGCAAACTGACGAGCGCCGCCGTGTGTTATCCCTTCGAGATGTTTTTGGCGGGGCGGCGCGTCCGGGTCGGCGGCTTGGCGAGCGTGCTGAGCGCGCCCGAAACGCGGCGGCGCGGGTTCGTCAAGGACTTGCTCAAAGCTGCTCTGGAACGGTTGCGCGAGAGTGAGGTGGGCTGGACGCTCGAGTACCCCTTCGACCCGCGTTTTTACGCGCGCTACGGTTTCGCTTCTGTCCCGACCGGCTCCGAAGTGACGTTCCCTGCCGAAAAACTCTTCTCCGGCCCCGCCCCGGACGCCGAACGGTTTACCGGCGACGCGGCGAAAGTTCTGGAACCCATTTACGAGAGCTGGGCGCAAAACTACTCGCTGACGCTCTTGCGAACGACAACCGCGCGCGCCACCTGGAGCCGCATCATTACAGAAGACCGCTTTTGCTACCTGCTGGAAGACGCTTACGCCGTCATGGAGCTCGAAGCAACCAGAGCAGGACAGACGCTCACCGTTCACGACTACGCCTTTGCTACACCCGCCGGACGTGAGCGGCTTTTCCGGTTTCTCGGCGCGTTTTACGGTCAGGCCGACCTGATCAGCCTGCATTTACCGCCGGACGAACCCCTGGTGTTCGACCTGCAGACGTATCACACAAATCATTTGCCTATCTTGCAAGCGCGGATTGCCGACGTGCAAGCAGCTCTGCAAATTTTCGGCAGCCCGGATGTAAAAAATTTTACTTTGCGCGTCGATGACCCATTTTGCAAGTGGAACGACGGGGTGTTCGAAGTCGAACTTAGTCCCGCAGGAGGTGCGGCGACGCCCGCGCGTAAGGAACCTGTGCTGAGCCTGACTATCAGCACCCTGACGCAACTTCTCAGCGGCGCACTGTCGGCGGCGGCGGCGCAACGTGCCGGGTTATTGGTGGGAGACATAGGCGTTGCCGGAATTCTGGCGTCACTCAGCGGCGACCACCTCCCCTTTATGCCGGGCTCGGACTATTTTTAGCCTGTACGTTTGACCAGAGACCGCTTCTTGCGAGCGTCTAAGGTGAGAACATGCTTTTTTCCTCCCGCTACGCCGCCCTTGTCGCTGCTTTGGTGCTTTTAGCCGGGTGTAACCAACTAGCCCCTACGCCTGAGCCGAGCGGCACCGCGCCCGGTACCTCGCCGGGTATCGGCTCCGACACCACCGCCCAAACTCCCGTACCGATCATCCTCGATACCGACCTCGGCTTTGACAGCGACGACGCGGGCGCGCTGGCTGTTTTGCACCGGCTCACCGACCTCGGCGAGGCGCAGCTGCTCGCGACGATAAGCGTCGTCGGCGACCCGCAGAGTGCCGGCGCACTCGACGTCATCAACACCTATTACGGGCGTCCGGACACGCCGATCGGCGCGTATCAGGGCGACCGCTGGATCGATGCCAGACCGTACTGGTACAGCACGCCGACCGACTTCTTGGGGCCGCTCGTCACCGAGTACGAGAGCGACGTAAAACACAAGAGCCAGGTGGCAGGCGCAGTGCAGCTCTATCGCCGCGTCCTCGCCGAACAACCAGGCCGCAGCGTCACGGTCGTAGCGGTCGGCTTTTCCCTCAACCTCGCCAACCTGCTCGCTTCTGCTCCCGACGCCAGCAGCCCGCTTTCGGGACGGGCCCTGGTCGCGCAAAAGGTCAAACGGCTCGTCTATATGGGCAGCCGGGTTCAAACCGGTGGCGTCGAGGACAGCCGCCCCGACTTCAACCTCGGGGACGGCCCCTATAAAGACGGGCGCAGCGCACAGCAAGTCCTTAAAAAGTGGCCTACTGACATCGTCTTCGTCGGCGGTGAAATCGGTAGCAGCATCAAGACCGGCAAGAGTTTACGGGCGCAGCTTCCCGAAAACCCGGTAGCTCAAGCCTACGACCTTTTTCCGGGAGTCGATGCGCGGGGCGAACGCGCGTCGTGGGACCTGACGGCGGTACTCTACGCGGTGCGCGGTGGCGGCGACTTCTGGCGCGTCGTCGAGGGCGAACACCTAGAGATTGCCGCCAACGGTGTTACGCGCTGGCGCGCCGGGGGGGTTCGCCCGGGCCGCTACCGCCTCGAGCAAACCGGCCCCAGCAAAGCGGTTGAGGGGGCGCTCGAGTCTCTGCTCAACTAAGTTGGGGCAAGGGGCGGTACATCAGCACGTCGGTAGCGGGGTCGGCTTCCGTAAAGCCGAACTGCTTGTAAAGACTTTCCGTACCCCCGGCAGCGATGAGCATCAGGCTGAGTTGCCGAGTTTCAGCGTAGGCCACAAGCCGCAACACGGTACCCTTGGCGACACCCCGGCGGCGATAGTCGGGGTGCGTCATCACGTCCAAAATCTGCGCCCAGTACACATCTTCTAACACCCGACCGAAACCGATTAGCTTGCTACTATCCCAAACTGCGACAAAATGGGCAGCGCGTTCTAGAATCAGCCGAGTTTTGTCCGGGGTACGCATACCTTCATCATTCCAGCCAACTGCGGTGTAGAGCGCGTTCAGGGCCTCCCCTGTCAGCGCCGGGTCGTTCGGAACAAACCTCACTGCACCGCCTCTAAAAACCACCCCGGCAACCGCCCCCTTTGCCGTTTCAAAAACGCCGTAAAGTCGGCGTCGAGCACATAGGTGACGGCGAAATCGTCGGCGCTCCGCACGCTCCGACCGTAAGCCTGTACCACCGTCAGACAGGTGCGCCAGTCGTACCAGGTCGGGTCGAGTTCGCGCCGCCGCGCGATCTGCGGGTCGCCCAGATACGGATACGGCAACTTGCAGATGACCTGCCAGCGCGAGAGGTCGCCCGGAAGGTCGATCCCTTCGGTCATACTCGGCGTCAAGAGTACCGTCGGTTTACGGCTTTTGAGGTGTTGCTCTAACGCCATGTCGCGTCCGTCCGCGCCGTAATGTGTGACCAAACGCGCCGCGTGACGCTTCGGCAGATTCTTGGCGATATACGCGGCGATTTTGTAAGTGTGGGTGTGAATCAGCCCCTTGTCATCGGGGTGCGACTCCATCAGGTCGGTAATTTCAGCGACGACTTTGGGCAGGTCGCGCTCCATATAGTGCCGGGTCAGGCGAGCCGTGTTTTTTGGGTAGATAGGGCGGTTTTCCGGCGGAAACTCGGAGGCAACGGCGATGATTTCAGCGGCTTCGGGTTCGACGCCGAGGCTCCGCAGGTACGTCGGCGGGTCGAGAATCGTCGCTGAGAGCATCAACACCCGCTCACCGAAACGAAACATCAGTTGTTCAGCAAATGAGGCAACTTTTACGGGCTTAAAGGTCACGCGCTGTCCGTCACTGCCCGAGGTGCGCTCGACCACCCATTCGACGTTTTCTTCGTCGCGGCTGTAACGCAGCAGTTCGAGGCGAGAAAGCTGCGTATCCAACCACTGTTTGTGAGCTAAAAGCTCAAGCGCCACCTCAGCGGGCAGTTTGGCCCCCTTAAGCTGCGCCTCCAACTCACGGCGGCGTTTTTGCAGCAGCGGCACCACGTCTTCGGCGAAACCGAAGTATTCCAGATTGTCGAACGCCGTCGGCAACGTCTCCCCTATCCCGACCCGGCGGAGCTGCACATCTGAAAGCGTCACCTCGACAAACCCCATCAAGGAACCTTCAGCGTTATGCGCTTCGTCCAGAACCAAGAGCTCACGTGGCCCGAAACCGCCCTGATAGTTGAGTTCGGTGAGGTAGTACGCGTAGTTCATCAGCGCACTGCTCGCCGCCATCGCCTCGTCTTTGGCGCAAAAGTAGGGGCAGTCGTCGCACTCGGGAAACTTGCGCCCGGTGATGCACGGGGCGGCGGCGGCGTGCGTCGGGGCGACCAGACAGCGGTAGTTGGCGCGGCCTTTCATCAGGGCCAGGTCGGGAAAATCGCGGCCGTACTGGTCTTGCAGGAGTTTCTGGGCCGTCAGAACGTAGGCGCTCTGTGCTTCACGGGCGAGCGTCACGGCGATGGCAGACTTGCCTGAACCGGTCGGCGCTTCGATGACGACGAACCGTTTGCCCGCTTTGAAGGCGGCCCTGGCTGCTTGGATGGCCCCTAACTGACCTTGGCGGTAGGTTTTGAAGGGAAACGGCACCCCTCGAGCCTATCATTTGGAACGTGCCAAAGAGCGCGGCACAATCTCTGCCGGTTCGTTTTCGGCGCGAGAAAGTCGGCGCTTACGGTTATAGTTACCTCCGTGACCCAAGACGTAGCCGTACTCTTCGTCATCTTCTTTGCGGCGTTTGTCCGGGCTACCGTCGGTTTCGGCGACGCGCTCCTGGCGGTGCCGCTCCTTACACTGATGATCGGCTTAGACAGCGCCGCGCCCCTCGTCGGGCTGATTTCGGTTTCAACTGCGCTGCTGATGTCGGGGCTTTCGTGGCGAGAGATGGACGTACGGAGTATTCTCCCGCTGCTATCAGCGGCGGTCGTCGGCATTCCTGTCGGCGTGTTTTTGCTGCGGAACGTCGAGGGAGCGTGGCTTATTCGCGTGCTGGGCGTTTTGCTCGTCGGCTTCGGCGTCTACCGCCTTGCGCGTCCTGATGTTCCCGGTATCACGCACCCCGCGCTCGCGCCCGTTCTGGGGTTTTTTGCGGGGATATTCGGCGGCGCGTTTAATATCAGCGGGCCGTTTGCGGTGCTTTACGGCAGCCTCCGGCGCTGGCCCCCGGAGGTTTTCCGCGCCAGCTTGCAAGGTTACTTCATCGTCACCAGCTTGACGATTGCCGCGTCACAGGGACTTGCCGGGTTATGGACGGTGCGCGTATGGGAGCTTTACGGCTTCGCGTTGCCGCTGACGTTCGCGGCGATTTTTGCCGGTAACGCGCTCGCGCAGCGGGTCAAGGGTGCAAGGCTCGAGCGCCTCATCAGCGTCGCCGTCGCCTTGTTGGGCCTTACTTTGCTGGTGTAGCAGTTGTGTTTGCCCCAAGTGCTGCTCACTTCAGGATAAACCGCTCGACCAACGCCTCGTATTCCGCTACGCGCCCTTCAGCAATATCCAGGCTTTTACGCCAGAAGTCCACACTCTCGAGGTCGATACCGAATCCGGCGGCGAGCGGCGCGGCGTCGTTCATCCCGGTTTTAGATAACAGTTCGTCGTAGCGTGTGTGCCAGCCCTCGGGGTTTTCCTGATACTGCGCGTAAAGCCCCAGGCCGAACAGGTAGCCGAAGGTATAGGGGAAGTTGTAAAAACTGCGTCCGGTGCTGTAGTAGTGGCTTTTTTGCGCCCACATGAGCGGGTGGCGGGCGTCTTCAGTGAGGGCGTCGCCGTAAGTCTCGCGCTTGCGCGTCCAGCATCAGCGCGCTGAGTTCATCTACGGATAATTCGCGCTCACGGCGCTTTTCAAAAACAGCCGACTCGAACCGGAAACGTGAGTCGATATCCACGACCAATTGCGTACTCCCGAGCAAATCTTGCTCCAAAATCGCCAGCTTTTCGGCTTCGTCCGCGCGGTTTAGCAGTGCGTTGGTCACGACCGTTTCACAGAAGATGCTGGCGGTTTCAGCGAGGGTCATCGGGGTGTCGTTTTGTAGCGGCGTGCGGCCCGCCCCAAAAATGCAGAGGTTGTGGTACGCGTGTCCGAGTTCGTGGGCAGCGGTAAACACGTCGTCCAGACCGCCGCCGAAGTTGTGCATGATGCGCGACTCCTGTACACCCCAAACACTCATGCAAAATGCGCCGCTGCGTTTGCCTTTACGGGGCGGTACGTCGTGCCAGCCTTCAGCAAAAGTCTTTTGGGCGAACGCGGCGAGTTTGGGTGAGTAGCTGCCGAACACCTCGGTCACGAAGTCGGTCGTGTCGGCCCACGAAAAGTGGCGCGGCGTTCCAACCGTGACCGGAGCCAGCAAGTCGTACCAGGCCAGCCTAGGTTTGCCCAAAAACCTGGCTTTGGCTTTTAGGTAACGCCGGAAAACCGGAAACCGTTCGCGGCACGCGCTCTGCACCGCTTCCAGACTCTTCCGGGTGATGTGGCTGCTAAAGAGCGCTTCGTCCAGCGCCGTGTCCCAGCCGCGCCGCCGGGTCGTCTCGTTGACCTGGGCCTTGATGCTGTTCATGGCGGCGGCGTAGGCGACGACGTTTTGGTTAAGGAGCTTGAGTTCCGCCTCAAACGCCGCCTTGCGAACGTCGGGGTCGGCGTCGCTCTGCAGGTTTCTGAGTTCGGTCAGCGGGTATTCGGCCTCGTCACGTCCCGGCAGGGTCTTTTTGATCGTCGTGCGACTGCTCAGGTCGCCGTGAAGTTTCGCCCACGCCTGCCCGCTGCTTGGGGCGAGCGCCGAGAGGAGTTCCTCGGCTGCTTCGCCCATGAGGTGCTCTGCTTCTTCACGGCTGCGGCGCACCAGGTAGCTGTGCGCCTTGGCTACTTCGGACGCGTTAATCAGCGCCTCGGCGTCGAGCGCCCCGAGCCACGCAGTCAGCCGGACACTCAAAAAGCTCATCTGGCTACCCAGCGGCGCGAGCGCCGAGGCTTCGGCTTGTGCCCGGTCGTTAAAGGCGTCTGTTGAGATAAAGCCCGAAAGGTACGGGTAGATAGTGCCGACTCGCGTACCGAGGTCGTTAAACCGGTCTATAAGGTCTTCAAACAGCGTTACGGTCTCGGCGGTCACAGGAACGGCTTCTGGTACGCCGACCTTGTTTTCGTCCATCAGTTGCGTAAGGGACTCGAGCCTTACCTTCAACTCGTTTTTAGCTTCATTAAACTCAGCCGAGTCCAGACCCGGGAAAATCGAGGTGAGTTGCCAGTGGGGAAGCGGGGAAGTTCGACTCATGCCCTACCTTAAATCGTTAACTAGTACAGGTTCAAGCGAACAGAATTGGGTAAAGGCGTTCGAGCTTAATTCGGGCGTCGGTGGTGGAGAAGTGCCAGTCGATTTTGACAGCCCGCTTGCGGCGCTCGTGAAGCCAGGGTGTTGCCAAGCGTTCGAGTTTGGCACGGTTGCCTACGCGCTGGGCGAAGGCTTGTCGTGCCAAAACCGACCACCCCAGTTCTTGCACGTTGAGCCAGGAACCGTGTTTAGGCGTGAAATGGAACTCTGGCTTGTTGGCGATCCGGTGTGCTTGCTCGGCTGGGAAGGTCTCGTATAGCGCAGCCTTGGTCTGGGTACCGAGGTTATCCTGCACCACCACGACGACTTCTGCCTCCGGGTACGCAGCCACCAAACGCCTCATGGCGTGCGCGCACTCGACTTTGGTACGTTGCTCGGTAGCCCAGACGTCACGTTTTCCAGTCAAGGGCTCCACGTACCCGAACAGGTTCGCTGTGCCTTTGCGCTCATATTCGTAGTCCACTTTTTTGACCCGTCCGGGCTTGGGCTTTACGGGCACGAGCACGTCGGCGCTCGGCTGAGTGGGTCGTTCGTCAAAACCCACCACCGGACGCCTTTTGTCGTACGCTCGGGTGTACACGTCCAGCACGTCTTCCAGCGCACAGACGAAGGAGGCGCTCTGTTCAGGGGGAATGCACCACTGTGCTTTTAGATGTGGCTTGAGCGCGTTTTTTTCAGCACCTGTCGCACGCTCTCCAGTGAGAGACGGTCCAGCACCGCGAGCCTCACGACTTCGTCCGCCAGCATTGATAGTGTCCAACGGGGCGCTTCGTTCGGTACGTCACTGCACGCCGGCGCGATCAGCCGCGCCGCCACAGCAGCGTCGAGCTTGCGGGGTATGCCTTTGTTCGGACGGGGTTTGCGCTGGACAGCGTTCAGGCCCTCGGCGTTGTAGCGCTTGCGGATGCGTTCGACTGTCTCTACCGTGATGCCTAGCGCTGTAGCTACAGCCTTATCCTTGAGTGCAGGGCCGTTCTCGTCAGCATTCAGCAGAATGCGGGCGCGCGTGAGTTCCTGTGCTTTTGCACTGCCCGGGCGTGTCAATCCCGCAACTGCTCCCGTTCGGCAGCGTTCAGCTTTACTAGTCGTCTCATGCCCTTACGCTACCAGCCCTTGACCCAATAGTAAGCGATTGAAGCTCTACTAGGCTGCAGCCTTTAGGAGCGACCGTCGTTTGTTCTTTATCATGCTTGGGAGCGCTCAGCAGCACAGCACGGCTTACCCGCCCACCGAAGCGTAGCGTTACAGCGTAACCTTGCGGGCGTAGAAGGCCTCCGCAAAGCGGCTCTTAGCATTTGCTTCAACCCCGCGCAGCCGCATAAGCGCCGAAAAGGTCTCGCGGTCGAACCAGGGTTTAGCGTGCTGCGTTTTGAAATGCTCGAGCAGCAGGTCGATTTTTTTTTGAACGTGCGCGTCAGGAACTTGGACAAACAGATTAGGGACGCCGAGGTCACCGTCGTACTTGGGGATTTCGTATTCTAAAACGAGGTGATTACGAAACGTGTTCCAGGTCAGGTCGGAGACGACCCGGTGGTCTTGATGCCGATCGTGCCGATAATGGGTAAAAATGACGTCGGGAGAAACGCTCTGCTTAAGCGTTTCAAAATAATCTTTGATGTCTGCACCGTCGTAACCGAAGTAGCTCTCCCGAAAATGTTTGATCACGACGTTTTGCCGCGCCGCTTTGGTCAAAAAATGGGCTGCGCTCGCCCTAGCCTCGCGGGTACGCGCCTCGTTTGCGCTCAGCACAACCCAGGTCACCGAGACGCCGGGGTAGGTCTCGAGCCATGACAACAACGTTCCGCCACACCCGATCTCGATGTCGTCGCTATGCGCGCCCAAGCACAAGATATGCAGTCCGGCAGAGCCTGCGGGGAGAAAAGTCAACCGCCTCACGCGTCTTTTTCCCACACTTTCCAGGGAGCCTTGTCGTCCGCCCACAAGCCTTCCAGATGTTGCTTGTCCTTAAATGTATCCATCGTCGCCCAAAAGCCGCCGTAGCGCTGCCCTACCAGTAACCGACTCGTAATAAGCCGCTGAAACGGTTCCTCGACCAACTCTTCACCAGACCCGATATACTCAAAGATGTCCCGACGAAACGTAAAGTAGCCCCCGTTGATAAGAATGTCCGAGGCGATGCTGCGAATGTCCATAACGGCGTTATCCTCGCCCAAGTAAACGGTGTGCAAACTCAGATGCGGCCTGACGCACATAAAGCTGCCTACCTTACCGCTCTCTTTCAGGCACGCGATCTGGCTGCCCAGGGGCGCGTCGGTCAAGGTGTCGCTGTAGTTGGCGAGAAAGTAGTCGTCACCCGCCAGGTAAGGCTGAACCTTTTTAAGGCGCTGACCGATGTTGGCGCTGAGACCGGTATCGACGAAGGTAATACGCCAATCGTGCATATCCCGGCTAAAAAGTTCAGGGGTTTGTCCGGCGCCGGCGAGCGTAAAATCGTTTGTCAGGTATTCGTCAAAGTCGACGAAGTAACGTTTGATGCTCTCGGCCTTGTAGCCCAGGCAGAGGATAAACTCGGTGTGACCATGATGCGCGTAGTAACGCATGATATGCCAGAGGATAGGATAGGGCCCGACAGGAACCATCGGTTTCGGGATCGTTTCAGAATAATCGCGGAGACGAAGACCAAGACCTCCGCAAAAAATGACGACTTTCACAGCTTTCCTCCTGGCAGCTCGCTACGCCCTGGCCGGGGCCGAAAGAAGGTTGCGCTCTGCTCAGCGTGCAGCCGGTCGCTCAGCCGCGCCCTCGGCAGCGCAACGTCGGTGTAGCGAAGTACGCTGTTTTTGGGTATAGCCCGGTTCAGACGGCAGCCTCCGGAAATTCCGATAGGCAGCATGTCTTCCGTGACGGCGACCTCGGCACGCTCGCACACGCCGTAGGCCAGGTAGCCGCCGATACCGTCTAAGGTTTCCCCTGCTTTGAGGTCGCGTTTTGCCTGCGCCACCACCTCGACCCTAGGTGCACCCAAGGGAGCCATCACCGCGTCGCCAAAAAGCACGGCCCTGGCCACCGACGTGGGAACTTCCATATGGCAGAGGTGGTGCGGGGTCTTAAAACAGTAGAGCGGCCCGTCGCCGAGCTTGAGGTACGCCAGGTAAGGACGTTGCGACTCAAGCGTAGCGCCCGCATAGACGAACACCCCGGAGCTGGGTCGCGCGCCGACGAGGTAATCGACGACCCCGCCCAGAGGCTCGAGCTGCGTTACCTCGAAAAAGTGCGTGGCGTCTTCGGCGTCACCTGAAAAGCTCGGGCCGAGCATCCCGCGCTGCAAAACGGTCATCCCGGTCGCGTTGGCGACGCTCGCTTGCTCTAAAGACATCTTGGTGCCGTCGGCGTAGCTGGTTATCATATGCGGTTGCTGTCCCCACGCCTCGGCAAAACTCCGCTGCGTCGCGGGTGTGCGAAAGGGATCGTAAAGACCTTTGACGGTGCCGCAGAGGAGCGGCGTAAGTCCAAGACCCTTGACGAAACGGTAGAGGTTGACCTGTACCCCCGGATGATCTCCCTCGGTGCCGCTCAAGACGACCCCGGCACGGTCGGCGTAGACCTTGAGAATCGGCCCCAGGGTCGCGTCAAGCTCGGCGTTTAGCAGCAGCACGTGCTTACCGTGGGCGACGGCTTCTAAAACGACTCGAGCGGCGAACTCGACCGTGCCGGTCGCCTCGATAAGGGCGTCGATACCCTCTACTTGGCACAGCAACTCGGCGTCGTCGGTTACTGAGACGTGGCCCGGTTTCTGGAGGTTGGCCTCGAGGTCGGTAAGGCTCGTTACCTGGCGAATATCTGTTACACCTGCAGCGTGGCAAGCCCGAACCGCCCGCTCGGCGTCCCGGTTGGCGACCGCGACCAACGCCATACCGGGAACACAGTTGACGATCTGCTGAACGATCCCGCTGCCCATAAAACCGGCCCCGATCAGCCCTACCCGGACAGGTTTGTTCTCTTCGGCCCGCCGCGCGAGCGCCCGGTCGACGATGATCACTGCAATTCTCCGATAAGCGACCACTGCCGGTCTTTCTCGGAGACGACCGTAACCGGCAGAGGCCAGTCGATCTGCAAAGCCGGATCGTCATAACGCACCCCGCGTTCATGCACCGGGCTGTAGCGGGCGCTTACCTGATAGATAATTTCTGCGTTCCGGGACAGCGTCTGATAGCCGTGCGCGAACATCTCCGGGACGTAAACTGCGCGCCGGTTTTCGGCGCTGAGTTCTACGCTTGTAGGTTGCAGATAAGCGGGCGAGTCCGGACGCATATCGACGATCACATCGAAAACCGCACCACTGACACAGCGAACGAGTTTGCTTTCCAGCGCAGGTGAAACCTGATAGTGGAGCCCCCGCACGGTACCTTGTTCGTAACTTTGCGCCAGATTACTCTGTACGACGGTCTGGGAAAGTCCGTGGACGCCAAACTCGTCTTGACAAAAGATGCGGGTAAAACTTCCCCGCGCGTCTTCGTGGGGTTCGGGATCTATGACGAACGCTCCCCCCGGCAACTCCGTAAAAATCACGGTGCCACTTCACGAAACCGGTCGGGTACCGGCGTAGCGGACGGTACTTCAGCTGCCAGCATCATGTAGGCCGCGATTTGCCTCTCGCAGACGCTACGCATGTCTTCGCCCGCCGCAAAAGCCCTTGTCCAATCGACGATCCAGGAGAGGGTGGTCTCGACCGGGAGCAGCGTTTGCCAACCGAGCCCGGCAGCAGCTTTAGAGACGTCGAGCTTTAAGAGCGTGTCCTCGTGGGGGTGTTTTGCGGCGACTTTTTGCGGTGGGTAGGGGCTCCCCCAGAGCTTGTGAAGTGCCTCGGCAACCCAACCGACCGTGCGGACACCGGCGTCATGAGGCCCGAAATTCCAGGCTTCAGCGTACTCCAACTCCCCTTCGTAAAGCCGTTCTGCGAGCATGAGGTAACCCCGGAGAGGCTCGAGCACAAACTGCCACGGACGCGTTGCCTGAGGGTTTCGCAGCTCCGTTCGTTCACCTTTTAGAAGCGCCCTGACGGTATCGGGAACCAGCGCGTCGCGTTTCCAGTCGCCGCCCCCGATGACGTTGCCCGCCCGGGCAGTCGCGAGCGCTACGCCGTGCTGCGCGTAGGTAGCCGGACTGAAGTAGGCCTGGCGGTAACTCGCGGCGACCAGTTCGGCACAGGCCTTACTGCTGCTGTAAGGATCGTGTCCACCCAGCACGTCCGACTCGCGGTAGCCCCAGACCCATTCGCGGTTTTCGTAGCATTTATCCGAGGTAACCATAACCACAGCCTTGACGCCGTCCACCTTACGAACCGCTTCCATAAGCTTGACCGAGCCGAGCACGTTGGTGGCGAAGGTCGTAACCGGGTCTTCATACGAGGTACGTACAACCGACTGCGCTGCCAGATGGATCACAATTTCCGGCTTGAAATCACCAAGTACCCGGCGTAAGTGGGCCAAGTCGCCTACATCGCCAGCGACCGAGGCCATACCTTCGGCGACGCGTCCGGCGGTAAACAAGTTAGGCTCGCTGGGCGGGGCCAGCGCGTAGCCGGCTACGTCTGCGCCGAGCTGCTGTAACCAGAGCGATAACCAGCTTCCCTTAAAACCCGTATGACCGGTAAGCAAGACCCGTTTGCGGTACCAAAAATCCGACGTTACGGTAGACATGTTCACGTTTCAACCCTCTCACTGCGTCTAGTCGCCCCGTTCTGTACGGGAGCGTTTGTCTCGGCAACCGCGAACTGCTTTTTCCAGTGCGAATAGCTCGGCAGCTGCTTTTTGGTCAGCGAGTTGAGATAGCGCCAGTCACGCCGCAAGTAGGCGTGACCACGAAACCAGGCCGCCAAAAAGTGTTTGAGCGTGACACGATTTTTAGCGAAGCGCTTGAGGTTGGCAGCAAACCCTAGAAACTCATACAGCGCAGCTCGCGCGAGGTTGCGCTTGGCGATAAGCGTATCGAACAGATTGGTATATATCTGACCGTCGATGGTTTCTACGCCGTACTCGGGAGGAGCGCGGTTGTGAAGTGCTCTGGCGTCAGGTTCGTAGATAAGGGAGACGCCGTGGCTTCGCCAAAGCGCACCCATAAAGATATCCTCTGAAGTGCTGACACGGTCGTTCCACGGCAGCGTCTCGGCCAATACCTTGGGGTAAAGAAAAAAGGCTCCCAGCAAGAAGCTGGGTTCTTCGTCTTTCAGCGCGGGGCGCCCATAGCCTATTGGGCGAAGGACGAAAGGGCCATCCCAGCTCGGCCCCCAGAATACCGAACCACATACCACAGCCCATGTTTGCGTTGACATATAACGGTCGTAAAGCGTTTTGACGGCGCGCGGCTCTACGTTGACGTCGTCGTCTATATTGAGCAGCAAGGGTTCGGTCGCAACGCTCGTACAAAAATTTTTTGAAGCGGAAATGTTTTTGCCCTGATGCCGGTAGAGCCTGACAAAAGAAAACGTCTTACAAACGGCAGCGGTGGCGTCTCTGGCGTCTACGGCCGGACTCGAGTCGCACACATAGACAGAAAACCCGATAAACCTTCGGGCTTCTGCAAGCGCCTTTAGGCATTCGTATAGTTTGTCCGGGCGGTTCCTGGTAGGAATGACGATAGCAAGCCTTGGTTTCACTAGGTCGTCCTCACTAACTTGCGCTCGAGTCGATAACCGGCACTCTTGTGTGAGCCACGGTTCCAGCCCGACATGGATGAGACCGGAGGCGAAATCAGACCGGAGCGGGCGGCACTTGCGCTTGTAATACGTTTTTTTGGGAACCCGCCGAACTTTGAGTGAGCCCGGCGGGTAGAATAAAACGTTTTCAGGCCGAGAAACCACTTTTGAGCTGAGCCGGGGCGCTGGTGCATGATGATTATTATCACCCAGGTTCACAGCTCGCGGTGACGAATTTTCACTTTCAGCCTTTCATCCTGGGCTCATAACTGCTTACCAACCTCTATTAGAGACTCAGGCACGCTACCAGTAACGCTTGACCCAAGATGCACGACCAAACTTTGATTCACGGCCTAATCGCTCAGGGCATAGTGAGGGTGACAACAAGCACGACTTGCAGCTAGACCCGGCCCGATCCAATTTGCCGCTTCCCTGACAAAAAATGGTGGAGTTCGTACTTAAAAGCCGCTAACGCGCCCGTTTGTCGAATCTCATCTGCGTCAACGCACACTTGCTACCGCGAAACATCTGAACTTACGGGGGTCTCGCAACAACTTGCTTGCGCAGTCTTACCTTTACGGCCTCAAATAGCCGTAGGCGCGCTACTCGGTGACCGTGCGAATGTAGCGGCGGTATTCGCGGTTGTCGAGGCGCTGCTTGGCGCGGGTAGCGACGACTCCGAGGAGCGGAATACCCATCGCCTTGAGGCGCTCTGCGGCGGTACTCAAGCTGCGCCTGTCGGAACGCTTAAAGTTGGTGACCAACACGGTGTGAGTGCACAGCGGCGCGATAGAAAAGGTGTCGGCAACCGGCAAGAGCGGCGCGGAGTCGATGACGATCACGTCGTAATCGCGCTTCCACAGCTCGAGACAAACCGGCAAATTACGGCCCAAAAGCGGCGTCGCGGCGGGTCTGAAACCCGGTACGACGTCGAGGTCGCTGCCCGAGACGATCAGCTTGGTAGGCTGGTGTTTATCCGGGGCCGCGAGGTAGTCGAGCAGCGAGTCGTCGTTTTGGGGAAGGTTGTAGCGTTTGGCAATTGTGGGTTGCCGCAAGTCCGCGTCGACGAGCAGGGTGCGGTAGCCGTGCCGGGTCAGGCTTTCGGCGAGGTGCAGAGCGACGGTCGTTTTACCCTCGTCACTCTTGGGACTGGTTATCAAAATCACGCGTTTGCCCGGCGTCGACGACGCGAGCAAGAGTCGTGCCTGAAAGTAGTCGGCAGCTTCCCTTAAGAGGTGCGCGTTGCGCGTATCGGGAAACTCGGCGAGTACGGGCAGGTCGGTGGCCTGCCTGACTGCTTCGACGTCGCGCAGACGGGTGTCGAGCGCGCTGCGAAGCAGCGCCACGCCGTAGACGACGAAGACCGTAAATACGGCTGCGAGCGCCGCGTAAAAGAGCGGGCGTGGCGTCACCGGTACAGGCGGCGGGGTGGCAGGTTCGACGATACTCAGCAGTCCGGCTGCCGAGTCGAGCAGGGCGCGCGCGTAAGAAAGCTCTTCTTGCTGCTGCGCCCGCAAGCTCACACGGTTGTCGATCTCGCTTTGGCTGGCGACCTCACCCATCAGCCTGAGCGACTCAACCGAGCTGTCGAGCGAGGTGATCTGCGCTTCCAGGGTGTCGATACGCTGCCCGATATTTTGGCTGGCCCGGCGGTAATCCCAGTCGACGAGCGCCTGGGCAACGGCGTTGGCGCGGCGCGCCGCAATCCGCGCGGTGCCCGCCTGCACCTGCACCTCGATGAGGTTTGAAAGCGCGTCACGCTCCCCTTGTACCGTCACCGAAACCGTGTCGCGCAGCTCGGCGACGCTCAAACCGCGCGCGCCGAGCCGGGCAATCGCGTCTTCTAAAACAGGTCTGGTCAGCGCGAGGTCGCTGTAGGCCGCCGCTTCTATCGGCGGCGCACTGAGCGAGGTCGAGGTCGACGAAAAGGTATTCGTCGATTTGGTCGCCAAAATAACGGCGGAGGCTTCGAAAGTGGGCTCGAGCCGTTCGCTAAGAACGTAAACCCCGGCGGCAACGAGCGCGGCAAGCGGCAACGCGATCAGCAGCCCCCGCAAAAGAAATCTGATCAGTTGTCCTAAATCTGCTTCTTTCAACCCAAGCTCCTCGCTGCCCGCACCGCCTGCAGCAACCTAACAGACGCAGTTATCGGTGCCCGGCTCCAGCTAAAACCGCAGAGCCCCGGACTGCAATACTATTTTACGCATTCCGCCGCAAGCAGCACGGGCAAATCGTACCCAGCTGGTGTATAAGGGACGCTCGAGTCCGCCGGAAACCGACCAAGGAGAGCACGCAGAAGCAGGGTTCCAGGCGGTAACGTCCAACATGCTTGAACCGGGTTTTGTAAAAAAGGTCAAGGCGTAGCTGAAACGTGCCGGAATTTTTAAGAGGAATAGCCCGTGAACAGAAGGGGCGGTTACGCGACCTGAGGTTCGTACTCTTCTGACGTACCGGGTTCTTTGCTCGTTGCGGTAGCCGTGCTTGCGCTGCCTACGCCCAGCTCGGCAAAGCAGCGCGCGAGGCCGTCGGCCAACGCTGCCAGTGAAAACCGCGCCAGCGCCGCACGCCGCGCCGCCGTTCCCAGGGCCGCTGCCCGCTCGGGGTTCTCCAGCACCACCTTGATGGCGGCGGAGAGCGCCGCAACGTCGCCGGGCTCGACCATAAACCCGGTCTCCCCGTCATCGATAATTTCCGGGATCGCGCCCGCGCGCGTGGCGACAACCGGTTTTTCTGAAAGCATTCCTTCGACGACAACCCGCCCGAACGGTTCGGCAGCGACCGAGGTGTGCGCGACGATATCGACGCACTGCATCAACTCGGGGACGTCACGCCTGAAACCCAAAAAGTGCACCCGGTTTTCCAGACCCAAACGCTGCACCTGTTCTCGCAGACACGCGGCGTAGGCGTCTTCACCGAAAAGCGCGTCACCAACGAGCAGCGCGTGAACGTCCGGCAGCTCGGTCAGGGCGTCAAGCAAAACGTGCTGGCCTTTCCATTCGGACAAGCGGCTGAAGACGCCGACGACCGGTGCGTCGCCGATACCAAGATCACGGCGCAGGTCACGGCGGAGGTCGGCAGCAGCGGTCGAGGCCTCGAGCTCGTAAGCAGCTACGTCGATACCGTTGTGAACGACCCGGACCTTACCGGCGCGCCCGCCACTCTCGACGAACGCGTCGGCTGTCGCCTGCGAGTTGGCGACGACGAGCGCCCCGGTAAGGTTGGCAAGCGCGATGACGAGCTTGCGGTTTGCGGCACTAAAATGTTCGGCGGTCAAAATATCGTGCAAGCACCAGACGATTGGTTTGCGCGACGTCAGCGCGGCAAGTGCGCCGACCGTAAAAGCCTTTTGCGAGTTGGCGAAGATAACCTCGAAGTCTGCCGCCGTGCGCGCGACTTTGCGGGCGAGCGCCAAGAGTTCGGACGCTACGCCGAGGCTTTTATAGCCTTTTGCCTCCCGCGTAACGCCCAAAAGCTTTTGGGGTGCCGCCATCACCTCGACGTCGGCCCCGGCGTTACGTAGACTTTCGGCAAAGGCACCTTCGGAAAAGAGCAGGGTTTTACTTCCGCGACCGTAGTGCTTTAGGTAATCCAGCAGGTACAGCTCAGCTCCCCCCAGAGCGGCGGCGTGGCTTAGGTACAGGGTTTTCATAAGTGCATCCTTTCAAGGGGGAAAGTCGGTCGGTAGCGTTCATAAACCGGGACGGTGTAAAACTTCTTGAAGCGTCAGCGTAAATACTTATGTGCATCATCGAACCGGCTGATTGATTACAACGAAACCGGTTCAAGCGGTAGCTTTTTTGCTTGAAAGCGTGGGTAGCTTTGCAGAATCAGCGGTAGAACTCACAGCAGAACAAGCGCGAGCAGGTGAGGCTCGAGCTTATAAACCCTGTGCCCACGGCTGCATGTCAAGCGCCGTAGCTGTCGCGGTCTTGCTCGTCTTCGGTTGAAACCGGGAAGCTGCCCCCCCCACAAAACAAGAAGATGTTAAATATCACCAGCGCGGTTAGAAGTAAGAGAAGTCCAAGTGACATACCTCACACTAGGCGTTTGTGGAGGGCAGTGTCAATGCTCTAAAGGACAATACTCTTGGAGTACAAAACCCGTCCAGGACGGCACTTTTTGGACAGTGGCCTTGTTCGCAAAAAGGCTTAATTCTTTTCCAGAAAAAGGACTACGCCTTTAGGGTTGGCGTAGGCTCGGTGAGTGTGGTAAGGAGTGCTTGGCTCAGCGACCGGGCGGCAGCCTTGTCTAAAAGCTGGTTGCCGTTGCCGCATTTGGGCGAGAGCACGCACCGCGGACACCCGCTCCGACACGGGCAACGCGTAAGCAGTTCATATGCCGCCTTCAGCCACCCGACAAACCTTGTCGCACCTTCTTTGGCGTAGCCTACACCACCGGGATAGCCGTCGTAAATAAAGATCGTCGGCAGACCGGTCGCAGGATACGCCGGATACGAGACGCCGCCCACGTCGGCACGTTCGCAGAGGACGAACGCGGGCAAGAGACCGATGAGGGTGTGCTCGAGCGCGTGAATAGCGCTCGGCAACAGGTTTGGCGGCACCGCCCCGGCGACGCCTGCAACCTCGAACCAGAGCGCCTGCGTCGGATACGAGGCGTCAGGCAGGTCTAGGGGACGTTCGTCTAGAATCGTCTCGTGGTAGAGGCGTTTACGCACATACGAGGTAAACGCGGTCGTCACCTGAACCCGGCCCGTGTGGACAGGGCCGAAGCGCTCGGCCTCGCTTAAGACCGTAACGTCGGTTTCGGAACGCACCTGCGTGTAGGTGTCCTCGAGGTGTGGCAGCAAAAATGCTTCGCCCTTTTCCAGATCCAGGTTACGCACAAGGTAGTTTTCGCCTTGATGCAAGTAGACCGCGCCCGGATGAAGCTCACGGAGCGCACTCACCCGGTCGGCCTCGCCCAAATTGCGCCCCGGGTTGTCACGCAGCTTGATACGCCCGCCACCCGTACCGCGCACGCTTAAGTTACGGTGCGGATAACTGCCCCGGTAGACCCAGCGTCCCCGGTAGGCCGTAAAACCCGCCAGCGACGCCAACGCCACCCCGCCGACGAGCGGCTCATGGGGCCCCAGCGGCCTTTCGACCGCCGCACACGCCAGATGCTTGGGGTGCAGTTCGGTATTAAAGGCGTCGGCGACCGCGTGTTCGGCGCGGCCTTCGGTGATCATTTCAGGATGCGTAAGGTAATACTCGTCTAGCGGGTCACTGCCCGGAATGAGCAGTGTCAGGGCGCGCGTACCGCCCCGACCCGCACGTCCGGCGCGTTGCCAAAACGCCGTCAAAGACCCCGGATAACCGACCAACACAACCGCATCGACCCCGCCGATATCGACGCCCAACTCGAGCGCACTCGTCGCGGTCAAGACAGTGATTCGCCCCGCCTTGAACGCCGCTTCGATATCCCGGCGGTCGCTGGCCTTGTAGCCGGCCCGGTAACTCGACAAACGCGCCTTCTCGTCGTCGGTCAAGCTTTCAGCCGCGTAACGGCGGAGCAGTTCGGCGGATTTGCGCGAGTTGCAAAAAAAGATACTCTTAAGCCCCGTTTTGACAAACAGCGCGGCAAGGTCGGCAGCTTCGGCGTGGGTGCTGCGGCGGCGCCCGTCTAACCCGGCCTGACCGGGCAGGTCGGGGGGACGCCAGAAGAGCAGTTCGCGTTCGGCGCGGGGGCCTTCGTCTTGGGTCACGGCCTCGAATGGGAGCCCGGTGAGGTTGTGGGCGTGCTCCGCCGGATTACCGATGGTCGCGCTTGCTGCCACGATCTGCGGCGACGCGCCGTAAAACCGGGCCAGCCGCAAAAGCCGCCGCACGATGTTGGCGACGTGCGTCCCCATCACGCCCCGGTAAGCGTGCAGCTCATCTAAAACGATAAGCTCGAGGCTACCCAAGAACCGGGCCCAGCGCGCGTGGTGCGGCAAGATACCGTAGTGGAGCATGTCCGGGTTGGTCAAGATGCAGCGCGCGTGTTCGCGCACAGCCCGGCGCTGCTGAACAGGCGTATCCCCGTCGAACGTCGAGATAAAACCGCCCAGCCCCAACCCCTCGGCGAGACCCGTGAGTTTCTCCAACTGGTCGAACGCCAGAGCCTTGGTCGGAAACAAGTAGAGCGCGTGTTTTTCGTGAGCGAGCGCGTCTAGGGTCGGGATTTGATAGCTGAGCGATTTTCCCGAAGCCGTCGGCGTCGCCACGACGACGTTACGCCCCGCTGCAGTGTGGCTGAGCGCCTCGGTCTGGTGCCGATAGGGAGAGATGCCAAGGTGCGCTAAAAGCGCCCTGTAACGCGCCGGTGCTGCGACCCGCTCGCCGGTAACGCGCCCCGGCAGAAAACCGAAAAACGCGATCTGGCCACGGTAGCCCGTTTGCGCGCCGAGCCAGCCGTGATACGAACGCCTTTGGGCAAGTGCGCCGGGAAGTTTCATCGCGCCCACAACTTCATCACGTTTACAAGCGTACCTCCCAGGAACACCCGGTACGGTTTTGCGGTGCAGGAAGAGGTGCACAGGTAAAACGACCGACCTCGAGCGGCGTTCCAGGGCCGCAAAGCAAATTGCAAATCGTGACCAAAGCTCAGCTTCGCTTTACCCTTATTAGGCAGACTTCGCTGGAACGGCCCGTAAAAAGGTGGCTCTCACAGCAGATTCTCACAGTGCTTTCCGGTCACGGAGGACTGTGCTAGACTCTGGTGTGCCATTTCCTCTAGGTCTCAACTAACTTATGACGCTGTTTCTTACCTTGCTCTACGCGCTCGTGTTGCCCTATATCGGTTTGATGCTGCTGGTGGTCGTGGGCCTTTTACGGCAGAGCGCCCGCCCGCAAAACACTGAGGCACTCTCTGTCAGCGTGATTATTCCGGCGCATAACGAAGAGTCTAAGCTCGCGGCGACGCTCGCCTCGCTCAGCAAGCAGAGATATGAGGGAGCGCTCGAGTTCGTCATCGTCAACGACCGCTCAACCGACGCGACCGAAGCGATTATCGAAGGTTTTGTCCAGCAAGACGCGCGTTTTCGTCTCGTCAACGTCTATCTGCCGAGCCGCCGCTTGTCGCCTAAAGTCAACGCCGTCAACACCGGCATTCAGGCGTCTTGCGGCGAGATTATCCTGACTTCGGACGCCGACTGCCAGTACCCCGAAACGTGGGTCGCGGGCATGGTCTCGCACTTCGCCCCGGATGTGGCGATGGTCGTGGGGTACGTCGAGAGTACCAGAGCGAATGACGGCTCGAGCGCGGTGCAGCGTTTTGAATCGACCGACTGGTTGTCCCTCATGATGACCTCGATGGCGCTGACGCACTTCGGCTGGAAGTTCGCCTCGAGTGCCAATAATCAGGGCTACCGCCGCAGCGCTTTTGTCGAGATCGGCGGTTTCGGCGCGTCGGGCCGCGCCCCTTCCGGCGACGAAGACCTCCTCACGCAGCGGATGGGCAGGCTCCAAAAAGACCGGATCGTCTTTGCCAACACCCCCGACATCCGCGTCTACACCCAACCGATGCAGGGCGTTTACGCGCTGCTGAATCAGCGCCGCCGCTGGGTCAGCCGCTACTTTCACATCATGCACTACCACCCGGCCTTTTTTGCGGCGATTTCGGTGTTGGGCGCGCAGAGCATCGTGCTGAGTCTGGGCGTCGTGCTGGCCTTTTTCAACCCGGCCCTGATGCCTTGGGTGTTCGGGCTCTGGGGCGCGAAACTGACCGTCGAAGTTCTAGGCATGCATTTGGGCGAACGGCTGATGGGGCGGCGCGACCTGGGCGGTCTCAACACCGTTACTTGGGCAGTGCTGCACCCGTTTTTTATCGCTACGGTGGCGCTCTGGGCGTTTATCAAATCCGGCGAGTGGAAAGCGGGCGCGCAGAGCTACCGCCGCCGCTTCGTCAAGCGGCAGTGGCGCGAATGGCTCCGCAAAGTACGTGGGGGCGGCAGTATTCTTTAGCTTTTAACTGTACTCGAGCCGGACGGCTCGCTTTTTTGCCTGAGCGTTTTACGGCGAGCCTGAAGTGCTAGACTGTTCGGTACTTCACAGGGGCTTATGCACCTAACGTTTACGGAGGCATCATGAAAGTTTTTATTTTAGGCGGTGACGGTTTTTGCGGCTGGCCGACCTCACTGCACCTGTCGAACCTCGGTCACGAGGTCGTCATTATCGACAATCTGTCGCGGCGCAACATCGACAACGAACTCGGCGCGACCTCACTCACCCCTATCTTGCCTATCGACAAACGCATCGCGGCGTGGAAAGAAGTCTCAGGTTACGAGTTGGGCTATTACAATCTCAACCTGGCGACCGAGTACGAACGCTTTTTGGGAGTTTTAGAAGCTGAACAGCCCGACGCCATCGTGCATTTTGCCGAACAACGGGCCGCACCCTATTCGATGAAGTCGCCAAGGCACAAACGCTACACCGTCGATAACAACGTCAGCGCGACGCACAACGTCCTCTGCGCGGTCGTCGAGTCGGGGCTGGACGTTCACATCGCGCACTTGGGCACGATGGGCGTGTACGGTTACGGCACCGCCGGGATGAAAATTCCGGAGGGCTACTTAGACGTCGAGGTCGTGACAGAAACCGGCGAGCGGGTCCAGCAGCAGATTCTCTACCCGACGAATCCGGGCAGCGTCTACCACATGACCAAAACACAAGACCAGCTCTTGTTTGCCTTTTACAACAAAAACGACGGCGTGCGCGTCACCGATTTGCATCAGGGTATCGTTTGGGGAACAAATACAAAAGAGACGGCCCGCGACGAACGCCTCGTCAACCGCTTCGATTACGACGGCGATTACGGCACCGTCCTAAACCGCTTTTTGATGCAGGCCGCCGTCGGTTATCCGCTGACGGTTCACGGGACGGGCGGACAGACGCGGGCCTTCATTCATATTCAGGACACCGTGCGCTGCGTCGAGCTGGCGCTGACGCACCCACCCGCTGCGGGTGAGCGCGTCCGCATCCTCAACCAGATGACCGAAACCCACAAGGTACGCGACCTGGCGCAGCTCGTCGCCAAACTCACGGGCGGTGAGGTGGCAATGGTGCCGAACCCGCGCAAAGAGTCACCGGAAAACGAGCTGCACGTCAAAAACGACCTGTTTTTGGATATGGGCCTCAACCCGACGACGCTTTCCGAGGGACTTTTACTGGAAGTCACCGAGATTGCCAAAAAGTATGCGGACAGGGCCGACCTGAAGAAGATTCCGGCGACGTCTTTGTGGACAAAAGCACAACAAGCGGGCATCCCCGCGGCGGGGGTACCGGAAGGTGTTGCCGAGGAGAAGCTCGAGCCCGCCTCCTGAGAGTTACAAAACACAGCTAAAAAGCTTTGAGCAAGGCGGTCAGAAATTGAGGTCGCCTTTTTCAGAACGTAACCACGAACAAGCTTCCTAGACGCTGGGGTCTCCTCCACTAAATGGAGCGTATCAGCGGATTCGGCGGCGGAAACAAGGCAAAAGTTTGCCAGCTTTTATAAGTTGACAATGAGAAGCCTGAGATGCTAGAATCAGCGCGGTTAACCAGAAAATTCAGCTTGCTGGTCTTATGGAGAAGAGATGAGTAAGCGTTACTTGACAATTCTGGCTTTTGTGGTTGTGACAGGTTTTGGCTTGACAGCATGTAGTAACGAAAGCTCTGACGGTGTAAGCAACAACACCCGTGCATACGTTCACTCTGCAGACACCCATCCCTGTCTCAGCGTGGCAGTAGTGACACCCGATGTACTTATTGGGATTGAAACGACAGTTCGTGTAGACGTCAACAACCGTTGTAACGAAGCAACCACCTACGAAAGCTCCGGCCCTCCTTACTCCCTAGCACTTGTTCGTGACGACAATAAGGTGGTCTGGTATACGCCATCAGAGCCTGTCACCGCAATTCTTCTTGAGTACACCGTAGAGGGAAACGGAACCACATCCTATGATGTACCTGCGCTGCTCTCAGCCGATACTGTATCTCCTGGAAACTACAAGATGATCGCCAACCTTTTTGTTCATCAGATAGACCCGGACGCAACGCAGTATGAAAAGCCTTTAAGGCTCGAGTCAGAACCGCAAAACGTCGATGTAAGCCTGTAAACCAACGTAACCCTCGAGCCACAAACTTAAGGCTCGAGGGTTTGTATTAGCTTTAAGCCACATCTAAGCAAACCGCCAGTAATAAGGCATCTCTGGTACGCTAACCCTGTGCGCGTCGCCTACTTTACCGAAACCTTCTTGCCCAAAATCGACGGCATCGTCACCCGGTTGATGCGGACGTTGGAACAGCTCCGGGCTTTAGGTCACGAAGCCATCATCTTCGCACCGCAAAACCCACCGGATACGTTTTCAGGCTTTCCTGTCATCAAGGTGCCGGCGGTGCCCTTCTATCCGTGGTACCCCGAACTCTTTTTGGGTCTCCCCCGCCCCCGCCTGGGCCGCGAATTAGACCGTTTCAAACCCGATATCGTGCATGTGGTCAATCCAGTCATTTTGGGCATGTGGGGCACGGCAATTGCCAAACAGCGCAACCTGCCGCTCCTGGCGAGTTTTCACACCGACCTGCCGCACTACGTCGAACACCTCAACCTGGGATTTCTCAAACCGCTGTCGCACACCTGGATTCGGGACGTTCACAACCAGGCGCACGTCAACCTCTGCACCAGTCAGCCGATGGTCAATTCGGCGCAGGGCCTCGGCATCGAAAGGGTACGGCTCTGGCCCAAAGCGGTCGATACGGTGCGCTACACCCCGAATAACAGGTCTTCGGCGATGCGTTTGCGGTTGTCGGAGGGGCAGCCGGAGCTGCCGCTAATGGTCTACGTCGGACGGTTATCGTTTGAAAAACGGCTCGACTGGCTTTACGCGCCCATCACCAAGCTTCCGGGGGTGCGGTTGGCGTTTGTCGGGTCAGGCCCGGCAGAGCGTGCACTGCGTGAACAGTTTGCCGGAACGCCGACCGTTTTTACGGGCTACATGAGCGGCGACGAGCTGGCTCAGGCTTACGCCTCGGCGGACGTGTTCGCTTTTCCGTCCGACACTGAAACACTCGGCTTTGTGGCGATGGAGGCGATGGCTTCGGGTGTGCCGGTCGTCGGGGCGCGGGCCGGCGGCATCCCGGATGTCATCGACGAGGGTCAGAACGGTTTGATGTTCACGCCCGGCGACCTCGGCGATCTGACTGAAAAGCTCCGCACGCTGCTCTTCGACACAGAACGCCGTAAAACGTTCGGGGAACGCTCACGCACTGAGATGGAACGCTGGAGCTGGCGCGCGTCAACTAAAAGACTGCTCGCGTACTACGCGCTGGCGCAAACGATTCACCGCCGCTACGACCCGCCGAGCAAGTACTGAGCGGCAAGCGACGTTGCTTTAGCTGTAACCACGCCGAGACGTCAGCTGCGCCGCGCGCCTGTAGTTAGCTGCTAAGCATAGCCAAACGGTTTCGACACCTGATTCGCGCCACTGCAGGAATGCAGTAGCATGGGGCCATGACTGTCCGACCGTTTGAAAACCGAGACTTGCCGGGACTTCTAGAGTTACTTAAAACCCAAGATGAAAGGTCGTCGCAGCGCAGCATGACGCCCGAAAGCCGGAGTATCGAAGAATTGGCGCTCGAGCTAGGTGAACTCAGCCCCTACACCGAGATGGTGCCTTTGGTCTTGGAACATGAGGGCCGGGTCGCCGCCTACGTCGCGTTATGCAACTACGAAGGCGAAGTCTTTTTAGAGGGGCCGCTGCTGCATCCTGAACTCGAGGTCGATGCGGATTCGCTGCTCGCGCAAATCATCAGCGAGGCCGGGGAGCGCGGCTACAGCTACCTCGAGGCGTTTATCGACGAGGCGAACCGGCGCGTCCAGGACGCGCTCGTCAAAAGCGGTTTCGAACCGTTCCACACGACCTATATCTACGAATTTCGGCGCGACACGCCGCTCAAACCACTAAGCCCAAGTCAGTTTCGTTTCGAGGTCAGTAAAGAGATCGACGTGGGGCTTTACCGTGACCTCTACCGGGATACGAGCGACAATTGGGCGACGCGGCTGGCATGGTTCGACGAAGACCTGCAAGAACGCTTTAACGACCCTCAGGTCAGCCTGACGGTCGTTTACGAAGCAGATGCACCCGTGGGACACCTCGAGCTTGAACGTCTACCCGAAGAAGGCTACGCCGAAATCGCCTATTTTGGGGTGCTGCCTGCTGCGCGCGGCAAAAAGCTGGGCCGCGAACTCTTATTGCACGCGCTGCACGACGCGCTGCAAAATGAGAGCGTCGAAATCGTTTTGGCACGCGCCCACGACGATGAACGCTCGGCGTCGTTTGCGCTCGAGGCCGTCGGTTTTAGGCTCTCACACGGGGTGGTGTCGTATACGCGCGAGCTGGCTTAGTCCTACAGTTGCAGATGGCGCTTTTGCCGCCTGAAACGAGCGTGTCTCGCCTGGACCCGATGCCGCCGCCACCACGACCGAGCCAGAACAAACTGCGAGTCCAGCCTGCCATGCCAGAACAGCAGACACGGCAAATGCCACACCTCCGGCACACTCAGCGCGATCAAGCCATCGTTTGGGATGCTCCTTTTTAGCCTCACGACTACAGGTGCAGCAAGATGAAGTGTTGACCAAACAGATTCAAACCATCTACCAGCAGAACCGACGAGTCTACGGAGTGCCCCGTGTCCACGCTGAATTACACGCTCAAGAGATACGGTGTAGCCGCAAACGCGTCGCCCGGCTCATGCGCTCGGCAGAGCTTAAAGGCAAAGTCAAAGGAGACAAAAAACCCAAACGGTCTCCGCCATCTACGTCTGCTACCAATCTTCTGAGAACTCACGAAGTCGTGACGAAACCCGACCAGGTTTGGGTTTCTGACATCACCTATTTGCGTACGGGTGAGGGCTGGGAACTAGGCTCACCAGGTGCGCGGAGGCACTCCCTGTCACGAGTGACGAGTGCTGCGCAGCAACGGTCGCCGGCCGCAGGGTGCCCGTTCGAGCTTTATCTGGCAGTCGTTATCGACGCTTACTCTCGCAAGGTTATTGGCTGGGCCATACGGGAGCATCTTACCGCTACGTTGACGCTGGCTGCTTTCGAGGTGGCCTATCGACACAGACGTCCCCGACCGGGCTTGATCTGTCACTCGGACCGTGGGTCTCAGTACACCTGTGCAGTTTTCCAGCACTGCCTGAAAACATCTCGGGCACGGTTCAGCACGGCCCGTAGCTGTTACGAAAACGCTCTAGGGTCTGTCTGACTAAACTTCATAGCCATAGCATGATGGAAGCGACAAGCACACCAGCGCGGTAGTTTCTACCCCGCTTGTCATGGCGGGTAGCCACAGCACGAAAGTCTTTAAGCCGGTTGATGCAGCGTTCAACAACGTTGCGACCCCGTTGGGGGTTGGTGGCTAAATGTGGCTTTAGCGTTTGCCACTGCTGCTCTTTCAGGTCTGTCCGTGCCATACCTTTACCCTAAACCGTCTTCATCCCTTCTGTCAGACAGACCCTAGATGAGATGTGGTCTTGTGCAAGACAGGCGTCAGTTTATGCACGTTCTCGCACGCTTCGGAGCGCGCTAGGTTAAAGTGTGCGCCCAGCACGTCGAACGTCGGATAGTTCTTGAAGGAGTAGTAGGTTGTCAACAAAGGTTTACAGGATAAAGCCGAGCCAACTTGATGCGGGCATCAGCGGTGGTGAACTGCCAGTTCACTTTGGTGCCCAGCAAGTTGCGTTCGAATGTCCAAGCACCTACTTCTTGCGTAAGCCGGGTTAAGTCGGCGCTGCGCCTGTCTAGACACTGCTTGCTGAGCGCCGCAAATTCGATTTCAACGGCGTTTAGCCAACTGCCATGCTCAGGCGTGTGGTGCAACTCGAGCTTGGCGGCAAGCCGATGTGCCTCCTTGGGTTCAAAGGCTTCATAGAGTGACGCCTTTGAATGGGTGTTGAGCTGATCGAGGACGACGATAATCCGCTCTGCTTCAGGAAAGAACTCGTCTACAAGCCGCTTCATGCAGGCGGCGAACGCCAGCTTCGTTCGCCTTTGCGTCACCATCATCTCGCGCCAGCCCAATAGCGGTGCAAACAGCCCAAATACGTTGGCCGTGCCGTTTCTGACATACTCGAAATCGAAACGGGCAAGCTGTCCAGGTTTAGCGGGGACAACCTCACGTTTGTCCCCAATGAGGTAACACGGACGTTCGTCAACGCAGACCACCGGAAACTTCGGGTCAAGCGGTCGCTCGTATACATCCAAGACATCTTCCATGTGAGCGACAAAACGGGCACTCGCCTCCGGAGGGATGCACCACTGTTCCTTTAAGTGAGGGGACAACTCGTTTTTTTGAGCGTCTGACGCACCGCTTCATGTGAGATAGTGCTGACCACCTCGAGTTCCACAAGCTTATCTGCGAGCATTCGCAACGTCCATCCTGCGTGTCCGGCGGGCGCTTCACTACAGGCGAGCGCAATCAGTCTAGCCTCGCCACGTCCGTCAAGTTTACGGGGCTTGAACCTCACCGCTTGAGCGTAGCCAAGGGCTGCTTGTAGTCCCTGTTCGGCAAACAGCCGTTTCGTGCGCCACACGGTTGTGCTGGCTATGCCCAGCACCTTGGCAATCTCTGTATCGCTAAGGTGTTCACCGTTGGTGTCGGCAAGTAGCAAGATACGCGCCCGGTCAATCTTCCGAACACGGGCGCTGCCTTTACGTGTCAACGTTTGAAGCTGTTCTCGTTCTTCTTCGCTCAGGCTGATCTCTCGTCTTCGCATTCTCTAGCTTACTCTGTAAACCTTTGTTGACAGCCTAATAGTAGTAAAGCAAAAATAGTAGCTTCGCCTCAGCACTCGGCAGCTTCCCTTTCCGTCCTGCGCCTGGTCTTCGCTGTTTGCCTCCCGGCTCGTGCACTTGCGCCTTCTCGGTTTCGTACGTCTCAGCAAACCCCTCCGTTAGCGCAGTGAACTTCTCCTGTGTAAGTCCTGTCAGCGCGCTGAGCCGTTCATCTCGTATCTTCGCCAGCATCTTCTCAGTCTGGCAGCTTCGCAGACTATTGGGGAACGACTCTAGTCACTTATTCGACGCTATTTCGCAGATGATTTAGGTAGGTTCGACGCTGGTTGAAGCCAAGCGCCTTGAAGCGGTGGTGGCAGACCGTGAGTTCACCGGCAAGCGCTGAGGGACTTAAGGCGCGTCAGCTCGTTACGCTGCCGGGTTTTTGGGTTACGCTTAGGTGTCGCCGTGACCCAGAGTAAAAAAGGCGAACTCGTGGTACTCGTGTGTAACGCCGATCCCGACCAAGCGCTTCGACGTTACCCGGCTCGCCGGCAAATCGAATTCAGCGAAGCGCCGAGGCGAAGCCGTCCGCTTTTGTCCGCCTTGAAGTCACGGGGCTTTAACCTCGAAGACACCCACATGACCACGTCCCAACAGCCGGATAAACTTTTGGCTCTGTTGGCGATCGTGTTTGCCTGGGCACATCTTGTCGGTGAGCGGTGCTACCACGACCGGTCGTTAAAGCTTAAAGATGGTTACCTGCCCCAAAGCTGTTTCAAACGCGGCCTCGACGCGCTTCGCTCAGCCATCCTCGCAGGTCATGCGCCCGCCCCCATCAGCCTTGACCAGTGTCTCAAACTTTTGTCCCCGTAGTGAGGACGTACTTAGCCACCTAAGTTAAACTTTTGTGTCCGTTTACCCCTCTCCAAGACCATTTGTGTCTTTGGCATTTTTGCCGTTACCCTAACGCGCTTCTAAAATCACTACTGCTGTCGCGTGGGTGCGGGCGTGGCTCATGCTTAGGTGTGCGTTCCAGCCGTTTCGTTCCATCTCGGCGGCAATATGCTCGGAGAACTTCAAAACGGGTTTGTCACCGTCGCGCACAACCCACACGTCACGCCAACCGTGCGCCACGGGCCACGTCTTTTGAAACGCTTCTTTTGCCGCAAAACGAACGGCCAAGGACGGCAGCGGATGTGGTTTTTTCAGGCAGTACGACAGCTCATCGGGGTGAAAATGCCGCTCCAAAAACCTGTCGCGGTGCCGGTTCCACACACCCTGAATGCGGCCTAGTTCAACAATGTCGAGTCCTACGGCGATAACCATAACGTCAGTATAAAACGGCGTTTGAAGGCTAGGGGTGCCCCAACCGTAAAACGCGCTCACCGTCGGCGATGTAGGCGAGGTTTGCCATCCCCAGAAACAAGCCGTGCTCGAGCACACCGGGAACCCGGCTCATGGCGGCGGCAATTTCGTTCGGGTCGAAAGGTGCACCAAAGTAGCAGTCGAGCAGCAAGTTGCCGTTGTCGCTCCGGACAGGCTTCCCGTCCCGCTCACGCAGTACCGGGCGGCAACCGAGCGCCTGCAAATCTTTTTGCGCCGCGCCGAAACCGAACTCGAGAACTTCCGTCGGGACGGGTGCCTTTTCACCCAAGTAACCCACACGTTTACTCACGTCACCGATAAGGATAAAAGTGCGTGCCCGCGCCTCGACGATTTTTTCGCGCAAAAGTGCGCCCCCGAGACCTTTGATCACGTCGAGGTTGTCGGTCACTTCGTCCATCCCGTCAATGGCAAGGTCGACGCCTTCAGCTCCCAGTTCAACGACCGGAATGCCTCTTTCACGCGCGAGCCGCTCGGTTTCTACAGATGTTACGGCGGCACGGATATCCTTTATGTCCCCGTGTTTAAGCATCTCGCCAATCCCAAACGTCGCGTAACGGGCGGTGCTGCCAGTGCCAAGGCCCAAAGTCATCCCGGATTTAACGTGTTTAATCGCCTCTTTCGCCGCTTGTTCTTTAAGCGCCTCAGCGGACATGGGTTCCACCGATAGAGCTTGTACGCCAAGCTGATTTCATCTTTTTTGTCATGCTGTAGATTAGCAAATGTGTAATAAGCTTTTTTAGGAGGAATTCTTAATGACCCTTAAAGCAGGTGATAAAGCGCCGGATTTTACGCTCGAGTCCAACCAGGGTAGCAAAAGTTTGCGTGAGCTTCATGGCGAGTGGACGGTTCTTTACTTTTACCCCAAAGACAACACACCGGGTTGCACTCAAGAAGCGTGCGATTTTCGGGACGCCATGCCGGGGATGGGCGCGCAGGTTTTAGGCGTTTCGGCGGACGACCTAGCGTCCCACGCCGACTTTGCCGAGGGTCACAACCTGTCGTTTCCGCTCCTTTCCGATCCCACGGGCGAAGTCGCCAAGCATTACGGCGCGTTCGGCAGAAAAATGATTCCGCACACCGATAAAACCTACGAAGGTGTGCTGCGCTCGACCTTTATCATCGATCCCGACGGAAACGTCGCCGAGGCGATGTACGGCGTAGACCATAACGGGCACGCGCAAGCGGTGAGTGAGAAGCTTGAGGAGTTGAAAAGGGCGTAGCCCTCGTTGGAATTAGGTAAGGTGCAGCGGACAACAAACGAAGGAGCAGAATGCTCCGAGAGGGAGTTGTCATGAACAAGAGGTCGTACGAGATGAGTTTCAAGCTCGACGCGGCAAAACCGGTTGCTGAACAAGGCTGTAGTGTGCCTGAAGCGAGTCAACGTCTTGGTGGTCTTGGTCCGTAACTTTGGACAGTCGAAGTATGGTCTTGGTTCATTTCCTTCAAGTCTAGTAGGGTCTGGAATCCTGCCGAGGAGAAGCTTACGTCCGAAGGTAAACGAGTTGTCAAATACCCCCTTGAGTTCAAAACGACGCAGTCAAGCTTTTAGAAGACAAGGGTTACACCGTCTCGGAGGCAGCCAATAGCCTTGGCATTCCCCAGGCTAACCTCACGCATTGGTGTAGACACTTCCTGCGGTCGCCGTGAAGGTCGTTTGCTGCCGGGATACAAGGGCGCAACCGACGGCGGCAGAGGCTGAGATAAGGCGTTTGCAGAGCGAGGTGAAGCGACCCGAGGTGGCGATTGTACGGCAAGCCTCGGCGCTACGCTGACAAAAAAGACCGCCAGCTATTTTGCGAGACACTCGACCTGAAATGCGGCTTCGCGGAGGCACTCCCTGTCACGAGTGACGAGTGCTGCGCAGCAACGGTCGCCGGCCACAGGTTGCCGTTCTAGGCCACGCTCAAGAGAGTCGGTCTACCCAGGAAAACGCTTTGCTACTCGGGAGGCGGCTCGCACTGCCATCCTCGCACTGTCATCTTTGAGTCCACCGAGATTTACTTTCAGCGAAGCGCCGAGGCTTGCCGTACAACCGAGAGCTACACAGCGCGCTGGGCTATCAGACCCCGGAAGTTTACGAAAGCTTGCCGCAACCACCTGGAGCTTTCGTTCCCCGGGCGGCTTAGGTTATACTTCGACTGTCCAAAGTTATAGACCAAGACCAGTCTGCTGCATGATAAAAGCCTGCTCTTCGTTCCCCCAAGTTTTTAGCGTTCTGCGCGTGAGTTGCGCCGAGGTTTCAGCTCGAGCGCAACTGCCTGTGGGCGCTAAAGGTTGGCTGCTATGGCTTTTTTTGTCCCCTGCCGCTATGATTGCGAAAGCTGCTACTATGAGAACCGTTAAGAAACGGCTGTGAACTACCGGGCAGTAGAGGAACTTACAAAAGATAGAGAGGGGTGCCTTATCGAAACGCTACGTGTCTCGGGAAATTCCCGGCCCAACTCCGTTGCCGGCGCGATTGCTGCACTTTTACGCAGCGAGCGTGAAGTCGAGGTTCAGGCCATCGGGCCGCAGGCAGTCAATCAGGCGGTCAAGGCGATTGCCATCGCCCGGAGCTATATCGAACTAGACGGTCTGGACTTAACGGCGCAACCCTCTTTTGTGAAGCTCGAGCTGCAGTCCGAAGAGCGCACCGCTGTGCGGTTTCACGTCCGGTCGCTCGCGCTCGTTACTCAGGACTAGGTACCGGAGCGAGTTTTAGAGCAAAGTTTGAGACTGATGTTTAGTATGGTCACCGTAAAACGTCTAAAAGGCCCACGGGCTCGGATAGTGGACCCCCGTTTAGATAAATAAATCTTCATAAACTTGAGCACACCACACTCAGATTTATTGTGGTAAACTTTCCCTATTAGGTAGTGAGTTTTAAGCGACTACCTCGAGGAGGAGAATTATGTTTATAGGTGGAGGTTCAGGCGTTTTAGGCTATTATCTTATCGGTATCGTTGCGTTTGCCGCGTCGATGGCTGTGAGTGGTTGGCTCCGCTCGACTTACAACCGTTGGTCGAAAGTCGCCAACTCGTCCGGCCTGACCGGAAAACAGGTCGCCGAAGCCATTTTACAAGCGAACAACGTCACAGGTGTTCGCGTCGAAGCGGTCAAGGGACAGCTCAGCGACCACTACGACCCTCGCACTAAAGCTGTGCGTTTGTCCGAAGGCATCTACGACAAGGCCAGCGTCGCAGGCATGGCGGTTGCGGCGCACGAAGTCGGGCACGCGATTCAGCACGCGCGGGCCTATGCGCCTTTAGCGTGGCGCAGCGCGATTGCACCTGTTGCCGGAATCGGCTCACAGTTCGGTATCATGTTGGCCGCGCTCGGTCTCTTTATTCAGGCAGGTGGGCTTTTACAAATCGGCATTATTCTCTTCTCCGCCGCCGTCCTCTTTCAGGTCGTCACGCTCCCCGTCGAGTTCGACGCGAGCCGCCGCGCGCTCGCGCAGCTCAATAAACTCGGCTTGGTGACAAACCGCGACAGCGCCGGGGCAAGGAGCGTGTTGACCGCCGCTGCGATGACCTACGTTGCCGCTGCCGCAACCGCGATCGCCTACCTGCTCTACTTCATCTCGGCCAGCCGCAGATAAACACTCGCGGAACCGCTTTAGAGATTTTGCGCCGTGTCCACCACGGCGCATTTTCTGCGCCGTCGCTCGCTTCAGCCTTGGCAAAAAGCAGCTTGAGCGAACAGGACAGGGGTTTTGTTGCGGCGCTCGTTTACGGCGCGTTGCGGCTCGAGCTGGCCCTTGACGCACAGCTAAAACCGTTCTTAAAACGCCCCGACAAACTTCCGGCTGAAGTCTTGGACGCGCTGCGGCTCGGCGCCTTTGAAATTCTGTACCGAGGCACGCCCAGACACGCCGCCGTAAACACCTGGGTAGACGCCGTAAAAGTGCAGCAGCCGCGACTTGCCGGACTGGCCAACGCCGTTTTACGGCGGGTGGCGCGGCTCGAGCTTCCCGCCGCAACCGCCGCCGGACTCCCCGAATGGCTTTACGGCGAATGGGTGACGCGGTTCGGCCCGGAACGCGCCGGGGACGTCGCAGCAGGGATGAACGCGAGCGACCCGCTCTGGCTGACGGCGTATCACCCGGAGGCGATGCACGCGCTTTTGGCGGACGGCTGCGAGGTTCAGTTCGGGCCGGTCGAGAGTACGTTGCGGGTCAAGTTGGGGCGACCCTTGAGCGAGCTTACAGCTTACAAAAACGGGTGGGTGCAACCGCAAAACCCCGCGTCAACCCTGCCGGTGAGGTTACTGGGGCCCACCCCCGGAGAACGTATTTACGACCTGGCCAGCGGCGGCGGCGTCAAAGCGGCGCAACTTGCCGCCGCCGGGGCCGAGGTGACGAGCCTCGAGCTGCACCCAGGCAAGCTAGAGCGCGCCGAAACGAATCTGAAACGTTTGGGACTCTACAGCAAAAGTGTCGCCCACGACCTCCGCACCGTCCCCGGCCTGCGCCCTGCGCCCAAAGTCCTGCTCGACGCCCCGTGTAGCGGCACCGGTACCCTGCGCGGCAACCCGGAGCTGCGCGGACGTGTTACCCAAGGGGAGGTCGCCTCACTGGGGGCGCTGCAGCGCGAGTTGCTGAACACTGCCGCCGCGCTGACCGCGCCGGGCGGCGTGCTGGTCTACGCGGTGTGTGCACTGACCGAAGCCGAAGGCCCGGAACAGACCCGCTGGTTTTTGGACACCTACTCCGACTTTGAAGCCGAGCCGTTTTTGTTCGACCTGCCCGCCGACAACGGGCCGGAAGGTTCGACAATTTTGCCGCTAGACGGACTCGACGGGTTTTACCTCGTAAGGTTTCGCCGGAGCTGACACGTAATTTCGTTTTATCCAGGCGTTAAACTCGCCTTATGGCACAAGACATCCTAGAGCTTGGCGAAGGCGTCTACTACTTGCCAGGAACCGTCAACATGGCGCTTGCGACAGGAACCGATAAAGAGGCCGTCATCATAGATACAGGCGGTGACAAGGACGCCGGGAGGCGCGTAAAAAAAGCGTGCGAAGCGCTCTCGGTGACGCCGGTCGCCATCCTCAATACCCACGCCCACGCCGACCACTACGGCGGCAACGACTTTTTGGTACGCAACTTCGGCTTGCCGGTTTACGCGCCGCCCTTTGAGGCGAGCATCATCGAAAACCCGTATCTGGAACCCGTCTACCTCTTTAACGGAGCCAAACCGCCCAAAGAGCTGCTGTCCAAATGGCTGATGGCGAAACCCGTCAAGGTCACGCATGTGCTGGGGCCGGGGAAGCTCGAGCTTTCCGGTCTCACCCTGGAGATTTACGACACCTCCGGACACGCCCACACCCACTACGCCGTAAAAATCGGCGACGTTTTGGTCGCTGCCGACACAGTGTTTGGTATGAGCGTGCTGGACAAATACCCGCTCCCGTTCGGTCAGGATATCGGGGCGCAGAGAGAGAGCGCGGCGCGGGTCGCTGCGCTGGGCTCGAGAATCGTTCTACCCGGTCACGGCAATCCGACCGAAGCGGTTGACGTTCTGGTTGAGGAAAACCTCGAGGCGTTCGCGCGGGCTGCTAACGCTGTAGCAGCGGCGTGTACGGGTGTTGGAACTGAAGGGGTGCTTAAAACTGCGGCGGACGCGTTGGGGCTTGAAATGCAAGATTTGCCGCGTTACTACCTCAATTTGTGCGTTGTGAGCGCATATCTGAGTTATTTGCGGGAAGCGGGACGCGTCGAACTTACGGTGCGAAACAACCAAATTGTATGGACGAGAGGTTAGGTTTTTGTGCCCGGAGCGGTAGTAGTCGGCAAAATCACTGAGACAGGTTTTGAAACGACCACACCTGAACAGCGATAAAACTGCGGTTTTCCAAAAGCGACTGATTTCCCGAAATCCGGAATAAAAAATGCTCTACAAATCCCCACCTAGCACAGCAGCAAAGATAGTGCGGCGCAACCGACCAAGGTGAAACCGCTAGGGGCAGTGTAGGTGTACTTACTTTGGTGGCGATGTAAAAAACGCAACTCGAGCCCACCCGGCTTCGGCTACAACTTCGCTAAAAGCCTGCTCTGGGCGTCACGCTCGTCGTCGCCGTAAACGAGGTGAAGGTAGTAGCCGCCCCTCGGGTCGGCGGCGCGGCGGAGTTCGCGGAGCCTGGTCTCGGCGCGGCGGTACATCGCAGCTTCGTTCAGCGGGGCACAGGGAAAGGTGTGGAGCAGCTCGAGCCCGCCCGTTTCCTCCGGAACTTTGTTACGCCAGACTTTGAAAATATAAAATGCCATCCGAAGGTCTAGTGTAGCGTACTCGGGCAGCCTCTGTGAACCTCTTACCCGGCTCGCCGCGCGACCTCATACCCAGCTGCCGACCTCGCCGTAAAAAGGCGCGTTGTACACTGGTAGGTAATGCGTTTGCCCTGCCCTACTTTTTTTTGCACCCTGAGCGTCCATGGCTGAGCGAACTCAAAGCCCGGCGGGCCGCAACGGTCATAAAATCGTCATCATCGACGGTCACGCGCTCGCGTTTCGTTCGTACTACGCCATCCGCGACCTCAGCAATTCCAGAGGTGAGACGACCAACGCGGTCTTCGGCTTTTTGCGTTCGCTGCTGCGTATTTTGCAGGAAGAGGGCGAGTTCGACGCGACGGTCGTGACCTTCGACGCGCCCGCTAAAACCTTCCGGCACGAACAGTTTGACGGTTACAAGGCGGGGCGGCGCGACACGCCCGAAGATTTGCCCCGGCAGATTCGGCAGATCAAGCGGGCGGTCGAGTTGCTGGGGCTTTACCAGATTGAGGTGCCGGGGCTCGAGGCCGACGACCTCATCGGCACTATCGCCACACGCTGCGCCGAACGCGGTTACAAAGTCGAGATCGTCACTTCTGATCGCGACGCGTACCAGCTCGTCGGTGACCACATTACGGTGCGCGGGCTCAGCAAAAACGATTCGTTCGGCCCCGCCGAGGTGTTCCAAAAGTTCGGCGTCACCGTCGCGCAGTGGGTCGATTACCGCTCGCTTACCGGCGACGCCTCGGACAACATCCCCGGCGCGAAGGGCATCGGCCCGAAAACGGCGGCGAAACTGCTGCAAGATTACGGGACGCTCGACGCCATTTTAGAACAGGTTGAAACGCTCAAACCCGAGAGCGCCGCTAAAAAGGTTGCCGCCAGCATAGAAAACGTCAAGTTTTCGCGTGAGCTCTCACGCATCATTACCGACGCCGACTTAGAGATCAACCCCGAAGGCTGGTCGAAACGCGAGCTGCAACGTGAGGCGTTGACCGAGCTGTTGCAAACCCTCGAGTTCGGTTCGATGCTCCGTGAGCTGGGCCTAACCGACGAGGCGACAAGCAGCACCTCGGCAACCGGGAGCAGCTACCGTAAAATCGCCTCAGCCGATATCTTTTTCGGGGGGGCGTTCGGATTCGTGCTCTCGAGCGCCTCCCCGATGAGCGCCGAGCTGACCGAACTCGCCGTCGCTTCGGCGGGAACCGTCGCTGACGTTGAGTCCGAATGGGCGCAGGCGATTCTTGGTAGTGAAGGGACACTCAACGCCTGCGACGCCAAAGCGTTAGCCGTTTACGCCTCACGCGGCGAGGGGGGCGAACGGGTCTCCCCCGGCGACGACCCGCTCTTGATGGCGTATGTGCTGGACCCCAACACCGCCGACCCGGAAACGGTCGCACGGCGTTACGGCGCACCCGACTGGGGCGTCACCGCCGCGTCACGGGCCGTGACGACCGCCGAACTCCTCAAAATCCTGCCGCCCAAGCTCGCCGCCGAACCGCGCCTCAAAGACCTTTACGAAAAGATTGAGCGTCCCTTGGCCCATGTTCTCGCCCAGATGGAGCGCACCGGCGTCAAAATCGACACGGCGTTCTTGGGCCGACAGTCCGAAGCAATGAGTGAAACGCTGCTGGGCCTCGAGCAAAAAGTTCGCGAAATCGCCGGCAACGACGCCTTGAACCTCAACTCACGCGACCAGTTGGCTGAACTTTTGTTTGAAAAACTCAAGCTGCAAGCAGGCCGTAAAACGACCACGGGCAAACGTTCGACCGCCGTAAGTGCCCTGGAGCCGCTCCGTGACGTGCACCCGGTCGTGCCCTTGATCCTCGAATACCGCGAGTTGGCCAAACTCAAAAGCACCTACCTAGACCCGCTGCCCCGCCTCATCAATCCCGAAACCGGACGCCTCCACACGACCTTTAACCAAGCAGCCACCGCGACCGGGCGGCTCTCGTCAACGAACCCGAATCTGCAAAATATCCCGGTGCGGACCGAAATCGGGCGTGAAATCCGGCGCGGCTTTGTCGCCGACGAAGGTACGACGCTCTTGGTTGCCGACTATTCGCAGATCGAGCTGCGGATTTTGGCGCACATTACCGGTGAAGAAGCACTCTTGGAGACCTTCCGGTCGGGCGACGACATCCACCGCCGCACCGCCGCACAGATTTACGGTGTGGACACCTCCAAAGTCAAACCCGACATGCGCCGGGTAGCGAAAATCATCAACTTCGGTGTGCTTTACGGGATGTCGGCGCACCGCCTGACCCGTGAGCTGGACATCAGCTATGAAGAGGCTGCTGCGTTTATCAAAACGTACTTCGAGCGCTACCCCAAGGTGCGGGATTATATCGAGGCGACTTTGGAGTTTGCCCGTAAAAACGGTTACGTCGAAACGCTCCTGGGCCGCCGCCGGCTGATTCCAGACATCAGCAGCACGAACCGCAACGCGCGCGAGTACGCCGAACGCACCGCCTACAACATGCCGATTCAGGGGACACAGGCCGATATCGTCAAGCTCGCCATGCTGCGACTCTCCCCCGAACTCGCCGCATCGGGTGCTAAACTCTTGCTGCAAGTTCACGACGAACTCGTGATCGAAGCGCCGCAAGCTGCCGCCGCCGAGGTCGCAGAAACCGTCAAGACGGCGATGGAGGGTGCTTACACGCTCGAGGTACCGCTCACTGCCGAGGTCGGGGCAGGGCAAAACTGGCTCGAGGCAAAGTAAACTATGACAACTCAACAAAAGCCGAAAACCTCACACACGCCGTAAACCGGGCCGAAGGCGTGCATTTTAAGATTAGCTTAAGGTTGAAGTCGTTAAAATGAGTACAATGAGCATTATGTCCCGACACTACTTTGGCACCGACGGCATCCGGGGGGTCGCCGGCACCTCCCCGATGACCGCAGAATTCGCCTTCTTGGTCGGCGTCGCCGCTGCCGAAGCCCTGAAAGGCGCGGGCCGCGACACCCCTACTGTCCTGATCGGACGCGACACCCGCCGCTCCGGGCCGATGCTGCTTTTTGCACTCGTCGCCGGGTTGACCTCGCGCGGCGCGCACGCCGTCGAACTCGGCGTGATGCCGACGCCCGGTGTGTCGCACCTGTGCCGCTCGCTCGGGGCCGCTGCGGGCGTCGTCATCAGCGCCTCGCACAACCCTTTTGCCGATAACGGCATCAAGTTTTTTAGCGCCGACGGCGAAAAGCTTTCGGACGCGCTCGAGGCTGAAATCGAAACTCACATCGACCAGGCTCAGGCACTACCGCCTGTGACCGGCGCGGACATCGGTAGCTTCGAGCGCTACGACCGCGCGAGCGGACACGAATACCGCGACTTTTTAGTCGCCAGCGGCCCCGACTTAAACGGGCTCAAAATCGGTCTCGACTGCGCCAACGGAGCCGCCTACAAACTCGCGCCGGAAATCTTCACCTTGTTGGGCGCGGACGTGCGCGTCATCAACGCCGAACCCGACGGCCTCAACATCAATACCGCTTGCGGCTCCACGCACCCGGAAGCGATTGCCAATTTTGTCCAGTCCGAAGGTCTCGACCTCGGTGTGACCTTCGACGGCGACGCCGACCGCGCGCTCCTCGTCGACCGTTCGGGCCGGCTGATTTCGGGCGATCACATGCTCGCTATCTGTGCGCTCTACCGCCATGAGCAGGCGGTCGTCTCGACCATTATGGGCAATTTGGGGTTGGAGCATTACCTCGAGCGCCACGGCGTCACCTTCCACCGCGCCGCCGTCGGCGACCGCTACGTCCACGAGATGCTCCGCACCAAGGGCTTGTCGTTAGGCGGCGAACAGTCCGGGCACGTGCTCTTTTTAGACAAAGCGCCGACGGGCGACGGGATTTTAAGTGCGCTGCAAACGCTCGCAGCGGTGCAGGGCTCGAGCAAGAGTCTCGAGGTGTGGTTCGACGAAATCACCATGTACCCGCAAACCTTACTCAACGTCCGGGTCGACCCACTCGTCAAAGCCCGGCTCGCCGAACACCAGCAGGTGATGGCGGCCCTTCAGGCAGCCTCGCTCCGCCTTAACGGGGAGGGCCGCGTTAACGTCCGGCCTTCAGGGACTGAGCCGCTCGTCCGGGTTATGGTCGAAGGGCGCGACCAGGTGATGATTGAGCAGGTCGCGCGTGACATCGCTGCAGTCGTCGAACGAGCGACACTTTAATTCAGTCCGAAACCCAGCAAAGACCGGCTCACCTCTCGCATAACTGCGGGTGGGCTTTTTTTGTACGCTGCGATTAGAAGCGAGACGACATTGTTCTACAAGCGGCTGTGCTTAGAGCCAGGCTTTTATCACTAGCACTTCCAACATTCACAGCAACAAGGTAAACTAAGGCGTGGGCAGCTGTTCACTAGCATTACAGCTGCAGTTAGCAGGCGTAAGTTGAGCCATGACTTTCTCCAACGGCACACTGCCCAACTTCAAGACTTGGACAGCCGGACTCGATAAGCTCCATCGCCGCATCTCAGAATACTTCGGACGTTCCGAACAGCAGCAGCGCGTTAAAGCGTACCTACAAGCCCTGTTGAACCCGGTCGAGCGCAAAAATAGCTGGCAGTTTGCCGAATGCTCAGGTGAAGCCACGCCCGATGGGATGCAGCGGCTACTTTCAACGGCTGTGTGGGACGCCGATGTGGTTAGAGATGAACTGTGCAGATATGTTTTAGGTAGTTTAGGCGATGAGCAAGCGGTATTGGCAGTCGATGAAACCGGCTTTCTGAAACAAGGGGACAAATCAGTCGGTGTGAAGCGTCAATACAGTAGCACCGCTGAGCGCGTTGAGAACTGTACGGCTTCGCCTCGGCGCTTCGCTGAACAGGTAGGTGTGTTCTTGGCCTACACAACAGCTCAAGGAACAGCATTCATCGACCGAGAACTATTTCTACCGAAAGAATGAGTCGGTAATCTTCCTCGTCGCCGTGAAGCTCACATCCCTGACGAAGTAACCGGGTCAACCAAGCCCGAGTTGGCTAAGACGATGCTGCAACGTGTTTTTGATGGGGATGTAAAAGCCGCTTGGGTCACCGGGGACGCGGCCTATTCCGGTTACGGCGTGCGCTCGTGGCTTGAAGAGAAGAAACAGCCACATATATTCGCCATAGCCTCGAACTTCCATGTCTGGACTTGGGATAAGCAAGGGCCTCGGCAGAAGCCGGTCAAAGACATCGTAGATGGGTTCGACGAACTTCGCTGGCAGCGGTTGAGCGCCGGGTACTAGCGAGGCGCAATTTGGACGATCCAACCGACCTCGCCTGCTTTACGGTCTTCGCACCGCAGACCACACCGCTAGAGCGTGTGGTTCAGGTAGTCGGGTCGCGTTGAGCTATCGAAATCGGCTTCAAAACCGCAAAAGGCGAAGTGGGTCTCGACCGGTACGAAGTGCGTTCGTGGACGGGTTGGTATCGGCATATCATCCTTGCTCTGCTAGCCCATGCGTTTCTGGTGACGATACAGGCGCGTGAGAAAAAGGGGGCTCGGCAGCCGCGGCTGCTCAGCTCATCGCCTTGACGGTTCCCGAAGTTCGTCGTTTATTTGCTTTGGCACTACGGCAGGTGGTTCGGCGAGCGTTTGTATTGGCCTGGTCGGTGTGGCGACGCCAGCATCAGTTTAGAGCCCAGCAATGTCATCATCGCCTCGGCAACGGCGCAGGGCAACCGCAAAGTCAAGCAGTGAGGAGCTTAAGCAAATAAGCGCGATCCCAGCCTGCACGTAGGCGCTTAGCCTCGACGCCTGCTTTGATGGACTTGTCGCGTTTAAGCAAGTTGACAGCAAGATGCCTAAGTGCGACCCAGGTAGCTTGGGCGTTTTTGAGACGTGCCCGTGAGCGGTCTTCGTCAAACGCTACATCGAGAACCCAGTGCAAGCCGTTTTCGACGCCCCAGTGCAAGCGGGCTGCACGTAGGGCACGCTCAGCATCGAGCGGCAAACTGGTAATGAAGTAACGGCTGTGCGTGGTTGTATAGGTGCCGACGGTACGAGTTGCGTGAACGCGCACGATGCCGGTCAAGTCGCGCCAAGTCTCACGCTCGTGCAACCACTCGGGAACGGGTAAAACCCAGCATTCACGGGTCTCTTCACGCCCATGCCTCTGTTCGGTAGTCTTGGTACGGCTGTGTTCAATGTCCCAGTTAACCTTGTCGGCATAAGCAAAGAAATCCTTGGCATCTGCGTAGAGCGTTGGATGGTTGTCTTTGAGCGCTAGCAGGTAGTGTGCGTGATGCTCTCTAGCTGTCCAGGCTATCTGTTTCTGACAACCCAGGGCGTCTGTAGTGACAACCGCCCCGGCGGGGTTTACAACTTCTAAAAGCTCAGGAATGACCGTGATCTCGTTTGTTTTCTCAGGTACTTGCTGCTGGGTCGGCACAACTTCGAACTGGCTCGACCAAACACTGACAGTATGCAAAGCCCCTCCACCCTCGCTTAAAGAGCCTCTTACCGTCTTGCCGTCCACCGCAAGCACTTCATCCTCCCTTTCGGCGGGCGCGGGTAGCCCTAGAGTCTGTGTCCAAGACAAAAAGCGGGTCTGCCAAGCAGTAGGATGCAATATCGCAAACAACCGCTCGAAGGTATCTTGACTTGGAATACCCGACGAAAGCCTGAGAAACTCTCGCAACCACACTTCTCGCGCTAGGGCGTACTGATGTATCTGACTGTAAGTATTAGCTCCGCAAATGACCGCCAAAATGCTGATACATACGATGTCTACCAGCTCATGCCGAATCCCACGGCGGTTACGTGGATCAGGTAAGTCCGTAAAGTGCTTGATCAGTCCGGGTATGTCTCGTTCGGTCATTCACCAAGTTACATCTCTGACTTTGCGGTAGCCCTGGGCAACGGCGCTATGCTATAGCTAACTGCGACTGTAGCTAGGTATCCTAATAGCATTTACACCGCAGGTTGACCCCCTGTAGAACAGGCGTGCTGCACAATCTTCGCACGCATAGCTCATAGCTGACCGGATGTTACTGCTGAAAAGCTTGCCAACGGTGTCCGAAGTGCAGCGGTGCCGATGATACGGCTACCGTTCACAAGCTCACCGCAAACTGCGCGCAACTGCGCCCTTGTAAACTTGCCGCTAGGCTACCCGAACTATCTAGCTGGGGCTACCGGAGCGTAAACCATGGAGGCGACCCTGAGCTTTTTGAGATTCTCACAACGGCTAACCGAAGGCGTCGAACAGCATTTTGCGTGGAAGGTTCGGCGACGCAAACGTCGAGACCGAAGTCCGCTGCTCGCCACGCTTCAAGACAAGTATGCAGCCAAACTTTATGCGGCGGCTTGTGGCGTCAAAAGTGCCGAGTTGCTCTACGTTACCACCGAACCCGCTACGCTGCCCTTCGAGCAGCTTCCGCCGAACTATTTTGTCAAAGCGACGCATGGACAAAACTGGAACATCCGCGCCGCAGCATCGAAGCTTTATCTTTACCGTAACGGCGCAGCGGGAACAGCTGAGATTACCTTGACCAAAGAAGCGTGCGTTGCCCGGTGCCAAACGTGGCTGAGCCGGACATATTCGGAATCGGAATGGGCGTACACCAAAATCAAACCGCGCATTCTTGTCGAGGCGGCGCTCGAGCCCTGCGGCGACGAACTCTTCGACTACCGGTTTTACACCTTCGGCGGCAAGGTCAGCGCTATCAGTCTGGGTTCACCACGCTACCGAAAAAACAAGCTCAACGTCTTTTTTACCCCTGACTGGCAACCTTTTAACCTAACCTGTTACGCCGAGGCGCTCCCTCACCCGTTGCCGGAAAAACCGGCTGTGCTGGCGGAAATGATCGCGGCAGCCGAAACGCTCGGCGCCGCCACCGACTTTGTACGTGTCGATCTCTACAACACCGTGCAGGGCGTTATGCTCGGTGAACTCACCGTCTATCCGCACGCCGGACGCGTCGGCACACCTACAGGCTGCCGCGTCTTCAACCGTTGGCTGGGAACACAGTGGGCGTCCGCGCCACGCTAGCGACGTCCGGAAGAGAACCTTGGCGAGGCCTTGCGCGAGCGCTTATTTAGAAACGTTTTGCGCTACTGCCAACACCGCGAAAAGATAAACTACTACCACGCAGTAAACAAGCCGATTTTCATAGCAGAAGTCTAGGGTAGCCTGAAGGGAAAACATAAAGAAACGAGCCGTAAAATGACCTTACGGCTCGCCACTTGAACTTACCCGCTTCTAGAACGTTATCTCATACGTCCCGAACCCTTGCGCGCTCGGCCCTTCGAAGGTCACGTTCGCGTCTTGCGGAATCGCGTCTTGCGCGGCGGCGGCACTTTCAAAGGTCGCTTTCACCTCACCGGGCAGGTCAACAAAGCTCCAGTTGTCGTCGGCGCTCGGGTTCACAGACTTTTCGGCAGTAAGATAGTCGATCAAAATCTGCCGGTTTTCGTCGGGTGAGTCGATGACGATGTTCGAGCCGTCGAGACCGGGAAACGCCCCGCCCCCTGAGGCGCGGTAGTTGTTCGTAGCGACTAAAAACTCCTGGTCGTCCGTGACAGGTTCGCCGTTATATTGCAAAGCGACGATACGCGCGGCGTTTTCATCGACTAAATTGCCGTTGGCGTCGTATTTGGAGGGTTGCGAGAGGTCGATCTGATAGGTTACACCGTCGATCACGTCAAAGTTGTACGAGCGGAAATCTTCGTTGAGGAGCGGCTGGTCGGGGTTGCCGGGTCTAAGCTGGTTGAACTGACCAGCGGAGCGCTCGAGCCACGCCTTCACCTCTGCGCCCGTAAGCTTGACCACCTTGAGCGTATTCGGATAGATGTACAAGTCGGCGACGTTTTTAATCGCCAGCGCTCCGGCGGGGATGTTCGTGTAATACTCCGCGCCGCCACGCCCTCCCGCCTTAAAGGGAGCCGCCGCTGAAAGAATCGGCAGCCCTTCGTATTCGGTTCCTTGCACCGCTTTTTCGGTGTACCAGGTCTGCGCCTGATTGACGAGCTGCACCGAAGGGTCGTCCAAGACCTGCGCGAAGTACGAGGTGATGGGCGCTTCGGTCTCGGCAACCTCGCTGCGGATGTAGTCGAGCGTCCCCTGATGGGCTTCGGCAACCGCGTCGACGATTTCGGGGTCGGCGTCTACCAGCGCTTTTTCGTTTTCAGCATCAAAAATGGGGCGAGCTTCGCTTTGAGAGTCCGTCACCGTCCAAGAACCGTTTTTTTGCGTCAGCGTCAAGTCGATAACGCCCAAGTGATCGCCCCAGAAGCCCGGCATCACCGAGGGAACGCCGTTGATAGTGCCTTTGTCCAAATCCGCACCCGGATAACCTTCAAACTGCTCGGACGGAAAGATACCGTGCGCGTGCCCGAATAAAATCGCGTCGATACCCTCGACTTCGCTCAGGTAAGAGACGGCGTTTTCGTCCATGCCCTGCCGCGCACCCGCTTCAAACCCCGAGTGCGGCACTGCGACGATAATATCCGCGCCTGCCCGACGCATCTCCGGGACGAACTTCTGCGCCGTTTCCACGATGTCTTTGGCGACGACTTCGCCTTCCAAGTTCGACTTGTCCCACGTCATAACTTGCGGTGGTACAAACCCGATAACGCCGACCTTAAGCGTTTGGGTTGCGCCTGCCGTGTCGGTCACTGCGCGGCTCAAGATGACATACGGGTCGAAGTAATTCGTTTCACCGTCCGCTTCGTAGACGTTCGCGTTGACGTAAGGAAAGTCCGCACCGGTCAAGGTCAAGTTCAGGAAGTCCAGGCCGTAGTTGAATTCGTGGTTGCCGATATTCGCCGCGTCGTAACCGAGCAGATTCATCGCCTGATAGACGGGGTGAACCTCACCGGGTTCCAGCACGTCGACTTTGGCTTTGTAGTCGCCTAAAGGCGTTCCTTGAATGAGGTCGCCGTTGTCGAACAGCAGGCTGTTGGTCGCTTCGTTTCTCGCAGCTTTGATCAGCGTCGCGGTTTTGGCGAGGCCGAACGCGTCCGTTTCGGCGTCCTGATAATAGTCATACGGAACGATGTTCGTGTGAATATCGGTGGTTTCCAGCAGGCGTAGTTCGACCGTTTGCGCCGAGGCCAGGGGCAACAGGGCCAGACCCAGCAGTAAACTTTTCATCGTAAAACCTCCACCCCTCAGCCTAGCTCATCTATGTCAGCAGGTGGTAAGACGAGCCGGCGTGACCTCGAGCCGGCAAAAATAACGCGCCGCGCACCCAAAACCCTCGCTATTTCAAACACACTGCACTTCAAACACACGACGCGTTCCGGCAAGGTGGACGGTAGACTCGGCCCGTCACCCTCGAGCGCGTCGGCAAGCACGCCTGATCTACCTGATACGTCCGTTTGCGCCGGTTGTGAAGTCTTTAGAGTGCGAAGAAGTCGCGAATCCCGGTCATCATCATGTTGATGGCGATGGCGGTCAAAATCATCCCCATCAGCCGCTGAATCGCGGTCAAGCCGCGCCGCCCCAGCCAGCGTGAAAAGCGCACCGCCAGCAGCAACACGCCGCCGGTCAAAAGCCACGCCGTAAAAACCGCCCCGGCCCAGACGCCCGCCCGCGCGGGGTCGCTGCTCATGATAAACATCACCGACGCCAATGCCGACGGCCCTGCAATCAGCGGAATGGCGAGCGGCACCACCAGCGGTTCATCTTCGCTGCTGTGCTCCACCATGCCGCCGCCGCCCGCACGGGGAAAAATCATCCTGAGCGCGATCAAAAACAAGATCACGCCGCCCGCCGCCGTCAGGGAAGATTCCGAAATACCGAGCGCGTCCAGAATGTACTGTCCGGCAAACAAAAAGAGCAGCAGCACGGCGAGCGCAATCAGCAACTCACGCAAAATAATGCGGAGCCGCCGCGCCGCGCTGTAGGGCTCCAAGATGGACAAAAAGATAGGAATGTTGCCGAACGGATCCATCACCAGAAAGAGCAGGGTCGCCGCTGAAAGGATCGTCATCAGACCGTTAGAGGCCGTTTGCCGTAAGCACCTCGAGGACATTCCTAGCAGCGCGGGTGACCCCCGGACGCGACGCTTCAAAGCGCTCGATGGCCGCCTCGAGGCGTGTCCGGTAGCCTGGGTTCTCAGCGAGCGCCGCGTGTGGGTCGGGGTGCTCTAACGTCTTTTGAGTGTCTTCTTGCAAGACGGTCAAGGTCTCGTGCGCCTCGTGAGAGTTAGCTTCGTAGAGTTCGGTGTGGAGGTGCTCGAGGGGGCCTTTCAGAGGTTTGCTCATCGTAAAACTCCTTTTCTACTCCGGTAGAAACGAACTAGCGGGAACATCACAAATTTCTCACAAAACTTAGTCAAAAACCGCAAAAGAGAAAAGCTAAAAGTTAGGCTGAAACCTTCTCTTCTCTGGAGCTGTCCAACAATAGCGTAAAAGCCTTTTGCTGCCGTAAAAGGTCGGCTCTAGCATTTTACTTTTGACATATTCAGATAACTCGATTTTGTGCGAAGCGGTCGCGGTTGATGTGAGGGCACCAAGAAGAACATCGACAAGTTGGATGAGATTATTGCTTGAATCCACTGTTTGAAACGAAGTCACCTTTTTTTGTCTTCCGTTCCTGACTGCTGGCAAGTTCAAGCAATAGTGTAGCGAGTTGAATTTGTACCGCTTGCTAGAGGAGTCGTCGAGAAAAATAGCATATCTGGTGTAAGGTTTCATCACCTGTTCGATGAAGTGGAAATAAGCTTGCAAGAACTGACTGTCGGGTGATGATGCTAATTTACGCCAATGATACCCTTTAGATATTTCAGATAAGAGAAATGTTGCTGCTTTGTCACTCAAAAAAATATCTACGAAATCTTTGTACTGAGCGAGCAATTTTCGAGAAACCTTAGTCCATTTCAGCTCTTGATTCATCCCCGTTTCCATCCTATAGCGTTCAATCTGGCTGTCCAAAATGTTGGCTCGAGCCCGTGAGCAATGTATGGCACCGAAGAAGAAGTTACTCTTTTCAGTGCCAGATTCGTCACAGTAAAGGTCATAGTAAGAGTCTGCCACAAATAGATGTTGACCGATGGTTTGGGCAAAGTGACTTAACTGCAATCAATCAAGTATTTCGACCCCTAGCCTCCAATTTGCTCGAGTACCCCGGCAAGCCGCCGCACCACCTCGTCCACCTCGTCTTCGGTAATAATCAAGGGTGGCACAAAACGAATTACGGTTGCCCCGGCGTTGATGGTCAAAACACCGGCGTCCCGAAGTGCCGCGACAATCGGCGCAACTTTGCCCTTGAACTCGACGCCGATCATCAGGCCCAAACCGCGCACCGTGCGAATTTGCGGCGCGTTTAGAGCGCGGAGCTGCTCCTGAAAATACGTTCCGACTTCTGCCGCGTTTTGGATGAGGTCTCGAGCCTCGAACTCTTCTAGCACGGCGATTCCAGCCGCCGACGCCAGCGCGTTCCCGCCAAAGGTCGTGCCGTGACCACCGGGAGGCATTTTTACGGCGACTTCGTCGGTCATGAGGAGCGCGCCGATAGGGACGCCGCCGCCCAAACCTTTGGCGAGCGTGACCATATCGGGTTTGACGTTGTAATGTTCAGAGGCCAGAAACTTGCCGGTACGTCCGACACCCGACTGCACCTCGTCCATAATCAGCAGTGCGCCGCGCTCATGGGTCAGCGCTCTCGCAGCTTCTAAAAATTCCGGGTCAGCTTTGTACATCCCGCCTTCACCCTGAACGGGCTCGAGAAACACCGCCGCCGTCTTCTCAGAAATGGCTGCGTCCAACTCGTCTATCTTGTTGAACCCGACAAAACTCGTGTCATACGGTAGCGGCTCGAACGGTTCGCGGTACTTGGCCTCCCAGGTCAGCCCCAAAACGCCCAACGTCCGGCCCGAAAACCCGCGTTTGGCAGCGACGAAGCCGCCTCTGCCGGTTGCGACCCTTGCCCATTTCAAAGCCGCCTCGTTGACCTCCGAACCTGAGTTAGCCATAAAGACCCGGTTTAGACCGAGCGACTCCGGAATGACTGAAAAGAGCTTTTCGTAAAACCTGACGCGCGTGTCGTTGCCCTGCGCCTGCGAGCAAATGATGAGCTTTTCGGCCTGTTCCGCTATCGCCTTGGCAAGCCGTTTGTTGCCGTGCCCGATGCTCGCGACGGCGATACCTGCCATACAGTCCAGATATTCCTTACCTTCAGCGTCGTAGATTTTTACGCCGTCACCGTGGGTTAGGACGATGTCCGGGTGCCATAAACCGCTATTGTGCTCGGCGTCTTGCTCGAGCAGTTCGCGGGTTCTCGTTTGAGTTTGTGACATAGTTTCTCCTTTAGTTTTCGTAAAGCACGACGTGCTCGAGCGTCTGCGGGAGAGTCTCGAGTCGGTCGCGCAAAAAGTCGGGTTTCAGGTTGGCTGCTCCTATCTCTGCTGCGTTTACCCATAAAAACTCATCTTCACCATCATTAACCGGTATGAGGCTTGGCTCAGACAAAGCGACTTCGGGCAAAGTGACTTCATAGTACAGGCAAAGTTCATGCACCTGCCTACCGTACAAGCTGTAAAAGTTCTCAACGAAAAACACGGCACGTTCGACGTTCGCCGCTGTTTGCAACTCCTCTCGTAGCTCCCGTAAAATAGCGTCCAGAGCAGCTTCCCCGTTTTGTACTCTGCCGCCCGGCAGAAAACAGAAGTCGTCAGGGTTGGAGCGGCACACCAGCAGAGCATCTCCCCGCCGGATAATTGCCGCTACGCGGTAGTTAAAGAGGTGTTTACCAATTTTTACGGTAATGTCTTGCGCCATCAGCGAACGACCGTACCGCGACCGGCAAGCGCCGCTGAAACGGGTTCTGAAATGCGTGCATCGCCAAAGACAACCCGCGCGACGCCGCCCTGCACCGCCTCGGCTGCACCCAGAACTTTTTTCTTCATCCGGTCTTGGGCAAACGCCATAAAGCTCTCCACGGCAGCCGCCGGAATCTCTGAAATGAGCGACGCCTCATCGGGAAAGTCGCGCAGCAGACCGGGAACGTTCGATAAGAGTAAAAGCGCTTCGGCCTGAAAAGCAACCGCTAAAGCTGCCGCTGCCCGGTCGCCGTCTACGTTGATAGCGGTGCCGTCATAGCTCGAGCCCGGTGGTGTCAAAACGGGCAGATAACCGTTGTCCAAGAGCAGCGTCAGCAGCCCGATGTTGACCCGTTCGACCGTCCCGGTATGGTCGCCCCGTAAAATCTTGACCTTGCCGTCTTGGGCGCTCCGCACCTTGTCTTTATGTTTGCCCTCAAAGATGCGCCCGTCCAAGCCTGAGAGCCCCACCGCGTTCACGCCCAGACGCTGAAAGCGCTCGACCAGCCCTTTATTCTGCTTGCCGCAGTAGACCATCTCGAAGATTTCCAGGGTTTTACGGTCGGTAAAGCGGCTCGAGTACCCCGACGGACTCGTCACGAACTTGGGCGGATGCCCCAGCTGCTCGGCAATCCGGTTGGTTTCGGCGCTGCCCCCGTGAACGACGACGAGCTTCTCCCCTGTCTTGTGAAGCGCCGCCACATCTTCACAGAGCGCGTCGTAATCGATGCCTAACGAGCCGCCGACTTTGACGACGATCACGGCAGGAGTTCCAGATAGCCCAGACCTTTAGGGCGCAACATGTCGAAATGCCGTTTATCCAGGGTCAATACGCGGCGGATACTGTGCTTTTCGGCTAGAGCGACGAGGCTTGCATCAACGAAGCCTATCTCGGCGTCGGCGTACTGTTCCATAATTTCATACGTGCGCTTGATGTCCTCAGAGTTCAGAGGCAAGAGGGTGAAATCTCCTTTAGCGACGCTTGCGAAAAAACGCCTCGAGGCGTGAGCGCCGTAGTATTTGGTTGCCAGATAGTCCACCTCGCAGAGAATACTCTGCGCGATCACGAGGTCGGACACGTAGCGCGTCGCCTGCTGATATTGGGGATCACTGGCGTCAAGCAGAGTGATGATACCGCTGGTATCGGCTAAGATGCTCAAGCAGGCACTTCTCGCAGGCGCTCGTGCTCTTCAGCAAGACCTTGTTGCAAGAGTTCTTCAGCACGTTCGGCGATGCGTGCGCCGCCACTGTCTCCCATTCCTACCCAATCGGGAACAGGCCGCGCCTCTTTGAGCGTATTGCCGACATATGTGTCTAGGGCGACGCGAATAAGTTCGGCTTTAGAGCGTCCCTGTTGCCGCGCCAACCGCGAGAGGTTGAGGTCAGTCTGCTCCTCGAGGTATACCGTCGTTCGTTTCATGACATATATGTTAGCATACGCACTTTTCAGCACAGCCCTTTACTTTATGGGCACCACAGCTACAGCTTTACGGCGCATCAACTTCTCCGGTTCGGCGGGACGAGCAAAACCAAGTTGGGCGTAAAGCTCGTGCGCGTCCTGAGTAAAGAGCGCCCAGCCACATGTTCGCAACTCCGGTCGGGTCAAAACCGTTTTGATCAACGCTTTACCGAGTGCGTGGCCCCGGTGCGCTTCTAAAATAAATACATCGGCTAAATAGGCAAACGTCGCGTAATCGGTAATCACCCGCGCGAAGCCGACCTGGGCGTCACCGTCATACATCCCGAAGCAGAGCGAGCCTCTAATGGACGCCGTGACAGTCGCGAGTGTCCGCCCTTCAGCCCAGTATGAAGTCGTTAAAAAACCGTGGATAAGTGGGATGTCCAGCTTGGACTTGTCCGTGCTGACGGTGTAGGTCATTTAGCTCCTGCTTGCAGAGCGGCCCTGGTTTGACGCGAAAGTCCGGTGGGTAAGACGAGCTTTTCTGCGCCCAAATAGGCCGTAAACCCCTTTACGGCGTCGGTGAGCGCACTCAGCAGGTCGGCGTCCGGCGTCACGTCCGGCTCCCAGAACCAGGCGTAAAACTCCCAGACGCCATCCTTTACACGTGAGTCGAACCGCGCGACAAAACGGTCGCCGTAAAAAACCGGCAGCACGTAGTAGCCCCATTTTCTTGCGGCTGGCGGTTTATAGACTTCCCACACGTAATCGAAACCGAAGATGTGCGCCACGGCTTTACGGTCCCACAGCAGTTGGTCGAGCGGGGCGACGAAAACCAGCTGTTGGGGTGATGAGGGGTGCTCGAGCCCCCCCAGCACTTCCGGCAGGGCGTAAAAGCGCACCCCTTCAACGTCAACCGGAATCAGCTCACCGGTCTGGACAAGCTCTGCAATCACCGCCCGCCGCGCCGCCGCCGAAACGCCCAAGCTCCAGACTTCGGTGCTGGCGTTCGGCCTCAGCAAACCCACCGCTCGGTGCCGTAAAAGGATGAGCCACTGCAGCATCTCCGGCTCCGGCATGGGCGCAGCCCCGTAAAACTCCGGCGGGACGATACGCTCAGACAGGTCGTAGATATGATGCCCGTTTTTGCGCCCGGAGGTCATGACTTTGCCGGTATGCCACAGCGCCCGCAACACATTTTTGGTGAGTTTGGGGCCGTACCACGAGCCTTCCCACTCGGGTTTATGCAGTTGAACACTAAACGCCGTGCTTGTTAGCGGCCCGCGTTCACGGAGTTCAGCTAAAACGGCGTCGATGGCTTCGGGAAAGGCCCGTAAAATACGCTCATTCCACCAGCTTTGGTGCCAGTCGTGATAGATGCGGCGCTGGGGCCAATGTTGCATCAAAACAAGCGAGGCTTGTTTGTCCCAGGCGTCGTAGATAAACCGCTCTGCGTAGGCGAGCCGCTGCCAATCGCCGACGCGGTAGCCCGGCACCCGTGCTTGCAAGACCAAATCGTGATTGCGTCCGACCGGGTTGAGCGGGTCGTACTGGACGCTGCCGAGGCGGGTAAAAACCTCTCTCAAGCTGCCGGGGGTGAAGTGGTAACGGGCCAGCAAGCGGCGTGCGTCCGTTTTACCGAGTTTGATTTTACCGGGACTGAGCATCTTCAGGGGGTGGGCTCCAGCAGCCTAAAAGCTGCCGTAAAAGGACGATTTTGCCCAGGTGGTAGGCGTTATGGACGGCGAGGGACTCGAGCGCATTCCTCCAGGTAAAGCCGGGATTGTCGTCGGTTTCTTCGGTCTCGAGCCAAGCCTCATCCCGGGCAAGGTTTACGGCGCGCTCCGAGCAGGCAAGAAACGAAGTAACCAGCGCTTGCCAAGCCGCTTCATCTTCGGGCGCGGGGCTAGCCGGAAACTGCTCGCCACCCTCAAACCGTTTAGCGGCTGCTTCGTCTTGCTCCAATACAATCCGCTGCCACTCAGCTGCGTGCCACAGCTCCTCATAGAGGCTGTGCGGCGCTCCGGCGGGGCGTATGCCGGCTTGACCTAAAGTAAGGCCGCCCAAAATATGCGGGCGCGGCGCAAACTCGCCGGTCAGAAAAAGGTGGTTCCAAACATCCATAGTTTTACCTCTCGAGATGGAGTGTTCAGCTCGAGCGTCGTCCCGGCCGCTACGGATGCAGCCCCGTAAACCCCAACCCCAACGTTTCAGGCCAACCCATACTGATATTCAAGGCTTGCAATGCGTGCCCCGCCGTGCCTTTGACGAGGTTGTCTAGAGCGCTCATGACAACGACGCGCCCGGTATCGTTGTCCACTTCAAAGCCGATATCGCAGAAGTTCGTGCCGTCTAGAATCTTCGGGTCGGGAACGCGGTGAATGCCCCGTTTCGCCGTCACCAAGCGGACGAACGGCTCATCTTCATAGGCTTCACGGTACGCGCCCAGTACGTCGCGGTCGCTGTAGCCGTCGGGTAAAAAGACGTGCGCGGTGACTAAAATCCCTCGGATGCGCTCAATCGCCGTCGCCGTCAGGTGAACCGGAAAATGACCGGGTAGCTCCTGCCTGATTTCAGCCGTGTGACGGTGCCCGGTCGCAGCGTAAGTCCGCACCACCCCGGCGCGTTCCGGGTGATGCCCCGCCGAAGTCGCCTTGTTTCCCGCTGCCGACGAGCCGATTTTTCCCTCGACGATGATGTCGCCTTTGGCTGGAACCGCGTATTTGAGCAGCGGATAGAGTCCTAAAATGGTCGCAGTGGCTAAACAACCTGCCCCGGCGATGTAAGTCGCGGTTTTCAGTTCTTCGCGGTGCAGTTCAGGGTTGGCGTAGATGAACTTCGTTAGCAAGTCCGGGCGCGGGTGCGGTTCGCCGTAAAAGGTCTCGTACACCGCCGGGTCTTTGAGACGAAAGTCGGCGGCTAAATCCAGAATGCGCGGCGCTTTTTGGGCGAAGTCGTCGAAGCGGGTTGCCGATTCTTTATGCGGCAAACCCAGCACCAGCAGGTCGGCGTCTTGCAGGTCTGCTAGGCTGCTAAAGCGGAGTTTGGTCGCGCCGCGCAGGTTGGGGTGGACGATAGGCAGGGGTTGTTTGGCGTAGCGTTCGCTCGTGACCTGCGTGACGTTCAGGTGTGGGTGAGCGAGGGCGAGGCGTAAAAACTCGCCCCCGGCGTAACCGGACGCGCCGACGATGGCGACGTTTAGTTTATCCATCTGTGTTTTCATTTTGACATACTGACATACAAAGATTATACTCCAGATTATGAGAACGACCGTCAGACTCGACGAAACCTTGATGCGTGAGGTTAAACGCTACGCAGCAGAGCATGATAAAACATTGACTAAAATTATTGAAGAAGCGCTCCGGGAAAAACTGGTGAAGGGGCGGCCTGAGCCGCAGGCGTTCGAGTTACGCACTTTCGACGGGGGTGGCCTCCAACCTGGTGTTGACCTCAGTAACAACGCCGCAACCAGAGACCTGATGGACGGACTCGAGTGATTCTGCCTGACGTCAACGTCCTTGTTTACGCGCATGACCGCTCATTTCCACAACACGCCGCGTACCGGGCGTGGCTCCAAAACATTTTAGAGAGTAACGCTGCATACGGCCTTAGTGACCTTGTTTTGAGCGGCTTTTTAAGAATTGTTACGCACTCCCGCATCCTCAAAACACCCCTGTCCAGCACCGAAGCCTTAACTATCGCCCACGACTTACGGCGTCAGCCCAACTGTTTTGTCATCAAACCAAGAGAGCGACACTGGGACATCTTTGTCCAACTGTGCGACCATGTTAAAGCCACCTCAAACACCGTACCTGATGCTTATTTCGCTGCTCTCGCCATCGAATCCGGCTGCGAATGGCTGACCGCCGACAAAGGCTTCTCACGCTTTCCCGGCCTGAAATGGCGCGACCCACTTGACAGCTGAGACGATAAACCCTAGTGTGCCCCATCATGCTAGAAGTTTCAATAGACCTCGGCGGCGTACTTGACTCACTTTCGCTCAGAATTACGCGCTGGGTCGTCGGCCTTCTCACCCTGAGCGTGCTTTTATGGTGGGGCACACAGGCATTGTGATAGGCGAAGCCGTTTTCTCCATCGTTCAGCTGCTTATAGCAGCCGTACCGCCAAAAAACGCCTACGGCCTCGTCGGTCTGCTTGTCGGGCTTGTTCTAGGTCTTAGTGCAGGTTCGGTTCTCGGTTAAACTGTTACCGGCACCTGCGACAGCGCGTACTCCACCACCTTCGCCGGAATATCTACCCCCGTCGTAGCGACCGAATTGCGAAATTCCATCGTGTGGTTGACTTCAACGACGAGTAAACCGCGTTCACTCTCGAGCACATCCACCGCCACCACGCCGCCCCCGACCGCCTGCGCCGCTCTCTGTGCGGTCTCGGCGAGTTCGCCGTAAAGCGGGCAGTTGGTCGCCACTGCGCCCCGCGCCGTATTCGTGACCCAATGCTCCGAGGTGCGGTAGATCGCGGCGACAACCTCTCCCCCGACGACGAACGCGCGGATATCACGACCGGGTTTGCGGACGAACTCTTGCAGGTAAAAGACCTTATGCTGTGGGCCGCCCAACGTTTCTTTGTGTTCAAGGACGGCCTCGAGCGCGTCCTGGTCGCTGAGCTTCGACACCATCCGGCCCCACGACCCGACGGTAGGTTTAAGCACGACCGGATAGCCGAAGCGTTCGGCGAGGTTTACGGCGGACTCGGTATCAAAAGCAACGCCGGTACGCGGCGTTGGCACGCCTGCGCGGGCAAGGGCCGCGTTCGTCGCCAGTTTGTCGCCGCAAACCTCGATGACTCCGGGCGTGTTGAGAACCCTCGTCCCAAGTGCCGTAAAAATACGTGAGACAGCTAAACCGCGTGTTTGGGAGACGCAGCGCTCGAGGATCACGTCGTACTGCGGCAGGTCGGACAGGGCGCTAAAGTCGCACACAAGCTGCGGCGCGTAAAGTTTGTCGAAGGCAACCCCTTGCCGCTCGAAGGCGTCAAAGAGCATCTTTTCTTCCGGGCGCAGGCGGTCGTAAACGACGGCGATACGAGGTGCAGCGGCGGCTGGGCGTTCTAAAGTCTGAGTCATAATATCTCTAGGAATGAGTAGCGAGCAATGAGCAACGAGTTAAACCCCTCATTGCTCATTGCTTTTAACTCATTGCTGCCCTATTCCCCCCAGTCCTCGTCTTCTTCGGGGGCGGGCTCGAGCCTCAGCGGGTCGAGGCCGACGACTTCTAGTTCGGTGCCGTCGTCCGAGACGAGGAGTTCGCCGAGTTCGACGGTTGCGGTGTCAACTTCAACGGTGCCGTAGGGGGTTTCGATAGTCTCTAGCATGGTTTCCTCTCAAAAAGAAATAAAGGGTAGAAGGTTTTACGGTGTCTCGGCGCTTCCGGTCAGGCTTGCTCACCGGGAAAGCGCCCGTGTTTTCGGTAGTAGGCCAGAACCGAGCCTTCTCTAAGCGCTTCTTGGAGAAAGGCGGGAGGGGGCTCGAGCCTAAACACCTCAGCACCTCTTTTTACGGTTCCGGCAGCGAGGTCGAACGAAACTTCGTCGCCATCTTGCAAAGCGTCCGGCACCGTGTCCGACGTAAACGCCGGAATCCCCAGATTGAGCAGGTTGCGGTAGTGGATACGGGCAAACGACCGGGCAATCACTGCGCCGATACCTAGAGTTTTCAACGCTTGCGGCGCATATTCACGTGATGAACCGAGGCCCCAGTTGCGCCCGCCGACGAGCAGGTCGCCGGGGCGGACATGTTCAGCAAACTCAGGCCGTAAATGGGCGAAAGCGTAGTGGTGAAACACGTCCTCACCGACCATAAAGGGCGCGTACTTACCGGGCAAGATGTCGTCGGTGTTGAGGCTGTCGCCGAACGTCCACACGCGGGCCACTACGCCACCGCCAGTTCAGGCTCAGCAGAAACGATAGAGCCGGAAAGTGCTGCCCGCGCCGCCACTGCCGGTGACGCCAGAAAAACCTGCGCTTCGGCGCTGCCCATCCGCCCGATAAAGTTGCGGTTTGAGGTCGAGACGCAGACCTCACCGGGGGCTAAAACGCCCATGTGCCGACCCATACAGGGGCCGCAACCGGGGGTGCCGAAAACTGCGCCTGCTGCGAGCAAGGTTGAAAGTGTCCCGTCGGCAGCAGCGGCCTCTAAAACACGTGAGCTTGCCGGAATCACGAGCAATCTTGTGCCGTCCGCCACCCGTTGTCCCCGTAAAATGTCGGCGACGATGTGCAGGTCGTCTAAACGTCCGTTGGTGCAGGTGCCGACAAAAACCTGGTCAACGTGAACGCCCGTAAAATGGGTCAGAGGATGCACGCTGTCTACAAAAGACGGCGCGGCGACGACCGGGGCCAGGGTGCTGAGGTCAAGCCCCAACACCCGTTCATAGTTCGCTTCGGGGTCTACAATGAGCCATTCAGGAACGTCAAACTGTTCTAAAACCTCACCGCTCGGCGGCACCAGCCCGACTTTTGCACCCGCTTCAACCGCTAAGTTTGCCAGCGTCATCCGTTCGGACAGCGTAAAGCTTTCGGGCACGTGAAGCTCTAAACTCGCGTAGGTTGCGCCCTCTGCCGTAAGTTCCCGAATTACGGTCAATGCGACGTCTTTGGCACTGACGCCTAGAGGTAGCTCACCGGTCAGCTTGACAACGACGGTTTCCGGCACCTTGAGCCAGGTTTTACCCGAGGCCGCCGCCAGCGCGATGTCGGTCGCGCCCATCCCGGTACCGAAACACCCGACCGCCCCGTAAGTTGTCGAGTGCGAGTCCGACCCGAGGACGATACCGCCGGGTTGCGCCAGACCCTCTTCCATCAACACCTGATGGCAGATGCCGCGCCCGACATCGAAAAGTTGGATGCCGCGTTCACGGGCGTAGCGCCGCGCGTTTTGCTGCGCGGTCGCCACTTCGACGTTGGCGGCGGGCGCAACGTGGTCGAGCACGAATGAGACGCGTTCAGGGTGGCGGACGCGCCCGCCCAAATCGTTTTGGATGCGGGCGATCACCGAGGGGGCGATGGAATCGACGACCATCACCTGATCGACTTCAACAACGACGAGTTCGCCGGCCCGTACCCGCCGCCCCGAACGTACCGACAAGATGCGTTCGGCGAGGGTTAAACCGTTTAAGTTGAGCTTCACAGGGCGACCTCGAGGTTTTCTTGCAGGCTTTCCTCTAAAGCGGCCTCTTGAATAAGTGCGTCAATTTCAGCAAGTTCCAAGTCGCCATCGTCGGCGAGCGCTTTGATCTCGCGGGTCACGTCTCCGAGCACCCCCGGCGGCAAGCTAAATCCGAGTTCGGCGGCCCTCGCTGCAATCGCGTTGCGCCCGGTGAGGCGGCTGCCGAGTTGCAGATTCCGCGACACCCCGAACACCTCCGGCGGGATGATTTCATACGAACCGGGGTTTAGGTAGATAGCTTTAAGGTGCATTCCGGCCTTATGGTTGTAGGCAAAAGCGCCCGTTAGGTAATTGTTAAACGGCACGCCGCAACCCGTCATCCGGGCGATCATGGCGTCTAACTCAGGGAGCAGCTCCAAGTTGTATTTACGCTGCAACCGTTCCGGGTTTTGCGTAAACATCCGCGCTAAAAAGCCGCCCAAAGGCGTGATGCCGTTGCGCTCGCCGATCCCCAGGATGCTCGTGTCGATGTGGGTTGCGCCCGCCCGCACCGCTTCAAAGGCGTTGGCGATAGCGCAGCCCGTGTCGTTGTGGCCGTGAAACTCGATGTCGCAGTGAACGACCGCGCGCACGTCGGCGACCAACTCGCGGACGCTACTGGGGCTGGCGACGCCGACCGTATCGGCGAGCCCGACGCGGTCAACCCCGGCAGCGTCGGCGGCGGCGTAAACGCGCAAGAGGTCGGCCTTTTCGCTGCGAAAGGTGTCTTCGGACGAGAAACGGACATTGAGCCCTTGCGATTTTACGAAGCGGATAACCTCCAAGCTCTCGTCGATGATGTCTGCGACGCCGCGCCCGTGTGAAAACGCCCGCAGTTCCGACGAGGTACCGAACAAGATGTCGATGCCGTCTACCCCGCACTCGGCGGCAAGCTGTGCGTCGCTCAAGTTGGCTCTGGTATGTGTCAGGATTTTGGCGTTGAGGCCCAAACTGGCGATGGTTTCTAACGCGCGGCGCGATTCGGGTGAGGCGACCGGCGTGGTGAGTTCCAGATATTCTACGCCGAACGCGTCGAGCGCCTTGGCGACCTCGACCTTGTCGGCAAGCGTAAAGTTCGACAAGGCGAACTGCTCGCCCTCCCTAAGTGTCGAATCGATGATGTGCCAGTCCCGGTAACTCATGTGCCTCCGCTTGTAAATCAGATGCAGTCGGATTATAAAGTGACGACTTACGCCGTAGTCCAACCTCAACAGACGCTATCGTAGGCCCTGGGGAAACCCTTTGTCAAATCGATTTATGCCGTTCTGGACGTGTTTTTCTTGGTTTTATTAGGCTTTAGTCCCGAGCTGCAAAGCACTCAAAAGTAGCAAAAACCGTGACGTTGTTTTAGTAGTTACCAAGTGACTTTCACCAACGAAACGTAAGTCGTTGGTGAGTCGCTGTTTCCTTGTGAGATTGGGGTCGGTCAACACACTGTCTCAGCAGCAAGCTTGAACGCGTCATCAGCCTAGGGCGTATAAGAGATGTATCTGGGTTCTGCAACCTTCATGCGCCGGTCTCGACTACGCCGTTTAGCACACTTAAATCGCTGCGGGGTAACGACCACGAAAACCTCGAGCGTTCAGGAAAGCGACAAAACCCATTCGCGCCCCGCATCACACGCTCGAAGCCGGAAACTCAGCCAAGCCTTTTGAGCGCCGGACTTAGTAGTCGGAAAACTGGGCGAAGCGGCTCCCAATACCCCAACCTAGCTGGGCGGCAAAATCGCTCAGCACTTCCAGCAGATGCGGGCTCGGCTCGAGGCCCAAATCTTTCATCGCCTGCTGATAGTTGCCGTACTGCCGCCGCGCCTGCTCGGGGTTGCGGTTGTCCAGATGATAGCGAATAAGCTCCAGATACCCCGGTTCGTGGCACGGGTCGAGCTTGAAGGCGAGCTTGGCGTAGGTCGGCACCAAATGCCGCTGCGTGTCGCGCAAACGGGGCAAAAGGTCAGAAAGAAGCACCAGCGCGTGTTCTTGCAGATGCCGACGGCGCACCTCGACCCAGTTGGCGTAGTAGCCGGGCAAGTAGTCGCCCTGATAAGTGTCGAGCGCCGCCATCAGCGCCGCTACCGGGTCGCCGGGGCGCAGGCGCTCCAAAGTGCCCGCGTCTTCGTGAACGAGCAGGTCGGGCGAAAAGGTGTAGAGGTTGCCGTCCCGGACGATAGCTTCACGCCAGCCCAGGGTACGCCGCGCACGTGAAAGGGCGACGCTGAACTGCTGTTCGGGGTCACGGCCCCCCTCTTCCCAAAGTGCGTCTAAAAAGTCGTCACGCGACGCGCCGACGCCGGTCGAAGCCAAAAATAGTACGATGTCGCGCGGTTTGCGCCCGTTCCAGTCGTTGATGGCCACCGGCGCACCGTTTAAGACGATTTCGACGTGACCACAGGTAAAGAGCTCGAGCACCGCCTTAGGCGCTTGGGGCAGGGCGACCGGGACGGGCGTCTCGCTAGCTTCTGCCGTGCGGACGACCAGCGGCGGACGGGCGCGGTAGCCGAGCGCTTGTTCAGCCGCCTGCGCGCGCTTCGCGTAACGAGCCGACTCTTGGACTGACCCCGTGCCGGGGCGTTCGCTGCGGAGCCAAAAGACCTGCGTGAGTTCACGTTTTGCGCCGATTTCCGTGAATATCTGCTCGGCTGCCGCGAGCGGTTCGTCCGCGCCGGTAAGCTGTGCCGTAAAAAGTTGCGCGAGCCCTTCGCAAAACCGGAAACCGTGGGCGAGCGACAGCTCGAGCGCGTGCTGCACGTAACGTTCGGCCTTGGCGCGCTGCGCACCCAAGCTGTAGACCCGCGCCAGCCCAAGCAGCGCGTAGGGATGACTAAACGCGTCCGACGGGCTCTGGTTCACCGCCAGGCGGTAGTGCTTTTCGGCGTCCTCGTCGTGAGCCAGCCCGAGGTGCAGGTCGCCCAGGGTGCAGTGCAGCAGTACCGGCGACGCCTCGAGCGACAGCTCGTTCCAGAGCGACAACGCGCGGAGTCCAGCGGCAAGGCCTTCGTGCAGGTCGCCCAGGTAGTAGTGACAACTCGCTACGTTGTTTAAGGTCGAGGCAATCTGGTACGAGTTGGCGCGCGCTTCCCAATACGAAAGCGTCTTTTGGTTGAGCAGTAGCGAGCGCTGCACGTCGCCGCTGTAATCCGCGTAGGACGCCAGCCCCCGCGTCGCTAAAGCCTCGAAATAGCCGTCGGACAACTCCTGACCGATTGTGCGAACGAACCCGAACGCCGTCTGCGCTGCGCCGTACTCGCCCAGACTCATATGGGCGCGCGCAACCGAGTTGTAGGAAAACGCCAGCTCGCGGAGTTGCCGCGTCTCGCGGAGCTCTTCTAAGACCTGCGGCGCACGCCCCAGCAGCTCCTTGTAGCGGCGCAAGTTGTGTTCGGCGCGCAGAAGGCCGCTGAGGGCGGTCGCGTGGAGGCGGCGGTCGCTGACGCCGAGCGTCAAGGCGCGTTCGTAAAGCTCTTTGGCGGCTTCTGCGTCGCGTTGTACGAGCGCTTCGCCCATTAAAATCAGCAGTTCCGGATGATGCTTGAGGGCCTCTTCGGGCAAACGGCGGAGCCAGAGCGCGAAATGGCTGTAGTCGCCGGACTCGCGCAGGGTACGCTGCAACGTACCCAACCGCTCGATGATGGCTGCGACCGCGCCCGCGTTTACGAGGTTCTCGAGCGCGCCGTGCTGCCCTTCGTCAAAACGTCCCACGCCGATGCGGAGGTTGAGTTCACGCCACAACTCGGGGTGGTTGCGGGCCAGCGATTCTTTTAAGAAATCCTTGACGAGCGGCTGAAGGTCGTATATCGGTTTGCCGCGCTGTTGTCCCCCGGTGTTACCTGCGTTACTACCTGCGGTATTACCTGTAGTAAACAGCAGCGCGTGGCGTTTGCTGAGGCGTTCCAAAAGTCCAAGTTCGTCCGGGGTGCAGTAGCTCGTCAGTTCGGTTTCGGCAAACGGGGCCAGGAGCGCCGTCAGGTAAGCGAAACGCTGTTCGCGCTCCGACAGTTCGCCCAAAACTTCCGAACCCAGATAGGCGTAAACGAGGTCTTCGGCGACCAACTCTTCGGCAGCAAGGGCGTCTGTATTCCCCCCAAGCTGCGCCGCGCCGTGCCCGAGCAAAAGGGTAAAACCCGCAGGCCACCCGCCTAGCCGTTCATGTCCGGCAAGGGCGGCCTCAGCGTCGGCGCAACCGAGCGCCCGGGCCGCCTCGAGCGCTTCCCCTTCGGTAAACGCCAACTGGGTCTGCGTCAACAAGTTGACCTCTTGGTTGGCAACGAGGCGCGCCAAGTTGAGCTGCGTCTGGTTGCGCGACAAGATCATCAGGTGGCACGTCGGCGGCAGGTAGGAGATAAGCGTATCGATAAAGCTCGTGATTTCAGGGGCGTCCGAGACCTTGTGAAAATTATTGAGGATAAGCAGGATCGGTTCGTCCAGTTCAAAAAGCGTAACCGTCAAAAGCCCGGCAAGTTCCCAGGGGGTCGCGTCTTTGGGCGCTTCAGGCAGGCGTTCGGAAAAGTCCGGGACGCGCTGGGAGACGGCTTCGCAGAGGTAGGCGTAAAAGACCTCCAAGTGCGCGTCGTGTTCGTCTAGCTCGTACCAGAGGTCGTGATGTTGGGCAGCGCCGGCAAGCTCGAGCGCCAGCACGGTTTTGCCGTAGCCCGCCGGGGCGACCATCAGTGTGAGCTTCCGGTCCAGGTTCGGCAAAATGCGCGACTGTAGCCGCAGACGTGCGACAACGCTCGTAGGCGCATAGGGACGAATTACCTTTTGCGGCAAAAACCATTTCATCAAAGCGAGCCCACCTAAAACGAAATTTCCCCGGTCTGCGGCCCAAAGATGAGGCCCTCATGAAGCATACCCCAGTTCAGCGGGGGGGTGTGGCTTTTTATACAAGTTTGGACAGTTAAAAAATTCACATCGGGGTTGCGCGAGGCTCGCAGATTTTTGTTGCCGGCCTGAAAAAAGGCTTCGCCACCGCCTAAAAGGTAAAAAACAAACTTCCCTCGCCAGCTCCTTGAGAACCCCTTGCAGGACTTCTGCAAGGTTTGCCCGCAAGCTTCCTGCAAGGGAACCGCAAGGGCTGCAGACCAAACTACCTCTCATGAAACTACATCCTCATAGACCGCCGCCGTACCCCACAGAGACGTCGTTCGATTCTTTTCAGAGTTTGAGGCGTCGTGGCCTGCTGCAAGCGCCCTCGCGTCCGGGGTCGCTGTTGCGGCAACGCGGCACCCGCCTCGTCCATCCGTGCTACCGCCGGGGCCGCCCCAGTGATACAGGCGGCTGAAGGTGCGGAGCAAAGCGCTAAACCGTGCGTTTAACCGGGCGCTTATCGACCTCGAGTACCGCCAATCCCTGCTTCAAAATGTTCGCAGCGTCCTGGGCCCCGAAGGGGTACCCGAGGGTGAAATCCGCCTGCTCGAGACGACGGCTCCTCACGACATTCGTGAACTTGCCGAGGCGCTCGAGACCATGCACACCTTGTCGTTTCACTAGGGAGTCTGATATGACACACGACCGTTTACCGCCAACAAGTAAAAAAACCACAAGCACCAAAACTACAGCTACGCTTTGGACGTGGGTAGTGCTTACGCTGCTCACGCTAAGCCTCGCCGCGTGTACGCAGGCGGGTGTACAAACCGCCTTCGTTGGTCTCGAGGTCACGGCGGCAGGCCGGCAGGAACTGATTTTCTCGGCCACCACCGGCAGTACCAGCGCAGCGCAGCCCGTCAGTTTCAAAAATACCGGCGACGCGCCGCTCGTGTTGCGTGCGCTGGCGTTGGGTGGCCCCGATGCGGGCGCGTTCAAGCTCGTTACGCCGAGTTTGCCGATCACGCTGGAGCCGGGGAGCAGCGCCGAGGCGACCGTCTCGTTTACGCCGTCCGCGTCCGGGACGAAGCGCGCAACCTTGCAGCTCGAGAGTAACGACAACGCGCGCAGCTTCGTCGAGATTGGTCTTTACGGTCTCGGCAGCCGCCGCGCGGGGGGAAAAGACGAGCCCTCGTTGCAGCAGGTCGTCGACACCCTGGGCTACCGCGTCGATGTAGGGGAAGCCCTCTCGGCAGCGGGGGACGGACTTGTCGGCGACGAGGTCGACGCGCCCCTTTTCGAACGCGCAGGCGACGGGCCTGTGACCCTAAACGTCGTCGCCCGGTACGGCCCCGACGAACCCCTCCCTTACGGATTTTTTACGCTCGGCAGGGGCGCACCCGTAACGCAAGCAGTAGGGCGCAGCGGGGCGAAAGACGCCCAGAAACTGTTACCGCCGCTCGAGACCGGCAGCGCGTCGTTTAACCCCGGTACGACACCCTTCGGCCTCTACGTGCAGGTCGGGAGCGAGACCCGCTACAGCCTGAGCCGTCTTAATCCAGGCAGCGCCCACGTGCTGCGCGTCTATCCGCTGCGCGACCGGGGCGGAAACCCGGTTACCGACAGCTACCTGCTCAGCCTCGAGGCGGGCGACGCCGACCGCGACTTTCAAGATGCACTTTTCGTTCTCGGAAACGTCCAGTTGAGCGGCGCAAACCCCGAAGCCCCCCCGGAAGCCCCGGGGGCCTGGGAACCGCTCTTTAACGGCAACGACCTCAGCGGCTGGTACAGCTACCTGCCCTCGAAAGGCAAAAACAACGACCCTGAAGGTGTCTTTCACGTTGAAAACGGCGTTATCCATATTCTCGGCGTCGAAAATAACGGCCCCAGAGAGTTCGGTTACCTGGCAACGGAAAAAAGCTACAGCAACTATCAGCTGCGGCTCGAGTACCGTTGGGGGGAGAAACGCTTCGCCCCCCGCAACCGCAGCAAGCGCGACAGCGGCGTGATCTACCACGCTACGGGCCGCGACAAGGTGTGGCCTAGTGGCGTCGAATACCAGATTCAGGAGGGCGATACCGGCGACTTCTGGCTTCTCGGCGGCCCTACCCTTACGACGACGGTCGCGTCTACTCGCCCGAAAGAGCCGCAATACGCACAAAACGGTACCCCGTATACCAGCCGGAGCGGTCGCTTCGTCCGCATCGTCAAAGACAACACCAATGAGCGCTCAGGTTGGAACACGGTCGACATCATCGTGCAGGGGAACACGGCGACGCACATGATTAACGGGCAGGTCAACAACCGTGCCTACAGCCTCTATACACCCGGCGGCGACGCCCTCGACTCGGGAAAAATCCTGCTTCAGGCCGAAGGTGCCGAGGTCTTCTACCGCAACGTCCGGATTCGGCAGCTTAAGTAGCAGTGGCGGAGCGGCGCATGACGAAACCCGATCAACCTAAAGCGCAACCTCAGCGTACGCGGCTGCCGCCACCCCGCACGCCGCGCGCCCAGGGGCGTATCGGTTCCGCGCCGCGCTCCAAGCCCGGGCCGGTTGGCGTATTTGAAACGCAGCTTCAGGGGGAGCAGCGCCGCTGGTTCGACCGCGAAGTTCGGCTGCTTGCGCGGCTCGCCCACACCGAACGCCTGCTAGGTGACTTTGTGGCGGCGCAACGCCTCGAGCGCGAGTTAGATTCTTTTATCGCGGCAGCTGCCGCCCTTACGGAACAAGAAAGGGGCTAACAGACCATGAACATCTACACGCAAGCTCCCACGAACACCTGTTTGTCTAGACCGACTGCGCGGTTCTCAAGGTCCCTACCCGGGCTGTTCATAGTGCTGCTTTTGGGGCTTGCAGCGTGTCAGAAGAACGTTTCACCCCCGACTGCCAGCTTCGGCGTAGCCCCCGCTGCGGTGAGCGTCGGCGACCCGGTAACGTTGTCGTGGCGAGGTATGGGCGCAGCGTCTTGCACCCTGACGACAGGGCAGGAACAGCTGACGCCGGAAAACTGCGACCGGGGTAGTCTAATCGCACGTTACGACCAGGCGGGAACTTTTTTGGCGGAGCTTGCCTATACTTTCCCAGACGGTTCGACTCTCAGCCGCGCAGCCCCCGTTACCGTCCGCGCCGATAGCAGCTTTTCCGCTGAGCAAGACGGGCTCAGCGTCACCTTTGAAGTACCGGCGGCTGAACCAAACCGCACAACTTTCGCCTGGGATTTCGGTGATGGCGAGACCGGCAGCGGGGCGCGCGTTACCCACCGCTACGCCCGCACCGGAGACTACCTTGTGACACTGACGACAACCGGGGCAGGACAGCCGGTACGGCGTAGCCGAACAATTACGGTCGAAGCAAGCGCCGAGCGGATGACGCTCTTTTCCGGCAACGGCTTGGCAGCCTGGGAACGCGTCCGGGGCGGCGCGGCGAACTGGCGTTTGGCGGGCGACTATGTTGAGGTCAAACCGGGTAAGCGCGTCGGTGAGAACAGCTTGAGGACGAAAGAAACGTTCGGCGACTTTCGTCTGCACCTCGAGTTCTGGGTACCGAAAACTTCCCCCGGGACCCCCGAGCAGGCGCGGGGCAATTCCGGCGTCTACTTACAGGGGCGCTACGAAGTGCAGATTCTGGACTCTTACGGGCGCACGCTGAGCGGCCAAAACGACGCAGGCGCGATTTACGAAGTCCGGGACGCCACGCAAAATGCGAGCCTGCCGCCCGAAACGTGGCAAAGCTACGACCTCGAGTTTCGAGCCGCCCGTTTTAGGGGCGAAAAAAAGCTCGCGGACGCGCGCGTCCGCGTTTTCTGGAACGGTCAGCTCGTTCAGGACGACACCATAATTCCCGGCCCGACGCGGCTCGGAACTCCAGAGGCGGGCGCAGCAAACGCAGCGGGTGTTTTAGAAGGCCCAATCGTCTTGCAAGACCACGGCGACCGGGTACGTTTTCGTAACCTTTGGCTCGAGCCCCTCTGACCGGATTTGACCTGAGGAGGTTGACGAGGCCGAAAAAACTTCTCAATCGGTGTCGCCGAAACCCTGTACCACGTTCGTGAAGGCGCTCCAGTTATACGGAATCCGGCTAAAAACTGTACAAAGTAGAGCTAATACCAAACTGGAATAGCAATGTCACAGATGTAGCTGAGAAACGCCGAAGTGCCATCAGGGGAAGTCAGTCAGAAGCTCCAAACGTTCTTTAGCTTGGGTGAACAGCTCGAGGACTCGGGACAGAGCATCATGCAAAGCAGCGATGGTGTCGAAGCAGCGATTGGCTAACGCGCGGCGGAATTCCTGGAACCAGCGTTCGACCGGGTCAAGTTCAGGGCTGTAAGGAGGTAAGGCGATGAAGAGGACATTCTCAGGAACATCAAGGTCTTCTTTGCTGAACTTGCTCAGAGCTATCCCGACGATCTGATTCTCCTGATCAAGGACAACGCCCCCGCACACCGCAAAGAAGACCTCATACTCAAGTCTTGCACTTATCCATAGAGAAGTTGGTAATGGCTCAATCATGAATGCTAGCCCTACGTTCAAGGTTGTAACGGTGTAAAAAGAGGTGCAGACAAGTGAGATGCATCTCGTCGGACTTAGAGAAAGATAGAGTCTTGCGGACAAACCGAGCAAGCCGCTGCCTAACAGTGTTGTTGAACCGCTCGATGTGAGCTGTTAGACCAGAATCTTTGCCAACTGCTTGGTGGTGCGTCTTGAACAAAACGGCACCTCCCGGGCCTGTTCGCTCATCAGGAATGACGGTTTGATAGGCTTCCCAGAAGTCAGTAAAGCAGATGCCTTGCTTGAAGACAGTAGGAACAGCTTGCCAAAGATAACGACAGGTGGCAACGCCTCTACCGCCGACCACGCAAGCTACGACTTGTCGCGTACGCTTGCACAGGGCTAGCCAAATCCAACGTTTATTGGCTTTGCAGCGTACAAACGACCACATTTCGTCTAGTTCCAAGCAGACCGTCTTCGGCTCATTGGGTTCGACCAGCGTATCTTTAAGCGGCGGAAGCGTCTTGGCTTTTTTTAAGCCATTTGGTCACCGTGTTACGTGACACACCGAAGGTACGCGACAAACCACGCAGACTCGAGCGCTCTTCGTAAGCTCTGAGTATCTCTTCCTTACGCGCCTCGCTATAGCCGAAGTCTGGGTTCTCTCTACTCGCCTTACCGCACGCTCGGCACTGATACTTCTGCTTGCCATTAGGCGCTTTGCCATTCTTGACGAGCTGTTCGCTCCCACAGTGATAACATTCGATGCTGACCATCCCTTAACTTATCAGTTTGGTTTGAACCATTACCGAGAAGTTTAAGGCGTCGTGGTTGGTTTTGAGAAAGCCTTTCACACTAAACAACACACCGACTAAAGTCGGAGGGTTTGAGACGACGCCTGAAAGTCGGGATACGGGTCGTAGACCCGTTAGTCCTCCGTCTTGAAGTTGTCGTCCCGAGTCGGTTCCAAGTGGTGTTCCAAGTAGCTCTTGATCATCTCCTCCGTTACCTGCCCGACGGTCGCATAAAAGTATCCCCTCGCCCGGAAGTGTCTGCCCCAATACCGCCCTTTCAGCTTTGGAAACTCCTCGAACAGCTTGCTCGCACTTCGTCCCTCGATTCGCCGCATGATCTCGCTTGGGGCCAGCGTCGGCGGAGCGCTTACCAAGATGTGTACATGCTCGCTACTGACTACCCCACTCAGTATCCGTATCTCGAACGCCTCGCAGGTTTGCCGTACCAGTTCTCGCACTCGCTCGGCAGCGTCACCCTTGAGTACCTTGTAGCGGTACTTCGTCACCCAGACAAAATGGTACTCGATGTTGAAAACCGTGTGACTCCCACAGCGATACTCCACCCCCTAAGGCTGGCAGATGAAATCTGACCGCCTAAAGGCGGTGGCTTGAACCTTACGCTTGGAATAG
>CAWCXJ010000014.1:0-28964 GCA_963799485.1 uncultured Trueperaceae bacterium
AAAGGTCTTGTACAGCGGGTTTATGTCGGGCCACGATGCGCCCCACTGTTGCAGGATGTACGTTAAAGAGCCGTGCGACTTGTGCTGCCGGTCTGCCGCCTTGCAAGACCATCACAGCAATCTCTTTCTCCTGGTGCGGCTTAAGCTTTTTCCGCCTGCCGCCGGTGCGCCCACTTGCTTTAGCCTCCCTGAGCCCGACCAAGGTACGCTCGCGGATCATCGCTCGCTCGAATTCGGCGAACGCGCCCACCATCTGCATCATCATGCGGCCTGCAGGCGTGGTGGTATCAATCGCTTCAGTGAGACTTTTGAAGCCTGCGCCCTTCGCTTCAATGTGTTCAAGTAAGCTCAGCAGGTCTTTAAGACTCCGGCTCAAGCGGTCGAGCTTCCAAACTAAAACCACATCACCAGGACGGAGTTGCCCTAACAACCGGTGCAGTTCGGGTCTATCCCAACGCCCACCTGAAGCGCGCTCGGTAAAAACCGGCTCTGCTCCCGCTGCGTTAAGTACGCGCTCTTGCGCTTTGGTGTCTTGTTCATCGGTCGAGACTCGAGCGTAGCCAAAAACCATGCTCCATCATTGCACAAACCTGTCGCTTTTTAAGATGGTTTTGCAAGAGGTTTATGCAAGTCGCTTTGGGCGCTTCCCATCGCAACTGAAGAAGCGTTGCATAAAGGTTCGTTTGCGCAAGGCGAGGGGGCCATACATAATGACCTGTGCCTGTTCAATTCCTTACTGATGAACACCGTAGCCGGTACGCGCGTTTCGTCGGTGAGCCGAGCGACGCCCAACTCGCCCGCTACTTTCTACTGAGTACAGGTGACTTGGAGCTGATCCGAACCAAAGCGGAAGCTCACACCCAGCTCGGCTTTGCACTCCAGCTCGTGACGGTTCGGTTTCTCGGAACCCTCTTGGATGAGCCTGACGACGTACCTTTGAACGTGAAGCACTACGTCGCCAGACAGGCAGGCGTTTCGGCGGCAACTGATTTGAGTGCTTATAAGCAGAGTAAGACGCGCTACCGACATGTTGAGGAGATCAAGGCCCGCTTCGGCTACTGCGACTTCTCCGCCCCAACTATCGGCCTCCCGTTGGTGCGCTTTCTCTACACCAGGGCAACGCTTAGTCCAGAGAGACCAATCCAGCTCTTTGACCTCGCGACCGCTTGGCTAGTCGAACGCAATGTTCTACTTCCTGGCGCGAGCGTACTCGAGCGCCTCATAGCGCGGGTTCGTGAGCGGGCCAATATAGCGTTGTGGGAAAAGCTGGCTCGGTTGCCTAATGGTAAGCAGCGTGAGAAGTTGTTAGCTTTACTCGACACCCCGGAGGGTTCACGGCTGTCTGCCCTCGAACACCTGAAACGCGCTCCCAGGCGCATCAGTGCTCAGGCGCTGCGCGAGGCCGTCTTGCGGGTCGAAAGGATTCGCCAGGTCGGCGTAGGCGAGCTTGACCTCTCAACTTTTCCAAGTGCGCAACTTAAAGCGTTGGCCCGCTACGGCGTCACCTCCTGGGTAGGGACGGTCGCCCAGCTCGCACGCGAGCGTCAAGTCGCGACGCTGCTTGCTTTTACACAGGAGCTGGAGCGTACGGCTACCGACGACGCCTTAGACCTCTTCACGGCCCTCATGAACGACCTTTTGCGTAGCAGCAAGAACGAGGGTAAGCAAACACGGCTTAGAGGACTCAAAGCTTACGACCAGACGAGCCTTAGGTTGGCGACGGCGGTCGAGGTGGTCTTGGCGGCGCTGGACGACACCGGGCTCAGGAACGACATCTACAACAAGATTCCCAAGAACGAGCTTGCCGCTGCGCTCCACACCGTTCACACGCACGCCAGACCGCCAGAGGACAACTTCGAAGCCGAACTGATGGCGAAGTATCTGAGCGTGCGGCGTTTCCAGCAGGTAATGCTCAGGGGACTCACCTTCATCAGCAACGATGCTGGCGTTTTTGTGGCGGACGCGCTCGAGTTCTTGAACGAGATCGAGGGTAGGCGTAACCCTCTTCTCGACGACGCGCCCAAGCGCATCATCACCCAGGGCTGGCGGCGGCACGTTTACCAAGAAAAGGGCAAGATCGATAGGCGCGCCTACACGCTTTGTGCAATGGACGCATTACAGGACGCGCTGGGGCGCAGAGATGTGTTTGTTACAAAGAGTAAGCGCTATCAAAATCCGACCGCGCAGCTTTTATCAGGCGAGGCGTGGCAGCACGTTCGCTCAGACGTCTGCCGCACTTTAGACCTGCGTCTCGAGCCGGACGGAAGCCTGACCCGTTTAGGACACGACTTGGACGAGGCGTACCGGCGCGCCGCCGAAGCCTTGCCTCGGCATGAACACGTGCATATCGAAACCGTAGACGGCAAGCAGAAGCTGATGTGGGCGCGCCTAGACAGGCTCGAAGAGCCGCCATCATTGCCCCGGCGTCGTGAGCAGACCGGCAACATGATGCCTAAAGTCAACCTCCCGGAAGTGCTTCTGGAGATAGCCGCCAAAACGGGCTTTGCCGAAGCCTTTACTCACATCAGCGCAGGGGACGTTCGTATGCCCGACCTCCGTATCAGTGTCTGCGCTGTACTACTCGCCGAAGCCTGCAACCTTGGTTTAGAGTCGTTGGTCGATGAAGACAGACCCGCCCTGACCCGCGACCGACTCTCGTACGTCCAGCAGAACTACCTCCGCTTCGACACCCTAACGGCTGCCAATGCCCGGCTCGTGGACTATCAAGCGAGGTTGCCGTTAGCCCGAATCTGGGGTGGCGGCGACGTTGCCAGCGTGGACGGGCTCCGCTTCGTGGTGCCCATCCGCACGGTGAACGCGGGGCCGAATCCTAAGTACTTCGGCTGGGGCCGGGGGATCACCTATATCAACATGGTGAGCGATCAGTTTACAGGTCTACACGGCGTAGTCGTGCCCGGCACCTTGCGAGACTCTCTACATATTCTGGACGGACTCTTAGAACAGCAGACGAGTCTGGAACCCGTTGAAGTCATCGCCGATACAGCGGGGTATAGCGACCCTGTGTTCGGACTGTTCTGGCTGCTCGGCTACCAGTTCAGCCCCGCGCTAGCTGATCTGAGCGACATGCGGCTGTGGCGGCTGGATAAGGTAGCGGACTACGGCGTACTGAACACCATCTCTCATAACCGGGTTGACCTCAAACATACCCGTGAGAACTGGAGCGACCTCCTGCGCGTCGCGGGCTCCTTGAAGCTGGGCACGCTGCGCGCTTCGGACTTCATGCGCACGCTCATCAAGGGCAACCGACCCGCTTCTTCGCTCCAGAAAGCGCTCGCCGAACTCGGTAAGATACCCAAGACCTTGTTTATGCTGGCACTCATTACCGACGAAGGCTACCGACGGCGCATTCTCGTACAGCGCAACCGCCACGAGGGTCGGCATCGACTCGCCCGGACGATGTTCTACGGCGGGCGCGGACAGGTGAGAAAAGCATACCGGGAGGGGCAAGAGGATCAACTCGGAACACTCGGTTTGGTACTCAACATAGTCACGTTATTCAACACCATCTATCTCGGCGAGGCGCTAGCGGAGTTGGAGCGGCAGGGTGACAGGGTCAGTTTAGCGGACACCAGTAGGCTCACGCCGCTGCTGCACGCGCACATCAACTTCACCGGGCGCTACCACTTCGCGCTGCCTAGAGCGGTTGAGCAGGGCGAGTTGCGCCCGTTGAGGGAGCCGACGGGTCGTTAGACCGTTCGGAACGGGCTTACTACCTTTTTCATGAGAGTCCATGTCCAATTCCTGTTCCGGTAGTTGTTAAAGCCCAATACGACTATGAATACGAACGTAACGGGACGGGCAACCTGTTTATGTTTTTCGCGCCTTTAGCGGCTTGGCGGCACGTCAAAGTCACAGAAAGACGCACCATGATCGATTTTGCACGGTGTATGCGTGACTTAGTTGACATCCATTTTCCCAAAGCCGAGAAGATTATTCTGGTTATGGACAACCTCAACACCCACAAACTCGCGTCGCTTTACAAAGCTTTTGAAGCTGCTGAAGCAAGACGTATCATCGAAAAGTTAGAACTTCACCACACGCCTAAACACGGTGAGGGGATCCCTAAGCTTGGGCCATTTCGGATGTGAGTCTAGGCAGGTGTAGCTTACCTGTTTCGAGGGCTTCTGCCAAGACAGCATGGGGTGTCCGGTAGCCAAGTGCTCCGTGAGGTCGGTGTTCGTTATAGTCTTGCCGCCACTTTTCGCTTAGTACACGGGCTTCGGGGGTAGAGGTAAATACTTCCAGGTTCAAGAGTTCATCCCGGAAACGGCTGTTGAAGCTTTCACAGTAACCGTACGGCAAAGCCTCGGCGCTGCGCTGAATTTGCCAGGGTGAGCCGGGGTCGATGTAAAGCGTTTTGATGGTAGCGTCGGTGACGAACTTTTGCAGTGTTTGGGCGATGAACTCGGGGCCGTTATCACAGCGGATGAAGCTGGGCGCTCCGTGCAGGGTGATAAGACGCTCGCGTTCGGTTACAACGTTATGGCTGGTCATATTGCGCTCGACCTTAATACTTAAACAGGAGCGAGAGAACTCGTCAATGACCGTTAAGAACTTGAGCCGTCCGCCACTTAAAGTCGTGTCCATGATGAAGTCAAGCGCCCAAACATGATGGGCGTATTCTGGTTTACGCCGGTGGCAGGCGTTCTCGCCATTACCCAAACGGGTTCGTTTATGCGTCCGGCTTGGCACCTTTAGTCCTTCAGCCCGCCATAGCCGCTGAACTCTCTTACGGTTCACGTGCCAGTGTTCTTCGTTAAGCTTGGCGGTGATCCGCCGATAGCCGTAACGGGGATGTTCCAAAGCTAGTTCGTGCAAGCGTTTAACCAGCACTTTGTCCTTCTCTATCCGTAGGGGCTGATATCGCTGCGTACTCCTAACTTGCCCAAGTACTCGGCAGATCCGCCGTTCGCTCACGCCCAGTTCGCGCCGGACATGAGTTACAGCGTCACGGCGCGTTCTGGGCGTTAGAACTTTGTTTTTAGTGCCTCCTTAAGAATATCGTTATCAAGGTCCTTCTCCGCCAGCAGTTTCTTCAGCCGGGCGTTTTCCTTCTCCAACTCTCTTAACTGCTTAGCATCGCTTTTCCCCATGCCACCGTACTTTTGCCGCCAGCGGTAAAAGCTCCACTCACTGATACCGAGGGTGCGACACGCCTCCGCCGCCGTCTTTCCCTGGTTAGTTGCCTTCTCGACGTTGCGGAGAATGTCGATGATCTGCTCGGGGGTATGAGTCTTTCGCATGGCCATTCCTCTCAGCCTGACTCACATTCCGCTTGGCTCAGGTTTCGGGGGTCACGTCACATCTAAAAATGCTCTGATTTTATGCCACTCTCTAGCCTTGAGTTTCACCTGCGTCATGCCTTTTTCTAGCAACTCAGCACATGAGATTGTCAACAGAGCCTAGAAAAACGCGATTTCCTCATTGCATAGAGCGTGGTAAGCGTAAACATAAAGTCCTGCCGACCATGCTTGCAAAGGATAGCCCATCGGCCTGCCCGTAACCCCGTGGTGCCATTCGTTAAACTCCCACTCGCCATGGACGCCTTTTTGAACGGCTTTAGCAAGCAGGTGAAGCTGTGCTTCGGCCTGAACTTTTCGACCTCCTTTGACTAGGGCTGCGACGTAGAAGCCACCCAAAAAGGGCCGGATACCCCCATTGTGATATTGGTGCGGCAAGTTTAGATTGCGACTTCGAAAATACTCACGCCAATCGCGTTCACCGGGATAAATAGGCGGAGAAAACGCTTTGAAAGGGTAAGGGTGGTCAGCCCCCGATGCGTGGGCGTAATCTAAAATCCGCTGGCTTTTCCCTGCGTCGGCGACGCCGGTTAAGACAGCTAAGGTGTTACCAAACCCGTCAAAGGTATGACCAAACTCACGAAATCCGACCCACGGCAGATAGTAGGGTGCTTCGGTGAGCGTTGCCATGTTCTGATAAAGCAAAACCCACTCGAGCCGCATGGCTTTAAGGCTTTCGAGCTGCTCACCAAACACCCGTCCATCCCAAGGTCTGTCTAGCCACAAGAGTAAATTGAGTTTGCGTGCCACGTCGTTAGCTTGCTCGAGATACCCTTGCGACGCTTTGCCTAACGCTTCAGCCAGCCCCGCCATCATCCGTAGCGCTGCGGCGTAGAGCACGTTGTCGTACAGGACGTTGTAGCGCACCGAGTAGAGATCAGCCCAATCGCCCGCTTCAGGTACTTCTAAAAGGCCACAGTCATTCATATCCTGATACCGAAGCCAGAGTAGCGCCTGGGTCAATTTGGGCCACTGAGCACGGATAAAAGTCTTGTCGGCGGTTGTTTCCAAATAACAGAAGTGCCCGATGATAAACCATGAGTTTGCGTCAACCGCACCTGCGTTTTCCGTCGTCACCTTACCTGTACGGGTGTCAATGTTGAGGTGAATCATACCGAGGTCGGTCTGCTTGCTGCTGAGGGTCTCGAGTGACGCCCTAGCACATGCAATCAGCTCAGCGTCTCCCGTCAAGAGCGCGCCGAGCGAGGTGATAGGGGCGTCTCTAGCCCAGACTTGGGGATAGCCACCTGCAAGCGCCGACGCCTTAAAGCCGAGGGGTGAAACGCAGCGGCGTAAGACCTCCAACGCTTTTTCATAAGCCGTATCGACTAGTGCCACGTCAGCGACCTCCAAGTCCGGTCATAGCAATACCTTTGATAAAGTAGCGCTGCGCGAAGATGAAGACCAGCAAAACCGGAACCAGGGCAATCACCGAACCTGCCATGAGTAGTGTCCAGGCCGTATTGTACTGGCCTTGCAACGTCCTCAAACCCACCGTCAGGGTGCTCATCTCCGTGCTGTTCGTAACAACGAGTGGGTAGAGAAAACTGTTCCACTGGGCTAAGAACGTGAAAATGGCCAAGGCAGAGAGAGCTGGGCCGGACAAAGGCAGGATGACGCGGCTGTAGATTTGCCAGTAGCTTGCGCCGTCGACGACGGCGGCGTCCTCGAGCTCGCGAGGGATCGTCAGAAAATACTGCCGCAGCAAAAACGTGCCGAAGGCGCTAAATGCTGCAGGCAGAATGAGCGCCTGATAGGTGTCGATCCAGCCTAGCGTTCTGAGCAGGATGAAGTTCGGGATGATGACGACTTGCCCCGGAATCATCAGCGTTCCTAAGTAACCCAGAAAAAGTGCGTCTCTGCCGGGAAACCGCAGCCGCGCGAACGCATAGGCGGCCAACGAGCAAGTCAGGAGTTGAAGCGCTGTCACGCTTAGCGCCACGATGAGGCTGTTTAGGAAAAAGCGGACGAACGGCAAAATCTCAGTAACCTGCAGATAGTTTTGCCATACCAGCGGTTTAGGTATCCAGGTCGGTGGATACTCGAACACCGCTCCGGCCAGCTTGAGAGAGGTCGAAAGCATCCAGATAAAGGGCAAGAGCATCAGTAGCGCCGTGGGAATCAAGAAAAGTGCCAGCAACCAATTGGTCAACGTATAACGCGTCTTTTCGACCTTGAGAGCACGCCCGGTTTGCCTTTGGTTGTTAGCTGTAGGCTCAGTCATAATTTACCCAGCGCCGCTGTAAGCGGAACTGCAAAAGCGTGACAACAAAGATGATGGCGAACAGCACCCAAGCCATCGCCGAAGCGTAACCCATGTTGAAAAACTGAAAGGCGTTCTGGTAGATGTTGTAGACAATCGTGTTGGTCGCGTTCGCCGGGCCGCCCTGGGTCATGATAAACGCTTGATCGAAGACCTGAAAAGAGTTGATAACACCGATCACCAGCACAAAGAACGTGGTTGCTGAGAGCATAGGGAGGGTAACAAAAAGAAACCGTGCCAACGGTCCTGCTCCGTCGATCTTAGCAGCCTCGTAGAGTTGCTGAGGGACGCCCTGCAGACCCGCGAGAAAAAGCACCATCGAATAGCCGACTTGCTGCCAGACGCTCATGATGATGACCGACACCAGCGCCCAGCGCGTACTACCCAACCAGTTGGGTGGGTCTTGAATCCCGATCATGTACAAAAAACTATTGAGTAGGCCGAAGTCGTAGTTAAAAATCCAGCGCCACACGAGCGCGACGGCAACGGTCGAAGCAACCACCGGCATAAAGTAGGCGGTGCGGAAGAAAAGCTGTCCGGGGATACGCTGGTTGAGTGCTATTGCTACGGCTAGCGCCAAGGCCATCTGCAAAGGGACGGTGCCGAGGACGTAAAGTGCTGTATTACGTAAGATTTGACGGAAAAGTGGGTCGGTGGCAAGTTCGCGGTAGTTTTCAAAGCCGGCCCAAGCGGGCGGCGTCAGCAAATCCCAGTCGGTAAAGCTGATTGCCAGCGCCGCCAGCACCGGTAAAAAGGTAAAAACGGCAAATCCCAGGAGGTTAGGAAGCAAAAACCCATAAGCTGCGGACGCTTCACGGCGGCGTAGCCGGTAGCGGGGGCTCGAGGAGGCCAACCCTAGTCCTCAAACCCGAAGATACGCGCCGCATTTTTGTAAAAAATCAAATCTTGTTCGTCAGCGGACATACCCATCGCGTCGAACGCTTCTTTCCAGCAGTTCACGTCACGTTGCATCCTGGTGAGGTCGGAATCTGAGCCGTAAACGAGCTTTTCCGGACGAATCTCGTTCATGATGTAGCCGCCGTCTAGGATGTGCTGCCGCACGACGTCGCCGCCGGAAATGTCGAAAAACAAGCGGGGCCGCCAGCGGGCGATTGCGCAAGCCGTGCGGTAGTCGGGCCAGCCCAAATGTGCCCCGATCAGATACAGCTCGGGGAAGTGAAAGGCGATGGTGTCCAGGTAGAGAGGTTGCATCCGCGCCGATGAAAACCCGTAAGGGCGCCTTTCTCGGCGGAGTTTGGCGACGAGTTGGGCCTCTTCTGCTCCCGTCGGCGGCGCTTTCCAGGCGTCTTCCGAACTGCCCATAAGGTAATCGACGGGGCCGCCCAAGATGCCGGTATGAAAAAGAATACGGAGACCCCGCTCTTGCGCCCGTTCGTAGTGGGCATAGTAGGCTTCATCATCGTAATTTTTGCTCGGACCCAAAGTCTTGATGCCGTGAAAACCTCGCTCGGCAAATTCGTCGACTAAACTCGGCGGGTCTTCGTCAAGCCTCAACCAGCTCATGCCGCAGAGCAAATCGGGATAGCGCTCCAGCGCTGCCGAGAGCGCGTCGTGTCCCTCTGCGCCGGGATTGCCCAGCAAGGCAACCTTGAGTGTACCGATACTTGCAGCGGTTTCGTTGAGCGCGTCTAGAAAACTCTCAGGGCTAGCTTGGCTGGAATGGTCGAACCAGAAATTATGAACGTGGGCGTCGAAAACACGCATAAGAGAATCCTTAATACGGGTTTCTAGGAACTGCATAGCTTCTAGAAACCCGTGAGAACATGACTGGAAGGCTACTGGTCGGCAAGCGCGGCTGCGACGGGCTCAGCCATCGACGCGATCGCTTCTTCTGCTGTTTCTTCACCGTTCCACACGAGGTCTAGGCTGGGAACGACGATGGTACTCTCGATCTCAGTCCAGCCCGGAAAGACCGGGAAGAGGACGCCGTTGGCGGTTTCGTCGATAAACACCTGACCGCTAACCGTTTCAGGTAGCGCGTCGAGAAAAGCCTGATTTGCTGCTGGCGTATTAAGTGCGGGCACAGCAAGGCCAGTTTTGGCAAAGATGGCCTGCCCTTCAGGGCCGGCTAAAAACTGCAGAAAAGTCCAAGCCGCTTCTTTATTGTCCGATGTCGACGACATCACGTAGCCTGCGCCACCAGCCGTATTCGCACGTATTCCACTTGGCCCGGTCGGAAGCGGAGCGACGTCCCAGCTAAATGAGGCGTCTTCAAAGGTCGGGATGCGCGCGGCGTTGGTCATGACCATCGCGACGCGGCCTGTACTAAAGAGCTGGGTGGTGTCGCCCAGCTGCTGCATAGCGTCGAACGAGGGAACCGAGCCGTCGTTGAGGATGAGGTCTGCGACAAACGAAATAGCTTCAACCCCGGCAGGTTCGTCCATCGTAAATTCGGTTGCGTTGATCGCGTCGTCGAACACGCTGCCGCCGTTTTGGTAGATCCACAGTGGGTACTTGTTTTTCTCGAGCCCCAGCCCATACTGCACCGTGCGTCCGCGACCATCTTTAGTGGTTAGTGCGGCGGCGACCTCTTTTAGTTTGGCCCAGTCCCAGGTATTGTCGGGGTAGGCTTGCCCAGCGGCGTCGAACAGGTCTTTATTGTAGTAAAGGACGGTCGTATCGTTGTCACGGGCAAACCCGTAGGTTTTACCGTTGTACGAAAAGATGCGCCGTAGATCAGGGTAGTAATCTTCTAGAGCAAAGCCGCTCTCTTCGATATAGCTGTCGAGGGGCTCAAGTACGCCGCGCGCCGCGTAACTCGGCACGTTATTGATAAACATCACGTCGGGTGCCGTGCCACCTGCCATCTGGGTCTGGAGGCGGTCGAAGTAGCTGGCCCAGGGCGAATGCTGCGTTTCAACGTTGATATCCGGATGCGCTTCTTCAAATGCGGCAATAATCTCGTCGTTCGGTGGCAATTCTGCCGGGTCACCCCAAAACGACCAGGTGATAGTTGTCTGTGCGAAGGCAGCGGTTGACAAGAGTGCCACAAACACCAGCGGTAAAGAACGTGAACGAACGGCTAAACACATATGAACCTCCTCGAAAAGGTCAAGAACGCGTTAGAACGTCGACGGGTGCGAGCGTTTGGATGTTTTCACCTCCTCGATAAAGGCGAGATTCGGCCTCAGCCAGAGCTGTCGCCACAGCGCCGTAAAGCCCCGCATCGTCGCCGAGTTCGGAGAACGTCAGCGGTGGCGTGATCGGCGAGAGCTGGGCGAACGAACGGGTGAGCTGCGGCGCAAAGGCGCGAAACCGCTGACCAATGCTGCCACCTAGAACGAGCAGTTCCGGGTCTAGTAGCGTGCCGAGCGCACTTAGAAGCCAGGCCAAATAAGGGATGAGGCCAGTGATGACGCTGAGGCCAGGTTCTTTGCCACACTCTGCTTCGTTAAAAGCGTCGGCGGCTCGTCCGCTACCCCCCGCCGCTACGTGGCGGTGAGCGATACCCGGCCCGCACAAAACATCTTCGATAGTTTCTGAAGCCTGAGGGGTCAGGCGCAGATAACCCAACTCACCTGCCCGGCCTGCACTACCGTGATGAAGTTGCCCACCGATAATGAGGCCGAAGCCGAGTCCGGTACCGATGCTTACAAAAGAAAACGTTGTAACGCCACGTCCTGCCCCCCGCGCCTGCTCACCGAGTACAGCCAAGTTGACATCGTTATGGAGGCTGACCGGCAGACCGAGCTGCGTTGCCAGCAGGGTACTAAAACGAGGAGACTCGAGCGCCTGCAAGTTAGGTGCATACCGAACTTGGCTGCTCACCGGGTCGACGACCCCTGGTGTGCCGACAGCGACGCCTAAAACCCGATTTATAGGTACCCGAGCTTGCTCACAAAGTCTGGCGGGCAAACTTCCTAATTGCGCTGTCAGAGCTTCTGTCCCCAAGGCTACCGTAGGTTCACGGAGGGTTGCGATAAGGTCACCACGAAGGGTCGCCAAACTCGCCCTCGTCGTGGTTCCGCCCACGTCCATACCGATGACAAAGCCTGCACGGTCGTTAAAAGCCAACAGTACCGCCGGTCTACCACCTTCGCTCTGAGCTAATCCTGTTTCTGTAACCAAATCCGAAGCCAAGAGGTCGGCGACAACGCTCGAGACCGTCGGTTTGCTAAGACCCGTCCGGCGTGCCAGCTCAGCTCTCGAAACCTGACCGTAAATGCAGATAAGCCGTGCAATACGCTGGTGCATTTCTCCTTACTGAAGCGATTGTGCAAGGGCTTTGTTAAAAGGTTTAACGAACCATTGTTCAGAGACTAGCAGAATGTGACGCGAAGTGCAAGGTGTAAAACAAAGGCCCAAAGCGTCCCAAGTCACATTCAAGCGTTTGCATAGGGCCAAAAAGGAAGAAGTCCCTGCCTCACGTCTCTATCGTCTTCGCCAACAAGACCTTTAGCTCCTGCCCCTAGCAACCGGACGCCGGTCTCGAGCTTGAGCAGCACGTTGTGATTGACGTCTTGCAGGGCCGGGACGCCGACACGCTTACGGCTTGGCTGATCGCACATCCGGGGGTAGAAGTCATCAGTCGAGATTCTGCCGGCGACTATATGCAGGGCACACGCCTAGGTGCGCCTGAAGCCATACGAATCGCCGACCGCTGGCACCTGCTAAACACCAACCAGCACCATGGTCGACAGAGGTGGACCCCATCCTTGGGCTCAGCGCCACTTTTGATGAAGTTGGTCGTCAGGTTGTAGGTCGATAGAGAACGCGAGCTCGCAGTAGATCAAAGTTGGCGCGACCATACATCTGGCGCTTGATGGTTTTAAGGCGGTTGACCTGCCCTTCGAGCTGGCCGTTGCTCCAGGGATACTTCATCGCGTTGTGAACAGCATCTCGGTCTTTAAGGATATGCGCCGCGAAGTTGCGTATCTCTAGAGGGTGTTTTGGAATTATTTCAACCTCCACGATTTGCTGTTTGTGTGAGCTAAACGTTTGGTGATGAGGTCACAGCTGGCGAGGTATTACTACAGCCGCAGATAGCATCCTCTTCGTTTGAAGTGAGCGACTTTAGCTCTTGGTCTTAGTCTGTAACTTTGGACAATCGAAGTATAGCCTAAGCCGCCAGGGCAGCTAAAGCCCCCGGCGGTTGCTGCAAGCGCTCGTAGGCTGCTGGGGTCTCGTAACGAAGCGCGCTGTGCAGCCGCTCGCGGTTGTAGTAAATCTCTGACGTGACCCCCGAAACCTGAGCCAAGCGGAATGTGAGTCAGGCTGAGAGGAATGGCCATGCGAAAGACTCATACCCCCGAGCAGATCATCGACATTCTCCGCAACGTCGAGAAGGCAACTAACCAGGGAAAGACGGCGGCGGAGGCGTGTCGCACCCTCGGTATCAGTGAGTGGAGCTTTTACCGCTGGCGGCAAAAGTACGGTGGCATGGGGAAAAGCGATGCTAAGCAGTTAAGAGAGTTGGAGAAGGAAAACGCCCGGCTGAAGAAACTGCTGGCGGAGAAGGACCTTGATAACGATATTCTTAAGGAGGCACTAAAAACAAAGTTCTAACGCCCAGAACGCGCCGTGACGCTGTAACTCATGTCCGGCGCGAACTGGGCGTGAGCGAACGGCGGATCTGCCGAGTACTTGGGCAAGTTAGGAGTACGCAGCGATATCAGCCCCTACGGATAGAGAAGGACAAAGTGCTGGTTAAACGCTTGCACGAACTAGCTTTGGAACATCCCCGTTACGGCTATCGGCGGATCACCGCCAAGCTTAACGAAGAACACTGGCACGTGAACCGTAAGAGAGTTCAGCGGCTATGGCGGGCTGAAGGACTAAAGGTGCCAAGCCGGACGCATAAACGAACCCGTTTGGGTAATGGCGAGAACGCCTGCCACCGGCGTAAACCAGAATACGCCCATCATGTTTGGGCGCTTGACTTCATCATGGACACGACTTTAAGTGGCGGACGGCTCAAGTTCTTAACGGTCATTGACGAGTTCTCTCGCTCCTGTTTAAGTATTAAGGTCGAGCGCAATATGACCAGCCATAACGTTGTAACCGAACGCGAGCGTCTTATCACCCTGCACGGAGCGCCCAGCTTCATCCGCTGTGATAACGGCCCCGAGTTCATCGCCCAAACACTGCAAAAGTTCGTCACCGACGCTACCATCAAAACGCTTTACATCGACCCCGGCTCACCCTGGCAAATTCAGCGCAGCGCCGAGGCTTTGCCGTACGGTTACTGTGAAAGCTTCAACAGCCGTTTCCGGGATGAACTCTTGAACCTGGAAGTATTTACCTCTACCCCCGAAGCCCGTGTACTAAGCGAAAAGTGGCGGCAAGACTATAACGAACACCGACCTCACGGAGCACTTGGCTACCGGACACCCCATGCTGTCTTGGCAGAAGCCCTCGAAACAGGTAAGCTACACCTGCCTAGACTCACATCCGAAATGGCCCAAGCTTAGGGATCCCCTCACGGACACCTGTTTCATCGCCTTGCGGTATTCTTCATTGACACTGCGAAAACCCGGAGCAGTCGTTGAAAAACTGCTCTGGTATAAAAGCGCCCGCACGCCGCTCTCGCCAATGCCGAGCACGGTGAGGGTATGAAACCCGGCAACCGGCTCGCCGTCTAAGTTACGCACTGTGTCCAGATGTTCCATGCTACTAGGCTCTGTTGACAATCTCATGTGCTGAGTTGCTAGAAAAAGGCATGACGCAGGTAAAACTCAAGGCTAGAGAGTGGCATAAAATCAGAGCATTTTTAGATGAGCGCCCAGAGGTGTACATAGGCCAGGAGAAGCGGTGCCGAAGGTTTATCGAAGGGGTGTTGTGGATAGTGCGTTCGGGGTCTCAGTGGCGACTTTTGCCTAAGCGGTACGGTCACTGGAACAGCGTCTACAAGCGCTTTGACAGATGGAGCGAACGAGGGATATGGCAGGAGATGTTTGAGCACTTTGCTGACGATCCTGATATAGAAAATGTGATGCTGGACAGTAGCGTGATTCGGGCTCATGCGTGTTCGGCGGGTGCGACACGTAAAAAGGGGGGCAAAAGGCGCAAGCACTCGGCTATAGCCGGGGCGGGTTTGGTACCAAAGTCCACGTCACCGTCGATGCGCTAGGCAATCCGCTACGGCTGCTTTTAACTGCGGGTCAAGTCCATGAAGCACCTTATGCTAAAGCGTTACTTGAAGGTTATGAAGCCGAGTTTGTGCTGGGCGACAAAGCCTATGACGCCCAGCATAGCCGCGACACCATCACCGCGCTGAGTGCAGAAGCGGTTATCCCACCCAAGCAAAACCGCAAAGAGCAACCTGAGTACGACCAAGAGCTGTACAAAGAGCGGCACCTCACCGAGTGCTTTATCGGCAAGCTCAAATACTATAGGCGTTGCTTCTCTCGCTTCGATAAGCTTGCTCGCAACTACCTTGGCTTCTTACACTTCGCTTCGGCTCTCATCTGGCTGCGGTGAAATGTCAACAGAACCTAGGCGAAAACGGTAAAAACAAAAAGGCGGCGCTCATTGCCTGTATGGGCATGCTCCTCAGAATTGTTCATGCTGTGCTGGTTCATTACCGTCCATTCGATCCTGCTTGCAATCCTTGACTTTTAACACAGCATCTCTAGTGAAGACCTACGGGGAGCGTTGTCGCTGAAGCATTGTCTCTACGCGCAGTCGGTTTTCGGGAGCCTTGACTTTTGCGAGCATCGTAGTTTGAGGTAGTAAGTGCTGTTTGATATTCGCTTTTTGAGGTAAAACTCGCTAAGCTCTCATACAGCTAACGACAGAAACCGCCTTGCAAGTGATTTTTAGCATGCGTGACCACCGTATAAGAGTTTTGCGTGTAAGAGTTTTGTAAGTGTAGCCAGACTATCTTGGGGGTTATGACTACCATGCTAAGCAAACCGTCATCAAGTATTGCTACGCTCGCCGGGTTCGCCGAACCGCGCGCTCAGCTTGTTGTCGAGCTGACCCGGCTCGCTCTCTCTGCGCCCGACATCCCCAACGCAGTTATGCCTGTACTCGCGGCTCTTGTCGAGCGCACCGCCGCTGTAGGCTCAGCGTATTTCCAAGCTGGCGACGGGATGTTCAGAGCACGCTCGGCAACGGGCGAGATGCCCGAAGGCCCGGTGATGGACGCAATTCTAGCACACGGTTTGCCGAACGACACGCCGCTGATGCGGGCGCTCGAGACGAGCAGCACCCCGCTTTTTTTCGATGATACCCACGCTGCACCCGAAGCCACCGGATTTCCCGAGCTGGGCGTTGCCAGCCTCGCCGCCGCACCCGTACAAAGCCGCGACGGAACGCTTTTGGGCGCTTTTTTGATGCACACGTTTGAGACGCACATCTGGAGTCAAAGAGAATGCGACCTTTTTGGCGTAGTAGCGACCACCCTCGCCGCCCTCGCCGCCCGCTTGGTTGCCGAAGAACAAGCCGTGGCAGAAAAAGAACGCGCGTTGCAAGCCAAGGAAGGTGCGATTAAAGCCCTGGGTGTCGCCGTCGAGAGCCGCGACTCGGAGGTCAAAGGCCATACCGACCGTGTAACCGAGCTTGCTCTCGGCGTCGGGAAAGCGCTTGCCCTAGAGACCGAACAGCTCGAGGCGCTGCGTTGGGGCGCGTATCTGCACGACCTCGGCAAAGTTGCAACGCCCGACGCGATTTTACACAAACCGGGCAAACTCTCGTCCGACGAATGGCAAGTGATGCGCCGCCACGTCGAGGCAGGGTACAATGTTGCTTTGCAACTCCCGTTTCTGCCGAAAGAAACGCTCGAGACCATTCTCTATCATCATGAACGCTGGGACGGAACAGGTTACCCGCACGGCCTGGCAGCCACGGAGATTCCGCTCACCGCTCGTATTTTTAGCGTGTGCGATGTTTACGACGCCCTTACCTCGGTGCGCCCCTACAAAAACGCCTGGAGCCGTAAAGACGCGCTCGCTGAAATTCAAGCGCAAGCCGGACGGCAGTTCGACCCGGTAGTGGTAGCGGCTTTCGTATCGTTTCAAACCCAAGTCGCAAAAATGTAGGCCGCAACGCGAACCGTTCTTGGTAGCGTGTTTTGGCAATCCCAATCTGTGCTGCGACAAAAATTCTAGCGTGCGCTCAGGTCGAGCCTGCGCTCGAGCCGCCTGCTGTAAAGCGACAAGGGGTAACACAGCACGAAGTAAATTTTTTGGTGACGGGGTGCAAGCACACTTGGCGACTTCTCGAGTCCTCAAAATCGCACCTTTCGCCTTTACCGGGCTTTTCTAGGGTAATTTAGACCGATGATACCGCGCTACAGCACCCCCGAAATGACCGCCTTGTGGAGCGAGACCAGGCGCTACCAAACCTGGCTCACCGTCGAACTCGCCGCCACCCGGGCGTGGGAAGCGCTCGGCGACGTTCCCGCAGGCACCGCCGACGCCTTGCAAGACAAAGCCGACGCCGCGCCGCTGGACGACGCTTTCGCCGTAAAAGTTGCCGAACTAGAAGCCCAGACCCGTCACGATATCGTGGCGTTTACGCGGGCGCTCACTGAACGGTTTGGTGATCCCGCCCGTTTTATCCACCTGGGTCTGACGAGTACCGACGTGGTAGATTCGGCGCAAAACCTCGTGCTGCGTGAAGCTTTGACGCTCATTTTAGCCGACGCGCAAGGTTTAGCCGACGCACTCAGAGAAAAAGCCGTCATGTATAAACACACGCCCTGCATCGGGCGCACGCACGGCGTTCACGCCGAACCGATGACCTTCGGGCTTAAATTCTTGAACTTTTACGCCGCGTTGCAGCGGGACACAGAGCGGTTGGGACGAGCCAAAGACGCAATCTCTGTTTTGATGCTTTCAGGTTCGGTCGGGACTTACGCACACGTGCCGCCGGAAATCGAAGTAAGGGTTGCTGAAACCCTCGGCCTCGAGCCCGACCCGGTAACGAATCAGACCGTCGCCCGCGACCGGCACGCCGAGGTGCTAAGCGCGCTGGCGATTTTCGGGACGACTTTAGAGCGTATCGCGCTGGAAATCCGTCACCTGCAGCGGAGCGAAGTCCGTGAGGCGCAAGAGGGTTTTGCGGTGGGGCAGACCGGCAGTTCATCCATGCCGCACAAAAAAAATCCGATTGCCACGGAAAACATCACCGGGATTGCGCGGCTTTTGCGGAGTAATCTGCAAGCGGGGCTCGAGAACGTCGCCTTATGGCACGAACGCGACATCTCGCATTCAGCCGCCGAACGCGTCATTTTGCCTGACAGCACGACCCTGGCGAGTTACGCCTGCCGCCGTTTGACCCGGGTCGTCCGTGACCTGATTGTCTACCCGGAGGCGATGCTTACAAACATGGACGCGCTCAACGGCCTCGTGTATTCGCAGCGGGTGCTGCACAAGCTCATCGAAGCGGGGCTGATGCGCGAGCGAGCTTACGACATTGTGCAGCGGGCGTCTTTAACGACGTGGGAGACGGGTGAGCATTTACGGGCTGTGCTTGCCAAAGACCCCGAAATTACGCTCAGCGCCGAACAGTTGGCAGGTGCGTTTGACCCGGCGTGGTATCTGCAGCAGGTAGATGCGGTTTACGGGCGGTTTGAGCTGTAAAGGAGCGGTTACGGCTCGCAGAAAAATCCACAAGCGCCAAGGAACCCTTAACCTGCTATAGTCAGGCCGTGATCGGGGTTCCTGAAAAACACGCGCAGCGTTACGAGGGCAAGGCTAAAAAGGTCTACGCCACGAGCGACGCCGGACTTTACATCGTCGAGTATAAAGACGACGCGACCGCCTTTAACGCGCAAAAACGCGGGCAGATTGCCGGCAAGGGGGCGGTCAACAACGCCGTCTCGAGCAAAGTGTTCGGGCTCCTGGAAAAGCAGGGCGTCAAAACGCATTTTGTGCAAAAATTGAGTGAACGTGAGCAACTCGTCCGCGCCGTAAAGATTATTCCGCTCGAGGTCGTCGTGCGCCCCTACGCCGCCGGGTCGTTCGCCAAGCGTTACGGGACCGAAGAGGGCGGCAAGCTCATACCGACGGTGCTCGAGTGGTGCTACAAGTCCGACCACCTCGGCGACCCGCCCTTAAACGACGATACGGCGTTGGCGCTCGGCTTGGCAAACAAGCGTGAACTCGCGGAACTGCGGCAACAGGCGCTTGAAATCAACGAACTTTTAACCGAGATGTTCGGGCGCGTCGGTCTTAGACTAGTTGACTTCAAGCTCGAGTTCGGTCTTTTGGCCACGGGTGAAATCGTTCTGGCCGACGAAATCAGCCCCGATACCTGCCGGTTGTGGGACTTTGAAACGAACGAGCGTTTGGACAAAGACCGTTTTCGCCGCGACCTGGGCGGCGTCGAAGCAGCCTATCGAGAGGTCGCGCGGCGGGTTTTGGAAAGGCTGTAGATGACGGACTATCACGCTGAAATCAAAGTGATGTTAAAACGTTCTATCCTCGACCCGCAGGGCCGCGCGGTCGAAACGACGCTCCACCGTTTGGGAACGAAAAACGTTACAAACGTGCGTATCGGCAAGCACCTGACGCTGACCCTTTCAGGTGAACGTGCCGAGGTCGAGGCGCAACTAGAACGGCTTATCGAACAAGTGCTCAGCAATCCGGTGATGGAACACGCGAGCTATACCCTGACGGAGCTGGCGACAACAGAATAAATGGTTGTCTGGGTTCTACTCTTGCTTGCCCTCTGGCTCCTTTTGTGGGAACCCCGGCGGCTACCCGACGTGACGCCCAAAAAGACGCTGCTTTTGGGACACCGGGGCGTTCGTGGCAGCTTGCCGGAAAACAGTATGCCCGCGTTTGAAGCGGCGTTCGGCGCCGGGCTGGACGGACTCGAGACCGACGTGCAGCGTACCCGCGACGGCGAACTGGTACTCTATCACGACTTTTTCTTGCCGGATGGACGCCGCCTGACCCGCCTCAGCTACGCCGAACTCCGCCGGGCCGACCCGAACATCCCGACCCTTGAAGACCTCAGCACACTGGTGCGCTGCCATCCGGGAAAGCTGCTGAACTTGGAGCTAAAAACCGCAGGCTGGCGCACGAGCGGCCTCGAGCGCGCCGTAGCCAAAGCCCTCGAGACCTGTGGGGCGGAAGGCCGGGTGCTGGTCTCGAGCTTTAATCCGGTGTCGCTTTTGCGGCTGCGCCTCTACTATCCTGAGCTTCGCGTCGCCCTGCTCTACAGCGAAGACGGCCCCCGCTGGCTCCGCAGCAACGCTGCCGCCAAACTTTTCGCACGGGTCTTACATATGGACGCGCTGCACCCGCATTACCGGCTTGTCGGCAAAGACTTGACGCGCTGGGCGCACCGGCGCGGCGTGATGCTCAACACCTGGACGGTCAACGATCCGGGAGATGTGAAACTCCTTACCCTCCAAGGTGTGAACGGTCTTATGGCGGACGATCCGGCGGCGCTTAAAGATGCGTACAAGGAGGCCATGTGGAGCCTGAAAGAAACAAGTCGAACCCTGCCGGGGTAGCTGTCGGGGCCGGACGGTTGGTGCTGGCCGTCGATGACGAACCCGCGATTCGCAAACTGCTCGAGCTGACCCTCGCCGCCGCCGACTTCGCTGTGCTGAGCTTTGGGCACCCGCGAGACGCGTTAGAAGAACTGCATAACGGTCTACATCCCGACGTGATCTTGTCCGACGTGACGATGCCGGGGATGAACGGTTTCGAGTTTTGCGAGGCGGTGCGCGAACTGCCGGGGTTGCAGGGGGTTCCCTTTTTATTTTTGACCGCCCTGCATGAACGCGCCCACATGCGCCGCGGCATGTCGCTCGGCGCGGACGATTACCTGACCAAGCCCTTCGACCGTCATGAACTTGTCGGCGCGGTCGAAGGGCGTATCGCGCGCTTTGCCGAGATTCGCACGCCTGTGACCGGCAAATTGCACGTGCGCGGTTTCGGCGCGCCGCTTATCGAAAAGGGCCGTCGCCGCCTCGAGTGGGACTCCTTAAAGGCGCTCGAGCTGCTTTTTTACCTTTTAGAACACCGCGGCGGGGCCAGCACCTTCGAGGTCGCCGAGGCGCTCTGGCCCGGCAAAACCGAAGCCAAGGCGAGCAGTTCGTTTCATACAACGCTCTACCGGCTGCGTAAAGCCGTCGGCGGCGAGATTGTTCAATCTGCAAGCCGCCGCTACTATCTGCACAGCGGTTTCAAGGTCGATTACGACGTCGAGCACTACCGGACGGTTGCCGCACGTGCGCGCTCGAGCCGGAGCCTGGAGAACTACGAACGCGCCGCCGAGCTCTACCGCGCCGACTTTTTACTCGGCGTCGATTCGGACTGGGCCGAAGATATCCGTCTGGATTTGCACACCGCGCATTTGGAGCTGCTTGTCTGCGCCGCCGAAAGCGCCGCCGAAAGCGGTCATTACGAGAGCGCCATCCGTTTTTACGGCGCGATTACCGAACACGAACCCTACAGTGAAAGCGCCTGGGAAGCCCTCGCCGAGCTTTGGGAGCGGCGCGGGCACGCCGCGAGAGCCGCCGAGGTACGCGGGCGCTTTCAAACCTTGATGAACGATTTTTAACGCCTCTCGAGTGCTCTAGTCAAATGAGAAGCCGGTTGCATGGCGTAAAAAATGGAAGGCAGAAGGGAGGATAGAGGTATCCTGAGTTCTCCCTTCTTAGACTCTTTCTGCTTTTCTAACATTGTTCAAGCTGCCGATATCACTGCCAGCGTACAACGAGACACACAGACGAGTTTGCCGTCTTCGTCTCTAATTTCGACGCTCCAGAGCTGCGTCGTCCGGCCCTGATGTAGGGGTGTTCCAACCGCTGTGAGCGTCCCGTCCTCTTTGGCGCGCAGGTGGTTGGCGTTAATCTCGAGGCCTACGACGCGACGACCTTGGCCCACGCTGACCGACCCGCCGACCGACGCGACCGTTTCAGCGAGCGCGACCGACGCGCCGCCGTGCAAGATACCGAAGGGTTGGTGAACCCGTCCGGAAACGGGCATCGTCGCCTCGACGCGTTCCGGGGTAGCGAGCGTAACGTCGATACCAAGCGCCTCCATAAGCGTTTTTGGTTCTTCAAAGCCGGTGTTTGACATTGTTCAGAATATCCTGTTCAGAATATCCTGTTCAGGATACCCCGGTAGAGAGGTCGGGCTCGAGTCTTACGCCAGCAATTTGACGTTACCACCTTGGAAGCTGCTTGCCGGTCGGTGAAACGTTTGCTCGAGGATGTTAAACTAGCCTCAGCCAAGCGGGAGGTGACATAACCGCTCTTATGATTACCAAGGAGCCGTTATGCCCGTAGTTCGTACACCCCTCTTTTATCTTCTTTGGACGACCCTACCCCAGCTGCTCTGCTGGGCGCTCCTCTGGGTCGCGCGCACCTCTCAGGGCGTTGCCGCAGCAGAAGCGCTCCCGCTCATCGTCCTGATCCTGGTCGGGCTGCTTTTTGTAAGCGGTTCGTACCGTCTGGGCCAGCAGCTGACGCCGCGTAGCAAACCGTTAGTGCTGGGCGCTGCGCTGATACTTAATCTGCTTTTAGCATGGGCTTTGCCGTTGCCATTTATTTTCTTCGTCGCGCCAGTGGTCGCCGTTCTCTCCGGCGAGGTCTACCGCGTTTTTGGAAGCTCTGCGCCGATGCTCGCGGCGATGAGCGTCTACATCGTGTGTACGCTCCTGGCAAACTTTACCTTCGATTCGTTTTTGGACTTGCCCTTTTACGGTCAGCTTTCGGTCGGAACGCTTTTTTTCGGGGTGACCTTTACGCAGCGCGACCGCGTTCACGGGTTCGGCAAAACGCGCGCCTATCAGATGATCGCGGTTGCCGCCGGTGCAAACCTGGCGCTCTCGGCGTACCTAGGGATTCCGCTGCGGTTTTTGCTCGCCGGGTTTCTCGCTATTTTGGTCTCCGAAACAGCCGATACCGAAGTTTACGGCAGGCTGATGCAGCGCCGCTGGCTGACCCGCGTGCTGACCTCGAACGCCTTTAGCATCCCGCTCGATTCGGTGACGTTTACGGCGATTGCCTTTGCCGGAACCTTGAGCGTCGCCACGATGGGCGAAATCGTCTTTGCCGATATTCTGGCTAAAACTGTAGTGGGTTTTCTGGCAGCGGCGCATGTATTTCGGCGCGGCGCAGCACGTACCGCGTCCGCCGCTTCCTAATCCGCCTCAAAGCACACTTTAAGCGGGCTTACGGTCGTTTGGGACGCCTTTCTTTAGGATGCGTTCAGGGACAGCGGAGAACGGGTGAGTTATGGCAGACAGCGAAAGCAGCACCGTGGTGGAAAAAGAAAAGGTTTCGTTCGTCGACCTCGGGATGGCGCTTTACGAGCGTTTAACCGGGCGCGGCGCAGCGATTAACTACGAATTTGAAAACATGGAGGTCGAGGTGCCGCGCGATACCGGCCCCGACGCGCCGCGCGCCACCTGGAAACTCAGCGGCAAACTGCGTATCACGACCGACGAACCGGGTAGTCCGAACCGTCCGGGCTGAGCGCGGTGGCGCTTTTTGTCGAGGCCGACTTGGGGCTCGTTATCGACGGACAACCCGCAACGCTTGCGGGTTCCGGCAGCGTGCTGCGGCTTACGCTCAGCACGCCCCGGACGCTGCGCGCTCTGCGGCAGGTGAGCCTGCCCAACATCACCACGATGAACGGACGTGCGCCGAATTTTACGGACGTACCGGGAGTGCTGGCGTCGCAAGGGTTGACCCTCGAGGTCGCCGACCAAAAAGGCTTGTTGCTGATTTTGGGGCGCGGCGCTGAGGGCAAATCGCTGAGCCTACCGGGATTCGGGAAGCTCGAGCATCTCAAACTAGGGAGTAGGAGCGCCATGCTGCGGTTGCTGCAGGGTATCTAGAATAACTTTAGAAGCCCAGATGCGCCGTGTCATTGACGGCTTGCAGCACTGTACCCTGTTTACCGACAGCCACGCGCGTAAGGCTGCCGGTCTGAACGGCGAAACGCCACGCCGCCCCTTCAGGCAACCCGGTAAAGCTGTAGAGAAGCGCGCGTATCGCGCCGCCGTGCGTAAACGCCGCGACACGGCCCGACGTGGGCAACTCGGCAAGCCACGCCGAGGTTCGCGCCAGCACGTCTTCGTAGGACTCACCGCCGGGGGCACGCTCCCGGTAGGGGTCTTTGCGCCAGGCTTGCAGCGCGCGGGCGTCCTCGCCGGTCAGTTTGTCCCAGTGTTTACCCTCCCACGCGCCGAAGTCGACCTCGCGGAGACGGGGCTCGAGCCGCACCTCCGCAGCCGGGAGCGCCAGCCGCGCGGTGTAACGGGCGCGCGTCAGGTCGGACGCGTACACCTCGTTAAAGGGGACGTTCGCCAGCCGCTCTGCCAAGAGTTCAGCCTGCTGAATCCCGAACTCGGACAGCGGCGGGTCGCCCTGACCGAGCGCGCGCCCTTCGCTGTTCCAGGGTGTTTCGCCGTGACAGATAAGCCATAGCTCTAGCACCGGGTGCGCCCCGGTGTTACGGTCGGGTTTACGTTTAGAACCCTGCACTTGATATCGAAAGTCACGGTCAAACCGCCTCCAGCGCGGCTCTATTTTATCTACCAGTATGCCGCCCTACCCAAAACCAGCGTAACCGACTTGGGTTAAGGAGAGCTTAAGGGCAGGGCTCGGCCCAGGCCTCGAGGTGCGCGGTATCGTTGACGCTTACGAGCCGGACTTCGTTTTCTGTCACCCTGAGTTTGGTAATCCCGGTGTTGCTCGCGGAAAACCGCCAATTGCGCGCGCCCTCGACCCCGACGACGTGGTGCAGCAGCGAATAGATCACGCCGCCGTGCGTAACTGCAGCAACTTTACCCGACTCGGGCAGACTACGCAGCCACGGCACCGTTCTCGCGCTCAGGTCACGGTAGTTTTCGCCACCGGGTGGTCGGACGTTCAGCAGGTCGCGTTTCATCGCCGCAAACACGTCACGCTGTTCACCTACCAGCTCGGCGCCGAGGTGGCCCTCGAGCACGCCCCGCGAAATCTCGCGCAAACGCTTGTCGAATACGAATTCGCACCCCGGAAACGCGATTTCCGCCGTTTGCACCGTCCGCTTGAGGTCGGAGCAGTAGACCGTACCGAAATACTCGGCTGCCAGTCTGCGCCCTAAACGCTTTGCTTGTTCTACGCCGCGCTTGCTCAGGGGGTTGTGCTGCTGCCCCTGAATACGGCGTTCAGCGTTCCAGACCGTTTCTCCGTGACGGATCAGCCAAAGCTCGAGCATACGTCAATCTACCGTGTCGCAGTCACCGTAAAAGCAGCCTACACCCTCCGGCGCAGCAGCCAGAGGAAAAACGGCCCGCCGACAAGCGCCGTCACGACCCCGATGGGCACTTCGGCAGGTGCGATCACGGTACGTGCGGCGAGGTCGGCAAGCACCATAAAGACCGCGCCGTACACAAGCGTCAGTGGCAACAGCGTCCGGTGATCCGGCCCGACGGCTAACCTTACGGTATGCGGCACGATAAGCCCGACAAAACCAATAATTCCGGCGGCGCTGACCGCTGCTGCTGTTGCCAGAGTTGCAGCTACGATAAGCAGGGCGCGAAAGCGCTCGACCCGGAGCCCGAGGCCCGCTGCGCTCTCTTCGCCGAGGTTCAGCACGTTAAGCCCCTGCGCCGAGGCCAGCGTCACGGTGCCAGCCAGCAGCGCAAACGGTAACACCGACCCCAGCTGCGCCCAGCTCGAGAGTCCAAAACTACCTAAGAGCCACGCCAAGACCCGCGCCGCGTCGTCGCGCTGTGAGAGCATCAGCAGTGAAGTGAGGGCGGTGGCGCTCGAGCCCAGCACCACCCCGCCTAAAATCAAAGAGACGAGGGGTGAAGCCCCGCGCCGCCGTGCCAACAGGAGCGTCAGACCAACTGCCAGGAGCGCAAAAATAAAGCTCATCAGCGGGACACTGCTAAAGAGCCACGGTAAACCGGAGCCGAAGACCAGCGCGACCGTCGCCCCGAGCCCCGCCCCGCTCGCTACCCCCAAAAGGTATGGGTCGGCCAAAGGATTGCGAAAAACACCCTGATACGCCGCGCCCGAAAGCGCCAGCGACCCACCGACGAGCGCCGCCAAAAGCACACGCGGCAAGCGTATCTGCCAGACAATCGTGTCGCTCGTGCCGGAAAGCTGCCCGGTCAACCCGTGCAAAACAGCCTGCGCTACCTCAGCCGGGCCGAGCGCCACTGCACCAACGCCTGCTGCTAACGTAAGCACGGCGAGCAAAACCAAAAACGATACAGCGAGCGGCGTCCAGCGCGGCCCGGTCGTCGGCAGCGGCGCAGGCTTTGAAAAAGCGCGCTGCATCAGCCGGAGGTTTTTAACTGAACAGGGTTAAGCATACGGCCTCCTCGAGCCTCATTCGCACGGGGAGGGCGGCGCAACACTCGGTTCGGTGTATTGGCGTCCGCACCCCGTCCGCGCGGGGGATGGTGGAGCCGGAGGTCGGTAATCGGGCTTCGTCAAAAGGTGACGTTACCGTTGCGGGACAGCGCCGGACTTTCACCGGACTTCCCCGACCAGGGCGCTTAGCTAGAGCTTACGGCGCAGACGTGAGGGTGTCAACGGAGGTCAGCAATGAGTAAAAGCTTTGACACTCACTGCTCGTTCCTCATTGCTTCATGCTTCAAGTTGCTTTATGCTCCGACCTGCTCGGTTTCGCGCAGCTCACGCCGTAAAATCTTGCCGGTCGCGTTCATCGGCAGGTTTTCGACCATTTCCAAATGGCGCGGATACTTGTACGACGCCAGCCTCTCTTTGCTCCACTCACGGAGCGTGTCGGGGGTAAGGCTCGAGCCCTCCTCCAACACCACAAACGCCCGAATCTCCTCGCCGTACTGCTCATCGGGAACCCCGACCACTGCTGCTAGAGACACCTCGGGGTGCGTCATCAACACCTCTTCGACCTCGCGCGGGTAGACGTTGAAGCCGCCCCGAATGATCATGTCTTTGAGCCGGTCAACAATCGTGACGTACCCCTCTTCGTCGAGGGTGCCGACGTCGCCGGTATGAAACCAACCGCCCCGCAACGCCTCGGCGCTCGCCTCGGGCCGCCCGTAGTAGCCTTTCATGATGTTGTGACCGCGCAGGGCGATTTCGCCGGCTTCACCTGCGGGCAGCGCCTCGTCGTCGTCCCCGACCACCTTGACCTCGGTGCCGAACACGGCCTGACCGACGGTGCCGACCTTGCGCTCGCGGCCTGCGTGGTTAAAGCACGCGACCGGGCTCGTTTCGGACAGCCCGTAACCCTCCAGAATACCGACTTCGAAAACCTCTTCAAAGCGCCGTAAAATCTCTACGGGCATCGCCGAACCGCCGCTGAGGCACGCTTTGAGCTGCGCTTTTAAGGCCGTAAAATCGGCTTCGGGAAAGCTCTTGGCACCGTTTAACAGTCCCCAGTACATCGTCGGCACCCCGGCAAAGGTCGTGACCTTGTGGGTTTTCATCATGTCCAGCGCACCCTCCGGCGTAAAGCGCGGCAAGAGTACAATCTGCGCGCCGAGGTAGAACATCGCGTTCATCACGCACGTCTGACCAAACACGTGAAAGAGCGGTAAGGCCGCCAAAAATACCTGGTCTTTACCGGCTAACCCTTCGATGTGAACGAGGCTCGAGCTGACCACTGCGTTCATCACCAGGTTGAGCTGCGTCAACTCGGCCCCTTTGGGTTGACCGGTCGTCCCGGAGGTGTAGAGAATCACGGCGGTGTCCTCCGCCTCCCGCGAGACGAGTTCAAAAGGCTCGGTGTGTTCGCCCATTATCCGCCCGAACGTCGTCGCACCTCTGGCAGGGCTCTCCGCCGCCATGTCCGCCGTAATCACCACGAGATGTTCGCACTCAGGTGCGTCCTCAAACCCTGCCGCCCCCGCCTGCGCCAGCGGCAACTCGGCGGTACCTTCAAAAACGAAGTAGGCTTTGGCGTCCGAATCCCGGAGGTGATAGCTGATTTCGGGGGGCTTCAAAAGGACGTTCAGCGGCACGACGACCATTCCGGCGCGCAAGATGCCGTAGTAGACCGCCGGGAAAAAGGGCAGGTTGGGGCAGCTCAGCGCGACCTTATCCCCCGCTTTTAGACCCTGCGCGGTGAGGTAGCCCGCGACAGCAGCAGCCATCGCATCTAACTGGCCGTAACTGTAGGTTTTGTCGCCAAACCGCACGGCGGTGCGCTCAGGTGTGATGCGGGCATGTTCGGACACGAACGAGGCGAGACTCAACATAAAATCCTCCTGGTAGACGTTAAAAAGTTGTAGGGACAGTCTAGCGTATAAGCGGCTTTGGAACTGTGCATAAGCAGCGCACACAGCGTTCCAAGAGTTCGGTGCGAAAGCCAACCTACAAATCCCTTCGGTTGATGCCAGTTCATATGAGACTACGCGGCCCGGTCGGTACAGTTTGGAAAGGGCTCGAGGTCAACCCGAAGTCCAGATGAACCTAAATTCAAGCCGTTTCGCACAGGACTTGCGAGAAAACACCGCAACCCTGGCTTTGTTCCTGTCAGGTAGGTAGACGCTTTTCGCGGCCTTTTCAAACGGTATACAGACTTTCGTCCGGGTCTCAGGCGCATACTGAGACCCGGACGAAAGTCAGTCAGCAGGGTCAGAGACGGCATAAAGTGCGGGTCAAGTGTGCTAGAGAAGAGGCTGTACCAGGGGCTTTAGGTTCTGTTGACATTTCACCGCAGCCAGATGAGTGCCGAAGCGAAGTGTAAGAAGCCAAGGTAGTTGCGAGCAAGCTTATCGAAGCGAGAGAAGCAACGCCTATAGTATTTGAGCTTGCCGATAAAGCACTCGGTGAGGTGCCGCTCTTTGTACAGCTCTTGGTCGTACTCAGGTTGCTCTTTGCGGTTTTGCTTGGGTGGGATAACCGCTTCTGCACTCAGCGCGGTGATGGTGTCGCGGCTATGCTGGGCGTCATAGGCTTTGTCGCCCAGCACAAACTCGGCTTCATAACCTTCGAGTAACGCTTTAGCATAAGGTGCTTCATGGACTTGACCCGCAGTTAAAAGCAGCCGTAGCGGATTGCCTAGCGCATCGACGGTGACGTGGACTCTGGTACCAAACCCGCCCCGGCTATAGCCGAGTGCTTGCGCCTTTTGCCCCCCTTTTTACGTGTCGCACCCGCCGAACACGCATGAGCCCGAATCACGCTACTGTCCAGCATCACATTTTCTATATCAGGATCGTCAGCAAAGTGCTCAAACATCTCCTGCCATATCCCTCGTTCGCTCCACCTGTCAAAGCGCTTGTAGACGCTGTTCCAGTGACCGTACCGCTTAGGCAAAAGTCGCCACTGAGACCCCGAACGCACTATCCACAACACCCCTTCGATAAACCTTCGGCACCGCTTCTCCTGGCCTATGTACACCTCTGGGCGCTCATCTAAAAATGCTCTGATTTTATGCCACTCTCTAGCCTTGAGTTTTACCTGCGTCATGCCTTTTTCTAGCAACTCAGCACATGAGATTGTCAACAGAGCC
>CAWCXJ010000015.1:0-23521 GCA_963799485.1 uncultured Trueperaceae bacterium
CTCTGTTGACAATCTCATGTGCTGAGTTGCTAGAAAAAGGCATGACGCAGGTGAAACTCAAGGCTAGAGAGTGGCATAAAATCAGAGCATTTTTAGATGAGCGCCCAGAGGTGTACATAGGCCAGGAGAAGCGGTGCCGAAGGTTTATCGAAGGGGTGTTGTGGATAGTGCGTTCGGGGTCTCAGTGGCGACTTTTGCCTAAGCGGTACGGTCACTGGAACAGCGTCTACAAGCGCTTTGACAGGTGGAGCGAACGAGGGATATGGCAGGAGATGTTTGAGCACTTTGCTGACGATCCTGATATAGAAAATGTGATGCTGGACAGTAGCGTGATTCGGGCTCATGCGTGTTCGGCGGGTGCGACACGTAAAAGGGGGGGCAAAGAGGGTATCCTGAATTTTGTGTTCAACGGAATCAGCCAAGATAAGGCTGAGGAAGGAGACGCAAGATGGCGAAGACAGAATCACGCATCGATGCCAAGATACTCGATGACCTTTTACGAGGAGTCGACAGCGAACGCGATCTCACCGGGGTACTGCGGCAGTTGAGCAAGCAGCTGATCGAGCGGGTGTTAGAAACGGAACTCACCGAGCATTTAGGCCATGAACCAGGTGAGGTGGTGATCAATCCTGAGGGCAACGTCCGCAACGGATCGAGTAAGAAAACGCTCAAGGGTGAACTGGGTCAGGTAGACCTCGACATCCCCCGAGATCGTCAGGGAAACTTCAAGCCGCAACTGGTCAAGAAACATCAACGCCGCCTCGCCGGACTTGATGAACGCATCTTGTCGCTCTACGCTCGCGGCCTGAGCACTCGGGACATCCAAGCTGAGCTTAAGGAGCTTTACGAGGTCGAGGTGAGCCCCACGCTCATTAGCGAAGTTACCGAAGCGGTGCTGGCCGAGGTCAAGTTGTGGCAACAGCGCCCGCTGGATGCGCTTTATCCGGTGGTCTATCTCGACTGCATCTTCGTCAAACTCAGGGTTGAGGGGGTGGTTAGGACACAGGCCGTCTATCTGGCGATTGCCATCAACCTGCAAGGACTTAAGGAAGTTTTGGGGATGTGGGTCGGCAAAGACCAAAAAGAGGGAGCCAAGTTCTGGCTTTCGGTGTTGAGCGAACTCAAGCAGCGCGGCTTAGGCGATGTATTCATCTTCTGCGTCGATGGGCTTAAAGGCTTTCCTGACGCCATCGAACAGGTTTATCCGCATTCCCAGGTGCAGCTCTGCATCGTTCACCTCATCCGCAACAGCCTGACGTTTGTGCCCTGGGGTAAGCGTAAAACGGTAGCCCGCGACCTCAAGGCCATCTATACGGCAGCCAACGAAGAACAGGCCCGAGACGCACTTGAGGTCTTCGAGCAAACCTACCGAGACAGCTATCCGACCATCGCCCAGCTGTGGCGCAGAAACTGGGATCACATCATCCCGATCTTCGACTACCCTGCCGACATCCGCCGGGCAATCTACACCACCAATGTGATCGAGTCGTTTAACTACAGTCTTAAAAAACCGCTTAAGACCAGGGGTGCGTTCCCTACCGAAGATGCCCTGAGAAAGGTGCTCTACCTGGCAATTATGCAAGCGTCAAAGAAATGGACCATGCCGATCCGGGATTGGAAAAAGGCGCTCAACTGGTTTGCTCAGCTCTTCGGTGCTAGACTGCTCGATAAGTTGGGTACACAAAATTCCTGATACCCTCGGGGCAAAAGGCGCAAGCACTCGGCTATAGCCGGGGCGGGTTTGGTGCCAGAGTCCACGTCACCGTCGATGCGCTAGGCAATCCGCTACGGCTGCTTTTAACTGCGGGTCAAGTCCATGAAGCACCTTATGCTAAAGCGTTACTCGAAGGTTATGAAGCCGAGTTTGTGCTGGGCGACAAAGCCTATGACGCCCAGCATAGCCGCGACACCATCACCGCGCTGAGTGCAGAAGCGGTTATCCCACCCAAGCAAAACCGCAAAGAGCAACCTGAGTATGACCAAGAGCTGTACAAAGAGCGGCACCTCACCGAGTGCTTATCGGCAAGCTCAAATACTATAGGCGTTGCTTCTCTCGCTTCGATAAGCTTGCTCGCAACTACCTTGGCTTCTTACACTTCGCTTCGGCACTCATCTGGCTGCGGTGAAATGTCAACAGAACCTAAAGCCCCTGGTACAGCCTCTTCTCTAGCACACTTGACCCGCACTTTATGCCGTCTCTGACCCTGCTGACTGACTTTCGTCCGGGTCTCAGTATGCGCCTGAGACCCGGACGAAAGTCTGTATACCGTTTGAAAAGGCCGCGAAAAGCGTCTACCTACCTGACAGGAACAAAGCCAGGGTTGCGGTGTTTTCTCGCAAGTCCTGTGCGAAACGGCTTGAATTTAGGTTCATCTGGACTTCGGGTTGACCTCGAGCCCTTTCCAAACTGTACCGACCGGGCCGCGTAGTCTCATATGAACTGGCATCAACCGAAGGGATTTGTAGGTTGGCTTTCGCACCGAACTCTTGGAACGCTGTGTGCGCTGCTTATGCACAGTTCCAAAGCCGCTTATACGCTAGACTGTCCCTACAACTTTTTAACGTCTACCAGGAGGATTTTATGTTGAGTCTCGCCTCGTTCGTGTCCGAACATGCCCGCACCACACCTGAGCGCACCGCCGTGCGGTTTGGCGACAAAACCTACAGTTACGGCCAGTTAGATGCGATGGCTGCTGCTGTCGCGGGCTACCTCACCGCGCAGGGTCTAAAAGCGGGGGATAAGGTCGCGCTGAGCTGCCCCAACCTGCCCTTTTTCCCGGCGGTCTACTACGGCATCTTGCGCGCCGGAATGGTCGTCGTGCCGCTGAACGTCCTTTTGAAGCCCCCCGAAATCAGCTATCACCTCCGGGATTCGGACGCCAAAGCCTACTTCGTTTTTGAAGGTACCGCCGAGTTGCCGCTGGCGCAGGCGGGGGCGGCAGGGTTTGAGGACGCACCTGAGTGCGAACATCTCGTGGTGATTACGGCGGACATGGCGGCGGAGAGCCCTGCCAGAGGTGCGACGACGTTCGGGCGGATAATGGGCGAACACACCGAGCCTTTTGAACTCGTCTCGCGGGAGGCGGAGGACACCGCCGTGATTCTCTACACCTCCGGGACGACCGGTCAACCCAAAGGGGCCGAGTTGACGCAGCTCAACCTGGTGATGAACGCAGTGGTCAGCTCAAGCCTCGTTCACATCGAAGGGTTAGCCGGTAAAGACCAGGTATTTTTGGCGGCCTTACCACTCTTTCACGTGTTTGGTCAGACGTGCGTGATGAACGCGATGTTCTACCTCGGCGCGCAGATTGTACTCTTGCCGCGCTTTACGCCGGAGGGTGCGCTGGACATGATGAAAACCCACAAGGTCACGACCTTTGCGGGGGTGCCGACGATGTACTGGGGACTGCTAAACGGGGCCAAGAGCTTTCCCGAAGCCGATTTTACGGCCTTAAAAGCGCAGCTCAAAGCGTGCCTCAGCGGCGGTTCGGCGATGCCCGTAGAGATTTTACGGCGCTTTGAAGAGGTTTTCGAAGTCGGTATTCTGGAGGGTTACGGGCTGTCCGAAACGAGCCCGGTTGCGTGCTTTAACCACGCAGGCCGCGAGCGCAAGGTCGGCACCGTCGGTCAGGCCGTGTTCGGCACCGAGGTCAAGGTGGTCGGGGACGACGACGAGGCGCTGCCCGCAGGTGAAGCCGGCGAAATCGCCCTGCGCGGTCACAACATCATGAAAGGCTACTACGGGCGGCCCGAGGCGAGCGCCGAGGCGTTGCGGGGCGGTTGGTTTCATACCGGCGACGTCGGCACCCTCGACGAAGAGGGGTACGTCACGATTGTTGACCGGCTCAAAGACATGATCATTCGGGGCGGCTTCAACGTCTACCCGCGCGAGGTCGAAGAGGTGTTGATGACGCACCCCGAGGTGTCTCTAGCAGCAGTGGTCGGGGTTCCCGATGAGCAGTACGGCGAGGAGATTCGGGCGTTTGTGGTGTTGGAGGAGGGCTGAGCCTTACCCCCGACACGCTCCGTGAGTGGAGCAAAGAGAGGCTGGCGTCGTACAAGTATCCGCGCCATTTGGAAATGGTCGAAAACCTGCCGATGAACGCGACCGGCAAGATTTTACGGCGTGAGCTGCGCGAAACCGAGCAGGTCGGAGCATAAAGCAACTTGAAGCATGAAGCAATGAGGAACGAGCAGTGAGTGTCAAAGCTTTTACTCATTGCTGACCTCCGTTGACACCCTCACGTCTGCGCCGTAAGCTCTAGCTAAGCGCCCTGGTCGGGGAAGTCCGGTGAAAGTCCGGCGCTGTCCCGCAACGGTAACGTCACCTTTTGACGAAGCCCGATTACCGACCTCCGGCTCCACCATCCCCCGCGCGGACGGGGTGCGGACGCCAATACACCGAACCGAGTGTTGCGCCGCCCTCCCCGTGCGAATGAGGCTCGAGGAGGCCGTATGCTTAACCCTGTTCAGTTAAAAACCTCCGGCTGATGCAGCGCGCTTTTTCAAAGCCTGCGCCGCTGCCGACGACCGGGCCGCGCTGGACGCCGCTCGCTGTGTCGTTTTTGGTTTTGCTCGCCGTGCTTACGTTAGCAGCAGGCGTTGGTGCGGTGGCGCTCGGCCCGGCTGAGGTAGCGCAGGCTGTTTTGCACGGGTTGACCGGGCAGCTTTCCGGCACGAGCGACACGATTGTCTGGCAGATACGCTTGCCGCGTGTGCTTTTGGCGGCGCTCGTCGGTGGGTCGCTGGCGCTTTCGGGCGCGGCGTATCAGGGTGTTTTTCGCAATCCTTTGGCCGACCCATACCTTTTGGGGGTAGCGAGCGGGGCGGGGCTCGGGGCGACGGTCGCGCTGGTCTTCGGCTCCGGTTTACCGTGGCTCTTTAGCAGTGTCCCGCTGATGAGCTTTATTTTTGCGCTCCTGGCAGTTGGTCTGACGCTCCTGTTGGCACGGCGGCGCGGGGCTTCACCCCTCGTCTCTTTGATTTTAGGCGGGGTGGTGCTGGGCTCGAGCGCCACCGCCCTCACTTCACTGCTGATGCTCTCACAGCGCGACGACGCGGCGCGGGTCTTGGCGTGGCTCTTAGGTAGTTTTGGACTCTCAGCTGGGCGCAGCTGGGGTCGGTGTTACCGTTTGCGCTGCTGGCTGGCACCGTGACGCTGGCCTCGGCGCAGGGGCTTAACGTGCTGAACCTCGGCGAAGAGAGCGCAGCGGGCCTCGGGCTCCGGGTCGAGCGCTTTCGCGCCCTGCTTATCGTAGCTGCAACTCTGGCAACAGCAGCAGCGGTCAGCGCCGCCGGAATTATTGGTTTTGTCGGGCTTATCGTGCCGCATACCGTAAGGTTAGCCGTCGGGCCGGATCACCGGACGCTGTTGCCACTGACGCTTGTGTACGGCGCGGTCTTTATGGTGCTTGCCGACCTCGCCGCACGTACCGTGATCGCACCTGCCGAAGTGCCCATCGGGGTCGTGACGGCGCTTGTCGGCGGGCCGTTTTTCCTCTGGCTGCTGCGCCGGAGGGTGTAGGCTGCTTTTACGGTGACTGCGACACGGTAGATTGACGTATGCTCGAGCTTTCGGCTGATCCGTCACGGAGAAACGGTCTGGAACGCTGAACGCCGTATTCAGGGGCAGCAGCACAACCCCCTGAGCAAGCGCGGCGTAGAACAAGCAAAGCGTTTAGGGCGCAGACTGGCAGCCGAGTATTTCGGTACGGTCTACTGCTCCGACCTCAAGCGGACGGTGCAAACGGCGGAAATCGCGTTTCCGGGGTGCGAATTCGTATTCGACAAGCGTTTGCGCGAGATTTCGCGGGGCGTGCTCGAGGGCCACCTCGGCGCCGAGCTGGTAGGTGAACAGCGTGACGTGTTTGCGGCGATGAAACGCGACCTGCTGAACGTCCGACCACCCGGTGGCGAAAACTACCGTGACCTGAGCGCGAGAACGGTGCCGTGGCTGCGTAGTCTGCCCGAGTCGGGTAAAGTTGCTGCAGTTACGCACGGCGGCGTGATCTATTCGCTGCTGCACCACGTCGTCGGGGTCGAGGGCGCGCGCAATTGGCGGTTTTTCGCGAGCAACACCGGGATTACCAAACTCAGGGTGACAGAAAACGAAGTCCGGCTCGTAAGCGTCAACGATACCGCGCACCTCGAGGCCTGGGCCGAGCCCTGCCCTTAAGCTCTCCTTAACCCAAGTCGGTTACGCTGGTTTTGGGTAGGGCGGCATACTGGTAGATAAAATAGAGCCGCGCTGGAGGCGGTTTGACCGTGACTTTCGATATCAAGTGCAGGGTTCTAAACGTAAACCCGACCGTAACACCGGGGCGCACCCGGTGCTAGAGCTATGGCTTATCTGTCACGGCGAAACACCCTGGAACAGCGAAGGGCGCGCGCTCGGTCAGGGCGACCCGCCGCTGTCCGAGTTCGGGATTCAGCAGGCTGAACTCTTGGCAGAGCGGCTGGCGAACGTCCCCTTTAACGAGGTGTACGCGTCCGACCTGACGCGCGCCCGTTACACCGCGCGGCTGGCGCTCCCGGCTGCGGAGGTGCGGCTCGAGCCCCGTCTCCGCGAGGTCGACTTCGGCGCGTGGGAGGGTAAACACTGGGACAAACTGACCGGCGAGGACGCCCGCGCGCTGCAAGCCTGGCGCAAAGACCCCTACCGGGAGCGTGCCCCCGGCGGTGAGTCCTACGAAGACGTGCTGGCGCGAACCTCGGCGTGGCTTGCCGAGTTGCCCACGTCGGGCCGTGTCGCGGCGTTTACGCATGGCGGCGCGATACGCGCGCTTCTCTACAGCTTTACCGGGTTGCCTGAAGGGGCGGCGTGGCGTTTCGCCGTTCAGACCGGCAGCCTTACGCGCGTGGCTGTCGGTAAACAGGGTACAGTGCTGCAAGCCGTCAATGACACGGCGCATCTGGGCTTCTAAAGTTATTCTAGATACCCTGCAGCAACCGCAGCATGGCGCTCCTACTCCCTAGTTTGAGATGCTCAAGCTTCCCGAATCCCGGTAGGCTCAGCGATTTGCCCTCAGCGCCGCGCCCCAAAATCAGCAACAAGCCTTTTTGGTCGGCGACCTCGAGGGTCAACCCTTGCGACGCCAGCACTCCCGGTACGTCCGTAAAATTCGGCGCACGTCCGTTCATCGTGGTGATGTTGGGCAGGCTCACCTGCCGCAGAGCGCGCAGCGTCCGGGGCGTGCTGAGCGTAAGCCGCAGCACGCTGCCGGAACCCGCAAGCGTTGCGGGTTGTCCGTCGATAACGAGCCCCAAGTCGGCCTCGACAAAAAGCGCCACCGCGCTCAGCCCGGACGGTTCGGACTACCCGGTTCGTCGGTCGTGATACGCAGTTTGCCGCTGAGTTTCCAGGTGGCGCGCGGCGCGTCGGGGCCGGTATCGCGCGGCACCTCGACCTCCATGTTTTCAAATTCGTAGTTAATCGCTGCGCCGCGCCCGGTTAAACGCTCGTAAAGCGCCATCCCGAGGTCGACGAACGAAACCTTTTCTTTTTCCACCACGGTGCTGCTTTCGCTGTCTGCCATAACTCACCCGTTCTCCGCTGTCCCTGAACGCATCCTAAAGAAAGGCGTCCCAAACGACCGTAAGCCCGCTTAAAGTGTGCTTTGAGGCGGATTAGGAAGCGGCGGACGCGGTACGTGCTGCGCCGCGCCGAAATACATGCGCCGCTGCCAGAAAACCCACTACAGTTTTAGCCAGAATATCGGCAAAGACGATTTCGCCCATCGTGGCGACGCTCAAGGTTCCGGCAAAGGCAATCGCCGTAAACGTCACCGAATCGAGCGGGATGCTAAAGGCGTTCGAGGTCAGCACGCGGGTCAGCCAGCGGCGCTGCATCAGCCTGCCGTAAACTTCGGTATCGGCTGTTTCGGAGACCAAAATAGCGAGAAACCCGGCGAGCAAAAACCGCAGCGGAATCCCTAGGTACGCCGAGAGCGCCAGGTTTGCACCGGCGGCAACCGCGATCATCTGATAGGCGCGCGTTTTGCCGAACCCGTGAACGCGGTCGCGCTGCGTAAAGGTCACCCCGAAAAAAAGCGTTCCGACCGAAAGCTGACCGTAAAAGGGCAAGTCCAAAAACGAATCGAAGGTAAAGTTTGCCAGGAGCGTACACACGATGTAGACGCTCATCGCCGCGAGCATCGGCGCAGAGCTTCCAAAAACGCGGTAGACCTCGCCGGAGAGAACGGCGACCACTGGCGCGACGAAGAAAATAAATGGCAACGGCAAAGCCCATGCTAAAAGCAGATTAAGTATCAGCGCAGCGCCCAGCACTAACGGTTTGCTACGCGGCGTCAGCTGCTGGCCCAGACGGTACGAACCGCTTACAAAAAGCAGCCCGACCAGGATCAGGACGATGAGCGGGAGCGCTTCTGCTGCGGCAACGCCCTGAGAGGTGCGCGCGACCCAGAGGAGCGCCCAGCAGAGCAGCTGGGGTAGGGTCGTCCAAAGAAGATAAAAGAGGGGTGTACGAACTACGGGCATAACGGCTCCTTGGTAATCATAAGAGCGGTTATGTCACCTCCCGCTTGGCTGAGGCTAGTTTAACATCCTCGAGCAAACGTTTCACCGACCGGCAAGCAGCTTCCAAGGTGGTAACGTCAAATTGCTGGCGTAAGACTCGAGCCCGACCCCTCTACCGGGGTACCCTGAACAGGATATTCTGAACAGGATATTCTGAACAATGTCAAACACCGGCTTTGAAGAACCAAAAACGCTTATGGAGGCGCTTGGTATCGACGTTACGCTCGCTACCCCGGAACGCGTCGAGGCGACGATGCCCGTTTCCGGACGGGTTCACCAACCCTTCGGTATCTTGCACGGCGGCGCGTCGGTCGCGCTCGCTGAAACGGTCGCGTCGGTCGGCGGGTCGGTCAGCGTGGGCCAAGGTCGTCGCGTCGTAGGCCTCGAGATTAACGCCAACCACCTGCGCGCCAAAGAGGACGGGACGCTCACAGCGGTTGGAACACCCCTACATCAGGGCCGGACGACGCAGCTCTGGAGCGTCGAAATTAGAGACGAAGACGGCAAACTCGTCTGTGTGTCTCGTTGTACGCTGGCAGTGATATCGGCAGCTTGAACAATGTTAGAAAAGCAGAAAGAGTCTAAGAAGGGAGAACTCAGGATACCTCTATCCTCCCTTCTGCCTTCCATTTTTTACGCCATGCAACCGGCTTCTCATTTGACTAGAGCACTCGAGAGGCGTTAAAAATCGTTCATCAAGGTTTGAAAGCGCCCGCGTACCTCGGCGGCTCTCGCGGCGTGCCCGCGCCGCTCCCAAAGCTCGGCGAGGGCTTCCCAGGCGCTTTCACTGTAGGGTTCGTGCTCGGTAATCGCGCCGTAAAAACGGATGGCGCTCTCGTAATGACCGCTTTCGGCGGCGCTTTCGGCGGCGCAGACAAGCAGCTCCAAATGCGCGGTGTGCAAATCCAGACGGATATCTTCGGCCCAGTCCGAATCGACGCCGAGCAAAAAGTCGGCGCGGTAGAGCTCGGCGGCGCGTTCGTAGTTCTCCAGGCTCCGGCTCGAGCGCGCACGTGCGGCAACCGTCCGGTAGTGCTCGACGTCGTAATCGACCTTGAAACCGCTGTGCAGATAGTAACGGCGGCTTGCAGATTGTACAATCTCGCCGCCGACGGCTTTACGCAGCCGGTAGAGCGTCGTATGAAACGAACTGCTCGCCTTGGCTTCGGTTTTGCCGGGCCAGAGCGCCTCGGCGACCTCGAAGGTGCTGGCCCCGCCGCGGTGTTCTAAAAGGTAAAAAAGCAGCTCGAGCGCCTTTAAGGAGTCCCACTCGAGGCGGCGACGGCCCTTTTCGATAAGCGGCGCGCCGAAACCGTGCACGTGCAATTTGCCGGTCACAGGCGTGCGAATCTCGGCAAAGCGCGCGATACGCCCTTCGACCGCGCCGACAAGTTCATGACGGTCGAAGGGCTTGGTCAGGTAATCGTCCGCGCCGAGCGACATGCCGCGGCGCATGTGGGCGCGTTCATGCAGGGCGGTCAAAAATAAAAAGGGAACCCCCTGCAACCCCGGCAGTTCGCGCACCGCCTCGCAAAACTCGAAACCGTTCATCCCCGGCATCGTCACGTCGGACAAGATCACGTCGGGATGTAGACCGTTATGCAGTTCTTCTAACGCGTCTCGCGGGTGCCCAAAGCTCAGCACAGCGAAGTCGGCGGCGGCGAGGGTCAGCTCGAGCAGTTTGCGAATCGCGGGTTCGTCATCGACGGCCAGCACCAACCGTCCGGCCCCGACAGCTACCCCGGCAGGGTTCGACTTGTTTCGTTCAGGCTCCACATGGCCTCCTTGTACGCATCTTTAAGCGCCGCCGGATCGTCCGCCATAAGACCGTTCACACCTTGGAGGGTAAGGAGTTTCACATCTCCCGGATCGTTGACCGTCCAGGTGTTGAGCATCACGCCGCGCCGGTGCGCCCAGCGCGTCAAGTCTTTGCCGACAAGCCGGTAATGCGGGTGCAGCGCGTCCATGTGTAAGACCCGTGCGAAAAGTTTGGCGGCAGCGTTGCTGCGGAGCCAGCGGGGGCCGTCTTCGCTGTAGAGCAGGGCGACGCGAAGCTCAGGATAGTAGAGGCGCAGCCGCAAAAGCGACACCGGATTAAAGCTCGAGACCAGCACCCGGCCTTCCGCCCCACAGGTCTCGAGGGCTTTGGCTACGGCGCGCTCGAGGCCGCTCGTGCGCCAGCCTGCGGTTTTTAGCTCCAAGTTCAGCAGCTTTCCCGGATGGCAGCGCACCAGTGTGCTGAGGTCTTCAAGGGTCGGGATGTTCGGGTCGGCCCGGCGGAGTTCGGCGTAGCTGAGGCGGGTCAGGCGGCGTCCATCCGGCAAGAAAAAGTCGTGATAGAGTACCAGTTCGCCGTCGCGGGTACGCTGCACGTCGGTCTCGAGTCCGTCCAGCCCGGCGCCGAACGCCGCTTCAAACGCGGGCATACTGTTTTCCGGCAAGCTGCCACGAACGCCCCGGTGTCCCAAAAGCAGCGTCTTTTTGGGCGTCACGTCGGGTAGCCGCCGGGGTTCCCACAAAAGGAGCCAGAGGGCAAGCAAGAGTAGAACCCAGACAACCATTTATTCTGTTGTCGCCAGCTCCGTCAGGGTATAGCTCGCGTGTTCCATCACCGGATTGCTGAGCACTTGTTCGATAAGCCGTTCTAGTTGCGCCTCGACCTCGGCACGTTCACCTGAAAGGGTCAGCGTCAGGTGCTTGCCGATACGCACGTTTGTAACGTTTTTCGTTCCCAAACGGTGGAGCGTCGTTTCGACCGCGCGGCCCTGCGGGTCGAGGATAGAACGTTTTAACATCACTTTGATTTCAGCGTGATAGTCCGTCATCTACAGCCTTTCCAAAACCCGCCGCGCGACCTCTCGATAGGCTGCTTCGACGCCGCCCAGGTCGCGGCGAAAACGGTCTTTGTCCAAACGCTCGTTCGTTTCAAAGTCCCACAACCGGCAGGTATCGGGGCTGATTTCGTCGGCCAGAACGATTTCACCCGTGGCCAAAAGACCGAACTCGAGCTTGAAGTCAACTAGTCTAAGACCGACGCGCCCGAACATCTCGGTTAAAAGTTCGTTGATTTCAAGCGCCTGTTGCCGCAGTTCCGCGAGTTCACGCTTGTTTGCCAAGCCGAGCGCCAACGCCGTATCGTCGTTTAAGGGCGGGTCGCCGAGGTGGTCGGACTTGTAGCACCACTCGAGCACCGTCGGTATGAGCTTGCCGCCCTCTTCGGTCCCGTAACGCTTGGCGAACGACCCGGCGGCGTAGGGGCGCACGACGACCTCGAGCGGAATAATCTTTACGGCGCGGACGAGTTGCTCACGTTCACTCAATTTTTGCACAAAATGCGTTTTGACGCCCTGCTTTTCCAGGAGCCCGAACACTTTGCTCGAGACGGCGTTGTTGACCGCCCCCTTGCCGGCAATCTGCCCGCGTTTTTGCGCGTTAAAGGCGGTCGCGTCGTCTTTATACTCGACGATGTAAAGTCCGGCGTCGCTCGTGGCGTAGACCTTTTTAGCCTTGCCCTCGTAACGCTGCGCGTGTTTTTCAGGAACCCCGATCACGGCCTGACTATAGCAGGTTAAGGGTTCCTTGGCGCTTGTGGATTTTTCTGCGAGCCGTAACCGCTCCTTTACAGCTCAAACCGCCCGTAAACCGCATCTACCTGCTGCAGATACCACGCCGGGTCAAACGCATCTGCCAACTGTTCGGCGCTGAGCGTAATTTCGGGGTCTTTGGCAAGCACAGCCCGTAAATGCTCACCCGTCTCCCACGTCGTTAAAGACGCCCGCTGCACAATGTCGTAAGCTCGCTCGCGCATCAGCCCCGCTTCGATGAGCTTGTGCAGCACCCGCTGCGAATACACGAGGCCGTTGAGCGCGTCCATGTTTGTAAGCATCGCCTCCGGGTAGACAATCAGGTCACGGACGACCCGGGTCAAACGGCGGCAGGCGTAACTCGCCAGGGTCGTGCTGTCGGGCAAAATGACGCGTTCGGCGGCTGAATGCGAGATGTCGCGTTCGTGCCATAAGGCGACGTTCTCGAGCCCCGCTTGCAGATTACTCCGCAAAAGCCGCGCAATCCCGGTGATGTTTTCCGTGGCAATCGGATTTTTTTTGTGCGGCATGGATGAACTGCCGGTCTGCCCCGCCGCAAAACCCTCTTGCGCCTCACGGACTTCGCTCCGCTGCAGGTGACGGATTTCCAGCGCGATACGCTCTAAAGTCGTCCCGAAAATCGCCAGCGCGCTTAGCACCTCGGCGTGCCGGTCGCGGGCGACGGTCTGATTCGTTACCGGGTCGGGCTCGAGGCCGAGGGTTTCAGCAACCCTTACTTCGATTTCCGGCGGCACGTGTGCGTAAGTCCCGACCGAACCTGAAAGCATCAAAACAGAGATTGCGTCTTTGGCTCGTCCCAACCGCTCTGTGTCCCGCTGCAACGCGGCGTAAAAGTTCAAGAATTTAAGCCCGAAGGTCATCGGTTCGGCGTGAACGCCGTGCGTGCGCCCGATGCAGGGCGTGTGTTTATACATGACGGCTTTTTCTCTGAGTGCGTCGGCTAAACCTTGCGCGTCGGCTAAAATGAGCGTCAAAGCTTCACGCAGCACGAGGTTTTGCGCCGAATCTACCACGTCGGTACTCGTCAGACCCAGGTGGATAAAACGGGCGGGATCACCAAACCGTTCAGTGAGCGCCCGCGTAAACGCCACGATATCGTGACGGGTCTGGGCTTCTAGTTCGGCAACTTTTACGGCGAAAGCGTCGTCCAGCGGCGCGGCGTCGGCTTTGTCTTGCAAGGCGTCGGCGGTGCCTGCGGGAACGTCGCCGAGCGCTTCCCACGCCCGGGTGGCGGCGAGTTCGACGGTGAGCCAGGTTTGGTAGCGCCTGGTCTCGCTCCACAAGGCGGTCATTTCGGGGGTGCTGTAGCGCGGTATCATCGGTCTAAATTACCCTAGAAAAGCCCGGTAAAGGCGAAAGGTGCGATTTTGAGGACTCGAGAAGTCGCCAAGTGTGCTTGCACCCCGTCACCAAAAAATTTACTTCGTGCTGTGTTACCCCTTGTCGCTTTACAGCAGGCGGCTCGAGCGCAGGCTCGACCTGAGCGCACGCTAGAATTTTTGTCGCAGCACAGATTGGGATTGCCAAAACACGCTACCAAGAACGGTTCGCGTTGCGGCCTACATTTTTGCGACTTGGGTTTGAAACGATACGAAAGCCGCTACCACTACCGGGTCGAACTGCCGTCCGGCTTGCGCTTGAATTTCAGCGAGCGCGTCTTTACGGCTCCAGGCGTTTTTGTAGGGGCGCACCGAGGTAAGGGCGTCGTAAACATCGCACACGCTAAAAATACGAGCGGTGAGCGGAATCTCCGTGGCTGCCAGGCCGTGCGGGTAACCTGTTCCGTCCCAGCGTTCATGATGATAGAGAATGGTCTCGAGCGTTTCTTTCGGCAGAAACGGGAGTTGCAAAGCAACATTGTACCCTGCCTCGACGTGGCGGCGCATCACTTGCCATTCGTCGGACGAGAGTTTGCCCGGTTTGTGTAAAATCGCGTCGGGCGTTGCAACTTTGCCGAGGTCGTGCAGATACGCGCCCCAACGCAGCGCCTCGAGCTGTTCGGTCTCTAGGGCAAGCGCTTTCCCGACGCCGAGAGCAAGCTCGGTTACACGGTCGGTATGGCCTTTGACCTCCGAGTCGCGGCTCTCGACGGCGACACCCAGGGCTTTAATCGCACCTTCCTTGGCTTGCAACGCGCGTTCTTTTTCTGCCACGGCTTGTTCTTCGGCAACCAAGCGGGCGGCGAGGGCGGCGAGGGTGGTCGCTACTACGCCAAAAAGGTCGCATTCTCTTTGACTCCAGATGTGCGTCTCAAACGTGTGCATCAAAAAAGCGCCCAAAAGCGTTCCGTCGCGGCTTTGTACGGGTGCGGCGGCGAGGCTGGCAACGCCCAGCTCGGGAAATCCGGTGGCTTCGGGTGCAGCGTGGGTATCATCGAAAAAAAGCGGGGTGCTGCTCGTCTCGAGCGCCCGCATCAGCGGCGTGTCGTTCGGCAAACCGTGCGCTAGAATTGCGTCCATCACCGGGCCTTCGGGCATCTCGCCCGTTGCCGAGCGTGCTCTGAACATCCCGTCGCCAGCTTGGAAATACGCTGAGCCTACAGCGGCGGTGCGCTCGACAAGAGCCGCGAGTACAGGCATAACTGCGTTGGGGATGTCGGGCGCAGAGAGAGCGAGCCGGGTCAGCTCGACAACAAGCTGAGCGCGCGGTTCGGCGAACCCGGCGAGCGTAGCAATACTTGATGACGGTTTGCTTAGCATGGTAGTCATAACCCCCAAGATAGTCTGGCTACACTTACAAAACTCTTACACGCAAAACTCTTATACGGTGGTCACGCATGCTAAAAATCACTTGCAAGGCGGTTTCTGTCGTTAGCTGTATGAGAGCTTAGCGAGTTTTACCTCAAAAAGCGAATATCAAACAGCACTTACTACCTCAAACTACGATGCTCGCAAAAGTCAAGGCTCCCGAAAACCGACTGCGCGTAGAGACAATGCTTCAGCGACAACGCTCCCCGTAGGTCTTCACTAGAGATGCTGTGTTAAAAGTCAAGGATTGCAAGCAGGATCGAATGGACGGTAATGAACCAGCACAGCATGAACAATTCTGAGGAGCATGCCCATACAGGCAATGAGCGCCGCCTTTTTGTTTTTACCGTTTTCGCCTAGGTTCTGTTGACATTTCACCGCAGCCAGATGAGTACCGAAGCGAAGTGTAAGAAGCCAAGGTAGTTGCGAGCAAGCTTATCGAAGCGAGAGAAGCAACGCCTATAGTATTTGAGCTTGCCGATAAAGCACTCGGTGAGGTGCCGCTCTTTGTACAGCTCTTGGTCGTACTCAGGTTGCTCTTTGCGGTTTTGCTTGGGTGGGATAACCGCTTCTGCACTCAGCGCGGTGATGGTGTCGCGGCTATGCTGGGCGTCATAGGCTTTGTCGCCCAGCACAAACTCGGCTTCATAACCTTCGAGTAACGCTTTAGCATAAGGTGCTTCATGGACTTGACCCGCAGTTAAAAGCAGCCGTAGCGGATTGCCTAGCGCATCGACGGTGACGTGGACTTGAGGGGATCCCTAAGCTTGGGCCATTTCGGATGTGAGTCTAGGCAGGTGTAGCTTACCTGTTTCGAGGGCTTCTGCCAAGACAGCTTGGGGTGTCCGGTAGCCAAGTGCTCCGTGAGGTCGGTGTTCGTTATAGTCTTGCCGCCACTTTTCGCTTAGTACACGGGCTTCGGGGGTAGAGGTAAATACTTCCAGGTTCAAGAGTTCATCCCGGAAACGGCTGTTGAAGCTTTCACAGTAACCGTACGGCAAAGCCTCGGCGCTGCGCTGAATTTGCCAGGGTGAGCCGGGGTCGATGTAAAGCGTTTTGATGGTAGCGTCGGTGACGAACTTTTGCAGTGTTTGGGCGATGAACTCGGGGCCGTTATCACAGCGGATGAAGCTGGGCGCTCCGTGCAGGGTGATAAGACGCTCGAGTTCGGTTACAACGTTATGGCTGGTCATATTGCGCTCGACCTTAATACTTAAACAGGAGCGAGAGAACTCGTCAATGACCGTTAAGAACTTGAGCCGTCCGCCACTTAAAGTCGTGTCCATGATGAAGTCAAGCGCCCAAACATGATGGGCGTATTCTGGTTTACGCCGGTGGCAGGCGTTCTCGCCATTACCCAAACGGGTTCGTTTATGCGTCCGGCTTGGCACCTTTAGTCCTTCAGCCCGCCATAGCCGCTGAACTCTCTTACGGTTCACGTGCCAGTGTTCTTCGTTAAGCTTGGCGGTGATCCGCCGATAGCCGTAACGGGGATGTTCCAAAGCTAGTTCGTGCAAGCGTTTAACCAGCACTTTGTCCTTCTCTATCCGTAGGGGCTGATATCGCTGCGTACTCCTAACTTGCCCAAGTACTCGGCAGATCCGCCGTTCGCTCACGCCCAGTTCGCGCCGGACATGAGTTACAGCGTCACGGCGCGTTCTGGGCGTTAGAACTTTGTTTTTAGTGCCTCCTTAAGAATATCGTTATCAAGGTCCTTCTCCGCCAGCAGTTTCTTCAGCCGGGCGTTTTCCTTCTCCAGCTCTCTTAACTGCTTAGCATCGCTTTTCCCCATGCCACCGTACTTTTGCCGCCAGCGGTAAAAGCTCCACTCACTGATACCGAGGGTGCGACACGCCTCCGCCGCCGTCTTTCCCTGGTTAGTTGCCTTCTCGACGTTGCGGAGAATGTCGATGATCTGCTCGGGGGTATGAGTCTTTCGCATGGCCATTCCTCTCAGCCTGACTCACATTCCGCTTGGCTCAGGTTTCGGGGGTCACGTCATCACACCAGCAGCCGGGTTCTTTGGCGTTTTGCTTGGGTGGGGTGTAGATGCCTAAACCCCGATAGCCTTTGTCGCCGATGCTGCTGTTTAGGTCATCGCCAGAAGCGTCCAAGAGGCACTTGCCCACGGTGACATCACTTTCATTGGCTGGCACGATGGCAAAACGACAGCTAGCACCCTGACCCGTGCAAACGGCGTGAAGTTTAAAGCCGTAGAAGCGTTTGGTTGCCCCACCGCGTCCAGAGGTAGCTTCGGTCATCCTTCTTGGTCTTGGGTAGCGAACACCCTTGCAGATAGGCAGCGGCTTGGAGTCGACCAGCTACACCCCATCATGCTGAGCAATCAGCATAGCTAAGTCCGCATAGATGCGTTCGAAGTTACGGCTCACTCGGTAAAAACGTGTGATATGAGGCAGGTCGGGGAACAAAGCGCCGTATTCACGCTGCACCAGCAAGTACCACAAGCCTTGATTTTTCTGCTGAAGTATCTCGCCGACCAGAACAATGGTGAGCAACTCGGCGTAGCTGGATTTTTGTTGGCGCTTTTTAGGCAACTTGAAGCGTCCTAAGCGTTCTGAGGCTTGTAGATAGTCGTCTATCAGGACATATACGATTGTGAAAAGGTCTGTTACATTATGCTTTGAGAGAAGATCAACGGCTCGCATGACCTATCTTCTCTCATCTTTTACCCCTTTTCTACTAGCACTCGAGGTTACTAAAGCCTAAACAGTGACGCCGATCCTTCAGTCGATGCAATTTAAAATACTGTGTGCAAAAATATAAAGCAAAAACCCAAGCGATGTGGTAATGTCAGTACTGTGGCTATATGGAGCTGAGATTTGCCTACTATCGACAACAATGGCCCTTTCAAAGTAGTTATCTATCCCGCTGATCATGAACCTGCACATGTCCACATCCGTACCAGTCAAGGAGAGATAGTTATAAACCTAGTCGGAGAGGGAGGTGAGCCCGAAATTCGTGAGTTTTACGGTCCAATCGGCAAGAGGGTAATTAGACAAGCTCTCGCGCTTACTTCCAGCAAACAGAAGCAGTACATGGCAGAATGGCTCAAAATGCATGGAGACGATTAATGCTAGACGTGACGCTAGAAAAACAGATCAGGCGAGCGCGTGCAGCGGGTGAGGAAAAGCTCCGTAAGGGGCCTCTTGCACTTGAGGCAAGGTTTTTAAGTGCAACGCGCGAGCTTTTGCTTACTCTCCCAAGCGGAGAAGAGTTAGCCTTTCCCGTTGATCAGATACAGGGACTTTCCGGCGCTGGCGATGAGGCGCTTAGCGACATACAGATAGTCATGGGTGGTCTAGGTCTGCATTGGGAAGATTTAGACGCTGATGTTCTTGTACCTGAGCTTGTTAGTGGAATATACGGTACTAAAAAGTGGATGCGTGCCATAGGTGCGCAGGGGGGAAAAGCTCAAACCGCAGTTAAGCGTAAAACGGCACGGGAAAATGGTGCTAGAGGTGGGAGACCCCGTACGAGACGGGCTTCTAGGTCTACGATCTACTGTTTTCTTATTGAGAGTACACCCGTATCCTCGGATACTCAATTTTGTGGTGTTCTGAAGGCAAAGAACGGACGCCCTATCCTTAAAACAAAACCTTTTTCCAACGAAAAGGATGTAGTGAACTGCTGGGATACCATGCACGAGCTTGCGATTAACAAAAGCTTGCACTTTGAAAAATTAAAGGTTAACCAAAGATGGCGGTATGCAATTCAGACTTGCGACGGAATCACTTTAGGGCATAGTTCGTCATACGCCAGTGGAAGCACAGCCAGTCGTGCACTAGGTCTTTTAGATCAAGCGATTAGCCAGGCGCTAATCAGTTCTGAGCAGTATTCTTAATTGGTCAAACTGTTCTAACTCGAGTCCCCCCTAGCCCCGCTACCCTAACAGCGTCCGGTCTCCGAGGCGGACAAGCTTAGGGGCCGCGTCTTGAGAACAGTGCGGCCCTCTGTTTTGTGACGTTGTCGCCTAAAACCGTTTACGTTCGCTCGAGATTCGTTGTGCGTCGTGCGCCCGTTTTGCCGAGGCTACAGCCGCTTGCACCTCACGCACCTGACCGGCCTCGAGCATAGAGCTGAGCTGCCCGACGGTCGTTGCGGAGTCACAATAGGCGTGGATTTGCGACAAAAGGTCGGCTTTGACCTCCTCCGGTGTTCGTTTGCGTTTTGACCCGCTCGCTTTAGCCACGGTCTGCGGCGCTACCGGTGCGGCACTAGGACGGCGCTCGAGCTGCCCTAGCCTGACCTCGCGGCTTGCCATGAGCTGCTCGAGCTTGCTGAACCGGGCTAGTAGCTCTGAGGTCGTAGCGCGCGCGTCGTAACTCGCTAGGTCGTTCTCGAGCCCCGCCCCGGCAACCTGTGCCATAGTGTGGGCTAAGTCGCGGTTCATCCTGCGTTTTTCGCCAGAGCAGGGTGTCTTTTGCTGTTTCGTAGCTGGAGCGAAAACGAAGCCCCTTGGCGAGCGCCTTCGAGCTGTCCACACGGGCAAAAGGGATTTGGTCTTCCGGGAACCAAAGCGGCCGCGCCTCTTCTTCGACTTGGGCGAGCTCTTCGCGCAAAAAGTTTTCGTCTGCCCAGACAAACTCGATGTCTGTTTGGGTGCTGTTAACGTCTTTAGCAGCCCGCAAGCAAGCGCCAAGAACGTTTTTTAGGGACTCCTCCCGCCCCGGCCCTACCGCGTTGTAGACGCCGGTCAGCGGCGACGCCCCGGCTGGGTCGAGCGAGCGGACAAGCCACGCCGCCAGGTCGCGCACGTCGGTGAACTGCACTGGGCGCTCGGGGTCGCCGGGAGCCAGCACGGGCTCTCCGTCCGAAAGGGCTGGGCTTTAACAACTACCGGAACAGGAATTGGACATGGACTCTCATGAAAAAGGTAGTAAGCCCGTTCCGAACGGTCTAACGACCCGTCGGCTCCCTCAACGGGCGCAACTCGCCCTGCTCAACCGCTCTAGGCAGCGCGAAGTGGTAGCGCCCGGTGAAGTTGATGTGCGCGTGCAGCAGCGGCGTGAGCCTACTGGTGTCCGCTAAACTGACCCTGTCACCCTGCCGCTCCAACTCCGCTAGCGCCTCGCCGAGATAGATGGTGTTGAATAACGTGACTATGTTGAGTACCAAACCGAGTGTTCCGAGTTGATCCTCTTGCCCCTCCCGGTACGCTTTTCTCACCTGTCCGCGCCCGCCGTAGAACATCGTCCGGGCGAGTCGATGCCGACCCTCGTGGCGGTTGCGCTGTACGAGAATGCGCCGTCGGTAGCCTTCGTCGGTAATGAGTGCCAGCATAAACAAGGTCTTGGGTATCTTACCGAGTTCGGCGAGCGCTTTCTGGAGCGAAGAAGCGGGTCGGTTGCCCTTGATGAGCGTGCGCATGAAGTCCGAAGCGCGCAGCGTGCCCAGCTTCAAGGAGCCCGCGACGCGCAGGAGGTCGCTCCAGTTCTCACGGGTATGTTTGAGGTCAACCCGGTTATGAGAGATGGTGTTCAGTACGCCGTAGTCCGCTACCTTATCCAGCCGCCACAGCCGCATGTCGCTCAGATCAGCTAGCGCGGGGCTGAACTGGTAGCCGAGCAGCCAGAACAGTCCGAACACAGGGTCGCTATACCCCGCTGTATCGGCGATGACTTCAACGGGTTCCAGACTCGTCTGCTGTTCTAAGAGTCCGTCCAGAATATGTAGAGAGTCTCGCAAGGTGCCGGGCACGACTACGCCGTGTAGACCTGTAAACTGATCGCTCACCATGTTGATATAGGTGATCCCCCGGCCCCAGCCGAAGTACTTAGGATTCGGCCCCGCGTTCACCGTGCGGATGGGCACCACGAAGCGGAGCCCGTCCACGCTGGCAACGTCGCCGCCACCCCAGATTCGGGCTAACGGCAACCTCGCTTGATAGTCCACGAGCCGGGCATTGGCAGCCGTTAGGGTGTCGAAGCGGAGGTAGTTCTGCTGGACGTACGAGAGTCGGTCGCGGGTCAGGGCGGGTCTGTCTTCATCGACCAACGACTCTAAACCAAGGTTGCAGGCTTCGGCGAGTAGTACAGCGCAGACACTGATACGGAGGTCGGGCATACCGGAGGTCGGGCATACGAACGTCCCCTGCGCTGATGTGAGTAAAGGCTTCGGCAAAGCCCGTTTTGGCGGCTATCTCCAGAAGCACTTCCGGGAGGTCGACTTTAGGCATCATGTTGCCGGTCTGCTCACGACGCCGGGGCAATGATGGCGGCTCTTCGAGCCTGTCTAGGCGCGCCCACATCAGCTTCTGCTTGCCGTCTACGGTTTCGATATGCACGTGTTCATGCCGAGGCAAGGCTTCGGCGGCGCGCCGGTACGCCTCGTCCAAGTCGTGTCCTAAACGGGTCAGGCTTCCGTCCGGCTCGAGACGCAGGTCTAAAGTGCGGCAGACGTCTGAGCGAACGTGCTGCCACGCCTCGCCTGATAAAAGCTGCGCAGTCGGATCTTGATAGCGCTTACTCTTTGTAACAAACACATCGCTGCGCCCCAGCGCGTCCTGTAATGCGTCCATTGCACAAAGCGTGTAGGCGCGCCTATCGATCTTGCCCTTTTCTTGGTAAACGTGCCGCCAGCCCTGGGTGATGATGCGCTTGGGCGCGTCGTCGAGAAGCGGGTTACGCCTACCCTCGATCTCGTTCAAGAACTCGAGCGCGTCCAGCACAAAAACGCCAGCATCGTTGCTGATGAAGGTGAGTCCCCTGAGCATTACCTGCTGGAAACGCCGCACGCTCAGATACTTCGCCATCAGTTCGGCTTCGAAGTTGTCCTCTGGCGGTCTGGCGTGCGTGTGAACGGTGTGGAGCGCAGCGGCAAGCTCGTTCTTGGGAATCTTGTTGTAGATGTCGTTCCTGAGCCCGGTGTCGTCCAGCGCCGCCAAGACCACCTCGACCGCCGTCGCCAACCTAAGGCTCGCCTGGTCGTAAGCTTTGAGTCCTCTAAGCCGTGTTTGCTTACCCTCGTTCTTGCTGCTACGCAAAAGGTCGTTCATGAGGGCCGTGAAGAGGTCTAAGGCGTCGTCGGTAGCCGTACGCTCCAGCTCCTGTGTAAAAGCAAGCAGCGTCGCGACTTGACGCTCGCGTGCGAGCTGGGCGACCGTCCCTACCCAGGAGGTGACGCCGTAGCGGGCCAACGCTTTAAGTTGCGCACTTGGAAAAGTTGAGAGGTCAAGCTCGCCTACGCCGACCTGGCGAATCCTTTCGACCCGCAAGACGGCCTCGCGCAGCGCCTGAGCACTGATGCGCCTGGGGGCGCGTTTCAGGTGTTCGAGGGCAGACAGCCGTGAACCCTCCGGGGTGTCGAGTAAAGCTAACAACTTCTCACGCTGCTTACCATTAGGCAACCGAGCCAGCTTTTCCCACAACGCTATATTGGCCCGCTCACGAACCCGCGCTATGAGGCGCTCGAGTACGCTCGCGCCAGGAAGTAGAACGTTGCGTTCGACTAGCCAAGCGGTCGCGAGGTCAAAGAGCTGGATTGGTCTCTCTGGACTAAGCGTTGCCCTGGTGTAGAGAAAGCGCAGCAACGGGAGGCCGATAGTTGGGGCGGAGAAGTCGCAGTAGCCGAAGCGGGCCTTGATCTCCTCAACATGTCGGTAGCGCGTCTTACTCTGCTTATAAGCACTCAAATCAGTTGCCGCCGAAACGCCTGCCTGGCTGGCGACGTAGTGCTTCACGTTCAAAGGTACGTCGTCAGGCTCATCCAAGAGGGCTCCGAGAAACCGAACCGTCACGAGCTGGAGTGCAAAGCCGAGCTGGGTGTGAGCTTCCGCTTTGGTTCGGATCAGCTCCAAGTCACCTGTACTCAGTAGAAAGTAGCGGGTTGGGCGTCGCTCGGCTCACCGACGAAACGCGCGTACCGGCTACGGTGTTCATCAGTAAGGAATTGAACAGGCACAGGTCATTATGTATGGCCCCCTCGCCTTGCGCAAACGAACCTTTATGCAACGCTTCTTCAGTTGCGATGGGAAGCGCCCAAAGCGACTTGCATAAACCTCTTGCAAAACCATCTTAAAAAGCGACAGGTTTGTGCAATGATGGAGCATGGTTTTTGGCTACGCTCGAGTCTCGACCGATGAACAAGACACCAAAGCGCAAGAGCGCGTACTTAACGCAGCGGGAGCAGAGCCGGTTTTTACCGAGCGCGCTTCAGGTGGGCGTTGGGATAGACCCGAACTGCACCGGTTGTTAGGGCAACTCCGTCCTGGTGATGTGGTTTTAGTTTGGAAGCTCGACCGCTTGAGCCGGAGTCTTAAAGACCTGCTGAGCTTACTTGAACACATTGAAGCGAAGGGCGCAGGCTTCAAAAGTCTCACTGAAGCGATTGATACCACCACGCCTGCAGGCCGCATGATGATGCAGATGGTGGGCGCGTTCGCCGAATTCGAGCGAGCGATGATCCGCGAGCGTACCTTGGTCGGGCTCAGGGAGGCTAAAGCAAGTGGGCGCACCGGCGGCAGGCGGAAAAAGCTTAAGCCGCACCAGGAGAAAGAGATTGCTGTGATGGTCTTGCAAGGCGGCAGACCGGCAGCACAAGTCGCACGGCTCTTTAACGTACATCCTGCAACAGTGGGGCGCATCGTGGCCCGACATAAACCCGCTGTACAAGACC